>JBFLVV010000036.1:0-49306 GCA_040758275.1 Pseudomonadota bacterium
GGCTACACGCCGGAATCGATCCAGCTGTTCTGCGAGCGCATCGGCGTCTCGAAGGCCGACGGCTGGATCGACATGAGCACCCTGGAAGGCGCGCTGCGCGACGACCTGGATCCGAAGGCCCCGCGCGCGATCGCCGTGCTGCGTCCGCTGAAGCTCATTGTCGACAACTTCCCGGAAGGCGAGGCGGTCGAGTGCTCCTCGCCGGTCCACCCGCACCATCCGGAGATGGGCGTGCGCACCTTCCCCTTCACCCGCGAGCTGTGGATCGAGCAGGAAGACTTCATGGAAACCCCGACCAAGGGCTACCACCGCTTCACCCCGCCCGTGGGCGACCAGCCCGGCGCGCGCGTGCGCCTGAAGTACGGCTTCGTGGTCGAGTGCACCGGCTTCGAGAAGGACGACAACGGCAAGGTCACGGCCGTGCACGTGAAGTACTTCGAGGATTCGAAGTCGGGCACGCCGGGCGCGGACAACTACAAGGTCAAGGGCAACATCACCTGGGTCAGCGCCGCCACCGCACTGGAGGCCGAAGTGCGCCTGTACGACCGCCTGTTCACGGAACCCCAGCCGGACGCCGGCGGCAAGGATTTCAAGGCCGCCCTCAATCCGAACGCGCTGGAAACCGTCACCGCCTACCTGGAGCCGGGCATGAAGGACGCCGTGGCGGACCAGCGTTTCCAGTTCGAGCGCCACGGCTATTTTGTGGCCGACCGCGTGGACTCCCAGCCGGGCAAGCCGGTGTTCAACCGCGTGACTACGCTGAAAGACAGCTGGGGTAAATAAGCTTCAGAACCAGTTTTTTTGCAATGGCACCGAAGGAAGAAGCGGTGCCCGTCGCAGACTGTCGGGCCCGACTCCAGGCACTCCCTGGGCGCGGGCCCGTTTTTATTGGCGAATTTGAAACGTTTCCAAGTTTTCAATTCCGTTGTGGAAATGGTAAACCTAGTAAACTTGATAGGCACTTTGCCGTGTAAACGAGCTACCGTTATGAATGTTTGTCGCATTTACGACACGTATTCACTCAGCAAGCGAGGTACACGACCATGTCAGCGCCTCCACACCTGGTCAAATTTCCTACCACCCTGCTGATCGGCTCTCTTCTCTCGGTGTCGGTCGGAGCCGCGCTATACATGGCGACCGCGCAGGCCATCGAAAGCGATGCCCAGGCGCGCTTTCGCGGCATGGCGCGCGCCGCCCAGTATGCGATCGACGCCCGCATCAAGAGCTATACCAACGTCCTGCGCGGCATGGCCGGACTGTTCCACGCCAACCCGGCAGCCACCGCCGACGACTTCCGCCACTACGTCGAACAGCTCGACACGCCCCGCAACTTCCCCGGCATCGAGGCCATGAATTACGCGCGCGCCGTCGGTCCGTCCGAACTGGCGGCGATCGATGCCGACGTACGCCGCCGCCTGCGCCAGTACGGCATGCCCGAGCCTGCGAAGAAGCTGGAGCCCGTGCCCGGCCGCGACAGCTACACGGTCATCATCTACATGGAGCCTGCCATTCCGGAGTCGCTCGACAAGCTCGGCCTCGACCTGGAAGCGAACAGCTACATCCGCCGCACGGCGGCAAAATCGCGCGACGAGAATTCCATCGCCGCCTCGGGCCTGCGCGTCAACATCCTGCCCGGCACGGGTCCCAGCCAGAACATCCTCGCGATGCGTTTGCCGGTGTACCGCAGTGGCGTGCCGATCAACACGGTCGACCAGCGCCGCGCCGCCTACGTCGGCTCGGTCGGCATCGGTTTCGGCGTCAACAAGATGGTCAGCGGCGCACTCGAGGGATTCCCGGACGAGGTGCGCCTGGTGCTCACCGACCTCGACGCCGTGCCGCCGGGGCCGGGCGGGGACCGGCCCAGCGCGGTGCTCTACGACAGCCATGTCGCCTCAAGCATCCGCGCGCCGGGCGGACGCGCCGAGGACGACGTGCTGCGCGCCGACCTGCTGATCGCCTACAACCAGCGCCACTGGCGCGCCGATTTCAGCATCGATAGAAAGGCGCTGTCCACCCGCTTCGACTTCTTCTATCCCTGGCTGGCCGCCCTTGCCGGCGCGCTCAGCACCGCCCTGCTCTACGCGCTGTTCCAGACCCTGGCGTCCTCGCGCCGCTCCGCCTTGCGCATGGCCGAGGACATGACGCGCGAGCTGCGGGCCAGCCAGGCCAAGCTGCAGGCAAGCAATGAAAAACTGCGCCAGCTCGCAGCGCATGCGGAACAGATCAAGGAGGGCGAGCGCAAGCGCATCGCCCGCGAGATCCACGACGAACTCGCGCAAAACCTGCTCGCCCTGAAGATCGAGGCCGAGATCCTGGCCAACCGCACGCGCGACCGCCATGGACGCCTGCACGAGCGCGCCAGCGCGACGGTGCGCCAGATCGACGTCACCATCCGCAGCGTGCGCCAGATCATCAACGACCTCCGCCCGAACGTGCTCGACCTGGGCCTGAACGCGGCGGTCGACTGGCAGGTCGCCGACTTCGCACGCCGCACCGGCATCGAATGCGAGCTGGTCGAGGACGAGACCGAGCACCACCTCGACGACCAGTGCGCCACCGCCCTGTTCCGCATCCTTCAGGAGTCGCTCAACAACGTGGCGCGGCACGCGCGTGCGAGCCGGGTGCGGATCGACCTCCACCAGCACGGCGATGCGCTGACCATGACGATTCGCGACAACGGCGTCGGCATGCAGCCGGGCAGCCGCAACCGCAACGGCTCCTTCGGCCTGGTGGGCATCGAAGAGCGCATCAACATCCTCGGCGGCAGCTTCTCGATCAGCAGCGGTCCGGATACCGGCACCACCATCGTCGTCACCATCCCGGTGGGCGCGCACCTGGGCGGCATGTCCGAGCTTCCATCGCGTGACGATGACCTCGTACTGCCTGCCATTGCCTAGCCCGAAATGGACTGATTAGCCATGTTGTCGCGTTTCTACACAACAGTTTCTCAGTTGACTGAACTCAACATTGAGACTGACCGGTCGCAGGACAATTTTTATCACTGCCACCGGTCAAGACACGGCTCTTGGCCTCCGATTAACGCGTCACCTTCACTCAGGAGGACTTTCTGACGTACCGCTTTAACTAGGGATAAAAAAGAATGCCTTAACTAACAGGTCTACAACAAAAGGTGAAAATCATGTCGACGAACGCATTCGCAGCATTTGAAGCTCTTGATCTTGCCCCGATCAAAATGAAACTGATGCATGTGGAATCCGGTGAAGGTTGGTCCGCACAGCGGGCCGATGCAGTGGAAGCCGAGTACCGCCGCTTCCTCTTCCTGATGAAGAAGTATCCCGACGCGGAGGCCTCGCCGACCGTCGACGTCGACACTTTCTGGCACTACCACATCCTCGACACGATGAAGTACGCCCGCGACTGCGAAGCCGTGTTCGGCTACTTCCTGCACCACTACCCCTACGTCGGCATCGGCGCCGATGCGAACGAGGGCGACCATGCTGCCGCCGGCGAGCGCATGCGCGAAATCTACGAAGCGGAATTCGGCGCCGCGCCGGCCGCCAACGACGCCTACGCATACTGCTCCTCGCCGGGCAAGCAGCACGACGCCGCCTATGCGTATTGCTCCATCCCGACCAAGCCGCTCGACGCCGCCGGCGCTTACTGCTCGTCGCCGGGCAAGCCGCGCCAGGCCACCAATGCCGCGCATGCCTATTGCTCCATTCCGACGAAACCGGTTGACGCCGCCAATGCCGCATACGCGTATTGCTCCTCGCCGGGCAAGCCGCAGGAAGGCGCGGACGCCGCCTACGCCTATTGCTCCTCGCCGGGCAAGCCGGGCAGCAGTGCCGGCGCCGCGTACGGATACTGCTCCTCGCCGGCGAAGCCGGGCCTGGCGGCCAACACCGCGTACGCCTACTGCTCCTCGCCGGCGAAGCCGGGCGAAGCGGCCAACGCCTACGCCTACTGCTCTTCGCCCGCGAAACCGGGTGAAGCGCTCAAGGCCGCGACCGCATACTGCTCGTCGCCGGCGAAACCTGGCGCAGCGGCCAACGCTTACGCCTATTGCTCCTCGCCCGCGAAACCTGGCGAAGCGGCCAGGGCCGCGTACGCATATTGCTCCTCGCCGGCGACACCGGGCCAGGAACTGGCCCACGCGGCCTGAAGCCTATCCCCGGACGGACGGCCGGGTGACCATCGCGTCCCCCGGCCGTTCATTCAGGCAGCCAACAGCTCCGGGATGGCTTCCTGCTTGATCATCAGTTCGCGCAGTTCGCTGATGCTGAAGTCGCTCACCTCATGCATGCGCAGCAGGATGGTGGCGCCGATCGGCAGCGTGTTGTGGCGGATCTTGCTGATCACGGGTGGCGCCACTTCCAGCAAGCGCGAGAGCGCGGCGTCGTTCTTGAGGCGGAGTTTGGCGATGATGGCGTCGAGGACCCGGTTGGGGTCGTACTCTGCGCCTTCGGGCAGTCTGCGGATGGGCATGTCGTTTCTTTCAGGTTCAGGAAGTATTATTAATTTGTCACTTTCCGTGATCTATCGCGAAAAATTAGCAGTCCGCGCTCCAACGGCATGGTTTATATGGCATTTTTCGTCAGGGACGAAATGATACACATAGTGATTGACTTTTGCACAAGACCATCAATATTTTGAGGACATGCTCTAAGTACAGACGTGCGCGTGCCTCCGCTGCGATGCGGATGGCGCATGAAAGAAACGCTGCGGCGATTTACTTTTTCTTGGGCGGCGCTTTGGCCAGGCTGCTTGCCTGGTAGAGGGTGCGCGCATCCGCATGGGCGCGCTCGACGGTGCGCATCTCGGGCTTGTCGTCGTGGGCGACGAAAAATTCCTTGTCCTGCGCGTCGACGACGATCTTGATGGCAGCGGCATCCTTGACGCCGTATTTTTCGACGATCAGGGTGGTCACTTCGTCGAGGTATTCTTCATAAGTCATGCTTGCTCCTTCGTAGGCGGCGATTGTACGGGAGCGGGCCGCAGCTGCGCCAGCGCCGCCGCCACATCCGGATAGCGCAGCCGCACGCGCAGTTCGCGCTTCAGGCGGGTATTGTCGAGCACGCGCGATTCCGACATGAAGGACAACAGGGCCGGCGACACCACCGCCTCGAGCTCCGCACGCGGCAGGCGCGGCGGACGCGGCAGGCCGAGGGCATCGGCCACCGCGTCGAAATAGTCGCCCATTTTCATGCGCGTATCGTCCACCGCGTGCACCACCCTTCCCGGACGGCCGCGCAGCAGGGCCAGCGCGACGATGCGCGCCAGGTCGTCGGCGTGGATGTGGTTGGTGAACACATCGTCTTCAAGCCGCAGCGCCGGCGTCCCCTGCTGCAGGCGCTTGACGGGCAGGCGGTCGTCCGCATAGATGCCGGGCACGCGCAGGATCGCCAGCCGCGTCCCGGTGGCCAGGGCCCAGGCGCGCAGCACCCCTTCCGCATCGACCCGCCGCACCGCGCGCGCATTGCGCGGCGCGACCTTGCGCGACTCCAGCACCCGCTCGCCGCCGCAGTCGCCGTACACGCCGGTGGTGCTCACATACACCAGGCGCTTCACGCCACCGAGCGCCGCGACCAGGCGCCGGGTGCGGCGGTCGCTGTCGCCCTCGGGCTGGGGCGGCGCCAGGTGCAGCACCCAGTCGGCCAGGCCGCGCAGGCGGCCCAGGCTCGCGCTCCGGTCGAGATCGGCGACGATTGGCACCGCGCCCGCAGCGCGCAATTCTTCGCGCCGCTCGGGCTGGCTGGTCAGGGCGAACACCCGAAAGCGGGGTGCGATGAGGGGCAGCAGGCGCATGCCGACGTCGCCGCAGCCGACGACGAGCAGGCGCGGACGGTGGAAGGCGGAAGTCTGGGTCATGGCGAGGCGGACAAGTGGAGGCGCGCTACTGTAGCACGGTAGGCGCCCCACGGCCCCGGCGGGGGCGGTGTAGAATACCGCCTTGTTTTACCAATAACTTTTTGAAGTCCAGATACCGCATGACCTTCCAGATCACCGTCCAGCCGAGCGGCCACCAGTTCACCTGCGAGGCCGATGAAACCGTCCTTTCCGCCGCCATCCGCGCCGGCATCGGCCTGCCTTACGGCTGCAAGAACGGCGCCTGCGGCTCCTGCAAGGGCAAGGTGCTGGAGGGTGAACTCAGCCACAAACCGCACCAGGCGCGCGCCTTGAGCGACATCGAAAAGACCCAGGGCATGTCGCTGTTCTGCTGCGCCGTGCCGCATCAGGACCTGGTGATCGAGGCGCGCGAAGTTGGCGGCAGCTCGGACTACCCGGTGCGCAAGATGCCGACCCGGATCGCCGCGGTCAAGCGCGCCGCACCCGACGTCGCCATCGTCACCCTGCAGCTGCCGGCCAACGAGGCGCTGGCCTACCGCGCCGGCCAGTACATCGAATTCCTGCTCAAGGACGGCAAGCGCCGCGCCTACAGCATCGCCTGCGCGCCCTCCTTCAGCGGCCCGCTGGAACTGCACATCCGCCATTTGCCGGGCGGCCTGTTCACCGACCACGTCTTCGGCGCCATGAAGGAACGCGACATCCTGCGCTTCGAAGGCCCCCTGGGCACCTTCTTCCTGCGCGAGGAATCGAACAAGCCGATCGTGCTGCTGGCCTCGGGCACCGGCTTCGCGCCGGTCAAGGCCCTGGTCGAGCACCTGATGCACCTGAAGTCGACCCGCCCCGTGCGCCTGTACTGGGGCGGCCGCCGTCCGCAAGACCTGTACATGGACGAACTGTGCCGCGCCTGGGAAACCACCCTGCCCGACTTCCAGTACGTGCCGGTGATCTCGAACGCGCTGCCGGAAGACGCGTGGCAGGGCCGCACCGGCTATGTGCATGCGGCGGTGATGCAGGACATTCCGGATCTGTCGGGGCACCAGGTCTACGCCTGCGGCGCGCCCATCATGGTGGAATCGGCGCGGCGCGATTATTCGGCGCTGTGCGGGCTGCCGGAGGATGAGTTCTTTGCGGATGCCTTCACTACCGAAGCAGATCTCGCGCAACCGTAACCTGTAGGGTGGGCGGGTTTCCCGCCCACGCGGTCAATTCACGTTTGCGATTACACGCCGCGATTGATCACCGGCTGGTTGACCGCGTGGGCGGCACAGCCGCCCACCCTACGAAAATCGGGCACAATGCTGAGGTTCTCCAGCATCGTCCCCGAAAGCCCACATGTCCCTGCTGTCCCCCTCCAGCGGCCTGGCCGTCCTGCGCAACCGTAACCTCGCCTTCTACCTCTCCGCCCGCTTCCTGGGCACCCTCGCGGTGCAGATGCAGAGCGTCGCCATCGGCTGGCAGGTCTACCAGATCACGGGCAGCCTGTTCGACCTGGGCCTGATCGGCCTGGCGCAATTCGCGCCCTTCCTGGTGCTGATCCTGTGGGCCGGCCACGTGGCCGACCGCTACAACCGCCGCAACATCGTCCTCTTGTGCATGGCCACCCAGCTGCTGTGCAGCCTCCTGCTGGTCGGCTTCACTGCCAGCGGCAGCCGCATCGTGTGGCCCGTCTTCGCCATCCTGGTGCTGTTCGGCTCGGCGCGCGCCTTCATGATGCCGGCCTCGCAGGCGGTCCTGAAAAACCTGGTGCCCGACCGCGACTTCAGCCAGGCCGTGGCGCTGGGCTCCTCGACCTTCCACGTGGCCGTGATCGCCGGCCCGATCATCGGCGGCCTGCTCTACGCCTTCGGGCCCATGACCGTGCACATGGTCGCGGCCAGCCTGCTCTCTATCGCGGTGCTGTGCATGTCGGGCACGCGCGCCGCCCAGCAGGCACGCTCGCAGGGGCCGGTGAGCCTGGCCTCGCTGCTCGAGGGACTGCGCTTCGTCTGGTCGCGCCCCATCGTGCTGGGCGCCATCTCGCTCGACCTGTTCGCGGTGCTGTTCGGCGGCGCCACCGCCCTGCTGCCCGCCTACGCCCACGACGTGCTGCACGCCGGTCCGCAGGCCCTCGGCCTGCTGCGCACCGCGCCCGGCCTAGGGGCGGCCCTGTGCTCGATTGCCCTCGCCTTCTTCCCGATCACGCGCCGTGTCGGCCTGTGGATGTTCGGCGGCGTCGCCGTCTTTGGCCTGTGCACGCTGGCGATGGGTTTCACGGACAGCTTCCCGGTGGCCCTCGGCGCCCTGTTCCTGCTGGGCGCGGGCGACATGGTCAGCGTCTATATCCGCCACCTGCTGGTGCAGTACGAGACCCCGGACGACATCCGCGGCCGCGTCAGCGCGGTCAACTCGGTCTTCATCGGCGCCTCCAACGAGCTGGGCGAATTCGAGTCGGGCGTCACTGCCGGCTGGCTTGGCCTCACCCGCGCCATCCTGCTGGGCGGGGCGGCCACGCTCGCGGTGACGGGCCTGTGGGCGGTGCTGTTCCCGGTGCTCTCGCGCATGGACCGCTTCCCGCACCATGAGAAAGAGAAGGCCCGGGCATGAAGCGCCCCGTGCTGAGCGTGCTGGTGGTCGAGGACCACCCGACCATCGCGCGCCAGTTGGTGGCTTTCCTCGAGGGCCTGGGCTGGCAGCTGGACCACGCCGCGACAGGCAGGCTTGCCATCGAACTGGCCACGCAACATCCCTATGACGTCGTCCTGCTCGACCTGAACCTGCCCGACGTCGACGGCCTGCAGGTCTGCCGTGAGATCAAGGCGCGCGCGCCCAGCAATGTGCCGGTCCTGATGCTGACCGCGCGCGACGCCTTCGAGGACAAGGCCGAGGGCTTCCGCACCGGCGCCGACGACTACCTCGCCAAGCCCTTCGACCTGCGCGAAGTGGCCCTGCGCTGCGAAGCGCTGGCGCGCCGCGGCAGCCTGCACCTGCAGCAGGAGATGCGCGTCGGTCCATTCACCCTCCTGATGCGCGAGAAACGCGCGCTCTTTGAAAGCCAGCCCCTGCACCTCACCCAGGCCGGCTTCAACATCCTGTGCCTGCTGTGCCGCGAGCATCCGCAGCCGGTATCGCGCGCCCTGCTGATCCAGCACCTGTGGGGCGCGAATCCACCCGACAGCGATGCGCTGAAGTCGCACATCTACAGCCTGCGCAAGGCGCTGGAAGCGGCATCCGGACGCAAGATGCTCGCCACCATCCTGCAGCTGGGCTACCGGCTCGACCTGAGCGGTCTTGACGATGACTAGGTCGATCAGCAAGAGCCTGTTCGCCGCGCTGGCCGGCTTCACCCTCCTGATCTGCCTGTGCTACACGGGCCTCGCGGTGGTGATCGCCTACGTCACCGAGGACATGCTGGTCGAACGCCTCCTCACGCGTGAAGCGGCCGCCATCGAATCGCATGCTGCCCGAACGGGCGTTCTACCGCGCCCTTCCAGCGACCTGCTCACCCTGCACACGCGCCGCGCCACCCTGCCCGCCGCGGTGCGCGCGGCGACCTCGCCGTCCGATTTGCGCGCCGAAGTCTTCGCGGGCGACGCCCACTACCACCTGATGGTGCGCGAGCTGCCGTCCCACGGCCGCATCACCATCCTGGCCGACGTGACGCCCATGCTGGTGGTGTCGAAAGTGGTGCAGGACGTCGGCGGCGTCCTGATCTTCGTGGCCGCCGCCCTGATCGGCCTGGCCCTGCTGCTGGCCTGGCTGCTGGCGCGGCGCCTGGTGCGGCCGCTGCAGACGCTGGCCCTCGAGGCGCGAGGCCTGCATCCTGGCAGCGTGGCCAGCTTCAGCGCAGGCGCGCGGCCGGATGAAATCGGCGAGCTGGCCGGGCGCCTGGAGACCAGCTTCAATGCCTTGCAGGCCGCCCTGCGCCGCGAGCACGATTTCACGCGCGACGTCGGCCACGAACTGCGCACGCCGCTCACCGTCATGAACAACACGCTGGCGCTGGCCGCCACGCGGCCGCTGGAGCGCGGCGACATCGCGCAGCTGCAGGCAGGGCTGGACGAGCTGCGCGCCACCATCGAGGTCCTGTTCGCGCTGGCGCGCGCCGAGCACGTGGGACAGGCGCCGTTCGACCTGCGCGCCTGCATCGAGCAAATGCTCCTCCGTCTTCCGGACGACGCCCTGACCGAGGAAGCTCTGGCTGTCGACCTGCCGGAAAGGCTGCCGGTCGACGGCAACCAGCACCTGGCCAGGCTGCTGCTCACGAACTGCCTGGGCAATGCGCTGTTCCACGGCGGGCCTGGATGCAGGCTCGCGATCAGCTGGGCCGGCGACAGGCTCACCATCGCCAATACGGTGGACACGGTGAACAAGGGCCAGGTGCAGGGCTTCGCGCACGGCCAGAACCTGCTGGCGCGCGTGGCCGGCGCCATGGGGTGGGCAATCGCTTTCCACCCCGGCGAGGCCAGCTACCGGGTCGAGATCGCGCCGCGCCTGGCCTCATAAAAAGCCGGCGGATTTCACCGCGATTTCACCGCTGGCCTTTTAGTCTGCGTGTTCCCACAACCCTGGAAACACGCACATGAAAATCCTGATCGCCCTGCTGGTCCTGGCCAGCGCCTGCAACACCGCCCTCGCCCAGGTCAGCAGCCTGGTCCACAAGGAAGTCAAACGCCGCTACATCGTCTACACCCCGCCTTCGTACCAGAACGACACCCAGCAGTCGTATCCCGTCGTGTTCAACTTCCACGGCAGCGGCATGAGCATGGCCGAGCAGATGCTCTACACCGGCATGAACCGCGCCGCCGACCGCCACCGCTTCATCGTCGTCTACCCGCTGGGGATCGAGCGCGACTGGAACGTCGGCTTCGGCATGCCCTACCTCGGCGGCAGCGACGATGTCGGCTTCACCGCAGCACTGCTCGAAAAACTCGGGAAGGACTACCGCATCGACAGCGCGCGGGTGTACGCCACCGGCCTGTCGCGCGGCGGCTTCTTCGCCCTGCGCCTGGCCGCCGAGCTCCCGCAGGTGTTCGCGGCGGTGGCCTCGGTCGGCGGTCCGATGCCCGAGCCGGTCATCCAGCACCACACGAAAACCGGCAAGGTTGGGGTCATGCTGATCCACGGCACCGCCGACCAGGTGGTCGCCTACGACGGCAAGGCCACCGGCTACCTGTCCGCCATGGACAGCCACCGCTACTGGATCAAACGCAACGGCCTGGAGGGTGCGCCGGAACAGCTGCGGGCCTACAACGGCGACAGCGGCGACGGCACCGAAGTGAACTACCGCGAGCAGGCCCATGCCGGCAGCCGGGTCGCGCTGGTGACGGTCAAGGACGGTGGCCATACCTGGCCCGGCGCCGATCCCTTCAATGTCGGCCTGCCGATCGGCAAGACGACGCGCGACGTCGATGCCAACGAGCTGATGTGGCAGTTCTTCAGCACGCACCGGCGCTGAACCATTTGCATGATGTGGTCGGCCTTGCAAGTTGCAGGAGCATCCCCACCTGTCACAACAGGACGCGGCAAAAACCACGCCGCAAGGTAAGATGTAATCGTTATGACAACAGGAGCTAGCATATGCAGATCAATGTCAACACCGACCGCACCATCAGCAAGAGCCCGGGCCTGGAAGAACACGTGCAAACCGTCGTCAATGGCTCAATCGGGCGTTTCAGCGACCATCTGACCAGTGTCGAAGTCCACCTGAGCAATGAAAACCGTGAAAAGCACGCCGACGGCGGCAACTCGTGCATGATGGAAGCGCGCGTGCGCGGCTACCAGCCGATCGTCGTTCACGAACACGCGGACGAACTCCACCAGTCGATCAAGAACGCCGGCGGCAAGCTGGCGCGCGCCCTCGACAGCGCCCTCGGCCGTCTGCAGGACAAGAACAAGCACACGTCCCCGGCCATCGACGATCCGCTCTCGGACAAGCACCTGACCGATTCCTGATCGGCACCTGGAAGCACGCCCCGCTGCCGGGCGTGCTTTCTAGGTAGCCGCGCCTTCGACCATCGCCCTCACCTCGCGCAGGTAGCGCAGGCCCGCGAGCGCGCGGCTGCCGTACCACGACATCATTTCCCCATCGACCAGGAAGACCGGGATGCCGAGCTGCTTCTCGAGCGCATCCGCATGCGCTTCCGTGAAGCGGTAGGGTTCGGTCGAGAGCAGGACCGCGTCCAGCCCGTCGACCAGCGCCTCCGACCATGAGAAGGATGGGTAGCGCGCCTCGCCCAGCTGCGGGACCTCCCAGCCGAGCTCGGCCAGCATCGCGGCGATATAGGTGCCCTGCGAAATGCTCATCCACGGGTCTTGCCAGATGCAGTAGAGCACGGTGCGCTTCGCCGCCTTCGGCAGGGCGCGCAGCGCCGCATATTCCGCCTCGAAGTCGGCGCACCAGCGCTGTGCTGCGGCTTCCTTGCCGAAGATGCCGCCCATCAGGCGGGCCAGCGCCAGGTTGTCGCGCGGCGCCACCGGGTGCGTCACGACGATGTTCGGCACGAACTCCGCCAGCTTGTCCACCGTCGGCTTCTCGTTTTCGTCGATGTTCACGACCAGGTGGGTCGGCGCCAGGCGGCGGATCTTGTCGATGTTCACGTCCTTGGTGCCGCCGATCTTCGGGATGGCCTCGACCACCGCACGTGGATGGATGCAAAAACCGGTACGGCCGACCAATTGCTCCGCCAGACCCAGGTCGCAGAGCAATTCGGTAATCGAGGGCACCAGGGAGACGATGCGGGCGTCTGGTGCGGGGAGGTGCTGGTGGCCGAGGGCATCGACCAGGTTGGATGGATTCGTCATGGCCGCTATTGGACCACTGTTGTTTCTGGAGCGCCAGTCCACGCTCAGCAGTTTCAATCGGTTATCATTCCATAACGTAATGACGCTTTCCGCAAGAGACTTTCCTTGGACCAGATCAGCACCTTCGCTGCCTCCCCCTACGCCGTACGCGACCTCCAGCTCTTCCGCGACGCCGACGACCCGGCCGTCACCAGGGCGCTCGCCCCATGCGCCGTCGTGCGGGTGGCGGCCGGCCGGCGGGTCGAGGACGGCGTGCGGGCCCGCCTCTACATCGTGCTCTCGGGCTCGCTCGAAGTGGCGCCGGATGCGCACAGCGGCGACGACAGCGGCGTGACGCGCGTGATGCCCGGCGAGAGCGTCGGCGAGCAGGCCGTGCTGGACGACGCCGTCAACCTGGCGGCCATGACGGCGCTCGAGGACTGCGAACTGCTGGTCATCGAGCCCGAACTGGTATGGCAACTGATCGACTGCTCGAACGTGCTGGCGCGCAACCTGTTGCGCCTGCTGTCCTTCCGGGTGCGCGCGGCGAATGCCCAGCTCAGGCGCCGCCAGAAGCTCGGCGAGTTCTACCGCCAGCTCTCCCTCAACGACGGCCTGACGGGCCTGTACAACCGCGCCTGGCTGGGCGAGATGCTGCCCAAGCTGGCCATGCGCGCACGCCAGGACGGCAGCCCGCTGTCGATCGTCATGATCGACCTGGACCACTTCAAGCGCTTCAACGATACCCATGGGCACATTGCGGGCGACGCTGCGCTGTCCGCTGCAGCCGGCGTGATTCGCGATTCGCTGCGGCCGTCGGATTTCGCGGTGCGTTATGGCGGAGAGGAATTGATGGCGGTGCTGCCGGATACGCCGCTCAGCCTGGCCGAGATGGTGGCCGAGCGCCTGGCGGAGCGTCTCCGTACCGCCCTGGTGTTTCCGGACATGCGGCTGCCGCTGCCCCACATTACCGGTTCCTTCGGCGTCGCCTGCCTGGAAGCGGGCGGTGACGAGCATGCCCTGATGGCGGCGGCGGATGCCGCCCTCTACCGCGCGAAACAGGCGGGACGCGATCGCGTCAGTGTCTGAGCCCGGCTGCCTGCTGCCGAAGTCGTGTGCGGGGCTCACGCCGCGTTGGCGCTTACAATGTGGGACCGATTTTCATTCGAACCGCATGCAGCCTCTCACCGTTTTCCGTTTGCGCACTGCGCTTGCCGGCTTTGCCCTGTTCCTCGTCCTTTCCCTGGCCTGCACGATGGCGCGCGCCGAGCCGAAGCCGGTGCGCGTCGGCCTCGATGCCGAGTTCGGCCTGGATAACAGCACCTCGGCCCAGGCCGTCGAACTGGGCATGCGCACGGCCATCTACGAGATCAACCGTGCCGGCGGCGTGCTGGGCGGCAGGCCCATCGAGCTGGTCAAGCGGGACCACCGCTCGATCCCGGCCCGCGGCATCCGCAACATCGAGGAGTTCGCGCGCATGCCCGAGCTCGTCGCCGTGTTCGGCGGCCGCTTCAGCCCGGTGATCATCGAGGAGCTGCCGACCCTGACGGCAACCAGGACCCTGTTCATGGCGCCATGGTCGTCGGCCGACATGATCATCGATAACGACATGAAGCCGAATTATGTCTATCGCCTGTCACTGCGCGACAGCCTGGCCATGCCCAAGCTGCTGCAAACGGCGCAGAAGCGGGGCCTGAACCGGATCGGGCTGCTGCTGACCAATACTTCCTGGGGACGCAGCAATCTGTTTGCCGCCGAACGCTATGCCGCCGCCAACAAGGACATCCGGATCGTGCGCACCGCCTGGTACAACTGGCGCGACCAGACCCTGGTCGCCAGGTACCAGGCCTTGCGCAGCGCCGGCGCCCAGGCGGTCGTGCTGGTCGCCAACGACGACGAAGCCGCCGTCCTGGTACGGGAAGTGGCCGCCCTGCCGAAAAGCGACCACCTGCCGATCCTGAGCCACTGGGGCGTGACCGGCGGCGAATTCGTCAGGCAGGCGGGGCCGGCGCTGAACAAGGTCGACTTCTCGGTCATCCAGACCTTTTCCTTCTTCAGGGCGGACAAGACCCAGCTCGCAGGCTTCATGCGCAGCCTGGCTGCCGTCTCGCCGATCCGCCGCATCGAGGACATCGACGGCCCGGTGGGCGTGGCCCACGCCTACGACCTGATGCACATCCTGGCCAAGGCGATCGAGCTCGCGGGCAGCACCAACCGGAAGGCGGTGCGCGACGCCCTGGAAAAGGTGCGCTCCCACCGCGGCCTGGTCCGCTCGTATTCGCCGCCGTTCACACCGTCTCGCCACGAGGCCCTGGACGCCCGCGATCTCCTGATCGCCCGCTATCGTCCCGACGGCGTGCTCGTGCCGACCGACGACTGAGCATGATGGCGTGGCCGACGCTCCGTACTGGGAGCCTGACCCAGCGTTTCGCATTCGCCTCGGCCGTCCTCGCTGCCGCCGCCGTGCTGCTGGTGGCGGCCGCCTCGTTCTGGCTGGTCAACCGCCAGCATACCTCCGCCCTCGCCCTGCTGCAGCAGCGCGAGGCCTCCTTCCAGGCGAGAACGGTCGCCGACATGCTCACCACCCTCGCCTCGCGCATGAACGAGGTGGCGGACAGCCCGATCCTGGCGACGGCCCTGGTCGACAGCGCGGGAAGGGAAACCTATCTCGCGCCCTTCATCGGCGGCCTGCGCCAGATCGACGGCATTCCGGTCCAGGTCCTGTTTACCGATTTCGAAGGCAAGCCGATCGCCGGCAACGGCCTGGAGCGCTTCGACGAGGCGCAACTGGACTGGCTGCGCGCGCGCATCGACCAGGGCGTGGAGAGCGCTGCCATCTTCGGCCAGGGCCAGGACGCGGACCTCGTCGGCGTCGCCCTGCTGCGCTATTCGCGCACCAACACGCCGGAAGGCGCCCTGGTCTACAAGGTCCGGATCCGCGACATGCGTCCCGGCACCTCGACCCTCGCCTGGAAAGGACAGGCCGCAGCGCCGCAGCAGAGCACCGGCCTGGAAGTGCCGGTCAAGGCGCCGCCCCTGTTCGCGGACCTGGGCTTGAGGCTGCGCGTGGACACGTCCGAACTCGGCCACCTGCTGGCAACGCCATGGACCCAGTACAGCCTGATCGGCGGCATCGCGGCGCTGATCGCGGTGCTGGTGTTCCTGCTGGGGACGCGTTTTTCGCTGGGCCTGACCCAGGACCTGCGCAAGCTCGAGCAGTTCGCGGGCAGGATCGGCCAGGAGGGCATCGACGGACAACGGGCCGAGCTGGCCGGCAGCAGCGAAACGATCACCCTTGCCCGCGCGATCAACGGCATGCTCGACCGCCTGCACCGGCAGCAGGAGCACCTCCAGCAAGAGCACCAGCGCAAGGACGAGTTCCTGGCGATGCTCGCCCACGAACTGCGCAATCCGCTCGCGCCGATCAGCAGCGCCGCGCAACTGCTGCGCATGCTGTTTGCAAGCGAGCCCCGGATCAAACAGGCCAGCGAGGTGATTTCCCGCCAGGTGACGCACATGACGCATCTGGTCGACGACCTGCTGGACGTCTCGCGCGTTTCGCGCGGCCTGGCGACGATCAACAAGCTCGAGGTCGAACTTGGCGCCGTCCTGCGCGAAGCCGTCGAGCAGATCGCTCCCGTGATCGATGCCAGGGGACACCGGCTGACCGTCGACATCGCCGCACAAGCCACACCCGTGTGCGGCGACCGGACCAGGCTGATCCAGGTCGCGGCCAACCTCCTCAACAATGCAGCGAAGTACACCCCGGAAGGCGGCGAACTGCGCGTCTCCCTGCAACAGCAGGAGGGGATGGCGGTCCTGCGGGTACAGGACAACGGGATCGGCATCGGCCCGGACCTGCTGCCCGTCGTGTTCGACCTCTTCACCCAGGCCCAGCGCACGCCCGACCGCGCACAGGGCGGACTCGGCCTTGGCCTGGCCCTGGTGAAGAAACTGGTCGAACTGCACGGCGGCGCCGTCGAAGCCCACAGCGCCGGCGCCGGACAGGGCAGCACGTTTACCGTCCGGCTACCCTTGCTACGGGATGTTCAGCCCCACACCCTCGGTGTCAGGTCTGACATTTAGACACGAGCCCAGCCGTATTTGTGAAGGCGCCCTAATCCGCGCCAGCCAGGCTCTAGTGTCTGGAGTACGGCCCGTCGGCCGAGACCGCGTCGCTTGCGGAGATGCTGGCAAGCTTCCACGTGTTGCCGGATCTGAGCCAGACCTGGCTGCCGCCGCCGGACTGGTCGATGCGCGTCGCATCCTTGAGCAGAAGCGTCTGGGTGAATTCATTCACCAGGATCGCCGTCGACGCGTTCAGGACGGTCACCTTCACCTTGTCGAATTCAAGCGAAACGATCTTCTCGATCATGGCGAAACCGGCCGAGATGACGTCTTCGATGTCTTTGATCGAATGCCAGACCCTGCCATCTGCACCCAGGCCGGTAAATTTTTCCTTGTCCAGATAGTCGAGATAGCGGCGCACATCCAGCGCCCTGCACGCGTCCACCAGTCCCTTGAATGCATCGAGGACTTCCGTCTCGATCTGCCGCGTGTCCATGGGTGTCATAGTGCCTGATCCTCGGTTAAAGCGACCTAGTGTACGCAGGCATCGATTTCATAACAAGCTTGCAACGCTTGCGACATGCGGGCGCCCTTCACCAAGGTGACGCGGCATGGCGACGCAAAAACGTCGACAGCACTATCGTGCGGGCTGCCGGGATCGTCCACGGACCTCGGCATCGACGAGCTCGCCAAAAAACTGGCGCAGGTGCCCGGACGGACCACGCTTGAATTTGCCCGAGACAGTTATCAGAGGCATCTCCTCAGGGGTATACGGCAGGCCAAGCGGCACCCACAGCGCCGCATGGCTGTCGAGTCCGGGCGCCATGACTGAGCGGTTCTCCTGTGCCTCGAACAGCGCACTCAGTTCGAAGCCGCCGGCATACAGGCCTCTTACCAGGACCCAGCGATCGTGGAATTGCTGAGGCGCCAGGGCGAGCCGGCGAATCGTTGTCATGCACGGCTTGTCCGGAGAATCGCCAGTGTCCAGCTCCACGCATTCTTGCGCCTGGAGCGGATCGGCATCCTCCCTTTTCTGGATGGCGGCTTCCATGCTGGCGAGACGCGTTTTCACTTGGGCGAGATCATTGCGCAGTTGCAGATACAGGCCGACCAGGATCAGGTTCAGCACGGCGCAGCCGGCCAGGACGAGGAGGATGAACGTTTGACGTGGACGGTTCATTCTGGTGTGCGTTTCTACTACGGATACTGCTTCCTGTTCAGGACGCGGCTCCCCGAGCGCTCGACCCAGTGGCACCGATTGTCCTGTGGACGCGACTCGTACTCCACGCATTCGTACGCGATGCGGGGACAGGCGGCATCGAACTGGCGATACAGGTTTTCCCAATTACCGCCGGCGGGAACCGCTGCAATCTTCCCGATTAGGCTCTGGCACAGTGGCCCCACACGCGCGGGGTCGACCGGCACGGATTTCTCCTGAGGATTGGACTGCGGTCGCACAGCGAGACCGCGCTGCGCATTGCCGCCCGACACCGGGGCGGCTTCAGGCTGGCTCGGCGGAGGCAGCCTGAGGGTCATTTTCGTGCTGTTCTCGGGCGCCGCGGCGCGATCGCCATAGTGCACCTTGCCGTTCGCGTCGGTCCACTTGTAGATCTCCTGGGCACTGGCGTGCGCAGCAGACAGAACAGACAGAAGGGTGACAAGAAAAGTCTGGGAAATGGAATAGAAGCGCTTCATCATCGGTTGTTCGGTCTGGGATTGCGCACCCCGAACCTTCTACTTGCGGCAAGGATTGCCAAGCATAGCGAAATTTATCATCAGAAAAAACGCACATTGTCATCGCGCGCAGGCGGTGACTTCTCCAATGCAGGCGCGTAGTTAATCGAACGACAAGCAGCATCGTCAGCATCCCGGTTGGGACCGAGCAAACCGGAACGGCTGACGCTGGCCCCATTCTGTGCCACCATGGCGGCTGCCCACCCTCTTCGGGGCGATACCATAAGAATACATGAGCACGCATACCTTCCTCTGGCACGACTATGAAACCTTCGGCGCGACCCCGCGCCGTGACCGGCCCGCGCAGTTCGCGGCCATCCGCACCGACGCCGAACTGAACGAGATCGGCGAGCCGATCATGCTGTACTGCCAGCCCGCGCCGGACTTCCTGCCCGATCCGCAGTCCTGCCTGATCACCGGCATCACGCCCCAGCACTGCCTGCAGCACGGCGTGCCCGAGCACGAATTCGCGCGCCAGATCGAAGCCGCCTTCAGCGAGCCCGGCACCGTCGGCGTCGGCTACAACACCATCCGCTTCGACGACGAGGTGACGCGCTTCCTGTTCTGGCGCAACCTGATCGACCCGTATGCGCGCGAGTGGCAGAACGGTTGCGGCCGCTGGGACCTGCTCGACGTGGTGCGCATGACCTATGCCCTGCGTCCGGACGGCATCGAATGGCCGCGCCGCGAGGACGGCAAGCCCAGCTTCCGCCTGGAGCACCTGACCGCCGCCAATGGCCTCTCGCACGACGCCGCGCACGACGCGCTGTCGGACGTGCGCGCGACCATCGCCCTGGCGCGCCTGATCCGCCAGAAGCAGCCGAAGCTGTTCGACTTCTGCCTCGAGCTGCGCCGCAAGGACCGGGTCGCGGCCGAGATGGGCCTGCACCTGGATCCCGCGCAGCGCCAGCCCTTCCTGCACGTGTCCGGCATGTTCCCGGTCGAGTACGGCTGCCTGGGCCTGGTCTGGCCACTGGCCCAGCATCCGACCAACAAGAACGAGATCCTGGTGTGGGACTGCCGCCACGATCCCTCGGAACTGTTCGATCTCGACGTCGATACCATCCGCATGCGCATGTTCACGCGCAGCAGCGAGCTGCCGGAAGGTGTCACGCGCCTGCCGATCAAGAGCGTGCACCTGAACAAATCGCCGATGCTGGTCGGGAACCTGAAGACGCTGCAGCCGGCCATGGCGACGCGCTGGGACATCGACCTGGAACGCGGACGCGCGCACGCGGCGCTGGCCGCCGGCGGACGCACTATGACGGCAATCTGGGCCGAGGTATTCAAGAAGCCCGCCGCGACCGAGGAAGTGGACGTGGACGAAGACCTGTACGGCGGCTTCGTCGGCAACGGCGACCGGCGCAAGCTGGAGTCGCTGCGCCACGAATCACCGTCCGCGCTGGCGGGCATGCGTCCTTCCTTCGAGGACGAGCGCCTGGAAGAACTGTTCTTCCGCTACCGCGCCCGCAACTTCCCGCAGACTTTGTCGGAGGCAGATATGCAGCGCTGGGAAGAACACCGCGCCGCGCGCCTGTTCGACGGCTTGTCCGGAGCGCGGACCGTGGACCAGCTATTCATGGAGATCGATGCGCTGTCGGAAAGCGCGGACGAGCGGGCCGAGGAGATCCTCGGCGCGCTGTACGACTACGCGGAAGGGATTGCGCCGAGCAGGTATTGATGGGCACGCCGATGTGGCGGACACCGGCGCATCGGCCTGTTCAAGGCAGGTCCCTGCGCAAGCGCTTCAGGCCGTAGCCGGCCAGCATGCCGAAGGGCCAGCTGGCGAACAGCATGCCCTGCCAATGTTTCCAGTCTTCAAACGTTGCCTGTGCAATGACGCTACCGCGTTTGCCACAGTATTCCCACGCTCCGCACCATTTGTACGGTGCGTCCGGGTAGGTAAAAAGTCCGTAGAAAAACAGGCCCAGGCACCAGAGCACCAGGCAAAAGCACAGTGCCTGCAGCTTGAGGTGTCTTCCTGAAGCGATCCGCCTGAGCAGCGTCCTCATCTGTCTCTAGGAGTTCAGCCGCGGCGCGCAGCGTTGATCGCGTCGCGCGTCTCCTGCGCCACGCGGCGTGCCGCTGCCGCGAAATCTTCACCTGCCTGCGGCGCCGCATACAGGATCGCCCGCGAGGAATTGATCATCATGCCGGCGCCGCCCGCGGTACGTCCCGCCTTCACGGTCGCCTCGACATCCCCGCCCTGGGCGCCGACGCCCGGGATCAGCAGCGGCATCTCGCCCACCAGCTTGCGCACCTGCGCGATCTCTTCCGGGAAGGTGGCGCCGACCACCAGCGCCAGCTGGCCGTTGCGGTTCCACTTTTCCGCCACCAGCTGCGCCACGTGCTGGTACAGCGGGCGTCCGCCCACGTCGAGGAACTGCAGGTCGGAGCCGCCCGCGTTCGAGGTGCGGCACAGCACGATCACGCCGCGGTCGGCCCATTCCAGGTAGGGCTCGACCGAGTCGAAGCCCATGTAGGGGCTGACCGTCACGGCGTCCGCGCCGTAGCGCTCGAAGGCTTCGCGCGCGTACTGGTGGGCGGTGGCGCCGATGTCGCCGCGCTTGGCGTCGAGCACGATCGGGATGTGCGGGTAGTTGGTGCGCAGGTAGGCGCAGATGTCTTCGAGCTGGTCTTCGGCGCCCAGCGCCGCGAAATAGGCGATCTGTGGCTTGAAGGCGCAGGCGAGGTCGGCGGTGGCATCGATGATGGCCTTGCAGAACTGGGCGATGGCGTCCGGCTGGCCTTGCAGATGCGCCGGGAAACGCGCCAGGTCGGGGTCGAGTCCCACGCAGAGGAGCGAATCGTTGCGGGTCCATGCCGCGGAAAGCTTGTCGATGAAAGTCACGTGGGGCCTCTTGTCAGTCGTATATTGCAAACCCCATATTGTACCCGCCGGGCATCCGCTCCGGCTCTGCACCAGATGATGCGCCGGATTATCTTTACATACTGTATATTTTGACCATTCGACAACTTGCCATGGACAAAACGATCATGACATCATCCCTCTTCGCGCGCTGGACCCGACTGCTGGCCACCGCCCTTGTTGCCGGCTCCCTGCTGTCCGGCTGCGGCTA
Source organism: Pseudomonadota bacterium (assembly GCA_040758275.1). GTDB lineage: Bacteria > Pseudomonadota > Gammaproteobacteria > Burkholderiales > Burkholderiaceae_D > Telluria. The sequence goes on from JBFLVV010000036.1 coordinate 21,450, forward strand.
CAACGACTTCCAGACAAAGGATGAGGCGACCAAGGCCGCCTGGGGCGAAGTGGTCAACCAGTACCAGCGCCGCGCCGACCTGATTCCGAACCTGGTGAATACCGTCAAGGGCTATGCCTCGCATGAACGGGAAACGCTCGAGGCCGTCACCCGTGCCCGCGCTGCGGCGACCAGTTTCCAGATCACGCCGGAAGTGCTGAACAATCCGGAGGCCTTCAACAAGTTCCAGCAGGTGCAAGGGGAATTGTCTGGTGCGCTGTCGCGCCTGATGGCCGTGTCCGAGAAATATCCTGACCTGAAGGCCAACGAGAACTTCCGCGACCTGCAGTCGCAGCTGGAAGGCACGGAGAACCGGATCACGGTGGCGCGCCAGCGCTATATCGCGTCGGTGCAGGACTACAACGTGACTGTCCGCAAATTCCCGAACAACCTGACCGCGATGGTGTTCGGCTACGAGACCAAGCCCTCGTTCACGGTCGAGAACGAAAAGGCGATCTCGACTGCACCGTCGGTCGACTTCGGCAAATAAGCCATGACGACCGTAGGCCGCATGCGCGCGCTGTGGACTGCCTTGCTGGCATGCATGCTCGCCCTGCTGCTGGCGAGCCCTGCGTTCGCCCAGCTCAAGCCGGTGCCGGCGCTGAGCGGTCGCGTCGTCGACGAAGCCGGCATGCTCGACGCCAGCCAGCGCGAACGCCTCACGGCGGTGCTGGCCGACTACGAGGCGCGGACCGGCAGCCAGATCGCCGTCCTGCTGGTCAAGTCGACCGAGCCGGAAGCGATCGAGCAGTACAGCATCCGCGTGACCGACGCCTGGAAGCTGGGCCGCAAGGGCGTCGACGACGGCGTGCTCCTGATGGTCGCGCGCGACAACCCGAGTTCGCTGCGCCGCCTGCGCATCGAGGCCGGGCGCGGCGTGCAGGGCGTGCTGACCGATGCGCAATCGAAACGCATCCTGCAGGACGTGATCGCACCGCACTTCCGCCAGAACCATTATTACGAAGGCCTGGTCGCCGGTGTCGGCGCCATCGCGACCTTGCTCAACAAGGAGAGCTTCCCTGCCCCGGCCCAGCAACAGGCCCCGCAGCGCCAGGTGGAGTCGGGCGGCGGCGGCTTCTCGCTGTTCGGCATCCTGGCGATCGTCATCGGCTTTACCCTGCTGCGTTCGATGTTCCGGCCGCGCCGCAGCCGGCTGTCGCCGAACCACTGGGGCCACGGCCGCAATAGCGGCTTGGGCAATGTTGCGACCGGCATCATCATCGGCAATGTCCTCGGCAATATCGGCCGTGGCGGTGGTGGCGGTTTCAGCGGCGGCGGCGGATGGAGCGGCGGCGGCTTTTCGGGCGGCGGCGGCAGCTTCGACGGCGGCGGCGCCTCGGGAGACTGGTAATGGGTATTGGACAACGACTTGGGCGCGCCTGGCGCCACCTCACCAGCAGCAGCATGGAAGCCAAACGGGCCTTCCCAGAAGCGACCCTGACGGCGATCGGTGAAGCGATCACGGCCGGAGAGCAGACCCACCGCGGGGAGGTGCGCCTGATCGTCGAAAAAGGCCTGTCCTTCGACGATGCCTGGGATGGCGTGACGAACCGCCAGCGCGCGCTGGCCCTGTTCGCCGACTATGGCGTGTGGGATACCGAGGACAATTGCGGTGTGCTCATCTACATCAACCTGGCCGAGCACAAGGTCGACATCGTCGCGGATCGCGGCATCGACCGCAAGATCGACAGCGCCACCTGGCAGGCCGTGTGCCGCACGATGACGGAAGGTTTCCGCAATGGCCAGTTCCACGAGGCGACCCTGGCGGCCATCGAGCAGGTCAACGCCCTGCTGCGCGAACACTTCCCGGCGAATGGCGCACGGCCGAATGAGTTGCCGGACAAGCCGCTGATGCTCTGAAACGCGTCCGCGCACAGTCCTTACGATCGTCACAGGACGGTCACATCCAGTTGTTACATTCGCAGCACTTTAACAACTGGAGTTCACTGTGTTGCGACGCGTTCTTCCGATTTCCTCCCGTTTTGTATCGCTGCTCACCCTCGCTGCCGCCAGCCTCGCCCTGAGCGCCTGCGGTGGCGACAACGATGGCCCCGACCTGCAGAACCCCGGCGCGGCCTGGCCGCCGGCGCCGACCGTGACGGCCCACCGCGGCGCCTCTGCCGTGCGTCCCGAGCACACCCTGGCCGCCTACCAGAAGGCCATCGAGGACGGCGCCGACATCGTCGAGCCCGACCTGGTGGCAACGAAGGATGGCGTGCTGGTGGCGCGCCATGAGAACGAGATCTCGGGCACCACGAATGTGGCGACGCTGACGCAGTTCGCCTCGCGCAAGGCGACCAAGACCATCGATGGCGTGCCAGTTTCCGGCTGGTTCACCGAAGACTTCACGCTGGCCGAGCTGAAAACGCTGCGCGCCCGCGAACGCATCCCGGCCAACCGCCCGGCCAACGTGGCCTACAACGACCAGTTCGAGATCCCGACGCTGCAGGAGATCATCGACCTGGTCAAGCGCGAAAGCCAGTCGCGCAACAAGGTCATCGGCATCTATCCCGAGACCAAGCACCCCACTTACTTCAAGTCGATCAAGCTGCCGCTGGAACGGCGCCTGGTCGACACCTTGCTGGCCAATGGCTACCGTGGCAAGGACGCCGCCGTGTTCATTCAATCCTTCGAGACCGCCAACCTGAAGGAACTGCGCGGCATGAGCGATTTCCGCCTGGTGCAGCTGCTCGACAGCCCGGCCAACGCCCCCTACGACTTCGTCGCGGCCAGGACCGGCCGCACCTACGCCGACCTGGTCACGGCGGCCGGCCTGAAGGAAATCGCGGCCTATGCGGACGTGGTCTCGCCCTACAAGGAGATCATCATCCCGCGCACCAGCGCCAATGAACTGGGCGCGCCGACGGCCTTTATCGCCAACGCCCGCGCGGCCGGCCTGAAGGTGCATACCTGGACCCTGCGTCCCGAGAATCCCTTCCTGCCCGTCAGCCTGCGCGCGGCGCCGGCGACCTCGCCCAGCCAGCGTGGCAATGCGCAGGCCGAGATCACCGCTTATCTCAACGCGGGCATCGATGGCTTCTTCACGGACGATCCAGCGGTGGGCCGCGCGGCCGTGAATGCGTTCGTCCGGAAGTAGAAGCTCGCAGCCACCCGGAGGAGGCCGCGCCGCAGCGCGGCCTCCGCCGCCGCCGGATCTCGCGGCTTACCTAAAATGTCTGGAACGAATTGCCGCACTGCTATCATGGGATCGTCAACGTGAGCAGTGGAGAACGCATGCAAGGACAATCCTGGTGGCTGACCGATGCCGCGCAATCGCAGCGCAGCTTCCCCTACACCTTCTTCAAGCCGTCGCGCGCGACGACCGACAAGCTCGCAGTCGGCGACCTGGTCAAACTCATCTTCGAATTCGACAACCCGGATCCGGATGGATATTCCGCTGAACGGATGTGGGTCATCATCACGAACAGGAACGGCGAGCGTTTCGAGGGCGTGTTGGACAATGATCCTACTCAACTGACCGGACTGGCGCCCGGCGATCCGCTCTCGTTCGAGGAACGGCACATCATCCAGACCAGCCTCGAGGAAGGCGGGCCGGACATTGTCGGGAAGTACTGGCCACGCTGCTTTGTCACCCGGCGAGTCCTGTATGACGGTGAAAAGGCGGGCCACATCTACCGCGAGGAAGCCGAGCGCGAGGACCACAGCGGCTGGTTCATCATGGCCGGCGACGAGGACGACGCCTATCTGAGCGACGCGGACAATCTCTTCTACGTCTCGCTGGGCGCGGTCCTGAACCGGGACGATTCCTTCGTGCATCTGCTGGATGCGCCAGTGGGCAGCGTCTTCGAGCGCAATCCCGAGACGGGCGCATTCGAAGCGCTGCAATGAGGCGCATGCGGCCGGGCCGTGGCGCCGGCCTGCATCACGCGGCATGCCGGCTACTGTCGGCAAGGCGCGCGGATCGTTACAATGCCAGTCCCCCATTCTGAAAGCCCGCCATGAGACTAGCCAACAAGACCGCGATCGTGACCGGCGCCAGCCAGGGCATCGGCCTGGCCTGCGCCCAGCGCCTGGTGCAGGAAGGCGCGCGCGTCATGCTCGTCGACATCCGCCCCGAAGGCGCGGACGCCGCCGCCGCACTGGGCGATGCCGCCCGCTTCCACCATGCCGACGTCAGCATCAAGGCCGATGTCGACGCGATGGTCGCCGCCACGCTTGCCGCCTTCGGCCAGGTCGACATCCTCGTCAACAATGCCGGCGTCACCCATGCGGCGGATTTCCTCGACCTGGAGGAAGAGGACTTCGACCGCGTCCTGCGCATCAACCTGAAGTCGATGTTCCTGTGCAGCCAGGCCGTCGCCCGCGACATGGTGAAGCGGCAGCAGGGCTGCATCATCAATATGTCGAGCGTCAATGCCGAGCTGACGATCCCCAACCAGGTGCCGTATGTCGTCTCCAAGGGCGGCGTGAACCAGCTTACCCGTGTGAGCGCGATCAGCCTGGCCCAGCATGGCATCCGTGTGAATGCCATCGGCCCGGGCACGATCCTGACCGAACTGGCGAAGCAGGCGGTGCTCGGCAGCCCGGAAGCGCGCCATACGATTCTGTCGCGCACGCCGATCGGCCGTTGCGGCGAGCCGGAAGAAGTCGCGTCGATCGCCGCCTTCCTGGCAAGCGACGATGCTTCCTACATCACCGGACAAACCCTGTATGCCGACGGCGGCCGCATGGCCCTGAACTACACGGTACCCGTGCGCGAATGATGTCGGGTTTGCGAGAAAGTGACAGTCGTGCACAAGATATGCGAAAAATCAATGTCTGGTATCTGCATTTGCAATTGGACATATATTTCGCGGCGCAACATAATGGCACCTGTCTCCACTATTCTCCTCCAAGAAAATAGTTTTAAGCCCGCCCTGAGCGGGCTTTTTTTTGCCCGTTCGAAACGGCCCGATCCGCGCGTCCTGCGCGATATGGTTCAGATTCCGAATCTCCCGCTCGGTTCGCGAATTCATCCGCACGCTTGATACGCGTCATGGCGTGGTCACAATCGCCCCATATACTTTGACTCACCTGCGATACACGCAACCGATATGCGTGGTTGCAGCAGGTGTGCTGCACCCGGGGTGCAACACACCAACCGAATATGTCTCTTGGCCCGATCTTGGGTTGTGCCCGTCAGTTCCTGACGGGCATTTTTTTCTCTGTTTTTGTTCTTCGCCTTGGCAACATGCTCACAAAAATCGCGCCGCAGAGCTTGAAGCTGCGGCGGATTTGGCTATGATGAAGCTCGCACCCTGCGTTTTCCTCATCCGTGGGGTTGCCTACAACACGATAACGGGAGCCTGTCCTATGAGTTTGCATGCATCCGAAACCTATGCGCATCCGCCCGAATCCAGCACCGCCTGCCGCCGCCACCACGTTGACGGCAACCTGGTGCTGAGCGAACTGAATCCCGACGCCGTCATCGACCAGCCCGACGATGCCAGCGTGCCGCTGACGCTGCTGACGTTTGGCAGCGTGCGCGAGATCTGTCCCAAGTGCCAACAGACCCACCTGAAACTCGTGCTGCGGCAAGACAGCGTGCGCATGGCGCACCTTTTCTGCGCCGACTGCGAGAGCTGCTTCGACGCCCACTACCGGGACGGCGCGCCGGCCCTGACGATCTGAGCCGGGAAACCGTGTGGCCGCCTGGCCGGCCGGCATGATATCGTTGGCACTTTCCCAAGCCTTGAGTTCATGCCCGCCTTCCTGTCGCTGCTGCTGCTCGATTCCCGCCTGCGCCCCGCCCGCATCAGGCTGGCGCTGCTGCTGTACGCCGGCATGATCGTCGCCGGTTCGATTCCCGGCGCGCGCGCGGAAGTCGGCGAATTCGCGCCCGGCGTGGTGCTGCATGGCCTCACCTACGCCTTCCTCACCCTGCTGTGGTTTCTCGGCAGTGCGGGAAGCGGGCCCGTGCGCGCCGCCAAGGCGGTGCTGGCGATCGCGCTGATGGGCGCCGGCGACGAGCTGGTGCAAAGCTTCCTGCCCTATCGCACGGGCGACATCGCCGACTGGACGATCGACGTCACCGCGGCGCTCCTGACCAGCACGGCGCTGGCCCTGATCGTGCCCCCTGCCGAAGCGGCGCGCCAGCGCTGACCATTTCGCGCCGAGAAAAATCGGGGCCGCCACGGCCCGCTTGATTCATCTCAGCTCCAACCCGAGTCAGCTGGAACGCTGACGCGCTTCCTGCCTCTCAATCCAAGTGGCAGCTTGCATCGTCACGCATCCGAATGAACATCCACCATAAGGAGTTGATCATGAAGCAAAAACACCAGAGCATGATCCTGGCGGGCTTGCTGGCTGTGGCGCTGGGCCTGACCGGGTGCGCCGGCATGCGCGGCGGCAGCGGCGAGTCGTCGAGCGGCAGCTCGACGGGCGGGTCGACCGGCACGAGCGGCGCAACCGGCACAGGCGGTTCCAGCAGCTACGGCTCGGGCAGTGCCACCGATCCGTCCGGCAACCCCACCGGCAGCAGCGGCAGCTCGAGCAGCAGCGGCGGCAGCATGGGTACCGGCACCTCCGGCAGCTCGGGCACGTCAGGCAGCTCGGGCACGTCGGGCAGCTCTGGCACGTCGGGCAGCTCGGGCAGCTCGGGTAGTTCGGGAAGCAGCGGCTCGTCCGGCTGGGAGCAGTCCGGCAGCACCGGCAGCGCGCAGACCGGCACCTCGACCGCCGGCGCCGCATCGCCCAACAGCACCGTGCTGGCCATCGAGGTGATTCCGCGCGCCAGCTCGGGCAGCTCAGGCAGTTCCGGCAGCGCGGGCGCCACCGGGTCGAGCGGTGCAGCGGGCGCAACCGGCTCGAACAGCTACCGCATCACCGTGCGCATGGACGACGGCAGCAGCCAGGTCATCACCCAGGACACGACGCCCGACTTCCGCAGCGGCGACCGGGTGAACGTGAGCAGCGGCGTCATCCAGCGCTGAGGCGGGGCGGGGTATCTCCCCTGCCCGGCCGGCTTCTCCCACCGCCGATATCGCCAGGCACGCCTGAAAAAAACGCGCACCTGCTGGTGCGCGCCTTTGGCGGCATGTTGCCGCCCTGGTCCGTCCTACCTCCTGGCCTCAAGGCATGCCAGTTCCGCCCGGCAGACCGTCGCCTTCCGTCTCGATGTCCTTCCGCTGCTGGGCCACATTGCGCGTGGCCGCGCTGATGACGTCCAGCGGAAGTTTCGGCGTACGGTCGGCATTGAGCAGGCCGTTCGCTTCCTGGAAGGTATCGGTGAACTGCGTGTAGCAAAAGCCGCTGAACATGAAGGTCTCGTTGACCACCGTCAGCAGCCTGCGGTACAGCGACAGGTAGCTCTCGGCCGAGTGCGCCCGCGAGTAGCCCCAGGTCGTCTTGTCGGCGTCCGGGTCCTGCTTCGGATCGTAGGCGATGCCGCCGAACTCGGTCAGCACGATCGGCTGGCCGCGGTGCGGGAAGCCGTCCAGGGTCAGGATGCGGCCGCCAGGACGCCGTTGATCGAACAGGGTGCGCACCGGGTCCGTCACCGCGTAGCGCGCCTGCAGCTTTTCCGGATCGCAATCGTAGTCGTGGATGCCGAGGATGTCGGTGGCCGAGGCTTCCCAGCCGTCGTTACCGATCACCGGCCGGGTCGAGTCCAGCGTCCGTGTCAGGTGGTACAGGGCCTCGACCGCGTTGCGGTGGGCCTGCGTGAGCGTCAGGTTCGGCACGCCCCAGGATTCGTTAAAGGCCACCCAGACGATGATGCAGGGGTGGCTGTAGTCGCGCTGGATGGCTTCCGTCCACTCGCTCACCATGCGGCTGATGGCGCGCGAGCTGAAGCGGTAGGCCGAGGGCATTTCTTCCCATACCAGCAGGCCCAGCCTGTCGGCCCAGTACAGGAAGCGCGGATCCTCGATCTTCTGGTGCTTGCGCACCCCATTGAAGCCCATCAGCTTGACCAGCTCGACGTCGCGCCTCAGGTGATCGTCCGAGGGCGCGGTCATGAAGGATTCCGGCCAGTAGCCCTGGTCCAGCACCAGGCGCAACTGGTAGGGACGGCCATTGAGCATGAAGCGGTCGCGGTTGATCGAGACCGAGCGCAGCGCCGTGTACGAGCGGATGCGGTCGAGCACCCGGTCGCCGCAGCGCAGGGTCACCTCGGCATCCAGCAGGGTCGGACGTTCCGGGCTCCACAGGATCTCGTTGCGCGAATCGTCGATGCCGGGGTCGGACAACGCGATCTTGCGGTTGGCCTCGCCCTGCAGCAGCTTGTAGTAGTCGTCCGCCAGCAGCTGCTCGCCGTGCCAGATCTTGACCTCGACAAACAGCTCCTGCTGGGTGTGGCCGGCCGCGAACACCTCGCAGCCGATCTCGTAGGTCTCGAAGATCGGGGTCCAGCGCAGCGAGGCGATGTAGGTGTCCTCGACCTGCTCGACCCACACGGTCTGCCAGATGCCGGTGGTGCGCGGGTACCAGATCGAGTGCGGTTCCAGCAGCCAGTCCTGCTTGCCGCGCGGCTTGGCGAGATCGGCCGGATCGTCTTCGACGAACACCGTGATGACTTGCCTGCCGTCCGCGTTCATGGCGCCGGTGATGTCGGCCTGGAAGGGCGTGTGGCCGCCTTCGTGCTCGGCCACCAGCTGGCCGTTGACCCATACCCGCGCCGCGTAGTCGACCGCACCGAAGTGCAGGATGGTGCGCTTGCCGCCGGGGGCGAGTTCGAATTCGCGCTCGTACCAGACGGCGCGGTGGAAACCCGTGTCCTGGATGCCGCTCATTTCCGTCTCGGGGGCGAAGGGCACGGTGATCTCGTGGGTCCATTCGCCGACGCCTTCCGGCATCGTGTACTTCAGCTCGTCGTCGAAGCAGAAGCGCCAGGTGCCGTTGAGGTTGATCCAGTTGTCGCGCACCAGTTGGGGACGGGGATATTCAAACTGATTCATTGTTGTCCTTTCTCGTCAGTCGGAACCGGAATCAGGATCCGGCCCTGTCGTCCATTCTTGTTGTAGGCCGTCAGCGCGCTAGCGGCCGCTTGCCGTGCCTGCCCTGCCCGGCACAGCGCCACGCAGGCGCCGCCGAAGCCGGCGCCCGTCAGGCGTGCGCCAAGGACGCCGGGCTGCTCGCGCAGGTGGGCGCACAGCTCGTCGAGTTCGGGAATCGACACTTCATAATCGTCGCGCAGGCTGAAATGCGAAGCGTTCATCAGCTCGCCGAAGCGCTCCGCGCTCACGCCGCCGGCCGCTTCCAGGACACGCAGGTTTTCCTGCACCACGTGGCGGGCACGCTCGCGCATCGGCGAGGGGAGGGTTTCGACCGAAGCGGGGTCCTGGACGTCGCGCAGCGCCTGTACGCCCAGCTTGCGCGACGCTTCCTCGCATTCGGCGCGGCGCTCGTTGTACTTGCTGGCCGCCAGCGTGCGCGCCACGCCCGAGTCGATCACGATCAGCTCGGTCCCGGCCGGCATCTGCACCAGGCGGTGCTCGAGCGTGCGCGCATCGATGAACAGCATATTGTTCTCGTCGCACAGGCTGGACGCCATCTGGTCCATGATCCCGCAGTTCACGTGGGCGTACTCGATCTCGGCGCGCTGGGCGATACGGGCCAGCTTGACGTCGTCGAGTTCATAGCCGAGCAGCGCACGCATGGCGCGCAGGGTCGCCACTTCCAGCGCGGCCGAGGACGACAGGCCGGAGCCGACCGGCAGGTCGGTGGTGATGTAGACGCGCAGCGGCGGCACCCGGGCGCCGTCCGCCTGCAGCAGGCGGATGCAGCCCTCGATATAGCTGCCGAAGCCCTGCGGCGGGCTGCCGTCGGCGGCAAACGTCACGGTGTTGTCGAAGGTTGGCGAATAAAAGTGGAAGTGATCGTCGCCGCTGCGGCTCATCGCCACCAGCGTGCGCTGGGGCGTGGCGACCGGCAGCATGTAGCCGTCGTTGTAGTCGGTATGCTCGCCGAGCAGGTTGACGCGCCCCGGCGCCGACGCGTTCACTTCCGGCGCGCCGCCAAAGAAGGTGTCGGTGTTCAGCATGTTTGCGCCTCCAGCCAAAGGGGCCGCTTGCGGCCATGTACGTCCACCGCCGGCCAGGCGGGGTCGAACGTGAGATTCTCGAGCCCATCCAGCCCGAGCAGGAATGTGTCTTCGATCTTGACGCCCGCGAAGCTCGGATTGAAGGCGAAGGCCATGCCCTCCTCCAGCTGGGTCGCGGTGCTCGGGCTGGCGACGATCTCGCGCGCCCGGTAGCCGGTGATGCCGCCCTGGTGGTGCTCGCGGATCGCGTCCTCGCGGTCCGCATGTTTATATGCCGCGGCCAGTGCGTGATAGACGGCCGACAGCGACTTGCCGGGCTTGACGTCGGCCAGGCCCGTGGCCTCGACCTCCATCAGGGCGCGCTGCTCGTCCAAGGGCGCTGCGCCAAACGTCACGAAGCGGGTCAGGTTGGCATACAGGCCGTGGCGGCGCGCGCAGAACACCAGCATCGCGTGGCTGCCCACCGGCGCGCTTGACGGTGTCGGGTGGCGGTAGGACGCCAGCCGGCGTTCGCCCGCGGCCAGAACCAGGGCCGGATGGATGCCGCGCCTCCACAGGGCTTCGGCGCCGGCGCCGGCCAGCTGGTGCTCGGTCCACTCGGGCCGCACGCGGCGCAGCACCTCGCTCATCGCTTCGGCTGCGTCGCGTCCCAGCACGCGGTAGCGTTCGCGCTCGCCCGCGCCCAGCACCAGGCGGCGCAACTTCAGGGCGTTGGGCAGCGGCTGCTCGCCATTGGCCGGGCGGTCGGACAGGATGCTGCGGCCGCTGGCCGCGCCCTGCACGTAGCGTTCGCGCAGCTCGGGCTCGGCCCAGGGCTCGACGTGGAAAGTGAAGCCTTCCGGGATCTCCTCGGTGCGCAGGCGCTCGGCCTCGATCTCGTCGGTCAGGATGCAGGCTTCCTCCGGCGTCACCAGCACCTCGGCCACGCCGGCGTCGGTGGCGTGCAGGACGGCGCTCGAGCCGCCTGCCGTGACCCAGGCGAACCAGTCGATGCCGCGCAGGCGGATGGCGCCGGCGCTGGCCGCCTGCAGATGGGCACGCAACAGCGCCAACTTGTCCGCGACCTCGGCCGCGCGCGATTGCCGCGTGTCCGACAGCGCTGCCGTCATGCGCGGTCCTCCAGTTTCACCTCGACCTGCTGCAGCTCGTAGGCAGTGGTCTCGGGCAGCACGTCCATCGCGAACATGCCGGCCGCCAGCTCGGTGCCGGCCAGGTATTTCAGGCGGTCCTTGGTGCGGTATGGCGGGTAGAACTGCGCGTGCAGCTGGGTCTCCGGATGCTCGGCGCCGTCGGTAGGCGCCTGGTACCAGGCCATCAGGTAGGGGAATGGCCGGTTCCACAGCGTCTCGAACTTGAGCAGCACGGTCTTGAGCGCACGCGCCAGGCCTTCGCGCTGCGGCGGGGTGAGCGCGGCGAAATCCTTGCAGGGCGCGGTCGGCATCACCCAGACCTCGTAGGGATAGCGCGCGCAGGCCGGCACGAAGGCGATCGCATGGTCGTCCTGGTAGAGCACGCGCTTGCCGTCGGCGGCCTCGTCGCGCGCCATGTCGCACAGCAGGCTGGTGCCGTGCTGCAGGAAGTATTCGCGTTCCTGGGCCAGCTGTCGCGCCGGTACGGCCGGCACGAAGGGATAGGAATAGATCTGCCCGTGCGGGTGGTGCAGGGTCACGCCGACTTCGGCGCCGCGGTTCTCGAAAGGCAGCACGTAATGGATGTTCGGGTGTGCGCCGATACGCGTGGTGCGGTCGCCCCAGACCGACAACAGCAGCTCGATGCGCGACAGCGGCAGCGAAGCCAGCGAGGAATTCGGGTCCTGGGTGAACACCACCACTTCGCAGTGGCCGTTGGCCGGCGCGGTCGGCACCGTCACCGTGGGCGGGTCATGCGACTCCAGCGCCAGCGAAGGAAAGCGGTTGTCGAACACGGCGATCTCGTAGTCGCCGGCCGGCATCTCGGTCGGGTGCTGGGGGTCGCTGATCGGCGCGAGCGGGTTGTACTGCGGCGGCGGCTGGTAGGTGCGGTTCTGGCGGAAGGCCGCGTAGGTCACCCATTCGCCGCGCAGCGGATGCCAGCGCAGGTGCGGATTGGCGTGCTGGGGATCGGGAAACGGGCTGGGCGCGGTGAGGCCTTCCGGGATCGGCTGGTTGCTGTACAGGGTGATGTTGCGTCCGTCCGGCTTCTTGAGATCTTTGCTGTGCATGGCATCCAAAAAATGTCGGGCATGGTTGAGCGAATGCGCGCGAGCCGACACCGGCACAACCGGGGCCCTCGCGTTCCGAAAAATGATCCTAACATGCTGTTTTCACCACATTTTCTCCCTAGCATTGACGCATTTTCCGGCCGTCAATACCGTGCCTGGAGCAGGGAGTTGCCCTTGCAGCATAGGTCCTTGTCGCGCCAAGGGAAACCCCATTTAAGTCATAGCACGAAAGCCTCTTTTGTAGGTCTGATCCTACAATATGATCAGAGATTTTTGCACAAAGTGGCGAGCCAATCACTTACAAGCCCGGCATGAGCGAGGCCGGACACCGGGGCGCAAAAAAAATGCCCCGGTCCAGGCCGGGGCTTTCTCGATGCGGGAACGGCTCCGTTATTTGGCCAGTTCGACCAGCACCGCCGTGTACATCTGCAGGTTCAGCAGCAGCTGCTTCTCGGTGATGAACTCGTGCTCCGAGTGGCCCGTATAGACCTTGCCCGGCATCGCCGGACCGAAGCTGACCGCGCTCGGGAACAGGCGCGAGTTGGTGCCGCCGCCCACCGCCACCGGCTGCGGGTCCTTCATGCCGGTGAAGTAGGAGAACACACCCATCAGGGTCGGCAACTGCGGTGCGTTCTTCTGCACCCATGGGTCGCTGATCTGCACCTTCACGTTCGCCAGCGGCAGCTGGCGGCTCTGCCACTGGGCCAGCGCGGCATTCACCTCGTCGGTCAGCTGGGCAATGGTCTTGCCCTGCGGGCGGCGCATATTGATCGACACCTCGATGCCGTCGTCACGTTGCCTGATCACGGTGGGCGCGAAGGTCATCGGGCCCATGAAGCTGTCGCGGTAAGCGATGTTGCCGAACTTCTCGCCGTAGATGCCGGTGCCGACCATCTCATTCAGGAAGTTCACCACGCCGCCGGCCGTCGTGTTGGCCCAGGGACGCACGGCCAGCGCATCGGCCAGCATGCTGACGGCATTGACGCCGTCTTCCGGTTTCGAGGAGTGGGCCGAGACGCCCTTGGCCTTGATGTTCAGCTTGCTGCCTTCCCAGGCGAAGGTGTACTGCATGCCTTCCTGTTTGGCGCCGCGCGCGCGGATCTGCTTTTCCAGTTCCGGGGTCGCGTTGGCGATGGTGGCCGTCGCGTCTTCCGGGATCTGGCTGCCGAAGAAGCCGCCGCCGAAGGCCGCCACATGCGGCTCACCCGCCGGGGCTGCGACCGCGCCAAGCTTCGGCACGGTCACGGCCACGGTGCCGTAGCCCTTCTCAGCCGTCACCGCCGGGTATTCGGCGTCGAGCGTGATGTTCATTTGCGGCGGCTGGTGGGTCTTCAGGAATTCGACCAGCGGCTGCCAGTCCGATTCCTCGCCCATGTACACATACAACTCGATGCGCTTGGACAGCGGCACCTGGCGGTCGCGGATCGACTTCATCGCGTACAGCGCGGTGGCGATCGGGCCCTTGTCGTCCTCGGCGCCGCGCGCCAGCAGCTTGCCGGGTTCGCTGGTGCGGTCCAGCACGAAGGGCGACTTCTTCCACTTGCTTGCATCGACCGGCTGCACGTCGCCGTGGGTGATCACGCCCACGCGCTCGCTGCCCTGCCCCAGACCGATGATCACGGTCCAGCCATGGTCGGCGTAGTCCAGGCCCAGGCGCGCAGCTTCCGCCTTCAGGGCTTCCTTGAAGGCGATGTGGACCGGGTTCTTGTCGGACGGGACGTCCTTGTCCGCCACCGTGTTGAAGCTCACCAGCTTGGCCAGGGTGTCGACGATGTCCTTGCGGTAGGTCGTGACCGCATGCTTGGCGGTCTTGACGGCGACGTCGCTTGGCGCGTTGCGCACCGCGCCCGGCGCGGCAGCTTGGCTGGATGCCGGCGCGGCGCCGGCGAAGGTGGCCAGCAGCAGGCTGGCAAGCAGGGTTTTCCGAATCATGGGGTAGCCGTCTCCAGTTTGCAAAAGCGCAACAAGTCTAGCACAGGGGCGTGCGCCCGGCAGGCGGCCATCGCGGTATCGTTGGTCCCATTCCGACCAACGAAAAATGGAGCGTTCGCCATGACCGACAGAAGCGTTCACCGGCTGCATCCCGCGATGCGCGAGGACATCGGCGACCTGATCACGCAACGGCCGCTGCCCGGTCCCCATCTCGAGCAGCTCGATCCCTTCCTCTTGCTTAATCACCACGGCCCGCAGACCTACCCGCCGCACAACCGCGGCCTGCCCTTCGGCCCGCATCCGCACCGCGGCTTCGAGACCGTGACCTTCATCCTGGAGGGCGAGCTGGCCCACCGCGACAATGCCGGCCACGAAAGCATCATCAGCGCCGGCGGCATCCAGTGGATGACGGCCGGGCGCGGCATCGTGCATGCGGAAGTGTCGCCGCGCGCCTTTCTCGAACGCGGCGGTCCGCTCGAGATCCTGCAGCTGTGGCTCAACCTGCCCTCGCGCCTGAAGATGAGCGAGCCGGCCTATACCGGCCTGCAGCGCGCCGACATTCCGGAGCTGAACCTGGATGGCGGCAAGGTGGTGCTCGACCTGATCGCGGGAGAGTATGAGGGCAATAGCGGGCCGGTACGCTCGCTCACCGGGGTCTTCATGAGCACGCTGCGCATGCGGGCCGGCGGCACCTTCCGCATCGAAGGCCTCGAGGATCGCAGCGTCTTCCTGTACGTGGCGCGCGGCGTGGTCCAAGTGGGCAACCACGCCGACCTGGTCAGCCCCATGCATCTGGTGGAGCTCGACGAGACGGGTAACGCGGTGGCGATCCGTGCGGAGCGCGATGCCTTCGTCGTACTGGGCCATGCCGCGCCGATCCGGGAACCGGTGGTCGCGCATGGCCCCTTCGTGATGACCACGCGCGAACAGATCACGCAGGCCATCCTTGACTACCAGGCCGGGCGCTTCGGCGCGACCCTGGGATAGACCGGATCAGCCGCGCGCCGGGGCCGTCACCCGCACCGAGTCCGGGCTCCTGTTGCCGGCCGCTTCGAAGCTGATGCGCACGTCCTTGCCGGTGCCGACGAAGCGGTTCTTGCCGACGTGGACCATCTCGACCGGGCCATCACCCAGGTCGGCGTACAGCTTGCGTTCCTTGCCCTTGCCCTTGCCGGTCACGCTCAGCACGCGGCCGTCCGCGAGCGCGTAGTCGCCCTGGACGCGGTCGAAGGCCATGGACTGCAGCGGCACGTGTTTCGGCTGGGCGCCAACGACGTTCACGCGTCCGTCGCCGATATCGTGGGCGCTGGCGTTCAGGGTAAAGAGGGCGGCGCTGGCGGCCAGCAGGAGTTTGGTGCGCATGGTGATGCTTCCTTTCGGGTCGAAATCGAAGAAGTGGAGTGTTCTCGTTTCGCCAGCGTCGTGGGTCTGTTCCTGGCGATGGAGGCAGTCTAGCGGCGCGTCATGACACCGCAATCGCCCAGCGCCGAACTGCAGAAAACGTACGCTGGACTGCACGAATCCCGGACTGGCCGGGAGGTGCATATACGCGTCTGCATGCCTGCGGAACGTGCGTCGGCCATGCGTGCAGTTGGCTTACAGTAGGGCTTTTCCCCTGCCCTTCACGCCATGCAAGCCATCCCTCTCGTCGCCACCACGCGCGGCTATCCCGACACCGGCAAGGTCGTCGAAAACGTGCACGCCGGCTCGGTGGCCGTCGTCGACATCCACGGGCGCCTGCTGTACTCGGCCGGCGATCCGCATTACCCGACGTTCACGCGCTCCGCGCTCAAGCCCTTCCAGGCCCTGCCCTTCCTGCTGTCGGACGGCCCGGCACGCTTCGGCCTGTCGCAGGACGAACTGGCGCTGCTGTGCGCCAGCCATTCGGGCGAGGACAAGCACCTGCTTGGTGTCTCCTCGATCCTGAACAAGATCGGCCTCGACCCCACTCACCTCGAGTGCGGCTGCGCCACCCCGCTGTTCTACGAGTTCACGGGCCAGCAGGTACCGAACGATGCGACATGGACGCCGCTGCACCACAACTGCTCGGGCAAGCACAGCGGCTTCCTTGCCTGGTGCCGCCTGCACGGCACGGCGACGACGGGCTATGTGGAGCGCCAGCACCCGCTGCAGCAGGCAATCCGCTCAACCCTTGCCGATACCGTCGGCATGCCGGCGGAGGCCATGCCCACGGGAATCGACGGCTGCTCGGCGCCCAATTACGCGATGCCGCTGTCGAAACTCGCGCAGCTGTACGCGCGCCTGGCCCAGGGCAGCAGCGACCCCGCACTGGGCAGCGCCATGGGCATGCTGTGCGACGCGATGACGGGCCGTCCGGACATGGTGTCGGGCACCGCGCGCACCGACCTGCACTGGATGACGGCGGGCGGCGGCGACTGGGTGGCCAAGATCGGCGCCGACGCGGTGCAGGCGATCGGGGTGCGCTCGGCCGGGATCGGCATCGCAATCAAGATCGCCGACGGCAACAGCCGCGCCCTGCACCCGGCCGTGTACGCGACCCTCGATCAGCTCGGGCTGCTCTCCAGGCTGGACGCCGAACAACGCGCTGTCATCGAACCGTATCGCCAGCCCCTGATCCGCAATGCGCGCGGCACGGAAGCGGGCGATATCCGCACCCTGTTCACGCTGAACCCGGCCTGAGGGCCAGCCCGTTCCCAACTGAATCGTACGCGCAAGGGATGGGACCGCATCGTAGGATGGCGCCACACCATTCGACGGAGTCGCCCATGCTTTCCCCTTCCGCGCGCGCATGCCTGAGCTGTCTCGTCCTCCTGCTGGCCGCCCTGCTGGGCGGCTGCGCCACCGCGCTCTCCCCGAGCGAAGCGCAGGCGGTGGCCGGCAAGACCTATGTCATCACGGGCGCGTCCAGCGGCCTGGGACGCGGCGTGGCCGAGCGCTTGGGGGCAATGCGCGCCAACGTGGTGCTGGCCGCGCGGCGCGGCAATGTGCTCGAAGAAGTCGCGACGTGCATCCAGGCGGCCGGCGGCACCGCCCTGGTGGTGCCCAGCGACGTATCGCGCCAGGAAGACATGCAGCGCCTGCTGGACGCCACCGTGGCACGCTTCGGGCGGGTCGACGTCTGGATCAACAATGCGGCCGTGGGCGCCATCGGCCGCTTCGATACCATTCCCGTCGAGGACCATGCGCGCGTCGTCGACGTCAACCTGAAGGGCGTGATCTACGGCAGCCACCTGGCCCTGCAGCAGTTCAAGCGCCAGGGCGGCGGCACCCTCGTGAACATCGGCTCGGTCGAGAGCGTGGTGCCGCTGGCCTACCACGCCTCCTATACGGCCACCAAGGCGGCCGTGCTGGGCCTCGGGCGGGCGCTGAACGAGGAGCTGCGCCTGGCCGGCGTGGGCGACAGGATCCGGGTCGCCACCGTCATGCCCTGGGCCACCGACACGCCCTTTTTCGACCACGCCGCCAACTACTCCGGCCGGCGCGGCCGCATGATCATGATGGATGACCCGGCCATGGTGGTCGACGTGATCGTGCGCGCCTCGGTCTATCCGCGCGAGGAAGTGCCGGCCGGCTGGAAGGCGCGCGGCGCGCTCTGGGCGCACCAGCTCGCGCCCGACACCACCGAACACCTCTCGGCGAATATCGCCCATGCCGAACAGTTCGAGAAAGCCTCGCCCCTGCCCCCGACGAGCGGCTCGGTGCACCAGCCGATGCAGCAAGGCACCGGTGTCGACGGCGGCGTGCGCACCCGCATGAAGCAGGAAGACGCCGCCCGCAAGGCCGGGCCCTAGTACTTAGGCCGCCAGGCGCCGCAGCATGGCGGCGACCGCCTCGACCACGGCGGTATCGTCCCAGTAGCTGTTGTGGGCGAAGGGATTCCAGCTGCGCAGCAGCAGGCTGGCCACGCCGCCGCTGGCGTTGATGGCGCGGTCTTCCACCAGCACCCGGTAGCCGCTCGAGAGCGGCTGCAGCGGCCAGCCCAGCACGTCGTCGGGGTCGTAGAAGTTGATCCACTTGAACAGCGGCGTGGGCGCCGCGATCGGGATGATGTGCATCTCCTTGTGCGCGGCCACGAAGATCGGGATGTTGCAGCCGGTCGTTACGAGGCCGGCGCAGGTGCCGGCGGAGAGGAAGGTCTTTTCGCTCGCCGTCAGCGGGCGCGTGAAATGCGCCTCGGCCCAGGCATCGATGTTGCGCCAGATGCCGGCGCCGACCGGACGTCCCGCCATCGCTTTCTGGGCGTCGTAGATGTAGCTCGACAGGACCTGGCAGCCGAGCGACTGGGCGACGAAGACCACCGGCATGCCGGGCCGCACCGCGTGCGCCGACAGCAGGGCCTTGGCGATCTCGCCCTGCGCCTCTTCGTAGACCGAGCCGGGAATCTCCTTGCGGTTCTCCAGCCCGGCCGCATCGCCGAAACCGTAGAGCACGAACTTGCGCAGGTCGGCATAGCGCAGCGGCGCCCGCCCCTGCATCCTGCGCCAGACCTCGCCCTCGTTGTCCTGCAGGATCTTCTGGTAGTAGGCCGAGCGCATCACTACCTTGCCGGAGGTCGCCCCCAGCAGTCCGCGCAGGCGCCCCATCAGCGCGTCGGCGTAGTCTTCCGGGGTTTCCCCCATCCCGTGCACCGTAATCAAAGCCACGTCAGCCATGGCGTCCTCCCCTTCCACGGCCGATGCCGGGATAAAACCCGCGGCCGCTTTTTATAGGAACAGCGTACCAGTTTTCGCGTCCGCGCAGGTGTTCAGTCCGCGCGCTACCATTGCGGTTTTCATCCTGACAGGAACCACGATGCCCGAGGTGCTTTTCAGCCGCTACCGCGAGGCGATCCGCGGCCTCGACCTGGCAACGGTCACCACGCCCGCACAGATCCCTTCCGCCTTCCTGCTCGGCCGCGAGGGCCGTTACAGCGCCCACTACATCCCCTTCGAATCGATCCACGAGCACGCCCGCGTGGTGGTGGTCGGCATCACGCCCGGCTTCGTGCAATGGAAGAACGCGATGCGCGAGGCGCAAGGCCAGCTGGCGCTCGGTTCAGACGACGCCGCAGTACTGCGTGCGGCCCGGCTCGCGGGGGCCTTCAGCGGCGCGATCCGCCCCAACTTCGTGGCCCTGCTGGACGCGATCGGCGTACAGCGCTGGCTCGGCATCGCCAGCTGCGCCACCCTGTTCGACGAGCACGCCGGCGTGGTGCAGGTCAGCGGGATCCTGCGCCACCCGATTTTCGTCGACGACAGGAACTACAGCGGCTCGCCGCCCATGACCAGGAACGCTTTCCTGCGCGAGCAGGTGCTGCGCTACTTCGCGCACGAAGCGCGGCAGTTGCCGGATGCGCTCTACATTCCGATGGGCGGGAGCGTCAGCGTCGGCCTCGATTGGCTGGCGGAGGAAGGGGTGATCCGGCGCGAGCGGATCCTGCATGGGCTGCCGCATCCGTCGGGGGCGAATGCGGAGCGGGTGGCGTACTTTTTGGGGCGGAAGGACAGGAGCACGCTGTCGGCGAAAACCAATGGGGCGCAGATCGACGCGGCGCGCGAGGCGCTGCTGGAACAGATGTCGAAGTTGTAGGGTGTACGGCTCTGCCGTACGCGCGTTCAAACAGTTGGTGAATTCAGGCGTCGCATTTATTCCGATACTGTTTGAACGCGCGGTCGGCGAAGCCGACCACCCTACGCGATAGACAACGCGAACTCCGCCACACCATCGACACCGCCGCGCAGCTGGTCGCCCGGCTTCAAGGCTGCCACGCCGGCCGGCGTGCCCGTGTAGATCAGATCCCCCGGCGCCAGCGTGACGAGGCGCGACAGGGACGCAATCACATCCGGAATCGGCCAGATCATCTCGTTCAGATTGCCCTGCTGCTTCACCTCGCCATTCACCTCCAGCCAGATGCGCGCATCCTGCGGATGGCCAAGCCGGGCCGCCGGCACGAGGTCGCTGCACGGCGCCGAGGCGTCGAAGCCCTTGGCCATGTCCCAGGGCCGGCCGCTGTCCTTGGCCACCGCCTGCAGGTCGCGCCGGGTCAGGTCCAGGCCCACGCCATAGCCCCACACCAGCTCCAGGGCCTTGGCCGGATCGATGTTGGTCCCGCCCGCGCCCAGCGCCACCACCAGCTCGACCTCGTGGTGCAGGTCCTGCGTGGCGGGCGGATAGGGCACGGCGCCGCTGGCCGGCACCACGGCGTCGGCCGGCTTGGTGAAGAAGAAGGGAGGCTCGCGGTTCGGATCGCTCCCCATCTCGCGGGCGTGGGCGCCGTAGTTGCGGCCGACGCAGAACACGCGGCGGATCGGGAAGCGTTGGTTGGAGTTCGCCACACCCAGCGAAGGTTGGACGGGCGCCTGGATGACGTAGGAAGACATGCGGAACCTTTCATGGAACGACAAGCGTCCATGATAACCGCGCTGGAGCGTTCTAGCCGGCCTGCTGCCTCGCGGCGCTGGCCGCGACCGCATCCAGCACCCGCCCGAGCGCCGTCATGTCCACCGGCTTGACCAGGTGGTGGGCGAAGCCTGCCTCGATGGCGCGCTCGCGGTCGCGCGCCTGGCCGTAGCCGGTGATGGCCACCAGCACCGTGCCGCTGGTCTCGGGCATGGCGCGCAGCTGCTGCGCCAGCTGGTAGCCGTCGATGTCGGGCAGGCCGATGTCGACCAGCATGGCGTCCGGCCGCTCGGCACGCGCGCGGCGCAGTCCCGAGCGGGCGTCATACTCGACCGCCGTGTGGTAGCCCTGCACGTTCAGCAGCGTGGACAGGCTGTCGGCCGCATCGGCGTTGTCGTCCACCAGCACCAGTCGCAGCGGACGCGCCAGCACGGCGCCGTCCTCTTCCATCTGTCCCCCGGGACCGGGCAGGCCGTCGCAGGGCGCTTCCACGCAGGGCAGCGTCACGGTGAAGCTGCTGCCCTGCCCCACGCCATCGCTTGCCGCCCCCACCTCGCCCTGGTGCAGCTCGACCAGGCGCTTGACCAGGGTGAGCCCCAGTCCGAGGCCGCCCTGCGAGCGCGCCAGCGTGCGGGCGCCTTGCGTGAAGAGGTCGAACACGTTCGGCACCAGCTCGGCCGGCATGCCGGATCCGTTGTCCGATACCGTCAGCACCATGCGGCCATCCCCGCTTGCGAGGCGCAGCGCGATGCGGCCCGCCTTCTGCGTGTACTTGGCGGCGTTGTTCAGGATGTTGGCCACGCTCTGCACCAGGCGGGTCTGGTCGCCGCGCACGTAGACCGGGCTATCCGGCAGCTGCAGCTCGACCGCGTGCTCCTTTTCCTGCAGCAGCGGACGCGCCTGGTCCAGTGCACCCGAGACGATGTCGCGGAAGTCCACCACGCCGAGCTTGAGCTTGACCAGGCCCCGGGTGACGCGCGAGACGTCCAGCAGATCGTCGATCAGGCGGCTCATGTGGCGCACCTGGCGGCTGATGATGGTGCTGGTCTGGCGGATGCGCGGCTCGTCCTTGAATTGCATCGACAGCAGGCTCGCCGAGCTGCTGATCGGCGCCAGCGGGTTGCGCAGCTCGTGCGCCAGCATCGCCAGGAACTCGTCCTTGGTGTGGCTCAGGCGCTCGGCCTGCACGCGCGCGGCGCGCTCGCTCTGCAGCAGCGCATCGCGCTCGCGCGCCGACTTCTGCGCCACTTCGTAGAGCCGCGCATTGTCCATCGCGATCGCCGCCTGCGCCGCCACGCCGGCGACGATGCGCTCGGTGCGCTCGGTGAAGATGCCGGGTTCCGGATGGCCGAACAGCAGCCCGCCCAGCACCGTGCCGGAACGCGACACCACCGGCACCGCCAGGTAGCTGCGCACTGCGAAGTGGCCAGGTGGCATGCCGCCCTCCTGGCCAAACGCGGCGTAGCGCGGGTCGCGCGTGATGTCGTCGCTCCTGACCGGCCCTTCGTTCTCGAAAGTCGGACGGAACACGGCCGTGGCGCGCGGCATGCCGAGGCGCTCGACTTCTTCGCGTGCGGCGCCGGACAGGGTATAGAGCTGCAGCGTCTGTCCCTGCTCGTCTTCGCCGTGATAGAAGAAGGCGCCGAAGCGCGCCCCGGCCAGCTCGGTGCCGGCATCGGTGATGGCCTGCAGCAGGGTCTCCAGGTCGAGCGTCGAGGCCAGCGCCTGGCCGGTGCGGTTGACCATCTCGAGCACGCGCTTCTCGTCGCGCAGCGATTCCTCCACGCGCGCGCGGCGCACCACTTCGCGGGTGTGGCGCGCCACGTCCTCGGCCAGCGCCACTTCCTGGTCGGTCCAGTGGCGCGGATGCGGCTCGTGCAGGTAGAAGATGGCGGCCATCTGCCCCGCTTCGATCAGCGGCACGATCACCATCGAACGCGCCCCGATGCTGGCATAGCCGCTCGCATAGGGCGCGGCGCGCGCATCCAAGGCGATGTCGTCGAGGCGCAGGGTGCGGCCGCCGCGCAGCTGGGCGATGATGCCCGGCCCGAAGCTGTCCAGCGGACGCGATTCGCCGGCCAGGCTGGCGACGCTGCCGTCGGTCCAGTCGCGGTCGACGCTGATGCTACGGCCGGGCATGTCCACCTCGCCGTAGCCGACCCGCGCCACCCCGAGGTACTCACCGGTCAGGCTGCTCGCCGCTTCCATGATGGCGGACGTGTCGACCAGTCCGCGCAGGGCGTCGCTCAGTTTCAGGTGGAAGGCATGGCGGTGCTCGGCCTGCACCCGCGACGTGGTGTCGGACAGGACGAAATAGATGCCGATGACGTCGCCGTTGTGGCGCACCGGCGTGATCGAGGCCGAAAAATAGCGGCGCTCGACGCGGCCGTTGCGGATCAGGTTGGTCAGCGAGTTTTCCAGGTGCACCGGATTACCGGCCATCGCATCGAGGATATGGGGCTGGAGCTGGGGCCACAACTCCGGCCGCACCAGCGGGAAAGGCTGGCCCATCGCTTCCGGGTGCTTGTCGCCCAGCAGCTCGGCATAGGCGTCGTTATAGAACAGGCGCAGCTCGGGACCCCAGGCGATGAACATGGGGAAGTGCGAGGCGACGATCAGGTCGGCGATGGCCTGCATGCCCTCGGGCCAGCTATCCGGCTTCACCGAGGGGAAGACCGGACAGGGAAGCTCGGCCTGGGCCGCCGGCACACTGGCCACGGCCGCCGCGCCTTCCGGCAGGCAGGAAAAACTGCGTTGGATGCTCATCAGGATGCCCCAGTTCGATTCCGCACGGCAGCCGGTCGCAGGTATGGGAGAACCTGTCGCCGTCGTTTATTGTATTGCCGCTAACTTTTTGTAATCGAAAAATTATAGCGATCAATCACAAGAGGCCGCGCCCGATACGGTTGGGTGAGCAATCTTGCATGAAACCATGCACCACGCATCAACTTGCGGAATCCCGGATTTTTTCGTCACGGAGCCGCGTGGCTGGGCTACCATATTTCCACGCAACAACATTTGGGATCGACATGGGTGGCCGCAAACGCAAGCGCAAGGAAAGAAGCCTGATCGAGCTTCCATGGCAATTCAGTGCGGGACTCGCAATCGCATCCTATATCGGGATTCGCTGGATGCTGCCCGCCTTCCTCCCCGCCAGCGGGCCGCTGTCGGCAATTGCACCGACCCTGGCGTCGATGGCCTGGCTTCCCCTGTGCGTTTTCGGCGCCATGGCAATCCTCGCCAAACTGCGTAGCCAGATCCAGAGCCGGAGCGGCAGCCAGTCCCGCAGCAGCACGGACGCGCCGGTACCGCTTCCTGCCAACCCGCTCCCGACGCGGCCCACGCAGTGGTCGCTGGACGCCCTGCGCAGCCTGGAATGGAAGCGCTTCGAACTCCTGTGCGCCCGCTACTACGAGGCCGCCGGCTTTCGCAGCGCGACCCTGGCGGCGGGCGCCGACGGCGGCATCGACGTCAAGCTGTTCCGGATCGATCCATCGAAACCGCTCGCCATCGTGCAGTGCAAGGCGTGGAACAGCCGCCAAGTGGGCGTCAAGGAAATCCGTGAATTGCTGGGGGTGATGGTGCACGAACAGGTCGCGCGCGGCATCTTCATCACGACCGGCAGCTATAGTGCGGATGCGCTGGCCTTCGGCGCGGCCAACCCGATCCAGCTGCTCGACGGCCCGGCCTTCCTGGCCAAGGTGCTCGACCTGCCCTCCGAAAAGCAGGCGGCCTTGCTGGCCTTCGCCTTCGACGGGGACTATTCCACGCCGAGCTGCGCCTCCTGCGGCGTCAAGATGGTCGCGCGCGACAGCAGACGTGGCGCCTTCTGGGGCTGCGTGCACTACCCGCGCTGCAAGACGACCTTGCCGATGCGACAGGACAGCGTAGCGGCCGCCGTTTGAGCGGCGCGCTATCAGGTGCCGGCGCTGAGAAAGCGCGCTTCCGGCAAGCCGCGCACGCCGAGCTCCCGCCGGAACAGGGCGCCCGATAATGGCGCGGCCGCGCGATCGTTCGGGCTCAATCCCTGGTGCGCCGTCGTGACGAACAGGGTCGACAGGCCCGGTCCGCCAAAAGCCGGGCAGCTCGGCTGCGGTGCGTCGAGCGCGACGACCCGGTCGATGCTGCCGTCCGGCGCGAAACGGACGACCTGCCCCGCGCCCCAGCGCGTGCTCCACAGATAACCCTCCGCATCGATGCAGGAACCATCCGGCTCGCCGGGCGCCGCCTCAGGCGCAACGAAGGTGCGCGGCTCGCCCACTTCGCCGCTGCAGGGGTTGTAGGGCGCATAGCGGATCGCGCGCGTGGACGAATCGGCGAAGTACATGCGCCGCCCGTCCGGGCTGAAGCAGATGCTGTTGGCGATCGCCGCCGTCCCGATCGGCAGGCGCTCGAGCGAGAGGTCAAGGTTCAGGCGGTAGAAGCCGCCCAGCGCGGGCTTGGGATCGTCCTGGTTGAACATGCCGAACACGAAGCGCCCCTGGCGGTCGCACCGTCCGTCGTTCAGTCGGGTGGATGGCAGATGGGATTCGACCTCGCAGATGCGCCGGATGGCACCGGTCGAGAAGGTGAAGAAGGCCAGGCTTGACGCCAGCCCGAGCAGCAGGCGGTCGTCGCTGCCGGTCAGGGCGAAGGAGCAGAGGCGCTCCGGCATCGGCCAGCTGCGGGTCTCGCCGGTGGCAGGCGTGTGCGCCCACAGCCGGGCGGCCGGAATGTCGGTCCACAGCAGGCGCCCGGTGCGCTCGCACCACAGCACGCATTCGCCCAGTTCGTGGCGCTTGTCGAGGAAGGCCTCCATCAGGGCTCGACCGAGAAGCGGAAGCGCGACTCGGTCCGGTACTCCTCGCCTGGACGCAGGATCACGTTCGGGAAGGTCGGCTGGTTGGGCGAATCCGGGAAGTGCTGGGGTTCCAGGCAGAAGCCGCTGCGGTGCTGGTATGGGCCGCGCTTGCCCTGCAGCGTGCCGTCGAGGAAGTTCCCGCTGTAAAACTGCACGCCCGGTTCCTCGGTGAACAGTTCCAGCACCCGGCCCGAGCCGGGGTCCACCACGCGCGCCGCACGCGTCATTGCCTGCGCCGCCGGCTTGTTCAGCACGAAGTTGTGGTCGTAGCCCTGGCCGTTGCGCAGCTGTTCGTCGGCTTCGCCGATGCGGCTGCCGATCGGGCGCGGGCTGCGGAAATCGAAGGGGGTGCCGGCCACCGGGGCAAGCTCGCCCGTGGGGATGGATTCGGCGTCGATGGCCACGAACGCGTCGGCATCGATCAGCAAGAGGTGGCCGAGGATGTCGCCGCTGCCGGCCAGGTTGAAGTAGCTGTGCTGGGTCAGGTTGACTGGCGTCGCCCGGTCGCACACGGCGTAAAAGCGCACCACCAGCTCGTTGTCGTCCGTGAGGGTGTAGGTGACGGTGGCGTCGAGGTTGCCCGGGTAGCCCTGCTCGCCGTCGCGGCTGCGGTAGGACAGGCGCAAACTGTCGCCCTCGATGGCGGCCTGCCACTTCACCTTGTCGAAACCGGGGTCGCCGCCGTGCAGGTGGTTGTTGCCGTTGTTGGCGGGCAGCTGGAAGTCCTGGCCGTCGAGCGTGAAGCGGCCCTTCGCGATGCGGTTGCCGTAGCGTCCGATCAGGGCGCCGAAATACGGACTGTCGCTACGGTAGGGGTCGAGCGTGTCGAAGCCGAGCACGACATCCGCCAGGCGGCCGCCGCGGTCTGGTACGTGGAGTTCGGTGATGACACCGCCGAAGTCGATGATCTTCGCCACCAGGCCATTGGCGTTGGCGAGCGTGAACTGGGTGATGGCGCTGCCATCCGGCAGCTGGCCGAAAGGCGCTTGCGTGATGTCGGGTCGCACGTGCGGTGTCCTTGCGTGAGTCGGCCGGCGGGCCGTGGTGATCAGGATGACAAGATGCTAGCACGTGCCTTCGATGACCCGCGCGAGGCAGTATGCGCTCGGTTTTGTTACATAAACGCAACACCCCTACGTATTAACACCTAGGTCTTGTTCCAGATCGTGCGGCTTTTTAACCACACGCACATGCTTCTCAAAAAACGTGTAAGGAAATTGCAAATGTTTATTGGCATCATTTCCACGGTGCTGGTAACGTGACTGTCTGACAAAACTGCATTTGTGACCATTTACCACTCCCGCACCACGTCCTCGCGGACGCACATACACTACTGGAGACCATCAATGAAGAAAACTAGCCTGGCCCTTGCCCTGTTGTCCCTCCTGCCGCTGGCGGCCCATGCACAGACCAGCGTCACGATCTACGGCGTCGCCGACGCCTCGATCGGCGTCGAAAACACCGATGCGCCGGGCGAAGGCCACCGCACCGTGATCAGCTCCGGCACGCAGTCGACCAGCCGCATCGGTTTCCGCGGCACCGAGGACCTGGGCAACGGCCTGAAGGCGCTCTTCAACATCGAAGCCGGCGTCGCCCTCGACAATGGCGCCCAGGATGCGGCCGGCACGTTCCAGCGCCGCGCCGTGGTCGGCCTGCAGGGTTCCTTCGGCACCATCACCATCGGCCGCGAATACGGCCCGATCGCCGCTGTCGCGCAATCGGCCGACCCGCTGGGCCACGGCTTCTACGGTTCGACCCTCACCAGCTTCGGCACCAACCGCCTGACCCGCCGCCTGTCGAACTCGGTCAACTACAAGAGCGACAGCCTGAACGGCTTCACCGTGCTGGCCGCCTACAGCGCCGGCGAACGCAACGTCGATCCGTCGAACGACCTGTGGGGCGCCGCCGTCGAGTACAAGAACGGCCCGATCTACCTGGGTGGCGGCTACCAGGAGACCGAAGCCCAGATCGGCCCGAACAACAAGGAATACGCGCTCGGCGCAGGCTTCACCGCCGGCGCTTTCGACTTCCGTGCGGCCTACCTGGAAGCCGACCCGGCCGGCGTGAACAACGAATACAAGTTCACGACCGTGGGCGGCGTCTACACGATGGGCCCGAACAAGTTCTACGCTTCCGTGCACCAGCAGAAGCTGGAAACCGGCGCCAAGGGCAACGGTTTCTCGCTGGCCTACAGCTACACCCTGTCCAAGCGCACCAACCTGTACAGCAGCTACGGCAAGGTGCGCAACAACGGCGGCGCAGTCTTCGGCATGGGTTCCGCGGGCGGCACCTTCGCTCCGCCGACCACCGCCCTCGGCGCCGATCCGTCGGTGTTCAACGTGGGCGTGCGTCACTCCTTCTAAGCGACGCGGCGCACATCGGGATAGGGGCAGCCAGCATGCTGGCTGGCCCCTCCCACACCACCCGGCATGCGGGTCCGCACCGGGCGGTTCGAGTAGTTGAGGTTAGGTGAGTCGAGGCATGCCAAGACGATCGAAGTAAGC
>JBFLVV010000037.1:0-47630 GCA_040758275.1 Pseudomonadota bacterium
GAAGGTGGACGCCGAGATCCGCGCCATCCTCGACACGCAGTACGCGCTGTCGCGCCGCCTGCTGGAGGAGAACCGCGACAAGGTCGAAATGATGACCAAGGCGCTGCTCGACTGGGAAACCATCGACGCCGAGCAGATCAACGACATCATGGCCGGCCGCGAGCCGCGCCAGCCGAAGACCGGCCTGCTGACCAAGCGTAACCCACCCGGTGACAGCGGTGGCGGCGTGGCTCCGAACGCAACGGCGCCGGCCTGATCGCCTGATCCACTAAGCAAAAGGCATCCTCCCGGATGCCTTTTGCTGTTTACGCCCCTTTCTGCATTTCCTCTATGCCCAAGCAATTGCAATGCGGCCAGTACAGCTTTGCGCTGGAAGGCCCGTCCTCCCTTCACCCCGTCGTGATGGGCATCCTGAACGTCACTCCCGATTCCTTCTCCGACGGCGGCCGCTACCAGGGCCTCGAGTTCGCCCTCTCGCACGCCGAGGAAATGATCCGTGATGGCGCCACCATGATCGACATCGGCGGCGAGTCGACCCGCCCTGGTTCTCCCAGCGTTCCCGTGGCCGAGGAGCTGGCGCGCGTGCTGCCGACCCTGTACGCGCTGCGCACCCTGGACGTCGCGCTCTCGGTCGATACCTGCAAGCCCGAGGTCATGCGGGAAGCCATCATCGCCGGAGCCGACATGATCAACGACATCAACGGCTTCCGCGCGCCGGGCGCCATCGATGCGGTGCGCGACAGCGATTGCGGCCTGTGCCTGATGCACATGCAGGCCACGCCGCAAACCATGCAGCAGGCGCCGCGCTATACGGACGTGGTGCAGGAGGTGATCGACTTCCTGAAGGCGCGCGTCGAGGTGATGGTGGGGGAGGGCATCGCGCGCGAACGCATCTGCATCGATCCGGGTTTCGGCTTCGGCAAGACGGTCGAGCATAACTATGCCTTGCTGCGCGAATTGAAACGCATCCGCGATGAAGTCGGCCTTCCGGTACTGGCCGGCCTGTCGCGCAAGTCCATGATCGGCGCCGTCACCGGGCGCCCGGTCGAGCAGCGCGTCGCCGGCAGCGTGGGCGGAGCATTGGCTGCGGTAGCGCATGGCGCTAAAATTGTACGGGTGCACGAT
Source organism: Pseudomonadota bacterium (assembly GCA_040758275.1). Classification (GTDB taxonomy): domain Bacteria; phylum Pseudomonadota; class Gammaproteobacteria; order Burkholderiales; family Burkholderiaceae_D; genus Telluria. Next base: position 1,126 of record JBFLVV010000037.1, read on the forward strand.
GTCGCGGAGACCATCGACGCGCTGAAGGTATGGCATGCCGCGCACGAATGAATCGTGACGACGTGAAATAATTACTACAGATAAAATACGCACGGCGTTTAATCACGGAAAGAAAGAGAAGAAAATGGCACGCAAATATTTCGGTACGGATGGTGTTCGTGGTCTGGTAGGCGAGGCGCCGATTACGCCTGATTTCGTGATGCGCCTTGGCTACGCGGCCGGCAAGGTGCTGGCGCGCGGCGCCAAGTCGAGCAGTGGGCGCCCAGTGGTCCTGATCGGCAAGGACACCCGTATCTCGGGCTATATGCTCGAAGCCGCACTGGAAGCGGGCTTCTCCGCCGCCGGCGTCGACTCCATGCTGGCCGGCCCGATGCCGACCCCGGCGATCGCTTATCTGACCCGCGCGCTGCGCCTGCAGGCCGGCGTCGTGATCTCGGCTTCGCACAATCCTTTCCAGGACAATGGCATCAAGTTCTTCTCGCAGCACGGCACCAAGCTGCCGGACGCGGTCGAACTGGAAATCGAGGAAGCCCTGGATGAACCGATGGGCTGCGTGCCTTCTGACAAGCTGGGCCGCGCGACCCGCCTGCGCGACGCCCAGGGCCGCTACATCGAATTCTGCAAGAGCACCTTCCCGAACGAACTGGACCTGCGCGGCCTGAAGATCGTGGTCGACAGCGCCCACGGCGCCGCCTACAACATCGCCCCGCACGTCTTCCACGAACTCGGGGCCGAAGTGGTCTCGATCGGCGCCTCGCCGGACGGCTTCAACATCAATGCCGGCGTCGGCGCGACCGCGCCGAAAGCGCTGTCGGAAGCCGTGGTCGCCAACAAGGCCGACCTCGGCATCGCGCTGGACGGCGACGCCGACCGCCTGATCATGGTCGACGCCAGCGGCCGCGTCTACAACGGTGACGAGCTGCTCTACCTGATGGTGCGCGACCGCATGTCGACCGGTCCGGTGGCGGGCGCCGTCGGCACCCTGATGACGAATATGGCGCTCGAGGTCGCCTTCAAGGAAATGGGCGTCGGCTTCGCGCGCGCCAAGGTCGGCGACCGCTACGTGCTGGAAGTGATGCAGGAGCGCGGCTGGCTGTTCGGCGGCGAAAGCTCGGGCCACCTGCTGGCCCTCGACAAGCACACCACCGGCGACGGCATCGTCTCGGCCCTGCAAGTGCTGTCGGCCCTGCGCCGCAGCAACAAGTCGCTAGCCGAGTGCTGCAGCGAACTGAAGCTGTATCCCCAGACCCTGATCAACAAGAAGGTCACGCCGGGCTTCGACTGGACCCAGGACAAGGCCATGGTGGCCGAGAAGGAAGCCGTCGAGCGCGAGCTGGGCGACAATGGCCGCGTCCTGATCCGTGCCTCCGGCACCGAACCCTTGATCCGCGTCATGGTGGAGGCGAAGGAAGCCGAGCAGGCGGAAAGCATGGCCCGCCGCATCGCCGACAAGCTTGCCGCCTGATTTGACGCGCTCTCCTGCAGCGAGTATCATCGGCTTCACATCGGAGTGTAGCGCAGCCCGGTAGCGCACCTGGTTTGGGACCAGGGGGTCCAAGGTTCGAATCCTTGTACTCCGACCAAGGCTTCCTCCGCGGGCTGTCGATCGACAGCCCGTTTCATTTGCGGCTCCGCATGCGGCGCCATCATCTGCCCATAGCTCAGTTGGATAGAGCATCAGCCTTCTAAGCTGAGGGTCGCTGGTTCGAACCCAGCTGGGCAGGCCATTTCCAAGACCGGATCTTGTTCAACTCATGCTCTTCCTGACAGTTCCCTACGCCGAAAAGGACGAAGCCAAGGCCCTCGGCGCCCGCTGGAATCCGACCAAACGCCGCTGGTACGTGCCCGATGGCGTGTCGCCGGCCGCCTTCGCCAAATGGACGGGGAAGGATGGCGAGGCGCCCGCCGATGCGAAGGGTGGCAGGGTGGACAGCTACCAGGGCAAGACCGTGGTCGGCGCGAACTACATCGCCTTGGAGCACGACTGCAATCCCTTCGAAACGTGCGAGCAGTGCACGGCCGCGCTGGCCGGCAGCGCATGGATGAAGGCGCGCCAGGCGCTGTCCGCCAGCGCGGGCGGTCTCCGCTAGCGATTCGAAGCACGGTCGTATAGGCAAGCGGACGGCGCGTTCGGCGCTGCCGTGTTAACGTTCCGGCAGCGCGTATCCATCCTGGGTGCGCCAGGCCCGGAGACTTGCCATGCGTTTCGCACGACTGCTACAGACCTGCCTGCTGCTCGCGTCCATGTGCGGCGCTGCCGGCCTTGCGCAAGCCGATGCCACCGCGACGCCGGCCCAGGGCGAGACCTTCAGCCTGCAGCTCGCGGCGCCGGGCGCAGCCGTGGACAGCGAATCCGGCACGGTGCAGTTCATCGGCACGGCCACCGTCATCATCCGCTACCAGGGCTTCACCATCCTCACGGATCCGAACTTCCTGCACAAGGGGGGGCACGTGCACCTGGGCTATGGCCTGACCTCCGAGCGCAAGACCAATCCCGCCATCAACTTCGAAGACCTGCCGCCGATCGACCTGGTGGTGCTGTCGCATTTCCATGACGACCACTTCGATAAATTGGTCCAGGAAAAGCTCAACCGCGCTACGCCCATCGTCAGCACCAAGGAAGCGGGCGAGCGCCTCAAGCGCCTGGGTTTTACCCGCACCTTCGGCCTCTCCACCTGGGACCGCCTGGAAGTCAGCAAGGGCGCTGCACGCATGCGTGTCACCGCCACCCCTGGCCGGCACGGCCCGGCGGGCGTCGCCGTGCTGCTGCCCAAGACCATGGGCTCGGTGCTCGACTTCGGCCCCAATCCGGACGTGCCAGACTACCGCATGTACATCAGCGGCGACACCCTGGTGTACGACGACATCCACGCCATTCCGCAACGTTTCCCCAACATCGACCTGGCCCTGCTGCACCTGGGCGGCACCCGCATCCTCGGCGTGCTCAAGGTCACCATGGATGGCAAGGACGGCGTGCGCATGATGCAGGTCATCCGCCCGAAGAAGACCGTACCGATCCACTACAACGACTATGACGTCTTCAAGTCCCCGCTCGAGGACTTCGCGCGCGAAGTGAAGGCGGCCGGCCTCGAGCGCGACGTGGTCTACCTGGCCCACGGCGAGACCTACGCCTTCCGGCGCGTGCAGCGCTGACCGGGCAGGCGGGCAGGGCCGTTGCCGCCCGGATCCAATCGTGCGCGCCTCGCCTTACTGCCGAGTAAACGCTAAGATGCCAGCCTGACAATATCGCGATCCTCCCTCCGGGCCACGGCATGCATCGAACGCAGCACGGCAGTTCCCATGTTTCCGCGGTCCGGCGCGACCGGCGGCTTGTCACGGGCATTGCGGTTTCGGTGCTGCTGCACGGCCTGCTGCTGTCCCTGGAGTTCGGCATCCCGGGTCTCGATGCCGGCTCCGGCGGACCGATCCGTGTGACGCTGGCGCCGCCGGCCACGCCGCTCGAACAGCCTGCCTTGCCGCCAGCCCCGCCTGCCGCCGCGCTTCCCGACCTGCCGCCTCTGCCCCCGGCTGCCTTGCCGCCTGCGCCGGTCCAGGGCATGCGCCTGGTGGATCCACCGCCCAAGCCGGTCGAGCCCCTTCCTGCGCCGCCGCCGAAGTCTGTCGCGCGCAAGCCTGCCCGCCCGAAGCTGGTCAAGCGCCGGCCGGCCGTGGCGCCGCCCTTGATTGCATCGACCGAGACCGACAACCCGTTCACGGTGGCGCCCGGCCTGCCGGACTTCGAACCGGGCCCGGCGCTGGAGCCGGCGGCGGAGGAAAAGGAAGCCGCGCCGGACGCAGCCATGGCCGCGGTGCACGACGAACAGCGCCTGCGCGAAGAAGAAGCCACGCGCCTGGCCGCGGCCGAGGAGAGCCTGCGCCAGGAAGAAGAAGCGCAGCGCCTGCGCCGCGAGCACGAGGAAGCGCTGCGCCTGGCGGCCGAGCGCGATGCCGCCGCCCTGCGGGCGCGGGAACTGGCCCGGCAGGAGGAACAGCAGGAAGCCGAACGCACGCAGCTCGCGGCCCGGCAGGAAGACGAGCGTCGCATCGAGCAGCAGGCCGCCGAACGGCTCGCGCGCCAGCAGGCCGAACAGCAGGAGGCCGAACGGGCTCGTCTGGCCGAACAGGCGTTTGAAGAACGCCGCCGCGAAGCCGAGGCCATGGCCGAACAGCAGCGTCTCGCGCAGCTGCGCGAGCGCGAGCGCGAGCAAGCACTGGTGCGCGAGGAAGAGCAAAGGATCGCCGCGCAGCAGCTGGCCGCCCGCGACGCCGAGCGCCTCGCGCAGGAAGCGGAGCGCCGGCGGCTCGAAGAAGTGGCGCAGCGCCAGGCGCAGGAAGAACACGCGCGTCGCGTGGCGGAAGAACGTGCCCAGGCCGAGCGCCTGGCCCGGCAGCAGGCGGACGAGGCCGCTCGCCGCGCTGCCGCCGGGCGCCTGCAGGCCCAGGCACCGCCCGCGGATGGCGGCGCGGCCGTGCCAGGTCTGGGCAGCGGCGCCGGCGCCCGGCCGGGCGAGGGTGCCGGGACGGCGGGCGGCGTGCCCGGCAGCGCAATGGCCTCGCGCGCCCGCGAGATGCTGCGCGGCCTGAACATCCCGAACGTGGACCCGCCGCCGGCGCGTCCGGCCTTCATGCAGCCGCGTTCGCGCCGGGCGCTGGCCGACGGCGCCGAACGCGATGCGCCGCTACGCCTCTACGTGGACAGCGTGCGCCAGAAGCTCGAGCGCAACGCCATCCTCGGCGGAGCGCGTTTCGGACGCGGCGAGGTGCGCGCCGACCCGCTGGTCAGCGTCTCGCTGCGCAGCGACGGCAGCATCGACGACGTGACCATCGTGCGCTCGAGCGGCCGGCCTGACATGGACGAAGCGGTGCGCCGCTTCGTGCACCTGAACGCGCGCTACGCGGCCTTCCCGCCGAACGTGGCGGCGCGCTTCGACGTCATCGAGATCCGCCGGGTCTGGGCCTTCGCCGACGGCCTCAAGCTACTCGAAGAGCTGCGCTGACTTCCTTCATTTCCCGCATCCCTCCCTGCCTCGGCTCGACCTTTGATCCGGTGCAAAGCCTGGCCTGACGGACACCGTACGCTGAGCTGAACGGCTCACCGAAGCCGCGTACTTTTTGATAGGCAACAATCATGGCTTTGTTTTGTTCAGGTGCAATAAAGAGTTGCTGGGCGGCGGCGCTGGCGCTGGCGCTCGCGGGCTGCGCCACCGGCCTCGGCTTCGACTCCTCCGCGGGCACAGCGGAGGGCGGCGCGGCCCCGCCCACTGAACTCATCACCGACACGCTGATCGCCGCCGAGCGCCTGGCGTCCGACAGCGCCGCGCAACAAGACCTCAGTCCGCTCTTCGTGGCCTCGCCGCCGCCCTACACCATCGGCCGCGGCGACATCCTTTCCATCGTGGTCTGGGACCATCCCGAGCTGGCGGCCGGCGGCATGAACTCCGCCATGGCCCTGGCCGACAGCGGCGCGCCATCGAATACGGCCGCGCCCGGCTTCGCCGTCGACCACATGGGGCGCATCCAGTTCCCGCTGATCGGCCTGCTCACCATGGAGGGCCAGACGGCGGAGCAGGCGCGCGAACTGCTCACCAAAAAGCTCGCCCGCTACATCACCCATCCCAACATCACGCTGCGGGTCCAGTCCTACCGCAGCCGGCGCGTCTATGTCGACGGCGAGGTGCGCACGCCGGGCCTGCAGGCCATCGACGACATCCCCATGACCCTCGTCGAAGCGCTCAACCGGGCAGGCGGCATGACACCGGGCGCCGACCAGAGCCGCATCGTCGTCGAGCGCGGCGACGCGCGCTATACCGTGAACCTGCGCGAGCTGATTCAAAAGGGCGTCAATCCCGGCACCATCCTGCTGGCGCACGGCGACGTGGTGCGCGTCCACTCGCGCGAGGAAAGCAAGGTCTTCGTCTCGGGCGAGGTGATCACCCCCAAGGCCCTGACCATGCACAACGGCCGCCTGACGCTCAATGAAGCGCTGGGCGAGACCGGCGGCATCAGTCCCCTGAGCGGCGATGCGCGCCAGGTCTACGTGGTACGCAAGACGCCGGAACGCACGCGCGTGTTCCGCCTCGACGCGCGCGCCAGCGGGGCGCTGGCCATGGCCGAATCCTTCGAGCTGCGGCCGAAGGATGTCGTGTACGTCGCCGCCTCGCCGCTGGCGAACTGGAACCGCCACCTGAGCCTGCTGTTCCCGGGCGCGCTGACCCAGGCTGTCGGCGTTACCACCAGGCCCTGAGCAAGCAAGAGCGCAGGAGAAGAGCCGATGACCACGCCCCACGATCCCCATCCCCATTCGCTGAGCCATGTGCTCAGCACGCCGCCCGTCCTGTCGGTGCCCTTCGATCCTCGGCCGAGCGAGCCGCTGGCCGAAGAGCCGAGCGTCGACTTCAAGGGCTACCTGAACACGCTGTACGAAAGCCGCTGGCTGATCGGCACCATTACCGGCATCATCACGGTCGTGGCGGTGCTCTACGCGCTGCTGGCCAAGCCCGTCTACGAAGCCAACCTCATGATCCACGTGGAGGAGGAAAGCCCGACCGCCTCGAAGAACATCCTGAGCGAAGCCTCGTCCCTGTTCGAGACCAAGAAAGCGGCGATCGCGGAAATGGAGCTGCTGCGCTCCCGGATGGTGGTCTCGCGCGCGGTCGACAACCTGCAGCTCTATATCGAGGTGCGGCCCGAATACTTCCCGGTGGTCGGCTCCTGGTTCGCCAATCAGAACGGGGGCGCGCTGTCGCGTCCCGGCCTGTTCGGGCAGGGCGGCTATGTCTGGGGCGGCGAGAAGGCCGAGGTGTCGGTATTCGAAGTGCCCGACAGCTGGCTCAAGCGCGAATTCATCATCACCGCGCGCCCCGGTAACCGCTACCGCTTCTCCGGCGGCGGGCAGAGCATCGCCTTCGACGCCACCGTCGGCCAGCGCTACCGCGTGCCGACGCCGAGCGGCCTGGTCGAAATCAAGGTCGACCGCCTGCACGCCAACCCCGGCGCGCAATTCCGCATCAAGCGCAATTCGCGTCTCGGCACCATCCAGAACATCCAGAGCGCGATGGTGATCACCGAACAGGGTAAACAGTCCGGCGTCATCCAGGTCAAGCTGCAGGGCGAGAACGCGGAACGCATCCACGCCCTGCTGAGCGAAATCGGACGCGAATACATGCGCCAGAACCTGGCGCGCAAGACCGAGGAAGCGGAAAAATCGCTGGCCTTCCTCAATCAGCAATTGCCCATCTTGAAACGCCAGCTGGAACAGTCCGAAGACCGCTACAACCAGTTCCGCAATGCCCACGGCACCGTCGACCTGCGCGAGGAGGCCCGCATGAGCCTCACCCAGGCGGCCGCGGCGCGCACCCGCCGCATGGAACTCATCCAGAAGAAGACCGAGCTGCTGTCGCGCTTCACCGAGGACCATCCGGTCGTGGCCGCCATCAACCGCCAGCGCAAGGAAGTCGAGTCCGAGATCGAGGCCATCGACACGCGCATCCGCAAGCTGCCCGTGATGGAGCAGGACGAAGCGCGCCTGACGCGCGACATCAAGGTCAAGACCGACCTCTACACGGCCCTGTCGAACACCGCGCAGCAGCTGCGCCTCATCTCCGTCGGCCGCGTCAGTAACGTGCGCCTGGTGGACGCGCCGATCGCGCCCGAGCGGCCGATCAAGCCGAACCGGCCGCTGATCGTGGCGCTGGCCGTGGTCACGGGGCTGTTCCTGGGCACCCTGATCGCCGTGACGCGCAAGGCCATGCGCGGCGGCATCGACGATCCCGCCAAGGTCGAGCGCCTGCTGCGCGCCAAGGTGGTCTATGCATCGATCCCGCACAGCGTCAACGAAGACAAGCTGATGCGCAAGGTCAAGGGGGAGGGCGTGCTGCCCCTGCTGGCCCAGATCCTGCCGGAAGACCCGGCGGTGGAAAGCCTGCGCAGCTTCCGCGCCGCGCTGCAGTTCTCCATGCCCCATTTCAGGAACAACATTGTCGTGTTCGCCGGGCCGACCCGGGGCGTCGGCAGGTCATTCGTGACCGTCAACTTCGCCGCCGTCATGGCCGCCAGCGGCAAGCGGGTGCTGCTGATCGACGCCGACCTGCGCGGCGGACGCCTGCACCGCTACTTCGGCATCAGTCGCGACCACGGCCTGTCGATGGCGGTCAATGGCTCGGCGCCGGCGGAAGGCTTCATCCACCGCAACGTCATCGACAACCTCGATTTCATCCCGACCGGCGTGCTGCCGCCAAACCGCTCCGACTTCCTGCTGCACCTGAACTTCAGCACGCTGCTCGAGACTGTCAGTCCGAACTACGACCTGGTGCTGATCGATACGCCGCCCCTCCTGCTGGCAGCGGACGCCCTCGTGATCGGTGCCCGCGCCGGCGCCGTGTTCCTGCTGGCACGCGCGCATGTGACGACCGACGCCGAGATCACGGAATCGGTCAAGCGGCTCAACCATGCCGGTCTGTCCCCGCAAGGGGTGCTGTTCAATAACATCACCTATGCGATCGGTCATTCGCGTTCGCAATTCCAGGCGAATGCGATCGGGCAGTTGAAATACTCGGATTAGGTCGGCCCTCCCGCCGTCGTTCCGATCGCGGACGCGGCGGGCTGCCCGAGTACCGGCCGGACAGCTCAGGCGCCTTGCGTCCGGTCGTCCGCCAGAACCTGCTGTCGGCCCACCGGGCAGGGCAGCAGTTTCCGTGACTTGAGCGTTCAGTGACGGGCTGCGGAAGTGTCTTTCGCAATCCTGTCATTCCTCCTGGCTCCGGTCTGTTCCTCATCCGGTGCCTCCTGGGCCTCGGCGAGCTCGCACTGAGGCGGTTCCGAAAGCATTGCTGACTCGGTTTTTTCCCCTTGTACCGTCTTCTTCGTGCATTCGCACGGGGCCTCCACCGCACGCCGCATTTTCCCCTTCGTCCTGTTGCCATGGCTGCGCGCTGTCGCGGCGCCGTGCCGGGCAGTCCGTTGCAGCGGGCCGTCAGTGCGTACAGATCAAGGGTCGTGCGGCGTCGTCAGCCTGGAGGCGGTGAACCAAGCCGGGACGGGCAAGGCCAGTGCCGTCCCGCTGGCTTGTCCAAATTTGCTGAGCTATCGCCCCCCGCAAAGTGCCATTGCGCGGTCAGCAGCTTGCAAACGCATCGCGCATCCGCATCGTCTTTCATCTTACTAATATTAATTGCTCGATTGAAATATACGTTTGCATTCCATTACCTGCCGAAAATTTTTCCCATCATCCATTGAACTTTGGAATCCACATTCGGCTCAAAGTAGTTCCTTGAGTTCAAGGCCGCCGAGATTTTGTTTTGCTTATCGGCAAGCCGGTCCTTAGCAGACTTGTATCGCGTAAATATTTTTCCTGCGATCCATTGAACTTAAGAATTTTCCTGCGCTCAAAGCTACTCCTTTACAACGATGGAGCCGTCCTAGAACGCAAATAACTTAACCCAGGGAAACAACGCTTTACTGTTCAATACCGTAGAAAAATTTTTCTGCAAATCCATTGAACTTAGGCAGTTTCCACAGCTCAAAGCTACTCCTTTTATTTAAAAAGGGTCGGCTGAAAGCGAAACTAAGTAACTAACGGAAACACATCTTTATAGTTCAATACTCCCGGAAATTTTTTCCGCAAATCCATTGAACTTAGGAAGTTTCCAGTGCTCAAAGCTACTCCATTCCACTTTTAAGGCAATTTGAAATGCAAAAAGCAGCTAAGTTTGTTCCGAACGTTCGTTCTACCCTGATGTCGTGCGCCAGCGTGGCAGTCCTCTTTGCAGCATCCAGCAGCGCCATGGCTGCAGCCGCTCACATCTATGTCTCGCCGACCGGTTCGGATTCGAACCCGGGCACCCAGACGAGGCCGGTAAAGTCGATCGCTCGGGCAGACGCCCTGGCCGGTCCTGGCTCGACTGTTCACGTCGCCCCGGGCATCTACCGTGTCTCCGCACCGTCGGCAGGCAGCGACGGCATCCGTACCTCCAAGAGCGGCACTGCTACGGCGCGTATCAAGTTCGTCTCGGATGTGAAGTGGGGCGCGAAGATCGTCGTGTCGGGCACCGGCATCACCTGGCACTCGAAGGGCAGCTATGTCGACATCGACGGTTTCGACATCTCGGGCACCGGCCGCCACGGCATCCTGGCCGCTGGTCGTAACCTGACCATCACCAACAACTTCATCCACGACCTGACCATCAGCGGCGGCTGCACTGGCGGTGGCGGTGCAGCAATCGACACCTACGGCCCTGTCGGCAACGTCGTCATCGACCGTAACGTCGTCCGTAACATCGGCTACAGCATGATCGGCAAGTGCAACACCGTGCAGGGCATCTATGTTGCCAACGCTAACAACGTCGTGACCAACAACATCGTGTCGGGTGTCGCTGCTGTCGCCATCACCCAATGGCACGGCGCCACCGCCTCGACGATCGTGAACAACACGGTCTTCAAGAGCAAGATGGGCATCCTGCTGGGCCAGGGCGATGCGGGCACCACCACCGGTTCGGCTAACAACTACGTCGCCAACAACATCGCTTACGACAACACCACCTACGGTATCGTCGAAGGCGGCAAGATGGCAGGTGGCAACCGTTACGTCAACAACCTGGTGGCCAAGAGCGGCACCGCAGTGAAAGTGAAGGGCACCGTGACCGGTACCATCACCTCGGATCCGCTGTTCGTCAGCTACGCAGCAAACGGTACCGGTAACTACCGCGTCACCAAGAGCTCGCCGGCAATCGACCGCGGCAACGCAACCAAGGCACCGAAGATCGATGCCGCAGGTGTGGCACGTCCGCGCGGCGCAGCCGTCGACATCGGCGCCTACGAGTTCTAATCGACTCCTTCGCCAGCCCCGGTTTTTGCCGGGGCGCACATCCCGGGCGTCTCATGCCGACACCAAAAGCGCTTGGTGTCGGGATGGGACGCCCGTTTCCATTTGGGCTCGCCCAGCAGCGACGCCCTCCCGAGACCGGTCCGCGGTGTACAGGAATGTCTGAGCGCAGCGCAAGCATGCACAGCCATCAGCCGAGCATCCCAACCCGGTCGCGGCACAATACCGCCGTGCACTTTCCCTTTTTTCTCCTACCCGGTTCGACTGGCCGGCCCGGCCTCGCCGGTACTCGGTGCAGTGCCGAAATGCAGCATAGTCGCCGTTTCAGCAGCCTGATGCGTCGCTCTCTTCAATCCGGATACAAGCTAGCGCAAATATCAGGCCACATTTGACTGCTACGCTATCTACGACGGTTTCCGGGCCACCGTAACAGACAGATGCATCGGCGCCACGGCGCCTTGACCGATCAGTTCAATCAGCGTCGGCGTTGGTCGGCACCATCGATCGATCAGGCAAGACACCCCGCCGGCCACAACCGTCCTGCAGCGTTGCAATCATCGTGAAGGGTCTGTGATGTCGAACATACAAGCGAGCGTGCAGGACAGAGCCATGCTGTACCGGATATTCGGATGGCACGTCGTCCCGTGGACAGATGCCTTTTGTGAAGCTGTCGGCCGGCTCGACATCCAGCCTCGCACCGTCCTCGAAATAGGCGCGTCACGGCTTTCCGCGCCATCGCTGTTCTTTCTGCGTAAAGGCGCATCGGTCGAGGTAACGTGTTACGCAGAAACGGAAGCGCCGAGCTTGACGTCCTTTTGCGAGAGCATCTGCCAGGAATATGGCCTGCCGATGCCGACCATTCGGGTGCACGACGCATTTGCCCCGACAACGCAAACCTATGATGTGATCATCATGAAAGGTGTCCTTGGCGGCCTGGACCGAAACCACAAGCTCGACGTCTTCGCCCGAGCCGTCGAATGCTCCCTGAGCAACTTAACGGAGCATGGCTTCCTGCTCATTCTCGACAAAGGCTGGTGTTCCCCCGTCCACAATCTGTTGCTACAGCGCTTCGGCGATGCGGGTGGCAACAACTGGCATTATTTCTCGCAACGAGAACTCGAGGCACTGTCCGGCAGCGGCAACCCTCCGCAGGTAATCTGGAAGGGGTTCGCCAGTGCAGGCACCATGCCCTCCAGGGGGCTCCAGCGTTTTAGCGACTGGCTCGATACGTATCTCTTCAACCGCTTCCTGTCAAAAAAGGGAACCGTATTCGCGGCCATCTACCGCAAGCAAGCGGCACACAAGGTGGGGACAAGGAAAGCGAACAGCTTTCCGGAACAGCCCGCCAATATCGGGAAGTAGATCCCCGCTGCGTTCGCGCACCAGCGTCCGACGCCAGCGGCGCCAGGATATGCGTCCTGGGAGGGGGCCTGATCCTGCAGGCACTCCTTATCGAACAGGGAATGCGCCGCACTGAGAATCTGCGCGCAAGGCATCGCTATTCATCCCTGTCCCTGCCAGTGCAGCACGGCCCCTCGATCGTGCCTGCCAGGACGGGCCAGGCCGCGAAGATCGGCTTATCAGCCTTGACATCTTGACGCGGCGTCGGCCCAAGCTATTCAGTTTCTGCAATCGGCAAGGGCGCGGATGTTTACTGCCGTCCGGACACGGGGACGGGCATGATGCGCCGGTCCGCGCCGGCCCCGGGTTCCGCCGCGTCGTCAAGCGCCACACAGGCGGCAAGGGGAGACAAGCCGCATCGATCATCGACGCGCTCGTCTGTCTCGCGCCGCGGCTGTGTGCCGGGCGTGGGGGAGGAGGGCGCCCGGCCACATCGGCCGGGTCCCGGCAAGGGCGATCAGCGTTCGGTCGACAAGGGCCGGCCCTTGGCCTGAGGCAGGCGCCCACGCAGCATGCCGTTCTTGATCGCCGTGCGGATGCGGTAGGTCCTGGACTCGAACAGCAGATAGGACAGGTAGGCCGACACCAGGAGGAAAACGAGCATCGCGAAGAAAAGCGCGGTGTGCAGCGGCTCGAAGGGGGACAGGCGTTCGACGCCGAGGTAGCTCCTGACCCAGTAGTGCAGCACGCCGATCACGGGCACGTGCAAGACGTAGAGGCTGAACGAGAACTCCGCGAAGAACTTGCCGGTGCTACCGATCCGGCGCACCAGCGCCGTCGAAGGCGCCCTGAACTGCAAGCTCGACAACAGTACGAGGTAGAGCAGGCTGCAGACCACGTCCTGGCCCAGCGTCGACAGCTCGAAGGCGTCCAGCTCTCCGGTCAGCCGGTAGTAGCCGGCGCCGGCCAGCAGCAGGAGCGCCCAGCCCCAGCGCACACCCGTCCCGCATTCGATCCGGATGCGGGAAAACGCCACGCCGAGCAGCCAGACCAGGAAGTAGCCGACGATCGCCGCCGGCAGCAGGAAGCCGAGGGCCAGCAGGGCCGCGCCGCAGGCGAGCCGCAGGGTGTTGTCGCGCGCCGTGCATGCGACCGCCAGCAGGGGAAAGAGTACGTAGTACCAGGTCTCGTTAGCCAGGCTCCAGAGCGGAAAATTCTCGCCGAAGTCCGGAAGCACGATGCCCTGCAATCCGACCAGATTGCCCGCGAAGGTCAGCGCCGAGAGGGGATTGTCGGCTGCGAGGTTGAAATCGGAAGGATTGGCGGTGCCGATGCCGATCGCAAAGAGCAGGGTCAGGACGAAGGTAGGGATCAGGACGGTCCACAGGCGCGTGACCCGGTCGACGGCGTAATTGGCGATCGCACGCGGCTGGCCGATCCGGTTCAACAGGCTGCCCCCGACCAGCCAGCCGCTGATCACGAAGAACACCAGTACCGCCTGGTGGGCGAATCCGCTGGCAAAGGCCAGGCCCTGGAACCACAGCGGCGGACCGGCTACCTCGCGGACCGCAGGATACATCGCGGCGCGCAGGTGGGCGGTGGCAACGATGAAGGCCGCCAGTCCGCGCAGCAGGGAGATCAGGATCGAGTGCCAGTTCGTCTCGTCGAACTGGCCATGGCGCTGGAAGGTTACGCGCGGCAGGGTGGGGATGGACATCGTGGCTCCCTTGCTGAGATCAGCGGTGCGATGCCGGTCAATGGTGCGGACATGTTCGAGCGACAGTCGGGCCGGCTATCGGTGGCGAAAGAATGGATGCCGAAACCGAGCGTTTCGGCTTATGCGTGTATTTGTAATAAAGACATTAAAGAAAATACGAATGCCGGTTTTGAAGAGACGCAAATGCAGCCGGATTGCATCGGGTGGATTGTCGGAGTAGTTCTGAATTTTCCCGCCAGCGTAATCATTGGTCGAATGCGAACGGGTGACTGGGGTGCACCCTTTCCTGAAGATTGCATCGGTAGGGTGGAAAATTCTTTATCGCAATTTATCTCAGCTTAAATAGCAAGACGATCTCGTGCATTCATCTATTGCACAAAACCCATAAAGAGTGACTCATCAATTTCTTATGGGGAATGACCGGGCTCGGTTGATGCTCATCAATCCCGACATGGGTCAAAAGTTGATAATCAGCTAAAAGGAATAAGGCGTACGCCACTCGATATACGCCGCGATGATTCATCGCTATGGCGAAGAGGGTGCTTGTTTAATTTTCTCCAGGTGGCGCCGTATCGTTTTTTCCGGGCGCAGTCCCGGATTCACCTGCGTCTTCATTTCCATTTCATGCGCCATTTATCAGGATCCGCAATCCACGAACCCAGCTGTCCAATATGAATGTATCCATCCCTGTTTTCTGGAAACATGCCACGACGGTCTTGACCGGCACCGTTTTGGCACAGGCACTGCCACTCCTCGTTGCGCCCCTCATCACGCGTTTGTGTACGCCGGAAGACCTCGGGGAATTCAGCGTCTGGATGGGCATTGTCGCCATCGCGTCGGCGATCGGCACGCTGCGGCTCGAGGCTGCCATGATCCTCGACCACGATACGGATGATCAGCGGACCTGTTTCAGTGTCGTGGCCTACTGCTCCACCCTGCTGGCGATACTCATCACCTGCACCGTGGTCCTTGCCCGGGTGAGCGGCGTCCCGCAAGTACAGAACATGCCCTGGTTCTTTCTTGTGACCATCGGCATCGGCGCCTGGCTGTTCGCCTACAACTCGACGCTCCTTTCCTACGCGACCTCCTATCGCGCTTTCGGGAAAGCCGCCATGGCCAAAGTATGCGGCGCGGGCACTATTGCGCTGGGGCAGTTGTTGTTGTTATTGGCCGGAATCGGCGGAACGGCCTTGGTCGCCGGACAGATTCTCGGCTTTACTGCCGGGATCATCGCCGCCATCGTTCTCCTTTCCCCGCCAACCCCGCGCCTTTCACTTATCCCGAGCCGCGCCCAGCGCGCTTACCTGAAAAAGCACCAGTCGTTCTGGCGCTTTTCCCTGCCGGCCGGATTGTTGAATGCAGCGGCCGGCAAATTTCCACTGTTTTTGGTTGGCGCGAAATATGGATTGTTCGAGGCGGGCCTGTTTGCACTTACCGAAAGAATCCTGACCGCACCAATTTCCCTGCTGGCGGCCTCGGTGCTCGAAGTGTTCAAGCGGCAGTCCGTCCACGAATTCCAAACCCTGGGAAATTGTACGGCTGCATTTCGGAGTACGTTCAAGGCACTGGTCCTGCTCGGATGCGGGCCTGCGCTCGTCATTTTCGCCTTCGCCCCCGATCTGTGCGCCTGGGTGTTCGGGGAACCCTGGCGGGAGGCCGGCGACTTCGCCCGCATCCTGGCGCCCCTGTACTTCCTGGGTTTCGTCGCCAGCCCCTTGAGCTATGTTTTTTTCGTCGCGGGCAAGCAGAAGATCGAGCTGGTCTGGCAGGTTGCCCTGTTCATTACGACCATCAGCATATTCATTGCTCCGCTGCCACTGAAAGAGGTGCTGCTGCACTACACGATCGGCTATTCGATCCTCTACCTGATCTACCTGTACCTGTCCTACCGATTCGCCAGGAATGCCGCTCCCGTCGCCGCCGAGTTCGGCGACTCGGAATCGGCCAAGGGCGGGTGACACGGCCGCGCCGACGACTGCGGACAAATCATGCAAGCAAGCGAAATCGCGACCCTGAGGAAGACCGGGACCTTCAGTCCGACCTTCATTGCGCACACCGCCTTCCTGCTGCTGTTTCCAGGGTTCTTCTTTTACCAGACCCTGCTGGGCATCGGCGCCATCGGCGCCTACCTGGGCGGGTACTTCACGCTGGTGGCGCTGCTCCTGCTGCCGCCCCTGGCGTATGCCTTTGTACTGTCGGCGAAGGCGCACAGGAACTACATCACGCAGATCGACATCTGCCTGGTCTTCCTCGGCGCTTATTACGCCTTGGTCCTGGTCGTGAACTACTTCGCCGGGAAAGACTTGATCATCGTGGAGCGCTATACGCAGGCGCTGATCTTCTGTATCGAGACCTATATCATCTTCCGGCTGGTCGATCTCGGCGACAAGACCTTCCTGCGGATCGTCATCGTCTCGCTCCTGATCATGTCCGCCATCACCTATTACTTCTCGGTCGGCGGATTCTTCTTCCTGCAAGCCCTGGGCGAGGCCAAGGACCCGAACAGCCTCGCGACCTACCAGGGATTCGCGCGCTCCTACATCTATACCTACCTCATCGTGGCGTCCACGATCCGCTTTGTCGTGGTGCGCTACGTGCTGTACGTGGTCGTCACCAGTGCGCTGTTCCTGAATGGGGCGCGCAGCGAATTCTCCGCGGTCCTGTTTCTCATCCCGGTCAACGAGCTCTATTACGCCAGGCACCGGCTGTACGCCGTGTTCACCATCGTGCTGGCTTCGGTGATCCTGATCGGCGGGGTGGATTACATCGTTGCAAACCTTCCCGAGAACCGCATCCTCCAACTGCTCGACCTGTCCCACTCCAGTTCGGCGAACATGCGCGACCGTTTCGCGCACGATGCCCTGCGCACGATTTCCGAAAACCCGGTCTTTGGCGATTTCGCGAGCTACCCGGACGGTCACTATGCGCATAACGTCATCACCACCTGGGTCGACTTCGGCCTGTTCGGCTTCGCGTTTTTTTGCGCCTTGCTGCTGTGGCACGGCGCCTGGCTGCTGCTGAACGGATTCTTCTCGGCGAAGAAGGACAAGGATTTCGTGCTGGCCTGGTCCTTCGTCAGCGTGACCATCCTGTGGGCGATGACGGCGAAGAACATGCCCGACATGTGCGTCGGCGCGGCCCTGGGCGCTTTCGCCCGCTACCGCTACAAGAAGCGCTTGGTCCCGCGCGCCTCGCTCCCCTTCGACCAGGCGCGAAGCTGACAGGATCCAGACCATGCGCATTCTCTACATTAATCATTACGCCGGATCGCCGCGCCACGGCATGGAATACCGTCCGTACTACCTTGCGCGCGAGTGGGTTCAGGCCGGGCATGCGGTGCGGATCGTGGCTTCGAGCCATTCTCATCTGCGCGCAAAGCAGCCCCAGCTGGGCTCCCAGCGCCAGCTCGAGGAAAGCATCGACGGCATCCGCTACACCTGGCTGCAGACGCCGGCCTATCACGGCAACGGCCTGGGACGGGTGCGCAATATCGCCGCATTCGTGCAGCGCCTGTACGCCGAGGGACGGCGGCTGGCCATGGAGGAGCGACCCGACGTCGTGATCGCCTCGAGCACCTACCCGATGGATATCTGGCCGGCGCACCGCATCGCGCGCATGGCGGCGGCCCGGCTCGTGTTCGAGCTGCACGACCTGTGGCCGCTGACGCCCATGGAGCTCGGCGGTATGTCGAAGTGGCACCCCTTCATCATGGTGGCCCAGGCGGCAGAACACTTCGTGTACCGGAATGTCGACGCGGTGGTGTCGATGCTGCCCAAGGTGCACGCGCACGTCGGCGCGCGCGGCATGGCGCTGGAGCACCTGCACATCGTCCCGAACGGCGTGCAGCCGCAGGCCTGGCCGTCCAGGGTCCAGCGCCTGAACGGACCGGTCGGCAGGATCCTGGCGGACATCTCGCGGGGCGGGCGGGCCATCGTCGGCTATGCGGGCAACCACGGCATCTCGAACTCCCTCCCCACGCTATTACAGGCGGCGAAGATCATGCGCAACGAAAACGTGTCCTTCGTGCTGGTCGGGGGCGGCCCCGAGAAGGATGGACTGAAGCACTGGGTGCAGGCCGAGGGACTGCGCCACGTGCACTTCCTCGATCCTGTCGCCAAGGACGACATTCCCGCCTTGCTGCAGTGGTTCGACGTTGCCTACATCGCCTGGCGGCGGCATTCGCTGTATCGCTTCGGTATCGCGCCAAACAAGCTCATGGATTACATGATGGCCGGCCGCCCCGTCCTGCATGCCGTCGAGGCCGGCAATGACCCGGTCGGCGAAGCCCGCTGCGGCCTGACGGTCGCCCCCGAAGACCCCGAGGCGAGCGTGCACGGCATCCGGACGCTGCTTGGCGCCAGTCCGGACGAGCGCAGGGCCATGGGCGAGCGCGGCAAGCAGTTCGTGTTGCAACACTTTAGCTATCCGGTGCTGAGCGAGCGCTTCCTGGCTGCGTGCCGCCAAGCGCCCGTCGGGGCTTGAGAACGATGAACCACGATGAATCATCAACAGCGGACGGTGCGTGATGTCGAGAACGGATAGGTTCCTGAAGCGGATGTTCGATATCGCGAGCGCGTTCATCGGGCTGACCCTGTCCTTGCCGGTGATCGGCCTGTGCTGGGCGATCGCCGCCATCGATACCCGCAGCAACGGCTTCTTCATCCAGAAGCGCGTCGGGCGGCATGGCAGCATCATCCACGTCTGCAAGATCAAGACCATGCATCCGGGCGACAGCAGGCGCAGCCCGATCGCCTCGCGCAACAGCGCCTCGATCACGCCTTCCGGCCGGATCTTCAGGAAGTACAAGCTCGACGAATTGCCCCAACTCTTCAACGTGCTGCTCGGCAGCATGAGCATCGTCGGTCCCCGGCCCGACGTTCCCGGCTATGCGGACAAGCTCGAGGGAAGCGACCGCATCATCCTGGAGCTGAGGCCCGGCATCACGGGCCCGGCCTCGATCAAGTACAAGAACGAGGAAGAGATCCTGGCGGCGGTCGAGGATCCGGTCGCCTACAACGACAGGATCATCTGGCCCGACAAGGTCAGGCTGAACAAGGAGTACATCAAGAACTACTCCTTCCTGCGCGACATTCAATACATCATGCAAACGCTACTCGGGTGAGGACAACATGAACATCGCTTGCGCCACCTGGCCCAGCTTTTCCGACGAGGAAGCAGCGGCCGTCAAGAACGTGATCCTGTCGAACAAGGTGAATTACTGGACCGGCACCGAATGCCGCGAATTCGAAAAGGAATTCGCCGCCTGGGTCGGGACGCAGTATGCGGTCTCGCTGTCGAACGGGACGCTGGCACTCGACTGCGCGCTCAAGGCGCTCGGCATCGGGGCCGGAGACGAAGTCATCGTGACGTCCCGCTCCTTCCTGGCGTCGGCGAGCTGCATCGTGAACGCCGGCGCCACGCCCGTGTTCGCGGACGTCGACCGCGACAGCCAGAACATCACCGCCGCCACCATCGAGGCGATGCTGACGTCGCGCACCAGGGCCATCATCTGCGTCCACCTGGCCGGCTGGCCCTGCGACATGGACCCGATCATGGACCTGGCGCAGGCGCACGGGCTGTTCGTCATCGAGGACTGCGCCCAGGCGCATGGCGCCCGCTACAAGGGCCGCATGGTGGGCAGCATCGGCCATATCGGGGCCTGGTCCTTCTGCCAGGACAAGATCATGAGCACGGGCGGCGAAGGCGGCATGGTGACGACCAACCGGCGTGACTGGTGGCAGACGATGTGGTCGTGGAAGGACCATGGCAAGTCCTGGGAAGCGATGTACGAGCGCCAGCATCCGCCCGGTTACCGCTGGGTGCACGACTCGATCGGCACCAACTGGCGCATGCTGGAAGTCCAGGCCGCCATCGGGCGCATCCAGCTGCGCCGCATGCCAGTCTGGAGCGCGCAGCGCAAGGCACACGCGCAGCGCATCGCCGCCGCCTGCCGCCGTACCGGGGCGCTGCGGGTTCCCATCGTCCCGGCGCACGTCGAGCACGCGTACTACAAGTTCTATGCCTTCGTCGAAACGGACAAGCTGGCGCAGGGCTGGAGCCGCGACCGGATCATGGAGGAGATATCGGCGCAGGGCGTCTCCTGCACCCAGGGCTCCTGCTCGGAGCTCTACCTCGAGAAGGCGTTCGACGGCACGGGCTTTCGTCCCGCGCGGCGCCTGCCCGTGGCGCAGGAACTGGGCGCGACCAGCCTGATGTTCCTCGTGCATCCGACCCTGAGCGAGGCCAACCTCGATCTGAGCTGCCGCGCCATCGAAGAGGTCCTGGCGCGTGCGGCGAGGGCGATTGAGGCCTGTCCGGTCTGTCCGGACTAAGGTCGCTTCGCCGGCCAAAAAGGAGAGCGGCGCCATGATCACGTGGATGCACGTCATCGATGCGGGCCATACGGCCGTGATGGTCCCGGTGGCGGGGACGATTGCCGCATGGCTCCTGCTGGGCCGGGCGTGGAAGCTGGCCGCATGGTGGTGCCTCATCTTCCTGGCCGGCCTGGGGCTCGTCGCCTCCTCGAAGATCGCCTACCTCGGCTGGGGACTGGAGATCCCCGCCATCGGCTTCAAGGCCCTGAGCGGCCACACATGGCGCACGACGGCGGTCCTGCCCGTCTTCTTCTTCGTGCTGCTGCAGCATGCGCCGGCGCACTGGCGCATGCGCGGCGCACTGTTCGGGGTAGGGATCAGCATCGCGCTGGGCTGCCTGCTGGTGATCTTCCACTTTCATACCGTGTCCGAGGTCGTCGCCAGCTTCGTCCTCGGCATCGCCGCCGGCCTGGCCTTCCTGCGCGCCGCGGCCGGCTCGCCGGCGCCGACAGTGAGGCCCTGGGCGGTACCGGTCGCCCTGATGAGTTTCCTGGTGATCTGCGGCCTGAAGCCGTCCTCGATCAACCACCGGCTGGTGGACGTGGCGCTGTATTTCTCCGGCCGCGAGGAACCTTTCCGCTGGACGGATGGCCAGGGCCTTTCCTTGCCGCGCAAGCACCGGCGGGAGTGCTAAGAACCTGGCCCAGTAGGGAATGCGTCGCTTTCGGCGCGCCTGCCAGGCAGGCGCTGTGTTGCATGGCGTCCCATGCCATGCTACCTCGTCGTTGCACGGCCCGCCATGCGGCCATCTCGCGCCTTGCTCCTGCCTGCCATGCATCGCCGCCAGCTTCCTCCTCCCTACCGGGATCGATTCCAAGGGCTGCCCGACGGACGAGATCGCGCCCTGCGCCAGGTGCACAGGTGTCGAACAGAGATCCCGGGACGACATCGAAGACGCGCCGCACACATCCAGGCGCCGCCGCAAATGCAGTTCAGGGCCGCCGGTAGTCAGTCCCCAGGGACAATGAAAGGCGAGCTGGCGGGTGGCCACGGACGCAACCGCGTCTTGCGTCGGGTGTGCAGGCACGGACCGGCACCGTGGAACCATATCGAAGGCGCATGGCACAGATCCGGGCGCAGCCGCTAACAGGCATCGGGTTTGGCGGCGGCCTGTCCTTCCTACGCAACGAGAGGTGGACGGGCCGGCGGCCTGGAAGCCGATCACTCCCGACATCGGTGGCGCAGGCGCCGAACTGGCACCGCAGACCCCAGCGGGGGCGCACCGCACAGATTCGGACGGCGCCGCAACTGGCCTCGGGCCCTTGCCCGCCAGACCCCAATACGCCAGGAGGTGGGCGGGCCAAGGTCCTGGATGCGGTAGCGCGAGGCGCCGGCTGTACAGGCCTCGAAGCAACACGCTGCGACGACATCGACGCGGCGTCGCACGGATTGGCGCGGCATCCGGACGTCGGCTGCCTTGCCCGAGCACCGGTGCACGCGTTGCCGGAATACGCGCCTGCCGCATCGGCGCAACGGGCAGGGGAATCAGTCCGCCACGGGGCTGCCCAGGTAGGCGCCGAGCTGGGGCGGGGCATCGCGCAGCGCCTGCGCGGCATGTGCGGGGGCCTGGCCCTGGGCCGGGACAGTCGCCGCTGCAGCGTGGATGCTGGCTGCCTTCAGGGCAGGGGAAGTGCGCTTCAGGCGGTAGTCACCGCTGCCATCGGCCCGGTAGTCGACGAATTGCGGGTCGGCCGTGATGGTGCCGCTGACTTCGCCCTTGGCGCGGATGGCCAGGCCGCTCGCGTGCACCAGGTTGTCGACGTAACGGTTGTTGACGCCGACCTTGCCGCTCTCGACGATGCCATAGGTGATGTTGTCGTACACGATATTGTTGGCGACGTAGTTGTTCTGCGACCCATTCGGTAGGACGCCCGAATCGCCGCTGCCGATCAGGATGCCGATCTTGCAGTGGAAGACGGTATTGTTGACGATGGTCGAATCGGTGGCGCCGTGCCACTGCTGGATGCCGACCGCGGCCACGCCGGACACGACGTTGTTCACCACCACATTGTGCGGATTGGCAATGTAGATGCCTTGTACCGTCCTGCAGCTGCCACGCATGTCGACGCCGATATTGCGCACCACATTGCCTTTGATGAGGACGTTACCCGGGCCGCCGTTTGTGTCGATGGCCGCGCCGCCATTGCCATTGCAACCGCCGCTGACGGTGAGGTCGTGGACCAGATTGTTCGTGATCGTCAGGTTGGCGCCATCCGCCAGGATGCCCATGCGGCCCGTGCCGCTGATGTCGAACCCTTCGATGTCCACATAACTGCCTTTCGAGCGCCAGGCGATGCCAATGCCCGAGACGACGATCCTGGCTCCCCACTTCACGTCGGAGACGAACTTGATGCGCTCGGAGGCGGTGCCGCTGCGCTGGGTCGTGATGCCGGCGCTGAGCAGGCCGGGCGCGGACACCTCATACGTTCCAGGCGCGACGTGGATGGTGAAGCCGGGGGCGGCGGCGGCGTCCGCGCGTGCGATCGTGGAAAACGGCGCCGACTTGCTGCCTGAATTGGTATCGTCGCCATTGGGGGCCACATACAGGTGCTTGCTGGGCGCGCAGGCAGTCAGCAGGGCCGCCAGTCCGGCTGCCCAGGCGAAGCGGGCGAGCCAGCAGCCGGACCCAATATAGCCGTCCTGGCCGGTCAGCGGGCCGTGTTGCCGGCGGAATCGATCTTCGCAAGCCGCGCCCGCGGCACGGTGCGAGGGCCGGCTGGGGCAGAAGGACTGCGTCGGAGTGGGAATCATGGCGATCAGTTTGGATGTCATTCTCATCAGTACTTCCACGGTGTCAATGGCTACTACAGCTGACTAGCGCGGCAGCGATGCGCCATCGTGATGGGCACGGGCGCCGATCGATGTCTGCAGAATCGCGCTGATATGCATCAGCAAGAAGAGTCTGCATCGCATTCGTGCGCCGGCGTTTGCGCGCACGCATTGCCGCGTCCCGAACTACGCAAGCAGGCATGCACGGCGCACGTGCGGCATGCGGCGGCAGACGAGCCGATCCAGCGCGTCCGTGTCCCGGCTTGGCATGCAGGTGGGAAGTAACAACAAGCTTCCGGCATGTCGTCGGCTCACAGGAGGGCAGGCGCGCCGCTGTCTATCGCGGGCATCATGCCGCCTGTCGCACGATGCTGTGTCGCAGGCTCACCCGCCCGCCTTTGGGGCCACCGGGAAGATGGCCGTGGCTGGTCGGGCGGCAGCGAGCCGCCCAAGCACAATGCGTGACCGCCTGCCGGCAGGTGTCAAGCAAGGTCTTCGCACAGGCGCTGAACGATCCCTTGCGCGGCATCGCCCTTGCCATAGGGCGCCACTTCCGCGCCGATGCTGCCGAGTGCGGCGTGCAGCTGCCTCAGCACGAAGCCGGCATCGAGGGGAGGCGCCAGCCGGTTCCAGCCGGCTTCCAGCAACTCGACCCATTCCGTCTCGTCGCGGAAGGTGACGCAGGGAACGCGGTAGAAGAATGCTTCCTTTTGCACGCCGCCCGAGTCGGTCGCGATGAGCGCGGCGTATTTCTCGAGCCTTACCATGTCGAGGTAGGACTGGGGCTCGATCAGCACGAGGGCGCGTTCGAGCGCCTCCAGCTTGCCTGCGCGCGCCAGGACCTGGCGCGTGCGTGGATGCAGGGGGAGCACCACCTTGAGCTCGCGCGCGAATCGCGTCATGGCGTCAGCCAGTACGTCCAGCCGGTGCGGATGGTCGGTGTTCTCGGCGCGATGGATCGTCGCCAGGCAGTATGCGCCGGGCTGGATGCCGTGCTTGCGCCGCAGCTCGCCCAGGATGCCGCTGTCGGGATCGACCCGGGCGCCGTGGTGCAGCGCGACATCGTACATGACGTCGCCGACCTGGACGATCCTGTCGGGAGACGCGCCTTCGCGCAGCAAATGGGCGCCGGCGCCCGCATTCGGCGTGAACAACCAGTGCGCGATCCGGTCGGCCAGGGTCCGGTTGATCTCTTCCGGCATGCGCATATTGAAGGAGCGCAGGCCGGCCTCGACGTGGGCGACGGGAATGTGGAGCTTGACCGCAGCCAGTGCGCCCGCCAGCGTGGAGTTGGTGTCGCCATAGACGAGAACCGCATCGGGCCGCTCCGCCAGCAGCAGCTTTTCGGTCTCGATCAGCATGCGCCCCGTCATGTCGCCGTGGTGCCCGCCATGGATCGCGCACTGGTAGGCCGGCGGATCCATGCCCAGCTCGCTGAAGAAGACGTCTGACATGTTCGCGTCGAAATGCTGGCCCGTATGGACGACCACTTCCTGCAGGCGCTCCGAGGCGCGCAGGCGGGCCGACACGGCGCTGGCCTTGATGAACTGGGGACGGGCGCCGATCACGGTGACGATTTTCTTCACGGACGGATTCGATGTCATGGCGAGCTCCGGTTGCCGGGCGGACGAGGGATGGGAGATGGGGATGCCGATGTGAGCTTCACCAGATCACGGCTTCGTAGAAGCGGAACAGGTTGGCCTTGGTGTTTTCCGCCCAGTTCGTTTCAACCTGGCGCGGGTGGGTGACCAGGCAGATCCTGTCGTGCTTGTCGAGCATGTCGAAGGGCGAGGCCGGGCAGTAGTATTGCGGGGGCGGGCGGTCCGCGATGTACAGGTCGATATGGTCGAGCAGGGCGGCGTCATAGGCTTCGCATTCGATGCCGCACTCCTGTCTCAGCTGCTGGTCAGCAAGGATTTCCGCGTTGTTCAGCTTCAGGCGCCGGTTCGCGAAGTCGCCATGGCTGGCGACGGTACGGAGCTTTTTTCCGAGCTGGCCCTCGAACCATGCGAGATTCTCGCGGAACACCTTGCGGATCTCCGGCAGCCGTTGCCTGACCAGGGCGGGATCCTTGAGCTTGTGCTTCTTTGCGAAGGCGGCCAGCTCCTCGTAGTGGTAGCTGGCTTCGCTGCCATAGGCTTCGATATCACGCATCAGGCCGAAGTCGAGGGTCGACAGGCGGAAGTAGAAGCTGGAACGGATGCCGTGCTTCTTCTCTATCTCGAACAGCTTCCTCGTGGTGCGCAGGTCGGTGTCGATGTCGTGGCGGTGCACGATGAATTTGGTTCCCGCAAGCTGGCCGGCCCGCGCCCTGTCGTAGAAGTCGCGGACCGAGGTCTGGACGAAGCCGGCACCATGCGCCGCCCGGACCAGATTTTCGTACATGCTCAGCCGGGACGGCATGCCGTAGTCGCTGTAAAGCCGCTGCAGGAACGCTTTCATTGGAGTGAGTACTTGACGCGATAGGGTTCGAAGCCGATCATCTTCTTGAAGGTCTGCAGTCCGGGGCTGGCGCCGAAATAGGTGTCGTACATCAGGTAGCTGTAGGTGCGAGCGGCGATCAGCTGGCAGATGATCTCCGTCAGCATGAGGTGCATCGCGCCGTCGTTGTTGCGCAGGCCCAGCAGCCGTTCGAATGCAGCGAAATTTCCATAGAAGCCCAGATTGCTATAAGCCGTCAGTTTGCCGACGGAGTTGAGCACGCCGAAATACTTGTAGTTCTGCTCACGCGTGTACTGCGTTTCCTTGACCTGGTAGATGCCATCCATTGGGCGCCCCTGGCGCGAATCGAGCGAGGTATTGATCGCATGCAGTTCATCGACGTAATCGTTCCGGTCGATTTCGGTGACGACGTAGCCCCGGGAGCGCGCCTTCCTAGCATGATGTTCTGCCGAGTTGCGGCCCTTGATACTGCGCATATATTCGTCTGGGCTGTCGTAGCGCCGCAGGTCGAGCAGGGCCGCGCCCAGCGATTTGTTCTGGAAGATCCTGTATTTCGGATGGGGCTTGGTGCAATGCGCGTGCAGGCGCCGGACGTCGTCGGGGTTCATGGCCAGGCGGAATTCGAGACTGGCGACCGGGAGCTTGGCAATATCGATTGCAAGATCAAACATGTGCGACAGCGTGCCTGACATGGGATAGCGCTCCATAAAAATCGGTTAACTTGCGTGCCTGGACCGTCCAGTTGTATTCCCTCAGCACTGCCCGGCGGCCGTTTTCGCCCATCGCCCTGGCTTGCTCGGGATGGGCGACGAGGTGGTCGATCGCAGCCGCGATCGCTCCGGGGTCCGCCGGGTCGACACAGATGCCGCAGCCATTGCCTTCGATGATCTCGCGCCACAGCGGAAAGTCGGAGGCGATCACCGGGATGCCCGCCGACATGTACTCGAACATCTTGGTCGGATGCGAGTCGACGTGGTTCGGCAGGCGGTGGAAGGTGACGATGCCTGCCAGCGAGCGCTCCATCACCGCGCGCACCCCGCCGCGGTCGAGGAAGCCGAGTTCGTTCACGCGCTGCCATCCGGCATCGGCCTTGACCTCGGCCTCGACCGCGGGCTCAGAGAACTTCCCGACCAGGTTGATGCGCGCCGAGGAGCGCATCTGGCGGCCGGCGGCCACCAGTTCGCGGATGCCGCGGATCTCGCCGATGCCGCCGACGTAGCAGACTTCCTGGCGCTTGTGCGACCAGGGCGCAGCATTTTCGAGCTCGCCCACGAGCGGGAAGTTGTTGACGTCGACGGTGCCCGGCTTGAACTTGAGGAACTTGTCACGGATGAAGGGCGTGGCCGCGATGACGCCGTCGAAGCGTGCGCAGGCATAGCGCTCGGCCAGGGCGAAGACGAGCGACAGGAGCCGGCGCGTGACCGGGCCGAGGTAGGGCTTGCCCAGCAGCTGCCGCGGCACGTCCTCGTGTGAGTCGAAGATGACCTGCTTGCCGCGCCGCTTCAGGGCCAGGCCCACGGGCAACAGTTCCGGGTCGTGCAGCTGGTAGATGTCGGCGTCCAGGCTGAGCGCCTTGTCGCGTACACGGCGCGGCGTCATGAGGATGCGCTTGAGCCTCCCCGGCAGGCGGCCGACGTCGGTGATGGTCACGCCCTCGCGGCGCTCGTCGCCCTGGTCGTCGGCCACGACGAGGGTGACGTCGTAGCCGTGCGCCGCCAGCGTGCGGCACTGCTTGATGAAGATGCGGGTGTCGTTGCGTGGATGGGCGGATGTGAGGTGGACGATCTTGCGCATGACATTAGCCTCTGGTAGGGCGCGACCGCTGCGTCGTGCGGCGCGCCCGGTACAACGCGATAGGGTGTGAAAACCGGTCCGCCGGGCCTCGCAGCCGGCGGATGCGCGGCGAAAACGGCACACCCCGGCTGCATCCCTGGCGAGGCATGCAGGATGCGTCTCGTCGCCGCTCGTTCGGTGGCAGTGTGCAGCGCGCCGCGTGTTGCGCGCCGCGCCCGGGGGCCACCGTCCGCCGTCCTAGCTCAGCTCCTCCGCCGCTTCGACCCTGCCGGCCTGGGTCACGCCGGCGGCGCCCAGCAGCGCATGCGCAACCCGGTGGACATCGGGCGCCGCCAGGTAGGGGCTCAGGGGCAGGCTCAATACGCGCGCGGCCAGGTCTTCGGAGACCGGGTAATGCTCACCGGCCGCCAGGTGGGCGTAAGCGGGTTGCCGGTGGATCGGGACCGGATAGTGGACGGCGGTCGGGATGCCGGCGGCCTCCAGGGCCTCGCGCACGCGCTCGCGGTCGTCCACCAGCACGGTGTACTGGGCGTACACGCTGGTACGATCGGGCTGGCAAGCGACCACCGGAACATAGGGCTGCAGCATCACGTCATAGGCGGCGGCCACGCGGCGGCGCTGCTCGATTTCCCAGGCGAAGCGTTCGAGCTTGGCCAGCACGATGGCGCACTGCAGGGTGTCCATGCGCCCGCCCACGCCCACGCGGGTATGTACGTAGCGGCGCGACTGGCCGTGGACGCGGATTTCGCGCATCGCGGTGGCGAGGGCGTCGTCGCTGGTGAACAGGGCGCCGCCGTCGCCGTAGCAGCCGAGCGGTTTGCTCGGGAAGAAGCTGGTGCAGCCGATCGTCGACAGGTTCCCGCTCTGCAGGCCACGGTAGGTGGCCCCGAAACTCTGGGCGCCGTCCTCGATGACGGCGAGGCCATGGCGCTGGGCAACCAGGTTGATGGCGTGCATGTCGGACGGCTGGCCGTAGAGCGAGACCGGGATGATGGCGCGGGTCGCCGATGTGATGCGCGACTCGATCAGGCGCGGGTCGATGTTGCCGGTGGCCGGTTCGACGTCGACGAACACGGGCCTGGCCCCGACCAGCACCACCGCTTCGGCGGTCGCGATGAAGGAGAAGGGCGTGGTGATGACCTCGTGGCCGGGACCGACGCCGAGCGCCATCAGGGCGATTACCAGCGCTTCGGTGCCGGAGGAAACGGTGATGCAGTGGCGTGCCCCGGTGTAGTCGGCCAGGCGCTGCTCCAGCTCGGCCACTTCGGGGCCCATGATGTACTGGCCGTGGTCGAGCACGGCCTGGATGC
Organism: Pseudomonadota bacterium; assembly: GCA_040758275.1. Classification (GTDB taxonomy): domain Bacteria; phylum Pseudomonadota; class Gammaproteobacteria; order Burkholderiales; family Burkholderiaceae_D; genus Telluria. Next base: position 29,692 of record JBFLVV010000037.1, read on the forward strand.
GGTTGTTGATCAGATCGCGCGAGGCCTGGTACTGGGATTTGAGGTCGATGAATTGCATGGTTTATCCTTGTGCGGGGTGAGCTGCGTGCGCCTGCAAATCTTCCTGTGCGTGCACGGCTACTGCTGCTTCGTGTTCCTTGCTATGGACGTGCGGCGCAAGTGGCGCGCAGGCGCCGCCCCGCAGAACGTAGGTTTCGCCTGTATGCGGGCAGCGCGCCTCGCCCTCGCCCTCGAGAGGCAGGGCCAGGCGCTCGCCGTAGCGGCTGATCCAGCCGATCTGGCGCGCCGGTACCCCGGCCACCAGGCCGAAGGCCGGCACGTCGCGGTTGACCACGGCGCCGGCGGCGACAAAGGCGTATTCGCCGATGCTCACGCCGCAGACGACGGTGGCGTTGGCGCCGATGCTGGCGCCGCGCCGCACCAGGGTGCGCCGGTATTCGTGCTTCTTCACCACCGCCGCGCGCGGGTTGTAGACATTGGTGAACACCATGCTCGGTCCGCAGAACACCTCGTCTTCCAGGGTGACGGCGTCGTAGATCGAGACATTGTTCTGGACCTTGACGCCGTTCCCGATACGCACGTCATTGCCCACGAAGACATTCTGGCCGAGCGAGCAGTGGGAACCGATGCGGGCGCCGCCGCAGACATGGGCGAAGTGCCAGACGCGGCTGCCTTCGCCGAGCACGGCGCCCTCGTCGACGATGGCGCTGGGATGGATGTTCTCGCTCATGGATCAGTACTCCAGCGGCAGGGCCACGCGCTTGCCGTCGCGGGCGGAACGGTAGGCGGCCACCAGCACCTCCAGCGACTTCAGGCCTTCGCGCCCGTCGGTCTCGGGTTCGGCCTCGCCGCGCAGGACCTTGATGACGTTGTCGTAGTAGAGTGGATGGCCGAAGCCATACACCGAGGTGGTCTGGTAGCTGGCTTCCTTGACCCGTTCGTCGTCCGGGTCGGGGGTGGCGAATTCCCATTGCTGCACCTCGTTGACGGCGACCCCGCCGATGCGCGCCGTGCCGTGCTCGCCCAGGATGGTGATCGAGCCTTCCAGGTTGCGCGGATAGGTCAGCATGGTGACGTTCATGGAGCCGAGCGCTCCGTTGCGCCAGCGCAGGCTGATGACGCCGGTGTCTTCGACCTCGATGTCGCGCGCCAGCGTGGCCGTGTAGGCCTGCAGGCTCTCGACCGGGCCGATGATCCAGTCGATCAGGTCGACGTAGTGGCTGGCCTGGTTCATGAAGGCGCCGCCGTCGAACTCCCAGGTGCCGCGCCACTTGGCGCTGTTGTAGTACTCGTCCGGCCTGGTCCAGAACACGTTCAGGTTGACCATGTAGATGCGGCCGAAGCGCTTTTTCTCGACCGCGCTCTTGAGCAGCTGCAGGGTTGCGTTGCGGCGGTTCTGCTTGACCACGAAGAGGCGCACTCCCGCCTCGTCGGCGGCCGCCACCATCGCCTTGCCGTCTTCCCAGCGCGTCGCCATCGGCTTTTCGGTGATGACGTGGCGTCCGGCGCGCGCCACCTGGACCGCCTGCTGCGGGTGCAGGCCCGAGGGGGTGGCGAGCACGAAGGCGTCGGCGTCGCACTCGCGCAGCATCCGCTCCAGGCTGTTCCAGGGCCGCGCGCCCGTGCTGCCGGCGGCCTCCTCTAGGGCGCGTGGGTTGATGTCGCAAACGCCGACCAGCTCGCAGCGGTCGTGGTGCTCGCGGATGGCATTCATGTGGTTCTTTGCAATGCGGCCGCAGCCGACGAGGGCGAAGCGGATCTTGCGGTCGAGGATGGCAGGGGGGTAGGAACGCATCGTGTTCTCCGGGCTGGCGAATTCGCGGTGGTCGTGGTGCTGGGTTGTTCAGGCTTTGACGACGTTCGGCAGGCGCTCGGTGTAGACGCCGCGGGTGTCGACGATCAGGTTGGCGTACTGGCGCACCAGCTCATAGTCGAAGGCGCTGTGCGCGGTGGCCACCAGCACCACGTCGTAGGACGCGATGGCGTTCGGCGTGAGGGCCACGCTCGAGAGCTCGAAGCGGTGCTCGCGCATGCGCGGGAATACCGGCACGTGCGGGTCGGCGTAGTCGACGCTGGCGCCCTTGCGGCGCAGGATCTCCATCAGCGCCACCGAGGGCGACTCGCGCATGTCCTCGACGTCCTTCTTGTAGGCGATGCCCAGCACCAGCACCCGGCTGCCCATGATCGAGCGTCCGCGCTCGTTGAGGGCATCGGCCACCTTGCTGATGACCCAGTGCGGCATGTCGCTGTTGATCTCGCCCGCCAGTTCGATGAAGCGGGTGTGCAGGCCGTACTCGCGCGCCTTCCAGGTGAGGTAGAAGGGGTCGATGGGGATGCAGTGCCCGCCCAGGCCGGGGCCGGGGTAGTAGGGGGTGAAGCCGAAAGGCTTGGTGGCGGCCGCGCGGATCACCTCGTGGATGTCGATGTCCATGCGGTCGGCGATGATCTTCATCTCGTTGACCAGGCCGATGTTGACGGCGCGGTGGATGTTTTCGAGCAGCTTGGTCAGCTCGGCGGCGCGGGTGGAGCTGACCGGCACCACGCGGTCGACGGCCGAGCGGTACAGGGCCAGGCCGGCCTCGAGGCATGCCGGGGTCGAGCCGCCGACCACCTTCGGGATGGTGCGGGTCTGGAAATGCGGGTTGCCCGGGTCTTCGCGCTCGGGCGAAAACACGAGGAAGAGGTCGCCGCCGACGGTGAAACCGCGCGATTCCAGGCGCGGGCGCAGTTCTTCCTCGGTGGTGCCTGGGTAGGTGGTGCTCTCGAGCGAGACCACCTGGCCTTCGCGTACATAGGGCAGCAGGGCGCCGACCGTGCCGAGCACGTAGGAAAGATCAGGTTCGCGGTAGGCGTTGAGTGGGGTCGGCACGCAGATGATCAGGGCGTCGGCCTCGCCGGCGCGGGTGAAGTCGGCGGTGGCCTCGAAGCCGCGTTCGCGCGCGCGCCCGACGGCTTGCGCGTCGATGTGGCGGATGTAGCTTTCCCCGCAGTTCAGGCGCTCGACCTTGTCCAGGTCGATGTCGATGCCGAGCACCTTGAAGCCTTGGGCCGCGTAGCAGAGCGTCAGCGGCAAGCCGACGTAGCCGAGGCCGACAATGCCGATGACGGCGCTGCGGTTCTGCAGCTTGTCGAGCAGCTGCTCCAGGTGAGGGGAGGTATTCTCGTCGCGCATGTGTTTCCTCGTCGGTGGTGTGCGGTGGGGGCAATGGGGGCGGAACTAGATACGGAAGGGTACGAAGCGCTTGATCAGGCTCGGGCGCGGGGCGTCGGCCACCAGCGGCGGCGCGCTCGAGGGCGCGTGCGGCACGTATTCGGCGACGATGGCCTTGACCATCGATTCGATCGTGCCGCGTTCGTGGGTCTCGCAAGCCATCATCAGGCAGGTGATGCAGGTTTCCAGCACGCTTGGACGCAGTGCGCTTTCCTTCATGCGCATGATGCGCGGATGCTCGCTGGGGAAGACGGTGCCGTCGGTGAGCAGCTCCTCGTGCAGTTTCTCGCCCGGAAACAGGCCGACGAACTGGATCTCGATGTCGCCGCGCGGGTTCTGCGGGGTGCGCTCGGTCAGGCCGGACATGGCGATCATGGTGCGCGCCAGGTCGACGATCTTCACCGGCTCGCCCATGTCGAGCACGAACACGTCGCCGCCCTTGGCCATGGCGCCGGCCTGGATGACCAGTTGCGCCGCCTCGGGGATCAGCATGAAATAGCGCGACACGTCCGGGTGGGTGATGGTGACCGGGCCGCCGCGCGCGATCTGGCGCTGGAACAGGGGAATCACCGAGCCGGAGGAACCCAGCACATTGCCGAAGCGGACCATGCAGAAGGTGGTGTGGGCGCCGTGGCGCACGGCCGCGGCCTGGAAGATCAGCTCCGCGATGCGCTTGCTGGCCCCCATGATGTTGGTCGGGCGCACCGCCTTGTCGCTGGAGATCAGCACACAGGTTTCCACCTTGTGCTTGGCCGCGGCGCTGGCCACCACCTGGGCGCCGACCACGTTGTTGCGCAGGCCTTCGACGATATTGGATTCCACCAGGGGCACGTGCTTGTAGGCGGCCGCGTGGTAGATGGTGGCGACCTTGCCCTCGCGCAGGATACGCTCGACCAGGTCGTTGTTGCAGACCGAACCCAGGTGGGCATGGATGCTCAGGGAGGGAAAGCGCGTGCTGAGCTCCTGGCGCACCGTGTAGAGCGCGTACTCGGAGTGGTCGAGCAGGTGCAGCTCGCTCGGGGTCAGGGTAACGATCTGGCGGCACAGCTCGCTGCCGATGGAGCCGCCGGCGCCCGTCACCAGCACGCTCTTTCCCCGCACGCAGCGGGCGAACAGGTCGAGCCGCGGCGGCACCGGAGGGCGCCCCAGCAGGTCTTCGAACTTCAGTTCACGGATCGAGCCGCGCGCCGGTGGGCGGTCGTCGGCCAGGTCGACGAGGCGGCTCAGGATCTTGACCGGGACGCCGGCCTGCCCGAGGCGCTGCATGATGTCGCGCAGGCGTTCCGGCGGCGCCGAGGGCAGGGCGATGACGATGGTGCGGATGCCCTGGCTTGCCACCAGTTCGGCCAGGCGGGCGGTGTTGAAGACCCGCAGGCCGGCGATGGTGCGGTCGCCCATGGCGCGCTTGTCGTCGAAGATGCAGACCGGGCGGTACTCGTCGCTGTGGCGCATGGCCTGCACCAGCCGCGCCCCGGCCTCGCCGGCGCCATAGACGGCGACCGCATCGGAATTGCCGGCCCGCTGGCCGCCATGGCCGCGCAAAAGATTGCGCAAGCCAATACGGGAAATAACCACGTAGGAAAAGACGACAAACCAGTAAATCGCCAGTGCGCTGCGCGGAAAGCGCGGTTCATTCATGATGATTAATACGACATACACGCATAATATGGCGAACGCCAATGCGGCGCCGGTGAAACTCAGAAGCCGCTGGTCGATAAAGCGGATCACCGCCCGATACAGGTCGGACATGGAAAACGCGGCGATCGTGACGACGGCCACTAATACATACGAGGCGGGTCCGTAATTTTTTGCGAGTTGTAAATCGCCCCCGCGCAATATCATGGCGATCAAAAAACAGACCGGGAGGGCCAGCAGGTCCGCCACGACCATCAGGGCGATTTTGCTGGTGCGATTCATCGACACCATTCGTGCGCGAAGCTGGCTGATAAGATCGGAACTGAATTTCGACATGGCGATCCGCTGCTGGTTAAGGAATGAGTGGTGTGGCGCTTGCCTGGTATGCGGAATAGGGCGGTTTTGAATAATAAATGGCTCGATATTTCAATCTCCCGAATAAGCTCATCCGGGATTCGTATGTTTTGTAAATTTATTATCTTGCGACCACAACGAGGGGTGTTTGACCTGACTCAACGGCGGAAAGTGAATTAAAACGAAAGTGCCCGAAATTTAAATAGGGAAATGAAATTAGGAAATAAATCGCCTAATTCATTTCCATAGATAATTTAATTGATGAGCATTGCACTTGCGGAGAGGCGAGCCTGGGAGGGTGCTCGAACAGACGGAGAGGCCGGCCGACGGCGTGCGCGGACCAGGGCAAGGTTGCGCAGGCGCGCGAGGATCTCGGGGCGTGGAGGGGCCAGCAGGCGCGTCGCAGCCAGGGAACCGGGCCTGTGCGACGCTCGCATCCGGATACGGGATCGCCGCGCGGTGACGCGGACATTAAAAGAGGCGGCCGGGCGGCCGCCTCCTGGTTCAGGCGCCGGCCGGGCGGCCGGGGCGTGGCTGCGGCGCCATCGGCGGCACCACGATGTCGTCGTTCAGGCGCAGGAACTTGAAGCCGGCGAGCACCTGGCCGGGCTTGCCCTCGCGCGCATTCTTCGCCTCGCGCTCGAGGGCGCGCGCGATGAAGGCGTCGAAGGTCTCTTCGCGCACCTGCGGGGCCTGGGAATGCAGGAAGTGGCGCTCGCCCTTCGGTCCCAGCACCACCAGGCCGACGTGCGAGGCCCAGTACTCGCCGTCGCGGGTCGAGATCACGTTGACGAAGTCGCCCTCGCGCAATTGCGACGCGATGGCCGCCACCTGATCCTTCGGGATATAAGCCTGGCTGCTGCTCTCGACCGGGATGTCGGCCACCGTGTGGTGGCGGGTGCGCAGGAACTTCGCGCGGTCCACCGTCATCCGGTACGAGGGGCCGGAAGGGCCGGCCAGTTCGGCGCTGACGTCCCGCACCAGCCAGCGGTTGGCCACGTTCCAGTCCATCTCCGTGTAATGGTTGCGGGTAGCCACGCCGATCACGCCGTCGCGGTAGCGGATCCGCTGCAGCATCCAGAAGAACTCTTCCCAGGACTGCGACAGCGCCATCGCATAGGTGTGCTCCGCGAACACCACGCAGTCGCTCTCCTTCAGGCTGAAGAGCGGCAGCTCGTCATGGATCTCGTAGGGGAATTCGCCCAGCAGGTGCAGCGAGTAGGGCTGGCCCAGGTTCTTGCGGCCGATCGCGGCGATGCGCTTGCGCAGCTCAGGCTCCGATGCCTGCATGTGGGCGATGAAGCGGCCCGCTTCGCGCGGCGTCATCTGGTAGAGCTGCTTTTGCAGGACCTCGCTCAGGGGCGCGTCCGGGGGCGGCGTGGCGGGGAGCTTGGGCGGAGCGGAGGCGCAGCCGGCGAGGGCGGCGCCGGCAAGCAGCAGGCAGGCGAGGCGCATGATTGGCTCAGTCAAAGTGTTGTGATATCGCCACGCTAATGGCCTGCGCGGGCGCTGGAAAATGAATTTTCATGCACCCGCCATAACCCCGCATGCGGCGAAGCGTTGTCCATACAGAGGGGCTTGAATATGTACATTCCTCCGGGTTATATAGACTATAAAACAAGTGATTATTCAGCAAGGGGGCCCTTCATCAATACTCCGAAAATGGCGGCGGTGGCGCCTGCCGTGCAGACCAAATAGCGAAAACAATAGGAGAGACACAATGTTCAAGCAGAAGCCGCTCGCCGCGGCCGTATCGATGGCGGTATGGAGCCTGGCAGCCCTGCCGGCGCTGGCCCAGGACGCACCCGCCGGCCAGATGCAGACCGTCGAAGTGACCGGTATCCGCGCCTCCATGGCCAAATCCCTGGCCGTCAAGCGCGACGCGACGGCGAACGTCGAGGTGATCACCGCCGAAGACGTGGGCAAGATGCCGGACCGGAACCTGGCGGACTCGCTGCAGCGCCTCTCGGGCGTGGCCGTGCGTACCGACTACGACGAAGCGGAGAAGGTCGCCATGCGCGGCACCAATCCGGACCACACCCTGATCATCTTCAACGGTCATGCCGTCTCGGGCGGCGACTGGTACATCTCCGACCAGCTCTCGAGCAGCCGCTCGACCAGCCTGTCGCTGATGCCGTCCTCGGTGCTGAACCAGGCGCAGGTCTACAAGACCTCGCAGGCCAACCTGGTCGACGGCGGCCTGGCCGGCACCATCAACGTCACCACCCGCAAGCCGCTGGCCCAGAAGGAACGCCTGTCGGGCGTGGTCAACCTGGGCGCGGTGTACACCGACCTGCCCGGCAAGACCACCCACGACGTCGACGCCTCGATGAACTGGAAGAACGAAGCCGGCACCCTGGGCTTCATCGTGCAGGGCTTCGCCCAGAAGCGCATGATCCGCCGCGACTCCGTCTCGCGCTTCGCCTATCCGCCGAACAGCGGCTGGGACGTGATCAACACGACGACCATGAAGGGCATCACCGACGAGTCGCTGGCCGGCACCGGCTACAAGGCCGCCGACCTGAACGGTGTGCGCATCCCGGGTTCGATGAGCATGGAATTCGTCGAGGGCGAACGCGACCGCAAAGGCGGCATGTTCGCGGTCCAGTTCAAGCCGAACCAGGACCTCGACGTGAACCTGACGGGCTTCCACTCCGAGCTGAAGGCGCCGAACTACGGCCGCCTGAACGCCGGCGCCATCATGAGCATGCTGCTGGGCCGCCAGAGCGGCCAGGGCCCGTACGGCGGCGCGGCGACCTCGGTAAATGGCCAGCAGGTCTTCGCCCAGATCAAGAACCCGGTCATCGTCACCGAGCGGACCGTCTTCGGCCACGAGCTGAAGGTGCTCAAGAGCGCCGACATCGTCTACGCGGACGGCACGCCGCCCCAGTACATCGGCGAAACCGAAGGGGCGTACCGCGACGGCGCCAAGGCGACCAGCTCCTTCCTCGACCTGGACGCCAAGTACCGCGTTAACCAGGACCTGACGGTCAAGGGCCTGCTGTCGGTGACCCGCGGCGTCGGCCAGACCGAGCTCGACCAGGGCCTGACCTACACCCGCTTCGGCACCGGCGTGTCCTATGCGCTGGGCAGCCTGTACGATGCCCCTTACGTCCAGTACCACGGCAGCGGCCCGAACAGCTACAAGCCGCAGGGCGCGGACGGCACCGGCTTCGTCCTCACCGGCCGCAACGCCTCGGGCGCCAAGACCGTCGACAAGGAACACAGCCTGAACCTCGACGCCGAGTACAAGCTCGACCGTGGCTGGCTGAAGTCGGTGGAAAGCGGCGTGCGTTATTCGCAGCACAAGCGCGACCTGGTGCGCCGCTGGCCGCAGCTGCGCTACGCAGCGCTGGCCCCGAATGCGCCGACCAGCGGCTTCAAGCCCTGGCCCTCGGACTTCGGTGACGGCCTGGACGGCCCGGGCGGCTGGGACAACGTGAGCTGGACCATGTCGCCGGAAGCGCTGAAAGCCTATTTCGAAGCCAACCGCACCGTCACCAGCGACGACTGGGAGCGCCGCGCCGGCCTCGAGATCGACATGCGCGAACGCCAGAGCGCCGCCTACATGATGGCGAACTTCGAAGCGGACCGCCTGTCCGGTAACGTCGGCGTGCGCTATGTGCGCACCCAGGTCGACTCGATGATCCCGAACCTGGTTCCGGCCGGCCTGTGCACCCGTTCCCGTCCGGGTGAGCCGATCGTGCCGTGCCCGGGCTATCCGGATGCGATCACCTGGTACCACGAAGGCAGCGGTTCCTTCCAGGATGCGAACTTCAATCCGAAGGCCGGCAACTTCTTCTACAAGAAGGCCAACAAGCACGTCTACACGAACGTGCTGCCGAGCCTGAACCTGCGCTATGAGCTGGACAAGGACATGCTGCTGCGCTTCGGCGCCAGCAAGACCATCGGGCGCCAGAACTACAACCTGTTCGCGATCGGCTACAGCAGCCCGACCTGCGGCGAGGCCGGCTGCACCATCATCGGCCCGAACCCGAACCTGTCGCCGCAGACCGCGAACAACGTGGACCTCGCGTGGAACTGGTACTTCGCGCCGCGCTCGCTGGTCGGCGTGAACGTGTACAGCTCGCGCATCAAGGGCTATCCGAAGACCGGCGTGGCCGGCGCCGCCACCGTCCCCTTCGTCGACCCACGCGACAGCCAGCTGAAGGACTTCTTCGTCCTGACCTCGTCGCAGCAGGGTGCGCGCATCCGCGGGATCGAGATCTCCTACGAACAGCCGATCGGCAAGACCGGCTTCGGCTTCACCTCGAACGTCAGCCGCGCCAAGACCCGCGTCGACGACGGCCTGCCGATGATCGGCGCCTCGGAGTGGGCGGCCAACCTGGGCGGCTACTTCGAGAACGACAAGATCTCGGCGCGCCTGGTGGCGAACTACCGCAGCGAGTACGTGAACGCCAGCACCGCTCCGGCGCCGAACGCGGCCAGCCAGGGCAAGTCGGTGATCAACGGCGTGACCATGCCGGTGGCGCCGACCTACGCGGCACCGGTGACCACGCTGGCTTTCAACGCGAGCTACAGCCTCACGTCGAACTGGATCGTGTCGCTCGATGCGACCAACCTGACCAACGCCAAGCGCGCCTACTATCGCTACAGCGAGGAAGAGCAGCAGAAGCTGGACGTCAGCGGCCGCCAGTACTATGTGAAACTGACGTACAAGTTCTGACCGCCTTGCAGGTCCGTATGGGGGGAGCTTCGGCTCCCCTTTTTTTATTCGGCCGGTCGGGCTTTCCGCTTGCGCCCGTGGCCTTGTAGGAGGCGGCCTATCGAAAAATGTGCGGCAGCTAACGGTCGCCCCTTGGGGGCATCGCTATGATGGAGCCGTGTGAGTGAGGCGCGGCACTGCAAGCGATGCAGAGCGCACCAACAGCTCAACAGGTTAGCCGGTCGCCTCGAGGACCGGCACCAGATCCGGGCCGGCGTCCATCTTTTCGAGACGAACGACGGCCCCACAACGGGAGCGGAGGTTGCCAATGTCCGAGATCAAGCATCCACCCAAGCATGTGGTCCGTGAATACCTCGAGCGCCGCGCGCGCGACACGGCGCCGCCGCCGACGCCGGAGGAAATCCGGCGCCAGCTCGGTTGGGGCATGCTGATGCCCTCCGACGTCAAAATGGGCACTAACCGCTCCTGATCCCGGCCGCGCCCCTTGGCGCGGCGTCCCATCCAAGGAGACAGCCATGACCCGCAAGATCGGCAGCAAACACGAAGCACAGCACCGCGGCAAGAAGGAACGCCAGGAGATCCGCCGCACGAACATCGCCCGCGAGGCCGTCAAGATGGCCGAGGCCCGAGCGAAGTACCGCAACCAGGTCAAGGGCCGCCCGCAGGAACAGGCAGCCGCTGCCTGAGGCCCACCGCATTGCCCATCCGGCCCGCCATTGGCGGGCTTTTTTTATTCTCCTCCCCACCCACCGCCGTTTGCCGGCACTGGCCGCCGCCCGCCGAAAAATTCGCCATTCGCCGCCTTCGCGCCGCCATTCGCCGAAATGCGCTTTCGCCCGGCCCGGCCCCCTTGGTATCGTGTGTCCATACCAATCACACACGAGGAGTCACGCATCATGGATACCGAAGACGCGTACCGCTGGCGCAAACAGGTGGTCCTGGGTCTCTTGATGATCGCCATCGGCATCATCGTCCTGCTCGACCGCATGTACTATATCGACGCCGGCGACTACTGGCACTACTGGCCGCTGCTGCTGGTCGTGGTCGGGATCAACCAGACCATCGGCTACCCGAGCCCGCGCGAATTCGGCAACGGCGTGTGGACCATCTTCATCGGCCTGTGGCTGTTCGCCTGCTTCGAACACCTGTTCGGGCTTACCTTCCGCAACAGCTGGCCGCTGTTCATCCTGGCCTGGGGCGTGAAGCTGGTGTTCCAGCCGCTGGTGGCGCGCCGCTTCCTGCAGGCGCAGTCGCAGCAGCAGGGCTTTATCGACAATCCGGAGAAGCATTATGAAAAGTGATATCCAGTCCAGGGGCGTGAAGAGCCAGATCGTGCTCGGCGTGCTCGTCATCGTGATGGGCCTGCTGTTCCTGCTCGATAACCTCGACATCCTCGACATGCACCGCGCGATCTCGTTCTGGCCGATGGTCTTCATCATCGCCGGCGTGGTCAAGCTCTACGACACCGAGACGCGCGGCGGACAGCTGCTGGGCGCCTGCCTGGTGGGCCTCGGTGTACTGATCATCCTCGACCGGATGGACATCATCGACTTCAATGTCCGCACCATGTGGCCGCTGTTCTTCATCGGCTTCGGCATCTACACCATCTACCGGGCCAGGACCGGCAGGCGCCTGCTCCAGATCGACGGCATCAAGGGCGAGCAGGACCTGAAAGGCGAGGGTGTGGTGGACATCATGGCGGTGCTGGGCGGCTTCGAGCGGCGCGTGTACACGCCAGCTTTTCGCGGCGGCGAGATCACGGCCATCATGGGCGGCTGCGCCCTCGACCTGCGCAATTCCTCGATCGAGGGCGAGGCGGTGGTGAACGTGTTCGCCTTCTGGGGCGGCGTGACGATGAAGGTGCCGCCCGACTGGACGGTCGTCCTGAATGGCACGCCGATCATGGGCGGCTTCGAGGAAAAGACCGCACGCCCGCCCGACAACAGCAAGCGCCTGATCGTGCGCGGTTACGCGATCATGGGCGGCGTCGAGGTGCGCAACTGATGGCATTGGTGGCGCAATGAGCGGGAGCTTCTGGGCGCGGCGCAGCGTCGCGCTCTACCTGCTGGCCTGGCTGATGCTGGGCCTGCTGATCGCCGGCCTGCTGGCGTCGACGCTGGACGCCGGCCTCGGCCCCAGCCTGCTGTTCGCCGTGCCCCTGATGCTGTGCTATGCCAGCGCCTGCGGCTTCTCCGCCTACTACCTGTGCCGCGCCTATCCACTGGTGGAGCAGAGGCTGAGGGCGGTGCTCTCGGTCTTCCTCTTCAGCGGTTTGAGCGCAGCCCTGCTGTGGTGCGCCGCGGGCAGCGCCTGGGCCGCCCTGTGCGCCTGGCTGCTGCCGGGCGAAGGGGTGGTGCAGGTGACGCGTCCCTTTGCCGCGCTGATGTTCGCGATCGGGGTGCTGCTGTACTGGATGACGGCGGTGGCGCACTACCTGGCGCTGGAATTCGACCGGGCGCGGCGTGCCGAGACCCAGGCGCTGGAAGCGCGCCTGCTGGCCCAGGACGCCGAGCTGCGCATGCTGCGCACCCAGATCGATCCGCACTTCCTGTTCAACAGTCTGAATTCGATCAGCGCGCTCACCAGCATCGATGCGGGCAGGGCGCGCGACATGACCCTGCAGCTGGCCGGCTTCTTCCGCCAGACGCTCGGCCTGGAGGCGAACCGGAAGGTGCTGCTCAGCGAGGAGGTGGCGCTGCTGGCGCGCTTCGTCGCGATCGAGCAGGTGCGTTTCGGTCCGCGCCTGGCCTTCGAACAGAAGCTGGGCGAGGGCGTGGAGGATTGCCTGCTGCCGCCGATGATCCTGCAGCCCCTGGTCGAGAACGCGGTCAAGCATGGCATCGGACAGCGCCTGGAGGGCGGCGTCATCGTGCTCGTGGCGGAGCGCGCCGCGTCGCTTCTGCGCATCCGCGTCGAGAACGACATCGATCCGGAGGAGGCGCCCAGGAGCGGCAACGGAATCGGACTGCAGAACGTGCGCCAGCGCCTGGCGGCGGCCTATGGGGTCGAGGCCAGCGTGCACTGGACGCGCGATGAGAACATATTCAGGGTGGACATGATGCTGCCCGCGGAAACCAAAGGGGAATAGAGATGCGAGTGCTGATCGTCGACGATGAACACCTGGCGCGCGCGCTGCTGCGCGAATACCTGGCGGACCATCCCGATGTCGAGATCGTGGGCGAGTGCGCCAACGGCTTCGAGGCCGTCAAGGCGATCGGCGAGCTGGATCCGGAACTGGTTTTCCTCGACATCCAGATGCCGAAACTGGACGGCTTCGAGGTGGTGGAACTGGCCGGCAGCAAGCCGCACTATGTCTTTGCGACGGCCTACGACCAGTTCGCGCTGCGCGCCTTCGAGGTGCACGCGATCGACTACCTGCTCAAGCCCTTCAGCCGCGAACGGCTGGCCCAGGCGCTTGCCCATGCGCGCAGCCGGAACCTGGCTGGGCCTGCGCAGCCGCAGGCCCAGGCCCTGGATGCGGTGGTGCAGGAGGCGGCGCGCCGCCACGGCCACCTGGAGCGGATCCTGATCAAGGACGGCGTCCGCGTGCACGTGCTCCAGGCCAGCACGGTCGACTACATCGAGGCGCAGGACGACTATGTGCAGGTGAACGCGGCCGGCAAGGGTTGGCTCAAGCACCAGCGCCTGTCCGAGCTGGAAACCCAGCTCGATCCGCAGGTGTTCGTGCGCATCCACCGCTCCTACATCGTCAACCTCGGCGCCATCGCGCGGATCGAACCGGCCAGCAAGGACAATTACTGCGCCGTGCTGAAGGATGGCGTCAAGCTGCCGATCAGCCGCAGCGGCTATGCGCGGGTGCGCGAGCTGATGCGCTAATCCACGCTCCACCAGGTCGGCAGCAGGGCGCGCACCTCAGGACGGGCGAAGCGGTCGTCGATCAGCCACACCACCCCGCGGTCCTGCTCGGTGCGGATCACGCGGCCGGCGGCCTGCACCACCTTCTGCATGCCCGGGTAAAGGTAGGTGTAGTCGTAGCCGGCGCCGAACATGGCCTGCATCCGTTCGCGCAGCTGCTCGTTGACCGGGTTCACCTGGGGCAGGCCGAGGGTGGCGACGAAGGCGCCGATCAGGCGCTCGCCCGGCAGGTCGATGCCCTCACCAAAAGAACCGCCCAGCACCGCGAAGCCCACCCCGCGGCTCGCCAGGGTGAAGCGCTCGAGGAAGGCCGCGCGTTCCGGCTCGCTCATGCGGCGCTCCTGGCGCCAGGCCGGTACCTCGGGATGGTCCTGGGCCAGGCGCTCGAAGACCTGCTCCAGGTAGTCGAAGCTGCTGAAAAAGGCCAGGTAGTTGCCGGGCTGCCCGGCATACTGGCGCGCGATCAGGTCGGCGATCGGGCCGAGCGAGGATGCGCGGTGCTGGTAGCGGGTCGAGATGTTGCCGGCGATGTGGACGTCGAGCTGGCTGCTCGTAAAGGGCGAGGCGACGTCGGCCCAGGCGGTGTCCTGGGGCATGCCGAGCAGGTCGCAGAAATAATGCCAGGGGCTGAGCGTGGCCGAGAACAGGGTCGCCGAATGGGCCTGGGCGAAGCGCGGCGCGAGGAAGGGCGCGGGCACGACGTTGCGGATGCTGATCACGGAATCGCGCACACCCGCGCGGGTGAGGTCGCATAGCGAATGTTCGCCGAACGATTCCGCGAGGCGGATGAAGCCGAGCGCATCGAAGTGAAAGCGCTGCAGTTCCGGGTCGAGGGGCCCCGGGAATTCGGCGAGGAAGTCGTTGACCGTGCTGGTGGCGTTCTGCAGGGCGTCGAGCAGCTTGTCGGGCAGGGCCGGCAGCACCTGGTAGGGTGCGGGGGCCTCCTTGTCGACCCCTAGCCAGGCGCGTCCGACGCGATCGAGCGCCTTCTTCACCAGCTCCGGCGCATTGGCGCGGGCCGCGCGCAGGTTCGTGCGGTCCAGCTCCGCGCTGTACATCGAACGCGCGCGCGACACCATATTATGGGCCTCGTCGACCAGCACGCTGGCGCGCCAGCCATTGTTCTGGGCGAGGGCGTAGAGCATGGCGCCGCCGTCGAAATAATAGTTGTAGTCGCCGACCGCCATGTCGGCCCAGCGCGCCATCTCGCTGCCCAGGTAGTAGGGGCAGATGTCGTGCGCGAGCGCGACCTCGCGCAGGGCCTCGCGGTCGAGAATCGAGACGCCGGCCGCTGCCTCGCGTGCTCCAGGCAGGCGGTCATAGAAACCTTTCGCGAGCGGACAGGCGTCGCCCTGGCAGGCCTTGTCCGGGTGCTCGCAGGCCTTGTCGCGCGCCGTCAGCTCGAGCACGCGCAGCGGCAGGCCTGACCCCGCGCCGAGGCTGGCGGCGGCATCGATCGCCAGGCGCCGCCCGGGCGTCTTCGCGGCCAGGAAGAAGACCTTGTCCAGGCCTTGCTGCGGCATCGCCTTCAAGACCGGGAACAGGCTGCCCACGGTCTTGCCGATGCCGGTCGGCGCCTGGGCGAGCAGGCAGCGTCCGCTGGCGTTCGCCCGGTAGACGTCTTCGGCGAGCTCGCGCTGTCCGGGGCGAAAATTCGCATGCGGGAAGGCGAGGGTGGCAAGTGCGGCGTCGCGGCTGGCGCGGTGGGCCGCTTCGCTCGCGGCCCAGGACGCGAAACGCGCGCACAGGTCTTCGAACAGGGCGGCCAGCTCGGGCGCCTCGCGGGTCTCGCGCAGCACGGTCTCGAATCCCGTGCCGATGTCGTAGTAGACCAGGGCCAGGTTCACCGATGCCAGGCCGAGCTGCTGGCATAGCAGGTGGCCATAGACGCGCACCTGGGCCCAGTGCAGGTGGCGGTGGTTGTCGGGGATGTTCGCGAACTTGCCGCGGTGGGTCTTGATCTCTTCGATCAGGTTCTGGTCCGGGTCGTAGCCGTCGGCGCGGCCGCGCACGTGCAAATCGCCCCAGTCGCCGGCCAGGGACACCTCGGTGCGGTAGTTGGGGCCGCGCCGGCTAGTGACCACGGCATGGCCTGCGATGCCTTCCTGGGCGGTGGGCGAGGGCGTGAAGCGGATGTCGAGGTCGCCCTGCTTGGCGGTGAACTCGCACAGGGCCCGGACCGCCACACTGTACTTGTCACCTTCGGTCAAGCGACGTGCTCCCACTGCAGATAGCACACCGACACCGGCATGCCGTGGGCGGCGCAATAGTCGATCCAGCGCAGCTGGTTGTCCTGCAGGCGGTCACCCGGGCCCTTCACCTCGATCATGGTGTAGCGGCCTTCCTTCGGCCAGAACTGGATCAGGTCGGGGAAGCCGGTGTGGTTCTCCTTCACGTCGAGCAGGATGCGCTCGCACCACTTGCGCAGGTGGGCCGGCGGGATGCAGCCCAAGGCCAGCTCGAGCAGCTCCTCGCTCAGGGCGCCCCAGTAGACGAAAGGCGAGGCGATGCCGGCCTTCTCCGCATAGTTGCGGCGGATGGTGTCGCGGTAGCTGCCGTCTTCGAGCCCGGCCAGGCAGGCTGCGAAGTCAGGGGCGCGGCGCTGGGCGAAGTCCGGGCTGTGCAGGTCGGCCGGACCGCGCTGGAAGGGGTGGAAGAAGGCCCCCGGCACGGCGGCGAACACGGCGCGCCAGCACAGCAGGCCGAAGAGGGAATTGGCGAGCGCGTTCTCGACGTAGAAGACGGGCGCCTCCTCACTGGCCAGGTGTTCGCGCACCACGCCTTCGACCCACCAGTCGCCAGGCGGCATGGGCAGGCACAGGTCGATCCGGTGCGGGGAGGCGGCGCGGCGTGCCGGCAGCTTGGCGTGACCGAGGCGGCGCGCCAGGCGCGGGCCGATGCGCAGCAGATGCTGGCGCTCGGCCTCGCTCTCGGACGCGGCCTGGGCCTGCTGGAGCAGGGCGTAGGCTTCGTCGAAGCGCTCGTGCTTTTCCAGCACGCGGATCGCCCGGCCGCGCGCGCCCAGGTAACGGCAGCGCGCATACAGGGCGTAGGCGTTATCCCAATCCTTGAGCTTCTCGAAGCCCTGGGCCACCTGGAACAGCAGCTTCTCGCGCCGTCCCACCAGCCAATCGTTGTCGAAGTCGTGCTCGGGCAGGTCGCGCACGATCTCGTCCAGGGCTTCGCCGGCGTAGAAACGCTGCTTGCAGTCGTGCAGGCGCAGGTAGTGCTCGACGTCGGCGCGCGAGCGAAAACCCCGCGAGGCTTGCGAGATCTCGACCTGCTCGAAGCGGAACATGCCGAGATCCGACAGCACGAATTCGGTCCAGTCCTGATGCAGGTTGCCGAAGAAGATCAGGCGCAGCCGTTCGCACAGCGGTTTCACGAGGATGCGCAGGGCCACGTCCTCGCAGTCGCGGTGCCACGCCGAGAAGGGGCGGCTGTCCGGGAAGGCCTCGCGCAGCGCTTCCAGCTGCTCGGCCTTGCGCGCGCTCTTCGATGGCAGATGGGGGCCGAAGGCGGCGGCGATCTCGGCTTTCAGGAGCAGTTCGAACAGCTCGTCGAGATCGACCAGGGGATCGCGCTCGACCCAGCCGGTGCCGAGCAGGTGCTCGGCCGCTTCGAGCGGGCAACCGATTTCCGCGTACACCAGTTTGCTGGCGCGGAACAGCTCGCCCTTGCGCATGACCATGCGCACGAACAGGGCGCGCGCATTGTGCGGCAGGGTCGGGAAGGCGGCGAGAAAGGCGAGTTCCTCCTCCGCGAGGAGGTCGCGATATCGCTCGCCGATCCAATCAAGGACGCGCTGGAAATTGTCCAGATAATAAAACTCGTTTTCCAGAACCCTGATCATGGCGTGACGTCGTACTGTGCTTATGTACAGTATAACGCCACTTTGTGGCAAGAACCCAGCCGTATCGGCGTTTTTCGGCGCCGATGGTGGCTTTTCGCCACGTTACTGGCGATTCGGGCGGGCCTGGCAGGAATCGTTCGGGCACAGCAGTTCGGTCATCTGGGATCCTTCCGGGGCATGGCCGTTGGCGTGGACGATGACGGCGGAGATCAGGGCGACGTCCGGATCGACCGGCGCTTCCGCGGCCCGTGCGGGGGCGGCTACCCGCTGCGCTTTTGCTTGCGCCGGGCGTACGGCGTTGCGGGCCACCGTGGCCGGGCGCG
>JBFLVV010000038.1:0-47400 GCA_040758275.1 Pseudomonadota bacterium
GATCGCCCTGGGCCACCCGCTGGGCGCCACCGGCGCGATCCGCGCCGCGACCGTCGTGCACGCACTGCGCCGCAACAACCTGAAGTACGGCATGGTGACGATGTGCGTCGGCGCCGGCATGGGCGCCGCTGGTATCATCGAGCGCGTCTAAATTCGATAGTGGCCGCATCGGCGTGTGCATGGTGCGGCTCCCAACTATCACCGCGTGGGCGGGAGACCCGCCCACCCTACGATTCGCGGCAATTCCGCTTTTGTAGGGTGGGCAGGTTTCCTGCCCACGCGGTCATCCAGCCTCAGAAAAATACGGGAGACTCCTGAACCATGGACATGCTGATCACCAAGGCCAACGGCCTGCTGACCATCGAATTCAACCGCCTCGAGCGCAAGAACGCCATCACCGCCGCGATGTATCAATCGATGGCCGACGCCCTCGTTGAGGCGGAAAGCGACACCGCAGTGCGCGCCATCCTCATCGCCGGCAAGCCCGAGATCTTCACCGCCGGTAACGACCTCGACGACTTCATGAAGAACTCGGCCCCGGTGCCGGGCGTACCGGCCGAAAGCCGCCCGGTGTTCCAGTTCATGCGCGCCTTGCACGGCTCGACCAAGCCCGTGATCGCCGCCGTGGCCGGCGCGGCGATTGGCATCGGCACCACCATGCTGATGCACTGCGACCTGGTCTACGCCGCCGACAACGCCAAGTTCTCGGCGCCCTTCACCCAGCTCGGCCTGTGCCCGGAATTTGCATCCTCGCTGCTGCTGCCGCAACTGGCCGGCTATCCACGCGCGGCCGAGAAGCTGCTGCTGGGCGAAGCCTTCGGCGCACAGGAAGCCTTCGAGATGGGCCTGCTCACGAAAGTCCTGCCGGCTGCCGAACTGCGCGCCTACGCCGAACAGCAGGCCGCCAAGCTGGTCGCACTGCCGGCCGCCTCGATCCGCACCACCAAGGCGCTGATGAAGCGTCCGCGCATCGACGCCATCGAAGGCGCGATCGCCGCCGAGAACGAGCGCTTCGCGGCCATGCTGCTGGCGCCGGAGGCGAAGGAAGCGTTCACCGCCTTCTTCGAGAAGCGCAAGCCGGACTTTTCGAAGTTCGACTGAGACCGCGTCAGAAATCGTAGCGCAGTCCCACGGCAATGGCCTGGCCGCCGCTGATGCCCGCATCGAAGTCGTCCACGCCTCCCCGGCGCGGGGTGAGCACGGCGGTGTTCGCCTCCCGGTAGTACTCGGCGAACACCTTCACGTCGCTTGACAGCTGGTGGTCGACGCCGAGGTGGACGATGTTGTCGCCATAGTCCTCCACTTTCGCAAGCATCAGCTTGATGGTGCTTGTGCCCGCGGCATAGCTGGCGAAGAGGTTGATGGCCTGGTTGCCATCGCTCGAAAAGCTGCCGCCCTGGCGATTTCCCGTGTGGAAGCGCTCATACTTCATGGCCAGATAGAGGCCGCCGGCCTGATGGCTGGCGGACAGCCCGAGCAGCCGGTTGCGGCCGTCACCGGCATCGCCCCGGTCGTCCAGGCCGATGGCCAGGCGGGTGTCGCCGAGGCTGTAGGTGGCGGCCAGCTGCCGTCGTGGCGCATCGATGCGCGAAGTCGAGCGTGCGTTGCCGCTGCTGCCGGTGTAGGCCGCGGCCAGGGACAGGCCCCCGACTTCCGGCGTCGCATAGGACAGGGTCTGCGCCACGCGAAAGACGGTATAGGTCGCGAAGCCGCTGTAATAGCTGCTGAACCTGTCCACCGGCGCCGCGACCGCATTGTAGTAGGGCATCCACTGCTGGCCGTAGCTGACGGCGCCGAAGCGGCCGCGCAGTCCGAGCTGCGCGAGCCTGATCCGCTCCCCTTGGGGACGGGCCGCATCGCCCTGGTCGTAGGGGTCACGCATCCGGACATTCGCGGAATCGAATGGCAGTTCCAGTTGACCCGTCAGCGCCAGGTCGCCGCCCAGCGGATGGTCGACCCTGAGGCCTACCCGCGAGTAGGCGTCGCGGAAGGAGGCATACGCGTCCAGGCGATCGTCGCGATCCGGACGGACCGCCTCGACCTGGGTGCGCAGCGAGCCGTAGAACTCGACGCCAGAGATGGTTTGGGCGGCAAGGTCGCCATAGGCGACGCAGCCCGAGAGTCCGAGCGCGAAGGTAGTGAAGGGGAATCTGGGCATGGTTCGTTTCCTTATGCGGGAACAGGGCGCCCCTAGACCGTGGTCAGCCCGGTGGAAACGGCCATCACGTCCAGCAGCAACTCGCTGACGCCATCCCAGACGATCTGCACGCCGAGGCACAGCAGGATGAAGGCGGTCAGGCGCAGGAAGACGGCCGTTCCGGCATCGCCGATCAGGCGCAGGAAGTGTTCCCCGTAGCGAAAGGCCAGATAGAGCAGCAGGCCGATGAGCGCCAGCGCCAGCAGGGCGCCGCCCATGCGCGCCAGCGAGATCACGAGACGGAGATCGTGCAGCGTGACGCCCACGGTGATGGCGACCGAGATCGACGCCGGGCCGCAGCTGATCGGAAAGGTCAGCGGGTAGAAGGCCTGGCGGTAGGCGTGGTCTGGTGTATACGCTTCTGCCAGGGCGGCCCGGCTGTCGGGCGTGGAGGGCGTCGCACCGAGCAGGCGCCATGCCACGGAAGCGAGGAGCAGGCCGCCGCCGATGCGAACGATGGGCAGTGAAATGCCGAAGAAGTCGAGCACGTAGGAGCCGACCAGCATCGAGCCCGCCATCAGCCAGAACATATTGCGCGCAATGCGTCGCGCCAGCAGCGTGCGGGTGGCGGGCGATGCTCCCTCGGTCATGCTGAGGAAGATCGGTGCAGTCGCTGCCGGGTTCAGTATGGGCAGCATGGTGGCCAGCACGAACAGGAAGCTTTTCGCCACCGCCACGATCAACTCAATCGTCATGACAATCCGTGTGTGTTATGACGACAACAATGAGGCCTGAAAAAAATCGCGTGCTGCATGTGAATGACTGGGGGAAGACCGATCGGTGACCGCGCGGGCATGCACGAAGCCCTGGTGACGGAGTATACGACCTGGGCGAAAAGCGTGCCGTCCCGCTGCGCACCCTTCCATATGAAGCGGCTTCATCGCCCGCAACGGCTGAGTGAAACGATGCCGCCGCGTGCACTGGCGCTGATCGGCGCTCGGACGCGCCGGCAGTCCTCGAATGCTCAAGCCGCCGCCATCGCCTCCGCATCGGCGCCAGCCGGCAGGTAGAGCGGCGCGCCAGGGTCGAGCGCGGCGCGCCACACCGCCCCGGCGACATCGAGCGCATGGGTCACCGGGCCATCGCTTCTCCGGCCGGCGAACACGCTTTCCAGGAAACCGGCATAGGCTTCCGGCGCCGTGTCCTGCATGCGCCCCTGCGCACTGTGGCCGAACGGCGTTTCCGGCGAGCGGCCCGGCAGCACCAGGTGCGCGCGCACGCCGATGGCTTGCAGCTCGAGCGCCAGCGATGCGGTCCAGGCGTTCATCGCCGCCTTGCTCGCCGTGTAGGCAGCCAGCAGCGGCAGCGCCTGGTAGGTCGTGGCGGACGAAACGTTGACGATCACGCCGGCGCCGCGCTGCCTGAACTGTGGCAGCACGGCCTGGGTGACGGCCATGACGCCCAACAGGTTGGTGTCGAACACCTCGCGCAAGGTCGTCATCGGCGTGGACTCGAACACGCCCATCAGGCCGATGCCGGCGTTGTTGACCAGGACGTCGACCGGGCCGCTTTCCTCGACCGCGCGCTGGACGCTCTCCGGATCGAGGACGTCGAGCGCGACGATGCGCAGCTTCGGCGAGGCAGGCAGCACATCGGGGCGCGGCGTACGCATGGTGGCGACCACGTCCCAGCCTCGTTCCAGGAACAGGCGGGCGGTGGCGAGGCCAAATCCGGACGAGCAGCCGGTGATGAGGACGGTGGGCATGAGAGGCTCCTTATGGTGGTGGTGAGTGGTGATGGGATGGACACACTATAGGGCCGCAGTGCCGGACGGGATATAATCGAACGTACACATTTCATTCGCGAGCGTCCGAATATGGTCGACCCCTTCGCCGAACTTGTCCTTCTGCTCCAGCCAGGCGCGCCGTTTTCCAAACTCGTCAGCGGGGCAGGGCCCTGGCGTGTGCGCCGCGAAGAATTTGGCCGGCCCTTCTATTGCGTCGTCCTCGAAGGCGGCTGCCGCCTGGCAGTGGATGGACATGAGGCGATCGTCCTCGCGCAGGATGATTTCATCCTGATTCCCTCGGCACGCAACTTCACCGTGTCCAGCCTCGTTCCGGATGCGAAGGACGCGCCATCCGGCGCCGCGCCGGCGCCGTCCCCCATGCGCGACGGCGAGATCCGGCACGGCGTGCAGGGCGGACCGGCCGATGTCCGGATGCTGGTGGGCTACTGCAGCTTCGGGTCGTCGGACGCGGCGCTGCTAGTGTCGCTCCTTCCGGAACTGGTCCACGTGCGCGGCGACCCGCGCCTGGGCGCCATCGTGCGGCTGGTCGGCGACGAGTGCCGCGCCTCCCGGCCCGCGCGCGACATCCTGCTGGCCAGGCTGCTCGAGGTGCTTCTCATCGAAGCGCTGCGCACCGGCGCCGGCGCGGCGTCTTCACCCGGCCTGCTGCGCGGGCTGGCCGACGAACGGCTGGCGCCGGCCCTGCGCCGCCTGCATGCAGAGCCGGCCAGGGCCTGGACCGTGGCGACGCTGGCGCAGGAGGCGGCGCTGTCGCGTTCCTCTTTCTTCGAGCGCTTCAGCCGGGCGCTCGGAGTGGCGCCGATGGCCTACCTGTTCAACTGGCGCATGGCGCTGGCGCGCGGCCTGCTGCGCAAGGGGGCGAGCGGCGTGGCCGAGGTGGCGCAGCAGGTCGGCTACGGCTCGGCCAGCGCCTTCAGCGTCGCGTTCACCCGCCACGTGGGCGTGCCGCCGGCGCGCTATGCGCTGCAAGCCGCTTGAGCAGCAGCCGCTGCTGGTCCGGGGCCTTGTGGTCGATGCCGTGACATTGGGAGGATTTCGACGGCGTCCGTGATGCTAGAGTAGCCGTTTCGCTTCACTCTTGCGCCCTATGCGACGACTGCAATGGCCTTATTTGTGGTGCCTGGCCTGTCTGCTCCTGATGGTGCTGGGCGCCGGCTTCGTGTTGTCCAGAAGCGCCACGACGCCGGCGCGGCCGCAAACACCGTCCCTGCCTCTGCCGTATGCCGTCGAGCAGGTCGAATTCGACAATGCCGCCAGCAGGATCCGCCTGTCCGGCACCCTGAGCCTGCCGCGCGGCCCCGGCCCGCATCCCGCCATCGTCCTGGTCCCCGGCTCGGGTGAAGTGGACCGCGACGGCAGCCTGTTCGGCCATCAGTTCTACCTGGTGCTGGCCGACCACCTGACGCGCCAGGGCTTTGCGGTGCTGCGCAGCGACAAGCGGGGACTGGGCCGGTCCGGCGGCGACTTCGCCAGCGCCACCACCTACGACTTCGCATCCGACACCGACGCGGCATTGGCCTTCCTGCGCAGCCGTCCGGGCATCGATGCGCAGCGCATCGGCCTGGTCGGGCACAGCGAAGGCGCGCTGGCAGGCGGCATCGTCGCCGCGCGCGACCCGGCGCTGTCTTTCCTGGTGCTCATGGCCGGCAACGGCATCCCGATGGGCGAGGTGCTGAAGGCCCGCGGCGTAGCCGAAGCGCAGGGCGACCCGGGCCCGTGGATGCGCACCCTGCTGTCGATCGACCCGCAAGCGGTGCTGCGCAAGGTGCGCTGTCCGGTGCTGGCCCTGGTGGGTGACAAGGACCGGGTCATATCGGCCGATGCCAACATACCGGCATTGACGGCAGCGCTGGCGGCCAATCCGCATGCCGAGGTCCGGCGCTTGCCAGGGCTGAGCCACTTCTTCCAGACCGCAGGCAGCGGCGAGCTTTCCGAAGTCGAGGGCATCAACGAGACGATGTCGCCGCATGTGCTGGCGCTGATCGGCGAGTGGGCGCGCAGGCAAACATCCGGGCGGTAACGCGGCTGACGGTCATAATGAGGCCCTGTGTTTGAAAAGGACGAGAGATGACAGCAAACGGTTCCAAGTCTGGCGAAGCCACCTGCCGTGAAAGCGGCCACGTTCTGGCGGTCGAAGCCCATGCCGACTATCGCGACGCCAACGTGATCGTCCAGGGCCTGATCGACTTCAACGCCGCCCATACCGGCGGCGCGCCGCCCCGCGAGCTGGTGGTCACGGTGCGCGACGGGGCGGGGCGGGTCGCGGGCGGCCTGGTGGGCGACACCTATGTCGGCTGGCTGCAGGTGCACGCGCTGTGGGTCGGCGAGGCCTTGCGCGGCCGCGGCATCGGCCGCGACATCCTGCGCGCCGCGGAGGAGGAGGCGCTGCGCCGGGGCTGCAGCCAGGCTTTCCTGGAGACCCTGAGCTTCCAGGCGCTGGCCTTCTACGAGAAGCTGGGCTATACCGTGAGCTCCAGGCTGGAGGGCTTCCCGCCAGGCGGCGCGCGCTACGCGCTCGTCAAGACACTGGCTTCCCCTGCGGCCGGTGCGCCTGCACGCATCGGCGCCGCGTAGTACACTGGGACGGCTTTCCACCCAGGCCGTCCCATGTCCTCATTGCCCTCCAGTCCCGCCGCCGGCGCTTCCCCGCCGGCCACGGTGATGCAGATCCTGTTCTCCGTCGCCTTCGTCCACCTGCTCAACGACTGCGTGCAGGCCGTCCTGCCCGCGATCTACCCGCTGCTGAAAGACCAGTTCGCGCTCAGCTTCACCCAGATCGGCCTGATCACGCTGACCTTCCAGTGCACGGCCTCGCTGCTGCAGCCCTGGATAGGCCTGTACACCGACAAGCGCCCGATCCCTTTCCTGCTGCCGGCCGGGATGTGCATCACCCTGCTGGGTGTCGCGCTGCTGGCAACTGCAGGCAGCTTCGCCATGCTGCTGCTGGCGGCCGGCATGATCGGCGTCGGTTCCTCGACCTTCCATCCGGAAGCCTCGCGCGTGGCGCGCCTGGCCTCGGGCGGGCGCTTCGGTTTCGCGCAGTCGCTGTTCCAGGTGGGCGGCAACCTCGGCTCGGCCTTCGGGCCGCTGTTGGCCGCGGCCATCATCGTCGGCAGCGGGCAGGGGAGAATCGCCTGGCTGATGGTGCTGGTGCTGCTGGCGGTGGCGGTGCTGTTTCAGGTGAGCCGCTGGTACGCGGGCCACCTGAAGAAGGCCACCGGCAAGATCGCCGTGCACGCCGGGCCCGGCCTGTCGCGCGGGCGCGTGCTGTGGGCGCTCATCGTGCTGGCCCTGCTGGTGTTCTCGAAGTACATCTACATGGCCAGCCTGTCGAGCTACTACACCTTCTACCTGATCGAGAAATTCCAGGTGTCGGTGGAGGCCGCCCAGGGCTACCTCTTCCTCTTCCTGGCGGCGGTGGCGGCGGGCACCTTTGCGGGCGGGCCGATCGGCGACCGCATCGGCCGCAAGCGCGTGATCTGGTTCTCGATCCTCGGCGCGGCGCCGTTCACGCTGGCGCTGCCCTATGTGGATTTGTTCTGGACCGCCGTGCTGTCGGTGATCATCGGCCTGGTGATGTCGTCCGCCTTCTCGGCCATCGTCGTGTTCGCGCAGGAGCTGGTGCCGAACAAGGTCGGCATGATCGCCGGCCTGTTCTTCGGCCTGATGTTCGGCATCAGCGGCATCGGCGCCGCCCTCATGGGCGCGATCGCCGACAGCACCGGCATCGAATATGTGTACCGGATCGCCTCCTTCCTGCCGCTGCTGGGCATCCTCGCGGTGCTCCTGCCGCGGATGGAATCGGCGCGGCGCTAGGCATATGCCCAGCCAGCTCGCATTGCCGCGGCGCTTGCTGGCGCCTTACGTCAAGAATCTCGTCGGCGGCGGTTTCGAGGTCGCTACGCCCCATCTTCCCGCTAGTCCCGACGCGCAACTGGTGCTTTACCTGCGGGGCGGCGCCAGCCTCCTCGGCGCCCCGGATGGCCGCCTGCCGCATGCCTTCCTCTCGGGGCCGACCATGACGCCGCGCCACTTCGGGGTTGAGCCGGGCAGCAGCTTCATATCGGCTGTCTTCCGCGCCTCCGGCGTGCTGCACTGCTTCGGGATTCCCGCGGATTGTCTTGGCAGCGCCTCGGTGCCGCTCGACGTCCTGGTCGGACGGCCCGAGGCGGAGCGCCTGCAGGAGCAACTGCACGAGGCGACAGGATTTCGCGGGCACGTCCGCATCCTCGAGGATTTCCTTCTTCACCGCGCCGCCAGCGCAGGTCGGGAGGCCGCACTGCCGCCTCTGTCCTACGAACGTCTGTTCATGCCGGTCGGCGAGCTGGCCGATAGCCTTGGCCTCGGCGTGCGCCAGTTCGAGCGCCGCTTCCTGGCGCACCACGGCGTCGCGCTGCGCGACTACCGCCGGCTGGCCCGGTTCGCCCGCGCCCTGTCGATCCTGATGCAGGGGCAGGGCAGGCCCGGCCTGGCGGCGGCCGCGCTGGAAGCGGGCTACGTCGACCAGGCCCATTTCAGCCGCGACTTCCGGCAGTTTGTCGGCGACACGCCCTCGCACTTCCTGGCCAGCCGCGAGGACGAATCCTCCGGCTACCGCTTTTGGGCATTCGGGCGCGACGAGCTCGATTCCTTCCTACGCTAGCGTTGCCCGATGTCGTGTCGGTACAAGACAGGACAGGCGCGAGCCCGTATCGTCGCTGCTGTTTTCAGAAGGAGCCGACGATGGATGAATCCGTGCTGGAAGGCCAGCATTACCTGCTCACGAGTGTCGACCAGCTGCTGTCGCATGCGCGCGGCAACAGTATCTGGTACCTGTCCTTTGGCCTGGCCTGCTGCGCCGTGGAGATGATGCACGCGGCCTCCGCGCGCTACGACATGGACCGCTTCGGGATGGTCCCGCGCGCCAGTCCGCGCCAGGCCGACCTGATGATCATCGCGGGCACGCTGACCAACAAGATGGCCACCGCGCTGCGCAAGGTCTACGACCAGATGCCCGAGCCGCGCTACGTCATCTCGATGGGTTCCTGCGCCAACGGCGGCGGCTACTACCATTACTCGTACTCGGTGGTGCGCGGCTGCGACCGCATCGTGCCGGTCGACGTCTACATCCCGGGTTGCCCGCCGACCGCGGAAGCGCTGGTCTACGGGATCCTGCAGCTGCAGCGCAAGATCAAGGTGGAGCGGCTGGACACGATCGTGCGTTGAGCAAGGCGGAAGCGCGCACCTGCGGCGCCAGTTCCGGTACGATCTCCCTTGCCCCTGCAGGGCAATGGAGAATGCAATGCGTATCAGCGCTTCGATCGACAATTCTGCCAGCGCGCACCTGGTCGCCGTGGAGTCCGATGGATCGCGCCAGTTCCTGGACATTCCCCCGAAAGCGGGGGCGCCGGGGTCAAGCGTGAACGGCGGCGAGCTCCTGATGCTGGCGCTGGCGACCTGCTATTGCAATGACCTGTACCGCGAAGCGCGCCGGCTCGGCATTGCACTCGATGGCGTGCAGGTCGAGGCCAGCGCCGACTTTCCCGGCGTGGGACTGTGCGCTACCAATGTCCGTTATCGGGCCTCGGTCCGCTCCGGCGCTGCGCCGGCGCAGATCGCCAGGCTGCTGGCCGAAACGGATGCGGTGGCAGAGGTGCACAACACCCTCAGGGCCGGCTGCCCGGTCACGCTCGACCCGCCGGTCGCTGTTTCCCCATGATGCCCGCCATCTCGACCCGTCCGGCCACGCCCGACGTTGGCTACTGGGAGCTGCGGCTGGAATGAATCAGGCGGCTTCGCGTTGCGGTTCGCCGTCCTCGCCGGCGGCATCCATGCCGCGCAGGGTGCGCACCGCCGACAGGTAGAGCAGCAGCGACACCAGCGAACAGCCGAACAGCACCAGCGCCAGCGTCCTCGGACCGGACGCGCCGGCCAGGATCGCGGCAGCAAGCATCGGCGCCGCGGCTTTCGAGATCAGCGCCGGCGCGGCCATGGCGCCGGTGATGGCGCCATAGTTGCGCGCGCCGAACAGGACGCGTGGCAGCGTGCCGCGCACGATAGTCAGCACCCCGTTGCTCATGCCGTACAGGGCGCAGAACAGGACCACCGCCCAGGCCTGCGTCCCCAGCAGCGCCAGCACCAGCAGGCCGAAAGGCATGGTGGCGAACACGAAGCGCCCCACCACTTGCGGCGGCGCCCCGCGCGCCAGGGTGCGCTCGCCGATGCGTCCCGCCACCTGCATCGGGCCGACCAGGGCGGCCAGCAGCACGGCCGTACCCGCCGCATGTCCGAGCGACTGCAGCAGCGGGATCAGGTGCGCCGCGAGGGCCGAGAAGATGAAGAAGTTCACCGAGAAGGCCAGCGCCAGCTTCCAGAAGGAGGGATGGCGGATGGCCTCGGCGAGCGTGTGGCTGTCGCGCGCCGCGCCTTTGGGCAGCGGCTGGCGTGGTGCGTCGCGTCCCAGCCAGAGGTGCAGGGGCAGGCAGGCGAGCAGCTGCACCAGGGCGTAGACCTGATAGGTGCCGCGCCAGCCGATGCGCGCATCCAGCAGGTGCGTGAGGGGCCAGAAGATGGTGCTGGCGAAGCCGGCGAACAGGGTCAATGTCGAGATCGCGCGCGGCGCGCCCACCGCGACCTTGCGGTTGATGGTCGCGAAGGCGGCCTCGTACAGCGTGAGCGAACTGGCCAGCCCGATCACGGTCCAGGCGGCGAAATACCCCGCAATGTCGCTGCAGCGCGCCAGCCAGAACAGGCCGATGGCGCTCACCACCGAACCGGCGGCCATCACGTAACGCCCGCCGTGGCGGTCGACCAGGGCGCCGATCGGCGTGGCCGCCACGCCCGCCACCAGCAGGCTCCAGGAAAAGGCCGCGAAGGCGGTCTCGGTGCTGATCGAGAGTTCGCGGCGGATGTCGGGCGCCAGCACGGCGAAGGCGTAGTAGAGCGCGCCCCACGACGCGATCTGCGTGAAGGCGAGGATGCCGATGGTCCTGCGTGCTGCCGACAAAACTGTTCTCCCGGTGCCGCGGCACAGCCGTTCGCCCTGCCGCAACCGTCTACTCTACCGCAGTCCCGATTCTGCTGCCGGCTTGTCATCATCCTGTCAAATGAATTCGATAATCTTCGAAATATTCGGCACTTTTCGTTATAATTCGAGAATCATGGAAATGACAATGGAAACAACTTCGATGGATACCCGGGCCGCCATCGCGGCGCTGGGCGCGCTGGCCCAGGAGTCGCGGCTGGCGGCGTTTCGCCTGCTGGTGCAGGCCGGCCCGGCGGGCATGGCGGCCAGCCGCATCGCCGAAAGCCTCGGCATGCCGGCTTCTTCGCTCTCCTTCCACCTGAAGGAACTGACCCACGCCGGGCTGATCGCACCGCGCCAGGAGGGACGCTTCCTCATCTACGCAGCGCAGTTCGGCACCATGAACGGCCTGCTCGCCTTCCTCACCGAGAACTGCTGCGGCGGCAATCCCTGCACTCCCGGCTGCGCCACATCCTGAGCACGACGCATGCACATCCTCTTCCTCTGCACCGGTAATTCCTGCCGTTCTCTCATCAGCGAAGCCGTCTTCAACCACCTCGCGCCCGCGCCCTGGCGCGCCATCAGCGCCGGCAGCCAGCCGACCGGCCGCCTGAATGCACGCGCACTCGCGCTGCTGGCCAGGAAGGGCATCGCGACCGAGGGTTACTACAGCAAATCCTGGGACGATCTCCCGGTCACGCCCGACATCGTCGTCACCGTCTGCGCCAGCGCGGCCGGCGAGACCTGTCCGGCCTACCTCGGCCCGGTGCTGCGCAGCCATTGGGGCGTGGACGACCCCAGCCACGTCGAGGGCAGCGAGGACGTCGTCAACGCCGCTTTTGAGCGCGCCTATGCCATCCTGCGCGCCCGCATCGAGGTTTTCCTCGCGCTGCCGCTCGAGGAGCTGGCCGGGGACCGCAGCCGCTTCAAGCAGGAGCTGGATCGCATCGGCAGCCTGCTGCCGGCGTGAAGGGAGACCGCGCTTGCCGTCCGCCTTCCTCATTTTTGCCGCCACCCTCGTCCTCGTCATCTGGCAGCCGCGTGGCCTCGGTATCGGCTGGAGCGCTTCCTTCGGCGCCATCGCGGCCCTGCTGCTCGGTGTGATCCGGCTGGAAGACATCCCGGTCGTCTGGGGCATCGTGTGGAACGCCACCGGCGCCTTCGTCGCCATCATCGTCATCAGCCTGCTGCTGGACAAGGCCGGTTTCTTCGAGTGGGCCGCGCTGCACGTGGCGCGCTGGGGCCGCGGCAGCGGGCGGCGCCTGTTCGTGCTGCTGGTGCTGCTCGGCGCCGCGGTGGCCGCGCTGTTCGCCAACGACGGCGCGGCGCTGATCCTGACGCCCATCGTGATCGCCATGCTGGCGGCGCTGCGCTTTTCGCCGCAGGCCACGCTGGCCTTCGTGATGGCGGCCGGCTTCATCGCGGACACGGCCAGCCTGCCGCTGGTGGTGTCGAATCTCGTCAACATCGTCTCCGCCGACTATTTCGATATTGGTTTCGCCCGCTATGCCGCCGTGATGGCGCCGGTGAACCTGGTGTCGGTGGCCGCCACGCTCGGCGCCCTGCTGTTCTTCTTCGGCCGCGACATCCCGCGCGACTACGACCTGGCCCAGTTGCGCGCGCCAGGCGCCGCGATCCATGACCGCGCGACCTTCGTCGCCGGCTGGTGGGTGCTGGCCATGCTCCTGGTCGGGTTCTTCTGGCTCGATGAGGTGGGCGTGCCGATCAGCGCGGTGGCCGCATTCGGCGCGCTGGTGTTGCTGGCGGTCGCCGCGCGCGGCCACCGCATCTCCACGCGCGAGGTGCTGCGCGGAGCGCCCTGGCAGGTGGTGGTGTTTTCGCTCGGGATGTACCTGGTGGTCTATGGCCTGCGCAACGCCGGCCTGACCGGCTACCTGGCCGCGCTGCTCGAAGGTTTCGCCGGACATGGCGTGTGGGGCGCGGCGCTCGGCACCGGCCTGCTCACCGCGCTGCTGTCCTCGATCATGAACAATATGCCCACGGTGCTGGTCGGCGCGCTGTCGATCGACGCCACTCACGCCACCGGTGCGGTGCGCGAGGCGATGGTCTACGCGAACGTGATCGGCAGCGACCTGGGGCCGAAGATCACGCCGATCGGCAGCCTGGCGACGCTCCTGTGGCTGCACGTCCTGGCGAGCAAGGGTGTGCGCATCTCGTGGGCCTATTATTTCCGTGTCGGCATCGTGCTTACCCTGCCGATCCTGTTGGTGACCCTGGCGGCGCTGGCGCTGCGCCTGGGCTGAAGAAGCGAGACAAGCATGAGCAAGATTCCCGGACTCCCGAACATCCATGCCGAGCAGCTCGACATGCCGGACATGGACAAGCTGGCGCAGGTGGGCGACATGACCCACCCGCCGCGCATCCTGCTCCTGTATGGTTCGCTGCGCGAGCGCTCCTTCAGCCGCTTCCTGACCTACGAGGCGGCGCGCATCCTCGAGCACTTCGGCGCGGAAGTGAAGATCTTCGATCCATCGGCGCTGCCCATGGTGGGCAGCGTGCCGGAGACGCATCCGAAGGTGGTCGAGCTGCGCGAACTGTTCCTGTGGTCCGAGGGGCAGGTCTGGTGCAGTCCCGAGCGCCATGGCGCCATCACGTCGGTGATGAAGAACCAGATCGACTGGGTCCCGCTGGAGCAGGGCGCCCTGCGTCCGAGCCAGGGGCGCACGCTGGCGCTGATGCAGGTGTGCGGCGGATCCCAGTCCTTCAACGTGGTCAATACCATGCGCCTGCTGGGACGCTGGATGCGGATGTTCACCATCCCGAACCAGTCCTCGGTGCCGATGGCCTACAAGGAGTTCGACGAGGAAGGCCGGATGCGCCCATCGGCCTACTACGACCGCGTGGTCGACGTGATGGAAGAACTCTTCAAGATCACCCTCCTGATGCGCGGCCGCACCGGCTACCTGACGGACCGCTATAGTGAGCGCAATGAACGCGCGCTGCGCAGGATCGACGCGCAGATCGCGAAACTCTAGGAGCTCGAATGATGCCGACGCGCGTACGACTGAGCAGGAAAAAAGGCTGGAAGCTGCCCCCGGATACCGTCTCGGTGGCGCGTCCGGGACGCTGGGGCAATCCCTTCTCGGTGGCGCCCGAGCTCGCGCCGGGCACGCCGGTCGGCACGCGCTACACGGCCATGCCGACGGTGGCGGAAGCGGTGGCCGCCTACCGGCGCTGGATCGAGTTTGATCCGGCCGGCCAGGAAATCGCCCGGCAGGCGCGGCGCGAACTGCGCGGCAAGAGCCTGGCCTGCTGGTGCCCGCTCGACGGTCCCTGCCACGCCGAGGTACTGCTCGACATCGCCAACCGCCCGCCGCGGAACGACCTTACTTGACGGCGACCACGCTGCCGATGCCCGACACCGACTTGTTCACCACGCGCGGGTTGCCGTAGTAACTCAGGTTGCCCATGCCGGTGACGTTCGCGTCCAGCTTGTCGCTGGCGTGGACCTTGACCGAGCCGATGCCTTCGAAGCTGACGTCGGCGCTGCGGGTGCGCAGGTCCTTGGTATCGACTTCGCCGACGCCCTCGGCGTGCAGGCGCAGGGTGCGCACCTCGCCGTTGATGGCCAGGCGGCCGGCGCCGCGGTAGTCGACGTCGAAGCGCTCGCCGCGCACATTGTTCAGGATGATCAGGCCGGCGCCTTCGCCACTGAAGGTCTGCAGTTCGGGCAGGGTGACGACCACGCGGTCGCTGTTGCCGATATTCGTGCGCTTGCTTTCCTTCATGCCCAGACGCAGCTCGCCGCCGACCACCTCGCTGGTGACGCGGCCGATGAAGGTCGGATCGCCCTCGACCCGCAGCGAGTGGGACTTGCCGGCTTCGACGACCAGGCTGACGGGGCCATGGACCACGATGCCCTTGAACGGGGTAACCTTGCGCAGCTGCTCGTCGGCATGAGCGGTCAGCGAAGCGAGGGACAGGACGGCGGCGAGGATCAGGCGTTGCATGGTGGTCTCCGGTGTAGTGGTATGAATCCATTGTAGGGAGACACTACGAAACCGGGTGGCGTTTGCGACAGACTGCAAAAAAACGGGAACAGGCGGTGCGGCGAGCAGCGGATATGCCTGCGGCATGCAGTCGATACGGTGGGCAGGTCAATACGGCTGTTGCACGCTTTTCGTAAAAAATACCTGTGCGATGGAGACAAATGGCTGCGCACGATTGCACGGATGCTAATATTGTCTAGGCGATAAGGCTATAATTTTCCCGTCTCTTTGCACACCAATATCATGCACATCTCAACCGTTACCCTGCCTGAAATGAAGCTCGCCGGACTGCCGCTCGCAGGCCCGTTTTCGGTCCTGGAAACGGACATGCCGGGCGTCTGGAGCGCCTTTCTGGAGCGCGAAAGCGAGCTGGGCGAAACCAATGGACTGCGCTACGGCGTCAGCCTGCAAGAAAAGGATGGCGTGCATATCGAGTGCGTCGCCGCCGAGGTCGCCGACCTGAACAATCTGCCGCCGGGCATGATCGGGATCCGCATCCCGGAGCGCCGCTACGCCTTGCTGACGCATCGCGGACCGATGGCGCGCGTCCAGGCCACCTATCTCACCGGCTTCGCCGCCATCGAGCAGCTGGGCATGGTGCAGGACGAGGAGGGCTGGCGCCTGGAGCGCTACGACCGCCGCTACACGCCCACCCTGCACGACGGCGCGCGGCCGGATAACGCCTACGACATCCTGATCCCGCTGTTGTAAGCACCGCGCGCAATGCGCGGCGCATGAATTGGTGCCGGTATATTTCCCGACCGCCGGCGCCGGTAGGGCGGCTTGCGCCGCCAGCGTCCCTTCCCAAGGAGCCATTGCATTGTGCCGAAGGATTGTGACAGGCGTTTGACGTCTGCCGCCGAACCGGCCTGCTGCGCCGATCAATGCGTCTGGTCGCCCTCGTCGCGCGCTGTCTCGTCCGGCTCCTGGTGCGTGGCGGCGAAGCAGGCGTTTTCGGCATAACGCCCGGCATTTTCCTCGTCCTGGGCAAGCTCGGGTGGATGGAGCATGTCGTCGAGCATGGCGCGCAGTTCCGGCGTATCCGGATCGGCGCCAGCGCGTCGGCGGCGCTGGACATAATCGAGCACTTCCCGGTTCTGGGCCGGACTCAAGGGCAAGCCTTGCCAGGTGTTGCCTGGAGATGATTCTGTTTTCATGGTGCCTCCGCATCTCCACTATACGCCGCGCAGGCTGGGGCAGCGCACGGCATGGCAGGCGGCGTCAATATTCCTACTGGCAACAAAAGCGGAGATAATGGACGTTTGCCCGTCACGAGGGAGCCGCCGTGCCCGACCATCTCCAACCCGCATCCACCGATCTTCCTCCGAGCGACCCTGCACGCCGCCGCGTCATGCAGGCCGCTGCCGCCGGCCTGTCGCTGGCCGTGCCCGGCCTGTCCGAGGCCGCGCCGGCAAAGCCGGCCGCAGCGCCCAAGGCCGTCTCGCTTGACGACAAGCTGCGCACCCACGTGAAGAACGTGGTCGTGATCTATCTCGAGAACCGCAGCTTCAACAACCTGTTCGCCGACTTCCCCGGCCTGGCTTCGCCCCTGTCCAGTCTGGCGCCTGAAGCGGTGCAGCAGAAGGACCGCGACGGCTCGGTGCTCCCGAGCCTGCCGAAGATCTGGGGCGGCATGGTGCCCGGCCGCCAGAACCTCGGCGGCAAGGACTACCTCGTCAAGGAAGACGACATCCAGGGCCTGCCGAACGCGCCGTGGAAGCTGAAGGATGCGGAAGGCAAGCCGCTGCCGGAAGGCCTGGTCACGCGCGACCTGACGCACCAGTTCTATCACAACCAGATGCAGATCAACGGCGGCCGCAACGACGGCTTCGTGGCCTGGGGCGATTCGGGCGCCCTGGTGATGGGGCATTACGGCGAGACCGGCAAGAACCTGGGCCTGTGGCAGATCGCGCGCGAGTTCACGCTGTGCGACAACTTCTTCATGGCGGCCTTCGGCGGCTCCTACCTGAACCACCAGTTCCTGATCAGCGGCCGCACGCCCGAATTCTTCGACGCCGCGTCCACGCCGGCGAAGTCGAAGATCGCGGTGCTGGCCGACGGCCCCACCGGCACCCGCCTGGCGCTGGAACCGGACTCGCCGAAGTCGGCGCTGGAGGGCAAGCCGAAGTACGTGCGCAACGGCGCCATCACGCCGGACGGCTACGCGGTCAACACCATGGCGCCGCCCTACCAGCCGAGCTGGGTGAAGCCCGCACTCGACGGCGACCCGATGCTGGCCGATCCGCACAACCCGTCGACCTTGCCGCCGCAGAGCTACAAGACCATCGGCGACCTGCTTTCGGAGAAGGGCGTGAGCTGGGCGTGGTACGGCGGCGCCTGGCAGGCCGCGCTGGACGGACGCGGCCAGGGCCAGCGTCCGAACTTCCAGCACCACCACCAGCCCTTCAACTACTTCAGGCAGTTCGCCCCGGGCACGAAGGCGCGCGCAGAACACCTGCGTGACGGCGGCCTGGGCGACAGCCCGATCTCGAACCGCTTCATTGCCGACGTGGTGGCCGGCAAGCTGCCCGCGGTCAGCTTCTACAAGCCGCAGGGCAACCTGAACCTGCATGCGGGCTACTCGGACATCGAGTCGGGCGACGCCCACGTGGCCAATGTGATCGAGCACCTGAAGAAGTCGCCGCAGTGGAAGGACATGGTCGTGGTGATCACCTTCGACGAGAACGGCGGCTGGTGGGACCACGTGGCGCCGCCCCAGGGCGACCGCTGGGGACCGGGCTCGCGCATCCCGGCCATCGTGGTGTCGCCGCACGCCAAGCGCGGCGCCGTCGACCACAATTTCTACGACACCACCTCGATCCTGCGCTTCATCACGCGCCTGCACGGCCTGCCGCTGCTCGAAGGCCTGGCCGCGCGCAATGCCGCCTTCGCAGCGCGCGGCGCGCGCCCGCCGGGCGACCTCAGCGCCACGCTGCGCTTCCGCTGAGCGCCAGAAAGCACGCCAGGGCCAGTCCGCGGACTGGCCTTTTTTTCGCCCTATTACTCGAGAAATTGCTATACGGCTAACGTGCGCTGTTCAGGAAATCGCGGCGCTACACTCGGCTACGCTCGACACGACGCGATGTCAGACAGGACAGCAGACACCGCGCGGCGCCAGCCAGCGCGGGACAGCCCCATACCACTCATCAGGAGAAAAACCATGCAAAAGAACCAGGTCAAGAAACTGCTCGCCGTGAGCGCCTTTGCCGCCATGTTCAGCGCCTTCGGCGTGCAGGCCCAGACCAGCGGCCAGAGCGCCCAGTCCATGAGCCAGCAGAGCGCCACCGGCAACCCCAACCTGACCGGCAAGACCGCCGCCGACGGCACCGTCAACAACACCAGCAGCCAGGGCATGGAAGACCGCAGCGCCCAGACCTCGGGCGCATCGGGCGCCGCCGGCCAGACCGGCTCCAGCGCCAAGGTAAGCGCCGCCGACAAGAAGGCGATCACCGACATGGCCATCGCCAATATGGCCGAGGTCGAGACCGGCAAGCTGGCCCTGAGCAAGAGCCAAAACGCCGAGGTGAAGGCCTTCGCCCAGCAGATGATCGACGACCACGGCAAGGCCCTGGCCGACCTGCAGCCGCTGGCGCAATCGAAGGGCGTGACCCTGCCGACCGAGCTGGACGCCAAGCACAAGGCCATGGCCGCCAAGCTCGAGAAACTCACGGGCGACGCCTTCGACAAGGAATACATGAAGATGGCGGGCCTGAAAGACCACAAGGACACCCACGCCAAGCTGCAGAAGATCAGCAAGAGCGCCAAGGACGCCGACGTGAAGGCCGCGGCCGAGAAGACCCTCCCGGTCGTCGAGCAGCACCTGAAGGCCGCGCAGCAGATGTCGTCGGCGAAGTCGGGAACAACCTCCGGCAAATAAGCCGCCCCGGTCCGTATCGAACAGGCAGGAAGCTGTGCGCCGGCGGGAGACGCGTCCCGCCGGCGCACAGGCGTTTTCAGCACAGCACACCAGGAGAAACCCATGCAGGAACACCGATCCACGCGCGCGGCGCTGCCGGCCATCTTGACGGCGCTTCTGTTCGCCGCCGCTCCGGCCCAGGCCGACAAGGGCCAGGCGGCGACGCCGTCGACCGCCCAGGGCGCTGCCGCCACCGAAGCCAAGGCAGGCGCGAGCAAGTTGTCCCGCGACGACCGCAAGGCACTCGAAGTGCTGGCGGAGTCCAACCTGGCCGAGATCGCGGCCGCGCGGCTGGCGCTGGAGAAAAGCCAGAACGCCCAGGTGCGCGCCTACGCCCAGCGCATGATCGATGAGCACACCAAGGCGCATGCCGAGGTGCGCGCCCTGGCCCAGGCCAAGGGCGTCGAGCTGCCGGCCGAGCCGAACGTCACGCACAAGGCCAAGAGCAAGATGCTCGAGGCGCTCAGCGGCGACATTTTTGACCGCACCTACATCAAGCAGTCGGGCCGGCGCGACCACCGCGCCACCCATGAAAAACTCAAGAGCAGGATGGGCGAGCTGAAGGATCCGGAAGTCACGGCCCTGGTCACCAAGATGCGGCCGATCGTCGAGCAGCACCTGCTGGCGGCGGACGAGATGATCGCCAAGACCGCGCGCGGCGCCGCCGGCACGGCGGGCACGCCGGGCAACGACACCAGCACCGCCACCGGCAAGGAACCGACGCCGATGAAGAAGTAAGGCAGGCCCGTACCGCCGCGCAGGGCGCTCGCCTCACGCGTCAGGGACGCCCTTCCATTTTCCGTCGATGCGGTCGATGGCGATCTCGATGCCGACGATCGCCTTGAGCATGCCGCCGATGTAGGCAGGCGGCGCATCGTCCACGGACCAGGGCTGCGCCTGGGCCACTTCGTGGTGGCGGGTCTGGCCGCGCAGGAAGTCCAGCAGCCAGGCCGGATCCTCGATGGCGCGCAGCACCCCGCGCGCATGCACCACGTGGTAGTCCCAGGTCGGCACCACGCGGCCTCCGCTCGCCACCTTTTCTTCCTGGTCCGGGGGCACATAGGCGGCCGGGCCGCGGAACACCACCAGCACCTGCTGCCCGGCGCGGCGCCACAGCGGATTGGCGCGCGCCACGTGGGCGCGCAGCAGGCCGCGTTCTCCACCCTCGGCGAACTCGAAAGGAATGTGGTCGGCCACCGGCAGGCCGTCCTCGATCGTCACCAGCATGCCCAGCGCATGGCGATGGATGAGCGCATGCATGGCCTGCGGGTCGTGCTGGCGGTCGCGTGTGGGCAGGTACATCAACGCGTCTCCACGACGATGACGTCGGTCTTGAGCGAATTCGCGATGTAGCAGCGCGCATGGGCCTCGTGGTGCAGGGCGCCCAGCTCGTCCTGCGGTGGCCGTTCTCCCGCAAACACGATGGCCGGGCGCAGTTCGATGCGGGTCATGGCGATGCGGCCCTCGCCATCCTTGTCCATGAAACCGAGCGCCTCGTCCACGTAGCTGTCGATGGTGAAGCCGCGGCCGGCCGCCAGCGACAGGAAGAACAGCATGTGGCAGCTCGACGCGGCCGCCACCAGGGCTTCTTCGGGGTCGAGGGCGGACGCATCCGACATGGGAAGCGGCACCGACAGCGGCGACGAAGAGGCCGGCACTTCCAGGCCGCCATCGAAGCGCCAGGCATGGGCGCGGCTATAGCGTCCGTCGAGGAAGGGCTGGCCGCCGCGCTGCCACGCCACCCGGGCTTCGAACTGTTTCATTGCTCCTCCGTGATCAAAGAAGCACCATCATAGGCAGGCGATTGGCTTGCCGAAAGGTCCAATCCGGGCGAAGATGGGCGTACCAATTCCTTTGCCTGCGCATGCACATCCACGACCTCATCGCCGCCACGCCGCTGGACCGCGCCAGCGGCGCACCGCTCTTTCGCCAGCTTTACGCGCGGCTGAAGGACGCCATGTTGCAGGGCGGCCTGGCCCCGGGCGCGCGCCTGCCCGCCACGCGCGAACTGGCGCTGCAGCTGGGCGTCTCGCGCCAGACCGTGCTTGCCGCCTACGAGCAGCTGACGGCCGAAGGCTATCTGCGCGGCGGGGTGGGGCAGGGGACCTTCGTCGACACCGCCCTGCCGGCGGCACGCTCCGCAGCCCTGCCTGCCGACGTGGCGCCAGCCGCGCCACGGCCCCTGCCGGCGCGTGGCGCGGCGATGGCGTCCAGCATGGCGCGGGTCCGCCATCATGCCGGCCCCCTGCGGACCTTCCGCACCAGCATGCCGGGCCTGGACCTCTTTCCCTTCGAGACCTGGCGCAAGCTGGAAGCGCACCACTGGCGCCGCCGCGAACTGCCGCTCGGCTACGATTCCGCGGCCGGCCACGCGCCGCTGCGCGAGCTCTTGTCGGCCTACCTGAACGCCTCGCGCGGGGTGCGCTGCACGCCCGAACAGATCGTCATCACGAGCGGCTCGCAGCAGGCCCTCTACCTGCTGGCCCAGCTGCTGCTGGCGCCGGGCGAGGGCGTCTGGCTCGAGTCGCCCGGCTACCAGGGCGCGGCCGCGCCCTTCGAAGTGGCGGGCGCGCGCATCTGTCCCGTGCCGGTTGATGCCGAAGGCATGGACGTGGCCTTCGCCGCCAGCCGCTATCCTGACGCCGCCATGGTCTTCGCCACGCCCTCGCACCAGCTGCCGCTGGGCGTGACCATGAGCCTGGCGCGCCGCCTCGACCTGCTGCGCTGGGCGGAAAGCAGGCGCGCCTGGATCGTCGAGGACGACTACGACAGCGAGTACCGCTACACCGGCCCGCCACTGGCCTCGCTGCAAAGCCTGGACCGCAGCGGATGCGTGATCTACGTCGGCACCCTGTCGAAGGTGCTGTTCCCGGGCCTGCGCCTGGGCTACGTGGTGGCGCCCCCGAGCCTGGCCGAGCCCCTGCGCCAGGCCAAGGCCGTGGTCGACCGCCACAGCCCGATCGTGCCGCAGGCCGTGCTCGCCGATTTCATCCGCCAGGGCCACTTCGCGCGCCACATCCGGCGCACCCGCGAAGCCTATGCCGAGCGCCGCGCCGCCATGCTCGAGGCCCTGGCGCAGCGCCTCGGCGGCATGCTCCAGGCCGGCCCGACCGACACGGGCCTGGACGCCTGCGTGCACCTCACGGGGCCGCTCGGCGAAGCGCAGGCGGTGGCGCGCGCACTCGATGCCGGCGTCGACCTGCGGCCGCTGTCCTATTTCGCGCATCCGCAGGCCGGTCCGGAGTGCGCCGTGCCGCCCGGCCTGCTGCTGGGCTTCTCGGCCTTCACGCCCGCACAGATCCGCGCGGGCGTCGCGCGTCTGGAGCAAGCCCTGCTGCGCTGATCAGGTTTCGCTTGGCGGGCTTCGCCGTTGTCGGGCAGACGTCGAAGTACGGATGCGCTATGGTCCGTTGAGTTCATCCATTCCTGCATCGACGGCGAAGCGGAAGATCGTCGTTGTGTGCAGGGGAGAGCCCGGCCGCACCACCGTCGTCGGGAAGGCCGGGATGTTGGGACTGTTGGGGAAATGCTGGGTCTCCAGCGCCAACCCGCCGCCCTTGAAAAGCGGGCGTCCCCCAGCATCGCGCAGGCTGCCATTCCAGCTGTTCGCAGAAAACACGACAATGCCTGGCTCTGAAGTAAACACTTCGAGCACGCGTCTCGATATGGGGTCGCGCAGGGTGGCCGCATGCCGGTCTTCAAGAACGAAAACATGGTCCAGTCCATTGCTTGCCTTGATGACCGGATCAAGTGAGTTCGTCACCGCTCCCACCTTGCGGCCGTCTCTCAGGTCCAGTGCGCCTGTCACCGCCGAGATCTCTCCCGTGGGGACGCGCCTGGCGTCGGTGACCAGCCAGCGGCCGGCGTTGACAGTCAACTGGTGGTCATGGACGTCGGGAGCGCCGGACAGGTTGAAGAATGCATGATGTGTCAGGTTGACCACGGTTGGCTTGTCGGTCACGGCACGGTAGTCGATGTGCAGGTCCGCTCCATCGAGCCTGAAAGCGGCTTCGACGCGCAGGTTTCCGGGGAAGCCGTTCTCCCCATTCTTGCTTGTCAAGGAGAGGTCGACGCCGCAAGCGGCGGGCCTCCCTGTCCACAGGCGACTGCCGAATCCGCCTGGGCCGCCGTGGGAGATGACGCCGTCGGGCCTGGCCGCGAGCTCGTAGCGCCTGCCATCGAGCGTAAAGCCGCCACTGCCGATGCGGCCGGCAAAGCGTCCGATAATGCGCGAGAAGCTGGTATTGCGTTCGTAGTCGGATAGCGTCGCGAGGTTGCGGACGACGTTTTCCATCCTGCCTTCACGGTCTGGTGCCTTGATCTCGTGGAGGATGCCGCCGTAGTCCAGGACCGTGACTTCGATACGGTTATTGCTGACCGTGTAGGCGCGCACCTGTTCGCCGGATGACAGCAACCCGAAAGGACGGGATTGAACAGTGCATGCGAATGTCTCGGCGCCGGCCAGTGCCAGCAAACCTAGCAATGTCTTAATTGCCCACGAGAATTTTCTCACGTCTTTCTCTCTTAATTTCCACTTAGGCTGATCACTTGCACTGGTCTGGTGCGTATTTCATCGTTTACGATGCGCGGGCGCCTCAAACCAGATAGACAGTGTAATTCAGCCGCAACAGTGGTTGTATTGCATGTAAGAACGTGTAAAGATGGGATTACAAATACATACAAATTGGATAGGCTCTGCCAGACTGCTTTGCAGCGTCGGTCCGAGCCGCATTGTTCGAACGCGATGGACGCGAGTGGCGAAACCGCCGCCGCGCCAGGAAGACACCGAGATACCTGTAATGCCTCCCGCCCTGTCACGCATCCTCATCTGCCGCACCGACAATATCGGTGACGTCGTTCTCACCCTGCCGCTCGCGGGCTACCTGAAGGGCCTGATTCCGGGCGTCCAGGTGGACATGGTGTGCCGCGCCTATGCCGCCCCCGTGGTCCGCTGTTGCCGCCACATCGACCGGGTGCTGGCGCTGGAGGAACTGGACATCGAGCATCTGTTCCGGGACCAGGAATACGACACCGTCATTTTCGCCTTCCCGCACCGCGCCATCGGCCGCGCCGCACGCCGCGCTCACGTCGCGAACCGCGTCGGCAGCAGCCACCGCCTGCACCACTGGATCAGCTGCAACCGGCTCGCCCACTTCAGCCGGGCGCGCTCCTCGCTGCACGAGGCCCAGCTCAACTTTGCCCTGCTCAAGCCGATCGGCATCGAGCACCAGCCGGAACTGGCCGAGCTGGCTTCCCTCTACGGCCTGCAGGCGCCGCGCGCCGCCAGCGTAGAGCAGCTGCTCGACCCGTCGCAATTCAACCTGATCCTGCATCCCAAGTCGAACGGCAACGGCCGCGAATGGCCGCTGGCGCGCTATACCGAACTGGCCGCGCTGCTGCGCAGCGACCCCGGGGTGGCGGTCTGGATCACGGGCAGCCGCGCCGAGGGAGAAGTGCTGGCGCGCGAGGCCCCGCAGCTGCTTGAAAGCCCCAACGTGCGCAACCTGTGCGGACGCCTCGACCTCTCGGCACTGGTCGCGCTGATCGGCATGGCCGACGGCCTGGTCGCCAGCGGCACCGGCCCGCTGCACATCGCGTCCGCATTGGGACAGTCGACGCTCGGCCTGTTCCCGCCCATCAAACCGATCGACATCGCCCGCTGGGGCGCGCTCGGCCGCAATGCCGTCTCGCTCAGCGGCGAGCAGGCCTGCGGCAGCTGCACCGATGCGCAGAGCTGCCGCTGCATGGACGCGATCGGAGCAGGGCAGGTGATGCAGGTGATTGCCGGATGGCGCGCACGGTCCGCGCAGCGCCGGCGCAACGCCCTGCTGGAAGAAGCCGTGGCATGATGCCGAAGCTCCTCATCACGCTCGATTCCATGCGATTCGAGAACACGGGGCTGCATACCTTTGGCCACAGCCTGACGAGTGAACTGGCGCGGCAGGGCGAAGGCAATGTCGAGCTGAGCGCCTATACCTATCCGGTGCAGCACGGCTTCCTGGGACAGCAGGCGTCCTACGTCCGCCACCGCAAGTTCCACCGCTGGCACTTCCCGCGCAAACAGCAGTTCGACGTCGTCCATTTCGCCGACCAGTACTGCCACTTCGGCCCGCAGCAGGTGCGCGCCCGCACCGTGATGACGGTGCACGACCTGAACCAGGTGCATGAGCAGCCGCCCGGCAGTCCGAAACTCGCACGGCACCTGGGCCGCATGGCGCGCAAGATCGCCGGCGTCGACCACGTGGTGGCGATCTCGGAATTCGTGAAAGCCGACATCCTGCGCTTCTTCCCCGAGGCAGCCGGCAAGATCTCGGTCATCTACAACGGCACCAATCCGAGCCGCGCGCCCGAGGGGCACCAGCCGCGCTTCCAGCCCCCGGGGCGCTTTCTCTTCGCGGTCGGCATGGTCTGCCCGAAGAAGAACTTCCA
Organism: Pseudomonadota bacterium; assembly: GCA_040758275.1. Lineage (GTDB taxonomy): Bacteria > Pseudomonadota > Gammaproteobacteria > Burkholderiales > Burkholderiaceae_D > Telluria. The sequence continues at coordinate 25,303 of JBFLVV010000038.1, forward strand.
CGTGCTGGTTCCGCTGCTGCGTGGGAATGACATGACCCTGGTGATCGCCGGCGTGGTCAAGGACGCGTACAAGGAAAAGATCCTGCAGGAGGCCGAGCGCTTTGGTGTGCTGGACAGGGTGGCGGTGACGGGCCCGGTCAGCCAGGCCGACAAGGACTGGTACTACGCGCATTGCGAAGCCTTCCTCTTCCCTTCGCTCGCCGAGGGCTTCGGCCTGCCGGTGCTGGAAGCGATGCACCACGGGCGGCCGGTCTTCCTGTCGCGCTTCACGAGCCTGCCGGAGATCGGCGGCGACGCCGCCTTCTACTTCGACAGCTTCGATCCGGACCATATGGCCGGGGTGCTGGCCCAGGGCATGGCGCGCTTCGAGCGCGAGCACGGCGCCGAACGCGCCCGCCAGCACGCGAGCCGCTTCAGCTGGGAAAAAGCGGGCGCGGCCTACCTCGCGCTGTACCGCCAGGTCCTGGCCTGAGGCGGCGCCACGTTATACTGCGGGCATGAACCAGACCCGCTGCAGCTGGGCCAATATGGCCAACCCCCGCTACATCGCCTACCACGACCACGAGTGGGGTGTGCCCTGCCACGACGAGACCACGCTGTTCGAGATGCTCAACCTCGAAGGCGCGCAGGCCGGCCTGTCGTGGGAGACCATCCTGAACAAGCGCGACAGCTACCGCGCCGCCTTCGACAACTGGGACGCCCAGACAATCGCGCGCTACGACGAGGCCAAGGTGGCCGAACTGCTGGCCAATCCGGGCATCGTGCGCAACCGCCTGAAGGTCGCCGCGGCCATCAGCAATGCCAGGGCCTACCTGGCGATGCGCGAGCAGGGGCTCACGCTGGACGCCTATCTGTGGGGCTGGGTCGACGGCAAGCCCATCGTCAGCAGCTGGCCCGACGGCGAGCGCCCCGCGAAGACCGCGCTGTCGGACCGCATTTCGAAAGACCTGTCCAAACGCGGCTTCAAGTTCGTCGGTTCGACCATCGTCTATGCCTACCTGCAGGGCATCGGCGTGGTGGACGACCATGACCGGGCCTGCTTCCGCCACGTCGGACGATGATCGATCTGCGCGGGCTCTGGCGCGGCCGCGAGCGCTACACGGTTTTCCTGTCAAGCCACAGCGACAGCAAAGTCGCCCAGCTGCAGGCGGCATGGCATGCCGATCCCGAGCGCAGTGCACGCCTGCACGTCGTCGCCCTTGCGCCAGGCCTGCAACCGGGCTTTCACCGCATCCCGCAGAGTGACCCGCGCCTGACATTGACCCTGCTGTCCGCGCCGATCGAGGCCGCATTGGTCCAGCTCGGCGCCCAGCCGGACGCGGTCTTCCTGGGCGTCGTTAGCGGAAGCGATTTCGTCCGGCCGCTGGCGCGCATCGTCGCCGCCGGTGCGCGGCTGTTTGCAGAGGCCCTGACCGAAGAACAGCGCGCCGCGCTGCAGGCCCAGGGCTTCGTGTTCGAAGGCGAAGCGGCCCATGCCGTCTTCGCCAGCCGCAAGCCGCGCCTGCCGGTGCCGCCAAGGCCCGAGCGCCGCGCCATCGTGCTCGGCGCCGGCCTGGCCGGCTCGAGCGCCTGCGCCAGCCTGTGCGCCCGCGGCTGGGACGTCACCCTGGTCGAGCGCCACGCGCTGCCGGCGATGGAAGCCTCGGGCAACCTGGCCGGCATCTTCATGCCGCTGCTCTCGCGCGACGACAACATCCCGACCCGCCTCACACGCGCCGCCTACCTCTATGCCCTGCGCGCCTGGGAAGGGCTGGGCGGCATTGGCGGGGCCATCGAAGGCGCCGCCTGCGGCGTGCTGCAGCTGGCGCGCGATGCCGAGCACGCCGCCGTCTCGCGCGCCATCGCGGCGGAGGGCAGGCTGCCGCCGGAATTCGCACGCTGGCTGGAGCCGCCGGAAGCCGAAGCCCTGCTCGGATTGAAAGCGCCGGACGGCGGCTGGCTGTTCCCGCAGGGCGGCTGGGCGCGCCCCGGCAGCGTGTGCGCGGCGATGCTGGACGCCTGCGGCGCGCGCCTGACGCGCCGCTTCGGCGTGGGCAGCGTGCGGCTGGAACGCGTCGATGGCGAGTGGCTGGCGCGCGGCGAAGACGGCAGCATCGTCGCCCGGGCGCCGACCGTGGTCGTGGCCAACGGTGTGGGCGCGCGCAGCCTGGCGCAGTCCGCGGACTTGCCGCTGTCCAGCCTGCGCGGCCAGGTCACCCACCTGGACAGCGCCAGCCTGCCCGCGCTGCCGCTGGTGCTGTGCCGCGAGGCCTACCTGACGCCGGCGGCCGGCGGCATCGCCTGCGCCGGCGCCACCTACGACCTCGATGGCGACCCGATGCTGCGTGCGGCGAGCCAGCAGGAGAACATCGACAGGCTGCGCAGTCTGGTCTCCGACCCGGAGGCCGCGCAAGGCGCGCCGCTGGCGGGCCGCGTGGGCTTCCGCTGCGTGGCTCCGGACCGCCTGCCGCTGGTGGGCCCCTTGCCCGACTTCGCCGCGGCCGGCGCGACCGAGCGCCTGCGCGACGTGCCGCGCCACCCGGGCCTGTTTGCCTTGCTCGGCTACGCTTCGCGCGGCCTGATCTGGGCGCCGCTGGCGGCGGAACTGCTGGCGGCAGGGCTGGAGGGCGAGCCGCTGCCGCTGGAGATGACGCTGGTCGACGCGCTCGACCCGGCGCGTTTCGTGCTGCGTGCGCGGCGCAGCAGCCGTATGCCGCTACCCACGATGGATTGATGTTCCGGCTTTGTTGCGCCATCTTGTTGTAACTCAGCCATAAGTTACATTCCGTGAAAGGATTGTCAAATACCAGGCGGTATAATTGACGTACGGTAATTTCTTTGGCCTGCGCGGCCGCCCATCGATGGAAGACTCCCCACAATCGAGCGAGCTGTTCCTGTTCCTCGCGTCCACTGCGCACGACATGAAGAATTCGATCAGCGTCCTGTCCGGCACACTGGAGCGCCTGCTCGACGGCGCTTCGCCCGAGACCGAGAAGGCGTACGCACAGATGGCGCAGATGCTGTACCAGACGCGCCGCCTGAACGACAACCTGATGCAGCTGCTGGCGCTGTATAAACGCGTCGGTACGCCCGAATACCCCTTCGACGTGCAGCCGCTGGAGATCGGCCAGCTGGTGGAGCAGGTGGTGGGGCTGGAACGCGTCCTGCTGACCTCGCGCGGCGTCGCGCTCGAACTCGACGTGGACGCGGAGCTGGTCTGGCATTTCGACGAAGACCTGATCGTCGGCGTGGTCTCGCACGCCATCAACAACGCCGTGCACTACACGCGCGACCGCATCCGCCTGTCTGCACGCGAACGCGATGGCTGGCTGGAGATCCGCGTCGAGGACAACGGCGCCGGCTATCCGCCCTCCCTGCTGGCGGCGGGCGGCGCGGCGATGGACGCGAACGCCAGCGGCGTGAACTTCCTGACCAATAGCGCCGGCCTGGGCCTGCACTTCTCGCGCGAAGTCGCGCGCATGCACCGCCACCGCGACCGTGCGGGCAGCGTACGCCTCGAGAACGGCGGCGAGTTGCAGGGCGGCTGCTTCATCCTGACCCTGCCATGAACGCGCCCGCCAACTTCATCAGCCCGGCCGCGCCGCTGCCCGCGCCCAGCGCCGTCGAGCAGGTCGACTGGGCCGCCAAGAACTACCTCGTCGTCGACGATTTCATCGGCGTGCGCCAGCTGCTGCGCGAAAGCCTGCGCAGCCTGGGCGCGCGCAATATCGACCAGGCCTCCAGCGGCGGCGAGGCGATGGCCTTGCTGAACAAGACCCGCTACGACGTGGTCCTGTGCGACTACAACCTGGGCGAAGGCAAGAACGGCCAGCAGGTGCTGGAAGAGGCGCGCATACGCAACCTGCTGCTGCCCTCGAGCGTCTTCCTGATGGTGTCGGCCGAGAAGACCGTCGAATCGGTGATGGGCGCGGCCGAGCACCAACCGGACGCTTATCTCGTCAAGCCGATCACCGAGGGCGTGCTCTTGACGCGCCTGAACCGCGTGTGGCGCAAGAAGCAGGTCTTCAACCCCATCGACCATGCCTATGCCGAGAAGGACTACCTGCGCGCCGCGCGCCTGTGCGACGAGCAGATCGCGGCCAACCGCGTCCACGAGATCGACCTGCTGCGCATGAAGGCGCGCCTGATGGAGAAATGCGGCGAGCCGGCCAAGGCGCGCGAGACCTACGAGCGCGTGCTGGCCCAGCGCGAATACCAGTGGGCGCGGGCGGGCATTGCCAAGATCCGCATGGCCGACGGCGACCACGAACAGGCGCGCCAGATGTTCGCCACCGTGATCGCCGAGAACCGCTACTACATCGACGCCTACGACGGGCTGGCGCAGGCCTACCAGAGCATGGGCAAGCACGAGGAGGCGCTCGGCATCCTGGAGCGCGCCGCCAAGCTGTCGCCCAACTCCGTGCCGCGCCAGCGCAACCTCGGCCAGGCCTGCCTGAAGCTGGGGAATGTGGGCATGGCCGAGAAGGCCTTCCGCAAATGCATCTCGATCGGCGAGTACTCGATCCGCAAGACGCCTGACGCCTACCTGGGCCTGGCGCGCGTGTGCGGCCTGAAGAACGACCCGAAGGAAGCGCTGCTGCTGCTAAACGCGGCCCAGCGCGAGTTCTCCGCCGAGCACCCGGACATCGAGCTGCGCGCCAAGATCACCGAAGGCCTGGTCTACCACGAGAGCGGCGACTACCGGCGCGCGCGCAAGGCCGGCGACGAGCTGGAGGCGCTGCTGCAGTCCAAGCCCGAGCGTCCGGACGTGGCGACCTGCCTCGAGATGGCGACCCTGCTGTTCGCGGTGGGCGTGAAGGAAGCGCCGGTGGACCTGCTGTGCTACGTGATCCGCAACAACCACGACAACATGCTGCTGCAGGACGAGGTGCAGAAGATCTTTGAAAAGGCGCGCATGGGCGACGAGGGCGAAGCCCTGATCCGCAAGGCGCGCAAGGAAGCGGTCGACCTGATGAACCAGGGCGTGCTGCTGTGGAAGACCAACAAGCTGCCCGAGGCGGTGGAATGGATGCGCAATGCGCGCGCCGCGCTGCCGCATAATGTGCGCATCCTGTTCAACTCGGCGCAGATCCTGGTGTCGTGCATGCAGCAGCGCGGTTTCAGCGAACTGCTGTCCGACGAAGCGCATGCCGTGCTGGCGCAGGCTGACCGCCTGGCGCCCGGCCAGCAGCGGTTCGCGCAGCTGATCGAGCAGCTGCTGGCGCTGGCGCCGAAGGTGGAGGAGGCGCCGGAAGACGCCGCCCCTGCCGATGCCGGCGAGGCCGCCACCTGATCTTCGGAGAATCTGCCGCTAGCGGCAGCTCTCGCGTACTTCCGGGCAGGGGGGAGTTTCCTGTCCGGGCTCCCGTGGCCCGTGCCGGCGCCACAGCTCGGCGCACAGCGCGTCGACGTCGAAGCCCCCTTCGCGCGCCTGCATGGCGCCGGCGGCCTGCCCCAGGGCGCAATCCGCGATGTACTGGCCCAGCGCCCGGTAGCTCTCGAACTGGGTCTCGTCGAACCACTGGTCCACCGAGCTCTCGTGCGGATAGGCGGGGTGCACCTTGCGGTAGTTGAGCAGGTCGGCGTTCTCGCGTCCCACGATGGCCGGCTTCAGGTAGAGCAGGGTGCCGTCGACGCCGCCCGCGTCGACCTGGCTGTAGCGCACCGTGCCGACCGCGCAGCTAGCGCCGCACAGTCCCTCACCACCTCGCTGGGCGAGCTTGCCGACGTCGAGATCGATGCGCACGTGCAGGTCGGTCGCGCATTTGCGGATCGCGTTGCCGAGGTCTTCGAAGGAAAGCAGGCCGTCGCTGGCCCCGTCCACGGCGACGATCAGGCGGCAGCGCCGCCGCACCAGTTCGTAGATCCCGAGATTGTCGAAGTGGCCGCCATCGGACAGGTAGACGTAGCTGGCGTCGGCGTTGGTCAGGCCGAACAGTTCGGCGAGAAGGCTGAACAGGCCGACCGGCGGCGAGGACTGCTGCCAGGCTTGCCTGCGCGGGTTCGGGCACCAGCGCCCGAGGCGCACATTAAACATCGTCATCAGGAAGTTCAGCGGCGGCGAGGAGTGCGCACCCATGTTCGGGCTGGCGGCCGCGCCGGACACGGCGATCGCCATCCCCAGGCGCACGCCGGCGTCGTCGTCGGCCCCGGTTCCCGAGCGCGAGCCGTAGTCGCTGGTGGCCCGGTAGCAGCCGCGCGCAGCCTCGCTGCCGGCCGACTGCGGGGGGAGTTCGAAACCGCAGTGGCGTGGCGTGAAGGTGAAGGAGGCCGCCTTGCGGGTGCGCCAGGCCAGTTCTTCGCCGCCGACCAGGTTGAGCGAGGTGTTGATGATGTGGCAGGGGCGCTGCTGCTTCAGGTCGGCCAGCAGCGGATCGTCGCCCGGATCGAAGCCGGTGAAGGGATGGGGCTTTCTTGCGCGGTTGCTGGCGCCGAAGTAGGCGCGCACCAGGCGGTTCCGGTACATCATGTAGAGCGAAAACTTGTTGATGTCCACGCGCCAGCCGAGCAGCAGGGCGGCCACCGTGAAGCCGGCGAAGGCCGTGGCCAGGCGCGCGCCGCTGGTCTCCAGGGTGGCGCTGGCGTGCAGGCCGTAGACGCAGGTGAGCGTGACCGGGGCCGGGCAGGCGAGCCGCGGCGGCGCCACCACCCACTGCACGAAGGCGCCCAGCAGGGCGAACACGCCGGCCGTGAACACATAGGGAGCAAGGCGCGCGCACAGGTCGAGGCGCCAGTCGGCGGTGCGCGACCCGGTGGCGCTGCTGCTGCCGGCCTTCAGGCCGAACCAGGTGACGAATAGCCAGCTGGCGAAGGTGCTGATGGTGGACCACGGCTCGAAGGTGAGCCAGGCCCAGTGCAGCAGCGGCGACAGGAAGAAGGCAACGCCGAACATCGTGACCCAGGCCAGCGCGAAGATCCAGGTCCAGGCGCCCTGGCGGCTCCACCATTCGCGGCTGGCGTCGCTGTACATGCGGCCGATCAGGCCGATCATCAGCGTCATGGTGCCGGCGAACAGCGCCATCATGAGCGGCATACCGAAGGTCGTGAGGGCGATCGCATTGTTCAGCACGGGATGGGTGCTGGGGTCGGGCAGCAGGGCCAGGCCGCCCAGCAGCAGCACCGCGCCGAGGGTGAGCGCGCCGACCGCGCACAGCAGGTGCGACAGGCCTTCGAGCACCTCGAGGCGGCTCACGTCGGCTGGCGGGCGGTGCGGCTGCAGGCGGTGCATGACGGCCAGGGCGATGGCGCACAGCACCAGCACCGCACTCAGGGACAGCAGGCCGTTCACGATATGCTCGGCGCTCTCGCGCGACATCAGCTGCACCATCATCTCGGGTGCGAAGGCGCGCACGGATGCGCACAGCACCGCCAGCACCGCCACCAGCGCCGCCGTGCACAGGGTGTAGCCGGCGCGCCGGTAGACGCTGATGCGGTCGTGCGCCATATACCAGCCGCAGGCCCACACCACGAAGTAAACGAAGCCCGGCGCCAGCAGCCAGTGCGCGCGGCCCTGCAGCTCGGCCGGCAGCCCGCCGAGCTCCCAGAACGGCGCCATGCCGCCGTGGCGCCATAGCCCGACGCTGCCGAGGAAGCCGGCCAGCAGCAGCGGCAGGTTGATCCACCAGAGCACGGCGCCCTGCGACAGGGGAAAGCGCCGCAGCCCCCGCGAGCCGGACGGTTTGCTCGAGATGCTCAGGGCGATGCAGAACACGGCCGCCAGGAACAGCAGGATGCCGAACATCCAGGCCAGGTCGGCATAGGCGGCCCAGGGCCCGCCGGGCCCCACGATGCGGTGCACCGCCCACACGCAAACGCGCGGGAGCAGCAGCAGGGCGCACAGCCAGGCCACCAGCATGGTCAGGTTCAGGCCCGTATTGCGCACATAGGTGCCGATCAGGGTCCAGGTGTCGGCGCTGAACATGCCGCCGCGCGGCGACAGGTAGTTGCTGTACTGGCGCAGGAAGCGGATCGCCGGCGCCTCGGCCCCGCCCGCGGGCGGGGCCAGCAGCCCCTCGACCTTCTCGACGTCGCCGCCCTGCTCGTGGATGCACTTCGAGAGCCAGCCGCCGATGAAGCCGCCGCCGGAGACGGTGGAGAGGTAGTCGAGGTGGCGCAGCAGCTTGTGACCGGCCATGGCCTGCAGCACGCCGAGGCCGAAGGTGGCGCTGCGCACGCCGCCGCCGGACAGGGCCAGGCCCACCAGGCCGGCCTGGTGGGCGCGCAGCGAAGGTTCGTCGGCACCGGCATGGTTTTCCGGCTGCGGACGCAGCAGGTCGAGTTCGTCGCGGAAGATGTCGCCGAAGGTGGCGCCGCTGACCTCGTCCAGGCGGCGCAGGGTCTGCGCATCGAGCACGCCGCGCCCCGCGATGCCCTGGCGCCGGCGGAATTCGACGATGGCTTCGGACAGTTCGCCCAGGGTACAGGCCTGGGGCGGCGGACGGCAGCCTGCGGCCTCCAGCTTGCGGCGCAAATCGGCAAGCCGGGGTGGCGTCAGGCTGGCTGGGTTAAAAGCTGGCACACGCACTCCCGCTGGAAGCGATGAAGAAATGACATCGCCACCGTGCCAGTTCAGCACGTACGAAAGGCGGGCGCTACCGTTTGCATCAAAGGTGCGTGCTTGAGGGCGAGTACTTAGGGTTTGTACGCGACCCAGCCCCGGAAGCTGAGCCCGGCGTAGAACAGCGACACGTCCATGAACCCCGCCTGTCGCAGCATCTCCTCTTCTTCCTCGGGGGAAAGGATGCTGAGCCTGCTTGCGATCGCTTCCCGCGCCTGCTTCAGCTGGGCCGGGCCGGCATCGGGCGCCGCGGCGTAGCCGACATGGCGCGCGATCCACTGCGACTTCTCCGGTTCGGTTTGCGGGAAGCTGATGTGGGCAAGCAGGAAGGCCGCGCCGGGCTTCAAGCGGCGATGGATGTGCGCGAGCGTGGCCAGGCGCTGCTCGCGGGGAATGAAGTGGAAGGTCAGCAGGGCGGTGGCGCCGTCATAGGGGCCGTCCGGGGCGCTGTCGACATAGCCTTCGAGCAGCCGGATGCGTTCGGCGTGCCCGGCGGCTGTTTGCCCGGCGAGGCGCAGCATGTCGGGCGAGGGGTCGATGCCGTCGAAGGACCAACCGGGATGCGCTTCGGCCAGTGCCTTGAGCTCGAGGCCGCCGCCCGCGCCGAGCACCAGGATGCGGCCCGCATCCGGCGCCCGCTCCGCCAGCAGCATGCTCACCATGCGGTGCAGGCTGTCGAAGCCGGGCACCTGGCGTGGCGGGCGCTCGGCGTAGGAGGCGGCGTTTTCCTTGTGGAAGGAGGTGTTTGTCATCGTCTATCCTTTTCCCAATATACGTAACTCATTATGTTACATAAGGCCGTATCCGGCAAACCGGGAAAAGGTCGATGTGATCGACAGGGCGTAGAGGCTCGGCTATAGTGGCGATCCCCCGCATGCAGCTTGGCATTAAATGCAAGCGCAAAAGTGTGCAAGATCAAACCTGCAACTTTTGCGATTTAGCTACGAAAACATCCACTTAGGATGAACTCCTAAGAATTCACTTTAAGTACATACTGAGCTCTGCTAGCATCCTTCGCTCGCATGGAGGAAGGCATGGCTGAGCAGAGCAAAGACGATGCACGAACCGACGTCACGACCGCAAACTTTGTGGAGGAAGGGCTGAAGCTGTGTAGCCGGTATGGCCTGCATCCGGCCTTGCTGTTCATGGAGGAGGTGGGGGTGCCGCGACCGGTGGCGCTGAGGGTGCTGTGCTCGCCGAATCACTACCGCAAGCAGGATCGCCGGCATATGCCGAGGGCGGTGAGGTCGCGCGCGGCCTAGGCCGCCGGTGATGGCGCCGCCCGGACGAGAACCCGATCCGGGCGGCGCGCGCGAATCAGTTGCGCCGGCGCAGGCGCTGCGCGAGAACGCCACCTGCGCCTATGAGCATGAGCCACCGCGAACCCGGTACCGGGACGGGGCTGGGAATGACTTCCACGTTGAGGCTGCCCCCGTAGAGCCAGTCGGTTTCATGGACTCCCGCACCTCCTGCGCCCAAGCCAGTTACGGCGGACCAGAAGTCGGTGGATGGCATGCCGTTCGGGTCTTCCCACGTCTGCGGGACCATGTCGAATGAAAACAAGCTGCGTTCGACGGCGCCATGTTCTTCATCGAGCATCATTTTCCAGCTCATCCAATCCTGACCCATCCCATCCGCGTCGAATTCACGGCGGAAATCGCCGCGTCCTACCAGGGAAAAGCGGAGTTCCGGCCGGTTCACCTGGCTGACCGTCATGACGAAGGATGTGATCGCACCTCGGAACAGTCCGCTGTTCGTGCCAGCGTCCGTGTCGGTAATCGAGGGGTCGTAGATGAGACTGAACGTACCTTTTTCCACATGGTCGCCCGTGGGACAGGATTGCTCGAATCCTCCATTGCCCGTCCAGCACGAGAATCCCACCTGGCCGGTGAGCTTGATCAGGCCCATGTGCCCAGCCCAGCTTTGCGCCGCGGCGAGGGCGAGGATCACACTGCCGGCACTACGGATGAAAAACGATCTCAGCCTCACACTACACTCCTCGAAAACGTGCTAGTTTCTATATTGCAAAAATATTGCATATGAATCAATTAAGCTGATGCACAGATATTGCAATGCCATAAAGTCCAAGAACGTGAACAATTCACTTTCCTGCGATACATTGTCTAGTCACAAGCATTTTTGTTCAAGTTTAATCGTTACATCTACAACACAACTTTCAGAAAATCGTGACATTAGGCGCGATGCATTGATTCAGGAAGAAATTGCTCATTGGGAAAGTAACCGACACGATCGGGATTGATCTGTCATCAACTTTTCATTCTTCTTCCCTAAGCTGATCCGCGTTGGACCGTCGTTCTGCTGTTCCCCACCAACCGACCTGGATCAATCACATGCAGATTTTCGATTTCGCGTTTCCACGCACGAAGGAGCACGCATGAGCCGTCGCGACTTCCTGCGTACCATGGGCAAGACGGGCGGCGCGAGCGCCGTGCTTGCGACCTTTCCACCATCCATCCAGAAAGCGCTGGCCCTGCCGGCCAACCAGCGCACCCGCAGCCTGCAGGACGTCGAGCACATCGTCGTGCTGACGCAGGAAAACCGCAGCTTCGACCATTATTTCGGCACGCTGGAAGGCGTACGCGGATTCGGGGACCCTTTCCCCATCCCCGTGATGGACCGGCAGAACCTCATCAATCGCAAGTCGGTCTTCGTGCAGCGGACCGTCGGTGGCGCGCCGGTGCCCGGCCGTCCCAACTGGCCGCAGAGCCGCGCCATCGCGCCGTTCCGGCTCAATACGGTGCAGGACTTCCCGGTCATGCGCGTGGCCGGCACGCCGCACGCCTGGCTGGACGCGCAACTGGCCTGGGACCACGGCCGCATGAACGACTGGTGCACGATCAAGCAGAACCATTCGATGGGCTACTATGCCGAGGCCGACATTCCCTTCCAGTTCGCGCTGGCGCGCGCCTTCACGATCTGCGACCACTACCACTGCGCCACGCAGAGCGGCACCAACACGAATCGCCTGTTCCTGTTCAGCGGCCACAACGACCCCCTGGCCGTGGCGGGCGGTCCGTCGACCGACAACAGCCGCGACAACTTCAGCCCGGACATGTCCACCGACTACTTGTGGACCACCTATCCGGAGCGCCTCGAGGCGGCGGGCGTCAGCTGGCAGGTCTACCAGAACATGGCGGACAATTTCACGGACAACTCCCTGGCCGGCTTCCGCACTTTCCGCAACGCCTGGTACCGGCGCCCGGGGTATTCGCAATCCCTGCGCGATCGCGGCGTCAGCACGCGCGACCTGGATTTGCTGAAGGCCGACGTGCTGGCCAACCGCCTGCCGCAGGTGAGCTGGGTGGTCGCCACCGCGGAAGGGTCGGAGCACCCGGGCCCGTCGAGTCCTGCCTCGGGCGCCGACTACATCGCGCGCGTGCTGGATGCCTTGACCGCCAATCCCGAAAGCTGGAGCAAGACGGTCCTGCTCATCAACTTCGACGAGAACGACGGCTTCTTCGACCACATGCCGCCGCCTTCGGTCCCGGCCTACACGAGCTACAACGGCAATCCGGCCCAGTCCCAGCTCGCCGGCGCATCGACCGTCGACACGACCGGCGAGTATCACCACGTCCTCAACGGCGCTGATGCGCGCACCCAGCATCGTCCCTATGGACTCGGTCCACGCGTGCCGATGTACGTCATCTCGCCCTGGTCCAAGGGCGGTTGGGTGAACTCGCAGGTGTTCGACCACACCTCGGTGGTGCGCTTCATCGAGGCGCGTTTCGGCGTGCGCGAGCCGCTCATCAGCCCATGGCGCCGCGCGGTGAGCGGGAACCTGCTGACGTGCTTCGACTTCGTGAACCCGAACGACAGCGGCTTCAAGCAGTTGCTGCCAGAAACGGCCGCGCGGCGCGCGATGGCGCTGAGCCTGCCCAATACCAAGGTGCCGGCAACGCCGACCACCCTGGCCGCGCCCGTGCAGGCCGCCGGGGTGCGTCCAGCCCGTGCGCTTCCGTATGAACTGCAGGTGCAGGCGTCGGCCAGTGGCGGCCAGGTGGAACTCACCTTCGAGAACGCTGGTGAAGCGGGGGCGGTATTCCACGTGTACGACCGCCTGGCGCTGGCGCAGGTCCCGCGGCGCTATACCGTCGAAGCGGGCAAGCAGCTCAAAGGTCGCTGGGCCAGCAGCGCGGCCTACGACCTCTGGATCCTGGGCCCGAACGGCTTCCACCGCCATATCGTCGGCGACGTGCGCCAGGCGAGCAGCGTCGTGTGGCCGGAAGTGATCATGCGTGCCGACCGCCGGGCCGGCGACCTGGTGATCGAGCTCGTGAACAATGGCGGACAGCCCTGCACCTTCCAGCTCACCGCCAACAAGTACTACGCGAACCGGCCGTCGGAAGTGCGCGTCGTTGCGCGTTCGCGGAGCACGATCCGCCTGCCATTGGCGTCGAGCCGCAACTGGTACGACTACAGCCTGCGCGTGATCGGCATGCCGGGCTGGCTGCGCCGCTTTGCCGGCCACCTGGAAAACGGCTTGCCCTCGATTAGCGACCCGGCGATGCAGGGTCCGGCCCAACTCGACCAGTACCGCGTTGTCTGAACCTCACAAGGAGCGTTTCATGAAGTGTCGATTTATCCTTGCCGCGGCCCTGTTCGCCGTGGCGTGCAGCAGCCAGGCCGGCGTCATCTATGGCAGCAACCTGGTCGTCAATGGCGATGCGGAAGCAGGCGTGACCGGGTGGACCGGCTATGAGGGCTACAACATGTTCCAGTCGGTGGACTATGGCAGCAACTGGGTACTGCCCACCCAGCCTGGGCCGGTCGACCGGGGCAGCAAGATGTTCGCGGGCTTCGGCCAGTATGCAGCGGCCTACCAGACCCTGGACTTCGGGTTGACGACCACGCGCCAGACTTCCTATTCCCTGAGCGGCTGGCTCGGCGGCTGGACCAACCAGGGCGATAACGCGCTGTTCTATGTGCAGTTTCTCGATGAATTCAACAACGAGATCGGCAACTCCGCACTCGGACCCGTGACGCCGCAGGATCGCAATAACCAGACGGGACTGTTCTATCGGGAAGCCGATGGCTTCGTGCCGGCGGGCACCCGCAAGCTGTCGTTCTGGCTGTCGATGGAGCGGCTCGTTTCGGGCGACAACGATGGCTATGCGGACAATCTGTCGTTTGTTTTGCTGGAGCCTGCGAACGATGTGCCGGAGCCTGGGATGGGGGCGACCTTCCTGTTGGGTCTCGGCATGCTGGGGTGGGTTCGTTGCCGCAGGAAACCGGATCACATGAACTGATTGGATGCCGGCATGGCGACAGGTAGAAGTAGTCAAGCCTGTCGCCACCAGCTGCTTCCCGACCCAAAGCGGTCTTTCACCGAAGGCGCGTGCTAGCGATACATGACCTGGACAGAATGCGGCACTCGCGTTTCGAAGGCCTCGGCAAACGCGACAACTTCGGCAAGAGACTCATCTTTGTGCGATGTCGTGATGATGACATATTCGCCGAGTCCGTCCTCCCCAATACAGCTCCAGTCGAGAGCGTCCTCCCACTCCTCCGCGGCTAGTCCTACCGCACAGAAAAGCTCAATGCGAGCTGCGAGCAAGTCTCGTAAGAACGCATCGTCTCGCTCCGGCCTGTACCAGCCGCAGAGACCAACACAATTTTTCCAGAGTAGCTCATCCTCGTTTTTCAACAGTCCACTTCGGCTCAGGATAATTGGGGCCGCCGACGAAAATCACGGAGTGTCATGACAGGCAGCAACCGACCTGGAGCAGCCGTTATCCAAAAAACCCAAAGATGCCAGCAATTGTGACAACAACAAGCATGACCCTTAAGAAAATCTTTATATTGCGATTCTTGATCCAGAAATCTGCGCCCGTCAAAAGCATGATTAGTTGAAAGAACATCCATCCAGGAAGTTGCATTAGTTCTCCAAATGAGGATAGGTCTATATTACGACCCTGTGCTGTCTATATATTCAACTGTCCAGTCCTGACCACCTGTTACTGGCCGCACCAAACCGAGCGCAACTCAATGCGTGACCGTCCGGTTGTAGGCGAGCCCGGCCGTTGCGCTCAGCATACCAGTCTGCCACGGCTGAAAAGTCGCGGACTGACACGAAGGGCAGGAAGCGATCCATTGTGGACTGTCGTGGCACCGCTCCGCCTTACCTCAGTCTGTAACGGATAGCTTGATCGTTGCCCCGTCCGGTAGATCGGCAATCTGCTGAGCAATATGACCGGAGGCTCTGATGAGTTCATTGAACGCTATTGTCCCAAGGTTGTCTCCTCCGTACTCACCGCCGAGTACCCCGGGAATTTTGAGGCAATACTTTCGATCAGGCGCAAGCGCGCCGAACCGTTGAAAAGCCTGATCGACTAAACTTCGCATATACCAGTCACTCAGGAACTCCTGGTCCTTAGCCAGGCGATCCAATTCTTCGCGACTGCTTGCTACTACCTCGCAGTAAAGATCTTCTGGACATAGACGCCAGTATTGCCCGCGCACGTCTTTCAGAATCAGATTGCCGAAGTCGTTGTCATCCATAACGTCAACCGGCTCAATGCCTACCCATCCCCAAGCGCTTCGAACCTCGTCAAGTAGCTGCACGCTTCTCTCCTTACTCAAGCATTCGCATGTCCGCTTTTGGCCGACTGACTGCGACTAATGGAAATGTTGCGCCTTAAGGCGTGCTTTGGCGACACGCGAGCTCGTACGCTTTCGCGTATGGCTTGTCGAAACAATTCTCCAACCCTTCGACAACATCGATATTCGGCGGCCAGCGGATCTTTCTCTTTGCTCCATCGGCGAATTCCAGTTCGACGTAGCCATTGATGACGGGCGGCATCCCCTCGGCTACCGGCGCCTTGACCTCGGCAAGTTTCGCCCTTGCCTTCTTGAGCGCGGCCATGTCCCTGCGCAGGAAGGCAATCGTCGCGTCGACATAGAGATTCCACCCAGCCAGGTCCTTCTCTGCAGGTTTGTAGGCCTGCTTCATCAAGGTAATCGCTTCCGGGTACTGCCCGGCATTGGCGCGTAGCTGGGCTTCATGCCAGGTCAGCAGCCCCGCGTCGTTACGATGCGCTTGCCGGTAATCGCGCAGCAGGTCGGCTGCAGCCAGGATGCAGCCTGGCCTGGACGCCAGCTCCCGCCAGCCTCCGTTCAGGTCCTGGTCGAACTGGTTCTCGTCCAGGGCGAGCAGGCGGCTGCGGTCGTGTTCGCAACTTTGCGCGGGAACTTCTTGCGCACGGGCCGTGCTGCAAGGGGTAACGAGGACGCACGAAAGCAGAGTGGCCAATATTCGGATTTGCATAGCTCTCTCAGCAATTACTGGCTAAGCAAACTTTTCTTGTAGCGGCGGTACTGTGTCATGAGCTCGGCGACGACGAGCAGCACGCCTGCGCCCAGGAAAACATAGTGCAACTGCAGCGGGAGCGCGGTGGGCAGCCATCTGTCGAAAACCATGAATACGGCAAAGCATGCAGACCAGGTGGCGTCCAACCAACGGCGTGTCACAAGGCAGAGTAGCGTTGAAATTGCCCAGCATACGATGGGCCAGTCGTTCCAGTTCATGCGATCTCGATACGTCAGCGGTAATGCTGAACATCATAGCGACAAGACAATCCCGATTATGCGTGAATTGTCACAGCCGGGAGAGCAAGTGAAGCGGCCCGTGAAGCGATTCAAGCTTCGCCGGGCGCAGGGGACGCGCGATTACGCGCGTAATGGTGGGCAAGCGAAAATGGCGGCAGCCAGGACTCGCGCCGGATCACCCAGTTCTCGTAGGTCGGCACGAACTGGTCGGGCGCATCCAGCGCGCCGAGATGCACTTCGATTTCGTCCTCGCTGTGCGCGAACACGGACGAGCCGCAGCGCGGGCAGAAATGCCGTCCGCGATATTCGCTGGTGTCGCCGGTAATGCTGACCGCATCCTGCGGATAAATCGCCGCCGCATAAAAGAGCGCGCCGTGGTGCTTGCGGCAGTCGAGGCAGTGGCAGAGACCGACCCGGCGGGGACGGCCGGACGCTAGCAGCCGAACGTCGCCGCAGAGGCAGCCGCCGGTCACCTGGTCCATGCCGCGTCAAGCCTTGCCGACCTTGGTGCGCGGATTCTTGCCGACGCGGGCGCCGTGTACCGGCGGGCTGGCGGGTGCGGTTTCCGGCGCGCCGCCCGACACGTCGAGCGGCGAGCCGCCCTTGGCTTTCGGCTCGGCAGGCGGCTTGGCCGCGGCGCCGTCGGCTGGGGCGCCGGCGGGCGGCATGGCGGTCGCCACAGCCTGACGGAACTGGTCTTGCAGCATATTCCACCACGCAACCGCTGCGGGCATGGTCGCGCCGGCCTGGGACGGGTCGGCCGCATCCGCTGCGCCGCCCGGGGCCGTTGGCGCGTCCGGTTGGGGCGCCGATGGCGCCGGCGCCGCGGCGGACTGGGCGAAGAACTGCGCGAAGGGCTGGGCCAGGGCGGGATCCGTGCCTGCGCGCTGCATCGCCTGCGCCATGCTGTCACCCATGGCTTTCAGGGTGGCCAGGGTGCCGCGCTGGACTTCGAGTGCCTGGATGGTTCCGCGCAGCATGCCCAGGTTCAGGTTGAGCCAGGATTCGACGGCCTTGAGGTCGGCGATCTTCTTGTCCAGGTCTTCGGTGGACAGGCCGGCCCCGCCCATGCCCGGCACCGGGACGCCCGGGACGTGCATGCCGCCCCACAGGTTTTTCACGAATTCCAGGGTGTCGGTCATTCCGGCGGCATTCGGCATGGGCGGCTTGAGCATCGGTCTTCTCCGGGTGGGTGAGAAGCCTAGCGTAGCAGATAACTAACAGCGCTACCAAGGGGGCGCGCAAAGCTGCCTGGCAGCATCCATGCCGCGCACAGGCTACACTAGTGGTATGCGTTCCCCTTTTTCTCCTCAGCGGCGGCGCGCGCTGGTGTTCGGCACGCTGGTCGTGCTGCTGCACTGGCTGGCGCTGGGCTGGCTCACCGCCGGCACCCAGGGCCTGGCGCTGCCGATGCGCGATGGCGAAGGCCTGGTGAGCGTGGCCGAGCTGCTGCCTGCGCAGGCGGATCGCGCGCCGGACCTGGCGCCCGTGCCGCCACCGCAGCCGAAGATGGCGCAGCCACCCTTGCCGGACTTCGAGCCGCTGCCGTCAAGCATGGTGGTGCAGGATGCGATCGCGCCGCCGGCACAGCCCGGCCCGCCCGCGCCGCCGCCGGAGGCGCTGCCCACCCCCACGCTTGACGCGCCCCCGGCGGTCGCCATCGTGCCCACCCTCCTGCCGTCCGCGGAAGGAGAGGCGGCCCCGATCGTGCATACGATCCGCCGCTACAAGGTCGACGTGCCGCCGCCGGCCGACATCATGTATGAGGTGGCGCGCAAGGATGCCAACGGCACCGAGTGGAGTGGCGAGGCGCGCCTGGCGTGGAAGCTGGCGGAGCAGGGCTACCAGATGCGCTTCGAAGCCGGCATCAAGGTCGTGTTCGCGCGCGTGAACCTGGTGGTCCTGACGAGCGAAGGCCATGTCGGCAATACCGGCTTCGCGCCGGTGAAGATGACGGAGAAACGCCGCGGCCGTTCCCAGACCGCGACCCATTTCGACTGGCCCGGCAACCAGGTAACCTTCTCGGCATCGGAAGCGAAATACGACCTGCTGCCTGGCGCCCAGGACAAGGCCACCGTGCCGCTGCAGCTGGCGGCGATCGCACGCGGCGACGCGACCCAGCTCACGGGCGACATCGACATGTTTGTCGGCGAGGAGCGCTACGGGAGCGTTTACACCTTCAACGTCGTCGGTCCGGAGGAGATCGACACCCCGATCGGACGCTTGCAGACGGTGCGCATCGCGCGGCCGCCGAAGCAGGGCTCGTACAAATCGCGGCTCGACATCTGGCTGTCGCCCGCCCATGGCTGGGTCCCCGTGAAGATCCAGAGCAGCGAAGCCAACGGCGCGGTGACCACCCAGACCGTCAAGCATATCGACATGAACCGAACAGGAAGCACATGATGCACACACGACTACAACATGCGGGCCTCGGCCTGCTCCTCGCTGGCGCCATCGGCGCGGCCACGGCCCAGGATGCGCCGGCCAGCGCCAAGCGTCCCTTCGAACTGCCGCCCTCGGCCGACCTGCACTATGAGCTGCAGGCGCGCCAGCGCGGCTTCAGCCTGAAGGGCGAAGCCATCGTCACCTGGCGTACCGGCGACGGTAAATACAATATCAAGGCCGAATCGAAGGTGCCGGTGCTGGGCACCATCACCGACGACCGCAGCAGCGGCGCCATCGACGCCTGGGGCCTGGCCCCCGCCGAATTCGTCGAGAAGCGCATGCGCAAGGACCCGACCACGGCTACGTTTGATCGCGAAGCGAAGTCCCTGAGCTTCAGCGAAAGTAAACAGGTCTACCCGCTCAAGGGCGGCGAGCAAGACCGCGTGTCGATCACCTGGCAACTGGCCGCCGTGGCGCGCGCGGCGGGCGACAAGTTCAAAACCGGTTCCAAATGGCCTTTCTTCGTCGCCGGCCGGCGCGATGCCGAGAGCTGGGTCTTCGAGGTGGTGCGGCGCGAAAAGGTGCGCACCGGCCTGGGCGAGGTCGATGCCGTGCTGGTCTCGCGCCAGCCGGTGGCGAACAAGAAGGACCAGTCGCTGGAGATCTGGCTGGCCCCGCAGCACGAGTGGTATCCGGTCAAGCTGCGCTATCAGGAAGGCGAGAAGGAACAGATTGAGCAGACCCTGAATACGGTCACGAAACCTTAACTATTCAACAACATTGTCTTGCAAATAAGGCAATGCTTGAGTGTGTCTTTCCTGCAATGGCAGGCCTCCCGGGGGCCTGCCGGACTGCTAATTGCCCATCCTAAACTGTTATACTGGCGCCCCCGCAGACGGCACAGCTTGTCCGCGCTAGAACAACGGTACCCCTACATGATCGACAACCTGGCCGGCGCGGCGCTCGCCGCAGATTCCATTTCGACACCTCTGGAAGACGACCCCTTACAGGCGCACTTCCAGAACGGCGTCGCGCCCGACGAGATCGAGCAGGTCTATCACCTCAAGCGCGCGCAGCCGATGCTGTCGGCGTTCACGGCCCTATTCCACGGCACCCAGGACGGCGTGCTGGTGCGCCTGCTGGTGCTGCGCGAACTGGCCAGCGACACGGGCAGCTCGGCCTTTTCCCGCGCCGACATCAACAACAAGCTGGCCTACCTGACCGCCGAAAGCCTCGAGACGGTCCTGAACCGCCTGCGCGGCCATGGCCTGCTGGCCTGGGATGCGCCCGGCGCCGTCTACCGCATCACGCCGCTGGCGCGCAATGTGCTGTCGGCCCTCGACACCCTGATCGCCCTGGCGAAGCCGGAAGAGGACGACGCCGAGATGGGCTTCCTGCTCTCGCAGGTGGCCGGCGCCCAGGCCGTGGGCGGCGTCACGGTGGAGCAGCTGCGCCACCTGCTGGGCCGCCTGGTGGAACTCACCGAAGAGTTCCGCGACGCGATCGCCTCCGGTTCCGAATTCCGCCTGCGCACCTCGCAGGCGAAGTGGCACATGGCTTGCGACTGGGTCGAGAAGGGTTCCGTCATCCTGCGCGCCATTACCCAGGACCCGAACGCCGATTCGGCCACCCACCGCGCGGCCCAGGCGATCGGCCGCGCCCAGAGCGCGCTGCTGAACATGCAGGGCATGTTCTCGCGCGCCCTGAACCAGATCGAGCGCCAGCGCGTGCACTTGGGCCAGTCGGGCCTGTCGACCACGGACGTGAAGCGCTGGCTGCTGGCCCACGAAGACCTGGCCGGCCTGGCCGAGGACGCGATCGACCGCCCGGTGGTGCCGCTCTTCGCCACGCCGGCCGAGATGATCGACGTGGCCGAGACCGAGCTGCTGCTCGAACGCGTGACCTCGACCGGCCCGAAAGGCCTGCCGAGCGGCCAGGATGCGCCGCTGACGGTGAACGACAACCCGGCCATGATGGCCGAACTGAACGACTGGATCAACAAGCTGGCGGACTTCGCCAACCTCGGCAACTTCCCCGAATTCTCGGAGAGCGGCCCGAAGAAGGTGGCGCTGCACGAGTCGCTGCTGCCGGCCAGCTTTGCGGTGGCGTCCTACCGCGCTTCGCTGCTGCCCCTGCTGGGTGACGCGGCCGAGGCCAGCCTGCAGGGCGCGACCGCCGAGCTGGCGCGCCTGCCGGTGAAGTTCGAACCGACGGACACTATGATCCAGCTCGACGACCCCGAGGTGGCGGCCATGTCGATCGCCACCCTCTCACTGAATCTAGACCTCGATAGTCCTGAAAGCGGCAATACCGATGAATGACGACGCACAAATCCTGATCGCGCGCCTGCTGACGCACCAGACCCTGCGCCGCGACGACAAGATGGTCAAGCGCGCGCTGTCGGACGAAGCCTTCCGCATCGAAGTCGACAAGCGCCTGCTGGAATCCGGCCTGAAGCTGCTCGACAACGTGTATGCCGACCACGTGACGATCGCCCTGCACCGCAATGTCGAGCCGAAGATCTTCGGCGCCAAGGACATCTGGCAGAACAATAACTTCGGCCTGACCCGCGACGGCGTGGCCCTGCTGGTGGTGCTGTGGGCGCAGATCATCCTCCCCAAGCGCGAGCGCCAGGAGACCCACGTCACGGTCGACGACGACCAGACCGATATGTTCGACAAGGACGCGCCGATCCCGCGCGCCGAGGACACCTCGATCGGCATCTCGTATACCGCGCTGCTGTCCGACTTCGGCGACAAGCTGGGCAAGAAGACCCGCATGGACATGAACCTGGGCGTGCTCTCGAAGCTCGGCTTCATCGAGCGCCGCGGCGACGTGATCCTGGAAGGCCCGCTGCTGGACCTCATGATGGACACCGACCTGCTGAAGGAACGCATCATCAACGGCGCGCTGGCCGATGTGTTCAAGCGCGCCCCGCTGGCCGCGGCGCCGCGCAAGATCGACGCCGCCAACGATGCGGTGGCCGAAGCGGTTGCCGACGCGGCCGACGAAGAAACCCCGAACTAAGGTAGCCCATGTTCCACATCAAATCACTCGAACTGGTCCACTGGGATTACTGGCAGCGGATCAAGAACATCCCGCTGGACGCCAAGATCATCACGATCGCCGGCCAGAACGGCTCCGGCAAGACCACCTTGCTGGATGCGCTGCGCACCCTGTTCGGCCTGGATTGCTCGATGGGCCGCACCTACAAGCACTATGCGCGCCACTCGGGCCAGCAAAGCGCCTGGCTGCGCGCCGTGGTCGACAACAAGCCGGTCGGCCGCCAGCTCTCGAACCGTCCCTTCCGTCATTCCGGCTTCTTCGCCGACGACGAAGTGACCCTGTTCTGCCAGGTGCAGAAGAACGGCGGCGACTGGAAGCGCCAGTACCTGATGCGCCCGGGGAACGTCGAGATCGAGGAAGTCACCGACGCCACCGACTGGCTCGGCGTCGAGAACTACAAGAAGCGCCTGGCCTCGGCCGGCCTGTCGCCGGCCATGTCGAAGGTGCTGGCCCTGGAGCAGGGCGAGACCGACAAGCTGTGCGAATACGCGCCGCGCCAGCTGCTCGACCTGGTGTTCCAGGTCTTCGGCGACAAGGAAGTGCTG
>JBFLVV010000039.1:0-46660 GCA_040758275.1 Pseudomonadota bacterium
GGTGGCGCTGAGCGACATGATGGCGGCCTGGCTGGCGCCGCGGCCCCAGGCCATGCCGCGCATGGATTTCGAGGACGGCATCCCGGCCGACGCGCTGACCCTGGTGGCCGTGTCGGCGCAGCTGGCGCATGCGGAGCAGGTCGCTGGCCTGTGCCGCGATCTCGAACAGCGCTACCTGGCCAACCGCGATCCGCGCCTGCGCTTTTGCCTGCTGGCCGATCTGCCCGAGGCGGCGGAAGAGGTGCTGCCCGGCGACGCGGCGCTGGTGGCGCAGGCGGCGGGCGCGATCGAGGAGCTCAATCGCAGGCATGCGCGCGAGCACCGCTTCCCGATCGTGGACGAGGATGGCCAGCACACCACGCACAGGGTGCGCGTCGAGCCTTTCCTCCTGCTGCAGCGTTCGCGGATGCGCGCAAGGGCAGGGCGCCGCGGCCAGCTGGCCGACCTGCATGCCTGGCTGGCCGCGAAACCTGAGGACGAGGGGCGCGCGCGCTTCGCCACCGTGGCGGGCGGTAGCGCCGGGCTGGCGGAAGCGCGCTATGTGATCGCACTGGACGCCGCCATCGATCTGCCGCGCGACGCGGCGCGCAAGCTGGTCGCGGCGATGGCGCATCCACTCAACCAGGTGGTGCTCGACGCCGGCGCGACCCGCGTCGTGGAAGGCCACGCCATGCTGCGCCCGGCGCTCGGCGGCGCGCTTCCCGGCAGGCAGGACTGCCGCTACCAGCGCCTGTGGGCCGAGGGCAGGGGCAGCTGGGCCGCGCCGCAGGCGCTGCGCGAGTCCGAGGCCCAGGGCATGTTCGGTTGGGCCGCGATCTACGACGTGGATGCCTGGGAGCGGGTGATGGCGGGCGAACGTCTAGCGCCGGGCATCGTCGACGAAGGCTGCCTGCACGCGCGCCGCGACGAGGAAGTCCGCCTGGACCAGGCCTTCCCCTGCGGTTACGGGGAGCATGCCGTGGTGCGGCACCGCGCGGTGCGCGCCGCCTGGCAGTCGGCCGGACGGCTGCGGCGCCCCGGCCTGATGACGGCGCAGGCGCGCTGGCGCCTGTTCGACGCGCTGCGCGACAGCCTGGTGGCGCCGGTGCTGCTGCTCCTGCTGGTGCTGTGCTGGACGGCGCTGACCGAACCGGCGTTCTGGACCGCGGCCGTGCTCGCGGTGTTCTTCCTGCCTGGGCTGCTGGGGAGCCTGGTGGCGCTCATCGACCGGCCGCACGACGCGCCCTGGCGCCAGCACCTCGACGCCTGGACACGCGGCGCGCGCGTGCCGCTGGTGCGCGCGGCGCTGGCCACCAGTTTCCTGCCGCACGCCGCCTGGTCCCAGTGCGATGCGCTGCTGCGCGCGCTGTTCAGGTGGCCCGATCCGGCAAGGACGCGCGCCATGCCCGCGGTCGTGCAGTATCTCGTGACGATGTGGTTCGCGCCGGCCCTGGCGGTCGCCATCGCCCTGCTGCTGACCTTCGCCAATCCCTACTCGCTGTTCCCGGCCGCCCCGCTGCTGCTGGTCTGGTTCCTTTCGCCCCTGCTCGCATGGTGGACCGGGCTGCCGGCGCGTCCGCGCCCGCCGCGCTTGTCGGCGGCGCGCCAGGCCTTGCTGCAGCGCGTGGCGCGGCGCAGCTGGGCTTTCTTCGAAGACTTCGCCGGCCCGGCCAACAACTGGCTGCCGCCGGAGAGCGTGCAGGAGCAGCCGGAGATGCTGGCCGACGGACGCACCACGCCCGAGGGCATGGCCGTGTCCCTCTTGTCGGCGCTGGCCGCGCGCGACTTCGGTTTCCTGCCGCTCGGCGCCTTGCAGGAGCGGCTGGACGGCGCGCTTTCCTCGATGGGCATGCTGGAGCGCTGGCGCGGCCACTTCCTGGCCGCCTACGACAACGCCAGGCTGGCGCCGATCGAGCCGGCCACTGTGTCCACCTCCGGCAGCGGCTGGCTCGCGCTGTCGCTGCGCATTCTCGGGGCCGGCCTCGACGAGCTGCCGGACGCGCCCATCGCCGGCCCGCAGGCGCTGGAAGGCATCCGCGCGACGCTGCATGTGGTGGACGAGCTGGCGGCCGGCCGCTCGATGCGCGAGCGCGAACTGGTGGCCGCATCCTGGGCCGCGCTCGACCCGCAGCGATGCCGCGCGGCCGACACCTTGCCCGGCCTGGCCGAATGCCTGCGCCACATCGTCGCGGCGGGCGAGGCCCTGCATGCCGGCCTGCAGGATGAGGATCCCTTGCGCGACTGGGCCGCGCGGCTGGTGGCGCAATGCCACGCCCTGCAGGACGACCTCCTGCAACTCGCGCCATGGATGCGCGCCGAGCAGGAATTCGTGCTCGACGCCGGCCTCACGCGCATTCCCACCTTGCGCGAGCTCGCCGCCTTCGAGCCCCTGCCCGGCATGCACCCCGGACTGGCGCGCCACGTGCGCGACGGACGCGAACACGCACGCAAGCTGATGAAACGCTTCGCGGGCCTTGCCGCCCAGGCGCGCGGCTTCGCCGCGATGGATTTCACGGCCCTGTTCGACCCTGCCACCGGCCTGCTGGCGCTTGGCTGCCATGTCCGCGAAGAACGCCTCGACGCCGACAGCTGCGACCTGCTGGCCTCGGAAGCCTGCATGGCCAGCTATATGGCGGTGGCCCAGGGCCAGCTCGGCCAGCGTCACTGGTGGCGCTTGAGCCGCCCGCTGCGCATCGCCGGCTTCGACCAGCTGCTGCTGTCGGTTGATGGCGCGCTGTCGGACTACCTCGCGGCCCAGCTCCTGATGCCGGCCTGGCGCGATACGCTGCTTGACCATGCCGGCCGCGCCGCCGTGCGCGCCCAGGTGGCGCACGGCCGCCGTCGTGGCATGCCCTGGGGCTTCTCGGAGTCGGCCTGCAATGCGGTCGACGCCAGCCTGCTGTACCAGTTCCGCCGCTTCGGCGTGCCAGGCGCCGCGCTGCGCCGGGGGAGCGGGGAGGCCCTGGTGGCCGCGCCTTACGCGGCCCTGCTGGCGCTGCCGCTCGCGCCCGGTGCGGCGCTCGCCAACCTGGAACGCCTGGCCTCGCTCGGCATGGGAGGCGACTACGGCTTCGTGGATGCGGTCGACTACACGCCGGCCCACCTGCCGCATGGAGAAGGCCACCATGTGGTGCGCACGGTCTCCGCGCGCCACCAGGGGATGAGCGTGCTCGCGCTGCTGCAGGCGCTGCACGACGCGCCGATGCAGCGCCGCTTCGCCCTTGATCCCGAACTGCGCGCGGCCCAGTCGCTGCTGCAGGAAGCGGTACCTGCCCGCGGCGCGTCCATGCCCGCGCCCTATACCGGCGCACCGCCCACCGCACCGAGCCCGGGCCGCGTCATCGAGCGCGCCGACGCCGCCATGCTCGACGTGCAGCTGCTGTCGAACGGCCGCTACCACCTGATGGTGGCCAGCGACGGTTCCGGCTACAGCCGCCTGGACGACATGGCGCTGACGCGCTGGCAGCCGGACCCGCTGGGCGCTCGTGGCGGCATGGCCTGGGTGCTGCGCGACGCCGCCGGCGGCGAGCTGTGGTCCTCCACGCCTGGCCCGGGTGCGACGGAGCGCATCGAAGCCGTCTTCGCCGAAGGCCGCGCGACCTTCCGCCGCGACGAGCGTGGCCTGGCTATCGTGGTCGACGTGGCGGTGGCGCCGGAAGACGACGTCGAGCTGCGGCGCCTGCGCATCCGCAACACGCGCGACACCGCGGTTTCCCTCGAGGTGACGAGCCAGATTGCGCTGGCGTCGCGCGGGCAGGACGTGCAGCTCCAGGTCGATGCGGCATCAGGCGCGCTGCTGTGCTACGCCGGCCCGGCCCTGCCCACCGTGCTGCACGCATTGGCGGTGCGGGGCAGGTCCGGCGCGCCGCAGTACAGCGGCGCCTGCCTCGACCCTGCCAGGCCCTTGCCGCCACTCGAAGAAGGGACAAGCGGGACGCCGGTGCTGGCGATCCGCCGCAGCCTGAGCCTGGGCCCCGGACAGGAAATCACGGTCGACCTGCTGCTGGGCGCCGCCGCCACGCCCGCTGCGGCGCGCGCGCTGGCGGCACGGCATCTCGACGCGGCCGCGGTGGCGCAGGCCCTGGAGGCGGCATGGACCCACGGCCAGGCCGCGCTCGACCGCGAAGGCCTGGACGAAGGCGAGGCACAGCGCTTCAACCGCCTGGCCGGCTGCCTGTTCGAGCCCGTGCCCGGCCTGCGCGCCGAGCCCGGCGTCATCGAACGCAATGTGCGCGGCCGCGCCGCCCTGCGCGCCTATGGCGTGGACGGCAGCCGTCCCCTGCTGGTGCTGCAGCCGGGCGCCGACCTGGTCCTGGCGCGCGAGGTGCTGCAGGCCCATGCCTACTGGCGCGCCCGCGGCCTCGCCGTCGACCTGCTGGTGCTGTGCGAGAACCGCGCGCTCCGTGAGCAGATAAGCGGGATGGCGCCGCAGGACGTGGCGCACCTGCACCTCCATCTGCTCGACGAGGTGCCGCAGGAAGACCGCATCCTGCTGCGCGCTGCCGCCCGCGTGCTGCTGCTGGCCGGGCGCGGGCCGCTCGCCGAGCAGCTGGGCCGCGCCGCGCCGCCAATGCCTTCCTGGCCGGTCCCCTTCGTCCCGGCAGCCGAGCCGCCGCAGTGGACGTTTGAAGCGCCGCCGGCGGCGCTTGACGCGCTCCAGTACGACAACGGCATCGGCGGTTTCGCCGCAAACGGCCGCGAATACCTGATCCGCAGCAGCGAGGCCCTGCCGGCGCCATGGCCCAATCCGCTGGCGAACGGCAACTTCGGCGCCGACGTCCAGGCCACGGGGCCGGGCGGCAGCTGGTGCGGCAGCCGCATGCAGCGCCTCACCTTCGAGGACGGTGAGGCCTTCTACCTGCGCGACGAAGACACGGGCGCGGCCTGGTCGCCCACGCCCTGGCCCATGCCCTCCGGCGAGCCCTATCTGACGCGTCACGGTTTCGGCTATACGCTGTTCGAACACAGGGCCCACGGCATCAGCTCGAACCTGCGCTGCTTCGTCGCCCAGGATGCCCCCCTCAAATACTCGGTGCTCACGCTGCGCAATGCCTCCAGCGCGCCGCGCCGCCTGTCGGTGACCGGCTACGTGGAGTGGTGGCTGGACGAGGCCGAGGCGCCCGCCGGCCTGCAGATCGTCACCGGCGTCGACCTGGCCAGCGGCGCGCTGACCGCCCGCAATGCGTTCGGCGCCGGCTTTGCCGACAAGGTCGCCTTCTTCCACGTGGAGGCGGCGCAGGTGGCGCATACCGCCGACCGGCGCGAGTTCGTCGGGCGCCACCGCAGCCTTGCGCGGCCGGCTGCGTTGGCCCGCGCCAGCCTGTCGGGCAGCCACGGGGCCGCGCTCGACGCCTGCGCCGCCCTGCAGCTGCGGGTCGAACTGCAGCCGGGCGAGGAAAGGGAGCTGGTGTTCCTGCTGGGCGTGGCCGAGCCGAACGTGCTTGCCGCCAGCCAGGCCGTGCAGCAGCATGGCGGGACCAAGGGTGCGGCGCGGGCGCTGCGCGCGCTGCACGCCCATTGGGACGGGCTGCTCGGCAGCGTGCGCGTGGCCACGCCAAGCCCGGCCTTCGACCTGTTCGCCAATGGCTGGCTGCCCTACGGCGCCCTGTCCCTGACCTTCGGCGAGGCGCCGGCCCGGCAGCTGCAGGGCGCGCTGGCGGCCCTGCATGGCAGCCCGGCCACGCTGCGCGAGACGCTGCTGCGTGCGGCGCGCGCGGACATCGGCAGCGCGGGGGCGGCTGTCGAGGACTTCCTCTGGCTGCCCTGGGCGCTGCAGCGCTATATCGCGGTGAGCGGCGACTACGGCATCCTGCGCGAGCCGGCCGGGGGCGATCCATCCAGCGGCACGCGACTTGCGCACGACGACCTCTACCAGTATTGTGTGCATGGCCTGCGCGGCTGCCTGCGTTTCGGCGAGCACGGCCTGCCCTTGCAGGACGCGCGCATGCACGAGGACGGGCAGGATCTTCCTGAGCGCGCGGAAGACCTGCGCCTGGCCTTCCTGCTGGCTGCCGTGCTCCAACATTTCGCCGACGTGGCCGACCGCCGCGCCGACTTCGGCTTCGCCACCACCTGCCGCGGCGCGGCGCTGGCCTTGCGGGCGCAGGCCGAGGCGCACGGCTGGAACGGCGAAGCCTATGGCGAAGGCGATGCCGCCACCCAAGCCTGGGCTGCGCTCGCGGGCGCAGAGCCTGGCCGTGTCGCCGCCGCGCTGGCCAGGCAGGACAGTGGGCCGGACGCCCGCACGGCCGCCTGGCTGGGCCTGGCCCTGGCCGGCCAGGGCGCCGCGACACGCGCCTGGGCTCTGGCCATGGAGGCACCCGTGCGCTCTCTTGCTACGCCTTACTTCATGATGGATGGCGTGGCGAGCGGCTGGACCTGCCTGCTCTTGACGGATGCGCTGCTCGGCATCGGGCGCACGGCCGACCGCCTGGCGCTGGCGCCCTTGCTGCCGGCCGCCTGGGAGGAACTGCGCCTGCGCTACCGGGCGGGCAGGGCGGACTACGATGTCCAGGTGCGCCATGCCGGCCAGGGCGAAGCACTGCTGCTCGACGGCCAGCCACAGGCGGACAAGGTCATCGAGCCGCTCGACGATGGCCGCGAACACAAGGCCGAACTTTATGTGGAACGCAGGCCGGGAGACGTGCTTCCCGGCCCGCACGACAAACTGCCAGGATTGAAAACATGAGCACTCAAGCGAGAAAAATGAGAACAGCGGCCTGCGCCGCACTGCTGTGCTGCGCCGTCCCCGCCGGGGCGATGGACTGGAGCGACAACGCGATCAGCTACCGCTACGGCACGCGCTTCGCGGAACCGTTCAACCCGGAGCACATCAAGAAGCACATCGTGGCCTTCACGCACGCGAGCGGCTACAAATACGGCAGCAACTACCTCAATCTCGACGTGCTCAAGTCCGACAGCACGGACCCGCGCAACCTGGGCAGCGACAGTGGCGCGCAGGAAGCCTACCTGCTGTACCGCCACACGCTCGACATCGGCGCGCTGCGCGGCTCCGAGATCCGCTTCGGGAAGGTGAAGGGCGTGGGCCTGACGGTCGGCTTCGACGTCAACGACAAGGACGACGTCGGCTACAACTCGCGCAAGCGCATGCTGGTGGCGGGGCCCACCCTGATGTGGGACGTGCCGGGTTTTCTCAACACCAGCATCCTGTGGCTGCGCGAATCGAATGCGCCGAGCGGCCCCTTCCCGCCGATCGCCAACGTGCGCGGCCGCTACACCTACGAGACCCACCCGATGTTCGGCGCCAGCTGGGGCATCCCGGTGGCCGAAGGCTGGTCCTTCGAAGGCTTCCTGAACTTCATCGCCGAGAAGGGCCTGGACGAGACCGGCAACCCGACGGGCGCCGAGACCAACCTCGACCTGGCATTCATGTATGACATCGGCCCGCGCCTGGGCTATGCGAAGAAGAAGATCCGGATCGGTGTCGGCTACCAGTTCTGGAACAACAAGTTCGGCAATACGCGCCGCACCACGGGCGGCGCCGGCCAGCGCGCCAGCACGCCGATGCTGCGGGCGGACTTCCATTTCTAGTGCTGGCTGTCGAGCTGTTGAAGTCGCTCAAGAGTTCTAGATAAATTTACAACAGCAGCGCCGGGTGGGCGCAAGGTGGATTTCGATGCAATTGTAAAAATTGCATTATGAAAACCACAATCATTTCCCCGCTCTTTGGTGCGTTGCTGCTGGCCCTGTGCCACGGCGGCGCGGTCGCGGCGCCTGCCGAGCACAAGGAACTCGAAGCCACGCTCCACGCGCCCTTCAAGGCGGCGGACGCGCGCCGGACCTTCAACATGAGCTTCCATTATCCCGGCCTGGAAGGCCGCGGCACGGTGGACTGGTCGCTGGAACTGGTCGACCCGCGTGGCCGCGTCGCCCGGCGCTGGCGCGGCAAGCGCGTCATCGGTTCCGAAGCTGTCACTGTTCCGGTCGCCTGGGACGGCCAGATTGGCGGCGTCGCGGCGCCCGCCGGCCTGTACCGGGTCCGGCTGCGCGCCCAGCTCGATGGCGACCGTGAGGACGCCGTCGTGCAGGACTGGCAGATCGCCGTCGGCGCCTTGCCCGCCCAGCGCACGCCGCGCTTCGCGCCGCTGCCCGGCGTGCGCGAGATGACGGGGCAGGCCGGCGCGGCGCCCGCGCCGGGCGCGCTGCCCTACACCGTCTACCTCGCCAACCTGCACAGCCAGAGCAACCACAGCGACGGCGGCGCCGCGCTCGACGAATGCAAGGGCGCCCAGGACCCGCTGAAGGCGAAATACGGACCGGACGCCGCCTTTGCCTACGCGCGCGGACATGGCCTCGACGTGCTGGCCGTCTCCGAACACAACCACATGTACGACGGCTCGGACGGCACCAACCTCGAGGGCGATGCGGCCCAGGCGCGGGAGCTGTACCAGGCCGGCCTGGCCAGCGCCGCCGCCTTCAACGCCACCAAGCCCAACTTTCTCGCCCTGTACGGCATGGAGTGGGGCGTCATCAACAAGGGCGGCCACGTCAACATCTTCAACAGCGACGAGCTGCTCGGCTGGGAGAGCAACGGCAAGGGCGAGCTGATGGCCGATACGGCGACGCCCCGCAGCGACTATGGTGCGCTGTATACCTTGATGCGCCAGCGCGGCTGGGTGGGCCAGTTCAACCATCCGGCGCACAGCGGGCAGTTCGTGGTGAACGGCGTCCCGCTCGGCTACACCGCCGACGGCGACGAGACCATGGTGCTGTGCGAGGTGATGAACAGCACCGCCTTCTCGACCAACGACAGCGAGACCGAGACCCGGCGCAGCAACTTCGAGCAGGCCTGCAACCGGCTGCTGGAAGCGGGCTACCACTTGGCCTTCAGCACCAACCAGGACAACCACTGCGCCAACTGGGGCGCGTCCTACACCAACCGCACCGGCGTCCTGCTGCCCAACGGGACGCCGCTCACGCGCGAGAGCTTCGTGGCGGCGCTCAAGGCGCGCCGCGTGTTCGCGACCATGGACAAGACGGCGCAGCTGGTGTTCACCGCGAACGGGCGGATGATGGGCGAGCGCTTCGTGAACCGCGGACCCTTGACCCTGCAGGCGAATTTCGCATCCAGCACAGGCAAGAAGGTGGCGGCGGTGTCGATCATGGAGGGAGTACCGGGGCGCAAGGGCACCGTGACCGAGGTGTCGAACCTGGCCACGGCCAGCTTCACGCCTTCGCCGGGGGCGCACTTCTACTACGCGAAGGTGACGCAGGAAGACGGCAACGTCCTGTGGTCGGCGCCGATCTGGGTAACGCAGGAATAACCACCCTATTAAAACCCGAGAGCTTCGCCTGCTCCCAACAGGGTCGCAATGCCCAGCACCGCGAAGATCAGGGCGGCAAGCCCGTGCACCAGCCCCAGGGGCACCCGCTGCGCGATGCGCTCGCCGAACACCACCGCCGGCACGTTCGCCAGCATCATGCCGAAGGTGGTCCCCGCCACGACCGCCGCCATGGCCTCATAGCGCGCGGCCAGGGCCACGGTCGCGACCTGGGTCTTGTCGCCCATCTCGGCAATAAAAAAGGCGAGCAGGGTGGTGAAGAACACGCCGTAGCGCGCCAGCGGCGTTTCCGCTTCGTCGATCTCGTCCGGGACCATGGTCCACGCCGCCATGGCGAGGAAGGACAGGCCCAGCACCCAGCGCATCGCGTTCGGTCCCAGCAGCTCGCTGACGAGGGAGCCGACGGCGGCGGCGAAGGCGTGGTTGGCGACGGTGGCGACGAAGATGCCGAACACGATCGGCACGGGGCGGCGAAAACGCGCGGCGAGGAGGAAGGCCAGCAGCTGGGTCTTGTCGCCAATCTCGGCCAGTCCCACGATGCCGGCCGATACGAGAAAGGCGTCCATGATGGGGCCGGATCATAGCAGAGCGCCCCGTCAATACGGCGTGCGCCTGGGGCCAACTCGTGCTTTTCCGACGCGCCCGGAAGATGCTATTCTGCTCGCGCCCTCATCCTTCCCGAGAGACCATGAAGACTTCTACCGTGCTGCGCGCCACCGCCTGCGCCATCCTCAGCCAGTGGAGCGCCTACGCGTTCGCACTCGATCCCCTCAGCTACGCCAAATACGACCAGGTCAAGACCACCGCCCTGCATCTGGACCTGAAGGCCGACTTCACCCAGAAGACCCTGGGCGGCTATGCCGAACTGACGCTGGACTGGATCGACAAGAAGGCCACCACCCTGGACCTCGACACCCGCGACCTGGCGATCTCGAAGATCGAGGCGCAGGATGCGAAAGGCGGCTGGACGCCGGTCAAGTACACCCTCGACAAGCTCGATCTTGAAAAAGGCCAGGCCCTGCACGTGACCCTGCCCGGCCAGCCGGCCAAGGTGCGCATCCACTACAAGACGGCGCCCACAGCAAGCGCCCTGCAGTGGCTGACCCCGAAGCAGACCATGTCGGGCAAGTTCCCCTTCATGTTCAGCCAGTCGCAGCCGATCAACGCGCGCTCCTTCATGCCGGTGCAGGACACCCCGGCGGTGCGCTTCACCTACACCGCGCGCATCCAGGCGCCGGAAGGCATGCGCGTCGTGATGAGCGCCGATAACGACCCGAAGGCCCTAGGGAAGGGCGGCTGGAACTTCAAGATGCCGCAGCCCGTGCCGTCCTACCTGGTGGCGATCGGCATCGGCGAGCTGGAAGCACGCACCCTGGGCGGACGCACCGGCGTCTACGCTGAGCCGCAGCGCATCAAGGCCGCCGAGTACGAGCTGGCCGACACCGAGAAGATGGTGGCTGCGGCGGAATCGCTCTACGGCCCGTATCGCTGGGGGCGCTACGACATGCTGGTGCTGCCGCCGTCCTTCCCGATCGGCGGCATGGAAAACCCGCGCCTGACCTTCCTGACCCCGACCATGATCGCGGGCGACCGCAGCCTGGTCGACCTGATCGCTCACGAACTGGCGCACAGCTGGTCGGGCAACCTGGTGACCAACGCCTCCTGGAAGCACTGGTGGCTCAATGAGGGCTTCACCACCTACGTCACCACCCGCATCATCGAAAAGCTCTACGGCGAGGAAGTGGCGACCATGAACCTGCAGCTCGAGCAGGAAGAGGCGATCGACTCCCTCAAGGGTATTCCGAAAGAGAAGCAGGCCCTGGTCACCCGCAACCCGGATGACTCCTCGAAGCACTACACCGACGAAGGCCTGGCCTACCCGAAGGGCGCCTGGTTCCTGCGCACCCTGGAACAGCGCGCCGGCCGCGCCGCTTTTGACCCATTCCTGCGCAGCTGGTTCGACCAGCACGCTTTCCAGAGCGTGACCACCGACCAGTTCGTGCAGTTCCTGCGCACGAACCTGCTCGCCAAGAATCCGAAGATCATGAGCGACAAGGAGTTAGAGGAGTGGCTGTACGGCCCGGGCATCCCGCCAAGTGCCAAGCACGCCGTCTCCAGCCGCCTGACGAAGCTGAACGACACCACCGCGCGCTGGCTCAAGGGCGAGCTCAAGACCGCGCAGCTCGACACCAAGGGCTGGAAGGCGGAAGAGTGGATGAAGTTCCTGAACGACATCGACAACAAGGCCAATGCCGCCAAGCTGGAAGAACTCGACAAGGCCTTCGGCCTCGGCAAGACCGGCAACAACGAAGTGGCCTTCCGCTTTTACCGCGCTGCGGTGCACGCGGGCTACAAGGGCGTGCGTCCGCAGATGGAAGCATTCCTGATGAGCGTTGGCCGCCAGAAGTTCGTGGTGCCGCTGTACACCGCGCTGCGCGCGAAACCGGACGACCGCGCCTGGGCCGAGCGCATCTACAAGTCGGCGCGCGAGCGCTACCACCCGGAGACGCAGGGCAGCGTCGACAAGGCCATGGCAAGTAAATAAACAAGAAGGGGACAAACAAAGTGTTTTCGATGAATCGAGTAGCAGCCGCGGTCCTGATCGCGGTGTCCACCACCGGTGCGGTCTTCGCACAGGATGCGGCGCCGACCGCCGCCGCCGTCGCGCCGGCGTACAACCTGCGCGCCGACGTCGAGCGCGTGATGAAAGAGTTCGACGTGCCCGGCATCGCCATCGCCGTCGTCAAGGACGGCAAGGTCGTCACCGCCGAGGGTTTCGGCGTGCGCAAGCGCGGCGAAGCGGCCAAGGTCGACGGCAAGACCATCTTCGAGATCGCCTCGAACTCCAAGGCCTTCACCGCCGCGGCGCTGGGCATGCTGGTCGACCAGGGCAAGCTGTCCTGGGACGACCCCGTCATCAAGCACCTGCCGGACTTCCGCATGTACGACGCCTACGTCACCGCCGAGATGACCGTGCGCGACCTGCTGACCCACCGCAGCGGCCTGGGCCTGGGCGCGGGCGACCTGCTGTGGTGGCCGACCACCACCTTCAGCACCGACGAGATCATCCACAACCTGCGCTACGTGAAACCGGCGACCAGCTTCCGTAGTGCCTACGCCTACGACAACCTGCTCTACATCGTGGCCGGCAAGATCATCGCCGCCAAGTCGGGTAAAACCTGGGGCGAGACCATGCACGAGTGGATCCTCAAGCCAGTCGGCATGACGGGCACCACCACCAGCCTGGAAGAGAATGCGAAGTTCGCCAACGTCTCGGCGCCGCACAGCAAGATCGCCGGCAAGGCCGTGCCGGTCAAGCCGATGCCGGTATCGAACGCGGTCGGCGCGGTCGGCATCAACACCAGCGCCGAGGACATCGCGCGCTGGATGAACGTGCTGCTCGATAACGGCAAGGTCGGCGGCGACAAGCGCCTGTGGTCGGACAAGCAGGCCCGCGAGATGTGGACCGCCCAGACCCCGATGACGATCAACACCCCGCGTCCTCCACTGGCGGCGACCAAGCCGAATTTCTACGCCTACGGCCTGGGCTTCCAGCTGCGCGACTACAAGGGCCAGCTGGTCGCCATGCACGGCGGCGCGCTGCAGGGCTTCTATACCCGCGTGCTGCTGGTGCCGGAAGCGAAGCTGGGCATCGCGATCTTCACCAATGCCGAAAGCGGCCCTTCGCTCAATGCCCTGCAGTACCGCCTGCTGGACCAGCACCTGGGCGTGGCGCCGACCGACTGGATCGGCCGCATCGCCGACATCGACAAGGAAATGCAGGCCAAGGAAGCGGCCCGCGTGAAGGGGGAGGCGGCGTCGCGCGCGGCGCAATCGAAGCCGTCGCTGGCGCTGGCGTCGTACGAAGGCGACTATGAGGATGCCTGGTACGGCAAGGTCAACATCAAGCGCGTGAACAACAAGCTGGTGATGTCCTTCACCCGCACGCCCGACCTGACTGGGGAGATGGAGCACTTCCAGCACGACACATTCATCGTGCGCTGGAAGGAACGCAACTTCAACGCCGACGCCTACGTGACCTTCTCGCTCGACCACGACGGCAGCATCGAACGGGTGCGCATGAAGCCGGTGTCGACCGAGACCGACTTCAGCTACGACTTCCAGGACCTGCTGCTGGTGCCGGTCAAGAAGGAAAAGAAGGGATAAGTTGCTGCTGCATGACCGCGTGGGCAGGAAACCTGCCCACCCTACGTCGCGATCCCTGTAGGGTGGGCCTGGGCGGCCCCGCGAGTCCTCCGCCCACGCGTTCAACTACACGTTGAAACGCTGGGGGCTCACTTCCCGCCCCACACCTTCATCATGTCCTCCGACCCTTGGGTGCGGATGCCGTTGTCCGACAGGATCGCATCGGTCGCATCCAGCGCCGCCTTGCGCGGCAGGATCAGGGTCTCGCCGTAGCGCTGGTCAAACTTGAAGACCACGTGCTCGTCCTTCAGGTCGCGCAGGGTGGTCACCAGGTGCGCCAGGCTGCGGATCTTGACGCCGTTGACCGTGTCGACCACCGAGCCGAAGCGGTTGCCGTAGCCGGTCACCAGCCTGTGGGGGAAGAAGGGGCTGCTGATCACGACCAGTTCCTCGCGCGCCGCATCCGGCGAATCGCCGCGCTGGTTCACCAGGGGATTGTCGTTGAAGGCGTAGGCCGTCATCGCCGCCGCATTCGTCATCAGGAAGCTTGCGAATTCGGCCGTCGCGCGGGTGAAGGACACCGGGCCGTAGACGAAGTAGGAGGGATAGCCGCCGTTCAGGTCGGGGATCAGGAGCGGACGCGGTCCGCTGGTCGGCACCTCGACCTTCATGGTCTTGCCGCCGCGGACGATGGTCATGGGCACCTTGCCGTTCTTCGCCACCTGCTGGATGCGGTACTGGAAGCGCACGCGCAGGTTCGAGCCCAGCTTCACCATGCCCTGGTTGTCGACCGGGTACTCGCCGATGTGGGTGATCACGTCCCATTCTTTCAACGGCCAGGAAGCATCAAGTTTATACGGACGGTGCACCACCGCGCCTTCGACCGATTTGTCCAGCTTCAGGAAGGCGCGCAGGGCCGGGTTCTCCAGGGTCTGGACGCTGTCGTGCAGCAGCGGCTTGCCGTCGTAGCGGCCGTCGGCCACGTCCTTCAGGAACAGCTCGATTTCCTCGTTCGGGATCACGTAGCCGATGTTCTGGGCGCCGGCCGCCATCGAGAAGGCCAGGCCGATCATCTTGTCGCCGGCGATCACGGGGCCGCCGCTATTGCCCGGGTTGATCGGCGCGTCGATCTGGATGCGCAGGCCCGAGCTGAAGGAACCGTAGCCGACGAACTCCACGCGCGAGACGATGCCGCGGGTGGTCGAGAGCGAGTTGCCGCCGACCGGATAGCCATAGGCATAGACGGCTTCGCGCACGTCCGGCAGCACGGCGGCGCGCTGCACCGGCGGGCGCTTGTCGAAGAAGCTAGCGTCGTCCAGTTCCAGCACCGCGAGGTCCAGGCCGCGCGCCAGCGCGATCACCTTGGCCGGCACCTTGTCGCCCGACTGGCTGGCCTGCACCTCGACCTGGCTGGCGTAACCGACCACGTGGGCATTGGTCAGGATGCGCTTGCCCTCGATGATGACGCCCGAGCCAGTGATGTCGCGCGGCGACTGCTTGGCCCAGGGTTTATACGGGTCCGGGGCGCGCACGGTGGAGAAGATCTTGACCACCGAATTCTCGACCGCCGGCAGGGCCGGAGCCGTGGTGGCGGATGGCGTCGCGACCGCCGGGGAAGGCGGGGTGCCCGGAGTCGGCGCCGGAGGCGGGGTGGTGTCCTGTGCGTGGACGAAGCCGGCCAGGGCGAATGCCACGGCGGCGGCGAGGCGTGCGGTTTTCATGGTTTCCTTCGGTGGCGTTGCGATTGATTCGAACCGCAAGAATATACACGCTCGCCGCCGAAGGAAATACACAAAATTCCACGGGAGGGGCGGCCCCTCCGGCGTGGCTTACTGCTTGACGAACTTGAGCGTCATGCGGTCGCTCTCGCCGATCGCCATGTACTTCTCGCGGTCCTTGTCCTTGTTGGCCAGCACCGGGGGCAGGGTCCACACGCCCTTCTCGTGATTGGCGGTGTCCTTCGGATTGGCATTGACCTCGGACTTGGCGGCCAGCTTGAAGCCCGCGCTTTCGACCATCTTGATCACCCAGGCCTCGTGCACGTAGCCGCTCGAGGCTTTCGCATCCTGGGTCATCGCGCTTGGGAGACGGTGGTCGACGATGCCCAGCACGCCGCCCGGTTTCAGGACCTTGTGGATTTCCTTGAAGGTGTTCTTGAGGGCGTCTTCGCCGTTGCCGACCCAGTTGTGCAGGTTGCGGAAGGTAAGCACCATGTCGACGCTGTTCGGCGCCGCGATCTTGTAGGTGGTCGGCGGTTCGAACACGGCTGGCACCACCTTGTCATAGATCGCCGGGTTCGAATCGAGCTTCTTCTTGAAGGCCATGCCGTAGCGCTTCTCCGGTGCGATGGCTTCGCCTGCGCCGATCAGCTTGCCGTTCTGGCGCAGGTAGGGCGCCAGGATTTCGGTGTACCAGCCGCCCGAAGGCGACAGCTCCACCACCGTCATGTTCGGCTTGATGCCGAAGAAGCTCAAGGTCTCGTAGGGATGGCGCGCCGCGTCGCGCGCCTTGTTCGCGGCGCTGCGGTGTTCGCCCGCGATAGCGGCTTTCAGGGCGTCGTCGGCCTGCGCGGCGCCGGCCGCCAGGCTTGCGGCCAAACCAGCGGCCAGGATCAGTCGTTTCATCGGTTCGAGGTCTCCATGGTGGTTGTGCGGCCGGGCGGGACGCCGCCGCCGCGCCGATGATCAGGCACGCGAGCCGGACAGTCAAGCAGTGTTCGCA
Organism: Pseudomonadota bacterium; assembly: GCA_040758275.1. GTDB lineage: Bacteria > Pseudomonadota > Gammaproteobacteria > Burkholderiales > Burkholderiaceae_D > Telluria. The sequence continues at coordinate 16,149 of JBFLVV010000039.1, forward strand.
TATACATATTCGTCGCCTGAACGTGTCCGGATAAGTGTCCGCAATGGCCGTTCGGACAGGGTCGCGGACACTTTCTGCGGACAGCGGACGCCCGTGCATTCGTGCATGCAAAAGACACGGTGGTAGACACGGTGATCTGGCACAACAATTGCCTATTCAAAAGGTCAAGTTGCTGCTAAGGTTGACAAGTTTGCCGGGCCCGATCGGGGCCGGCAAAACCGCTTTCCCTGCGCCGTAAATACAAGAGCGGACCGCGTCGTCGGCGGGACCGCTGCCCAGAAGTAGGTTGATTTCAGGAGATTTTATGGAACGCCGTACCTTTCTAAATTTCAGCAGCCTGGCGCTCGCCTCCACGATGCTCCCCTTCACCCGCGCGATCGCGGCTGAAGAGCTGCTGAGCAGCATGCCCACCGCCGCCAAGAAGGCGCTCGCCGACGTCGCGCTGAACGCCGCCACCAAGGCCGGCGCCAGCTATGCCGACGTGCGCATCGGCCGCTACCTGAACCAGTTCATCACCACGCGCGACCTGAACGTCGAGAACGTGGCGAATACCGAGTCGGCCGGTGTGGGCGTGCGCGTGATCGCGAACGGCGCCTACGGCTTCGCCGCCACCTCCGACATGAGCAACGACGGCATCGCCAACGCGGCGCGCCAGGCGGTGGCGATCGCCAAGGCCAACGCCAAGCTGCAGTCCGAACCGGTGCGTCTCGCACCAGTCAAGGGCGTCGGCGAGGTCTCCTGGTCCACCCCGATCAAGAAGGACTGGCGCGCGGTGCCGATCAAAGAGAAGGCGGACCTGCTGATCGCGGCCAACAAGGCCGGCATGGAAGGCGGCGCGACCTTCATGAATTCGATGCTGTTCCAGGTGAACCAGCAGAAGTATTTTGCCTCCACCGACGGCTCCTACATCGAGCAGGACGTGCACCGCCTGTGGGCTCCGTTCCAGGCCACGGCCGTGGACAAGGGCACCGGCAAGTTCCGCTCCCGTTCCGGTCTCGGTTCGCCGGTCGGCATGGGCTACGAATACCTGGACGCGCGCCCCGAGCACAAGCTCAAGGCTGCGGGCGGCGTCGCCACCTTGTACACCGGCTCCTACGACATCATCGAGGACGCGAAGGCCGCGGGCCGCGATGCCAAGCGCAAGCTCACCGCCAAGTCGGTCGTGCCGGGCAAGTACGACCTGATGCTCTCGCCCGAACACCTGTGGCTGACGATCCACGAGAACGTCGGCCACCCGACGGAACTGGACCGCGTGCTCGGCTACGAGGCCAACTACGCCGGCACCAGCTTCGCCACCCTGGATAAGTGGGAGACCAAGAAGTTCAAGTACGGTAACCCGATGGTCAACCTGTACGCCGACAAGGTCACTCCGGGTTCGCTCGGCTGCGTGGGCTATGACGACGAGGGCGTGAAGACCAAGAAGTGGGACATCATCAAGGACGGCATCCTGGTCAACTACCAGGCCACGCGCGACCAGGCCCACATCATCGGCGAAAAGGAATCGCACGGCTGCTCCTACGCCGACTCCTGGAACTCGGTGCAGTTCCAGCGCATGCCGAACGTCTCGCTCGCCGCGGGCAAGAAGAAGCTCACCCCGGACGAGATGGTCAAGGACATCAAGAAGGGCATCTACATCGTCGGCGACGGTTCGTTCTCGATCGACCAGCAGCGCTACAACTTCCAGTTCGGCGGCCAGCTGTTCTACGAGATCAAGGACGGCAAGATCGGCCCGATGCTGGAAGACGTGGCCTACCAGGCCAATACCCAGGAATTCTGGAATGCCTGCAGCGCGATTTGCGACGAGCGCGACTGGCGCATGGGCGGCTCCTTCTTCGACGGCAAAGGCCAGCCGCCGCAGATCAGCATCGTCTCGCACGGCTCGTCGACGACGCGCTTCAACGGCATCAACGTGATCAACACCGCCCGCAAGATCGGCTGAGGTATAGGCAAACATGAGCATCCTGACCCAAGACCAAACCAAGCGCATCACCGACCGCGTCATGTCGCTGTCGAAAGCCGACGAGTGCACCGTCAGCATCGAAGGCTCGCGCATCGGTAACATCCGCTTCGCGCGCAATGCCGTGTCCACCGCCGGCCTGTCGGACGACACCCAGATCCAGGTGCAGGTCGCCTTCGGCAAGCGCCAGGGCACCGCCACCATCAACGAGTTCGACGACAAGTCGCTGGAAAAAGCCGTGCGCCGCGCCGAAGACCTGGCGCGCCTGGCGCCGGAGAATCCGGAATTCATGCCGGCGATCGCCAAGACCGCCTACAAGCCCTCGGAGACGTTTGTCCAGCGCACCGCCGACATCGATCCGGAATTCCGCGCCCAGGCCGCCGCCTACGCGATGGAAGCCTGCCGCAAGAAGGGCCTGGTCTCGGCCGGCTTCTTCACCGACCGCTCGACCTTCGAGACCGTGGCCAATTCCAACGGCGTGTTTGGCCACCAGGTCGCGACTTCGCTCGACTTCACCTGCACCGTGCGTACCGAAGACGGCCGCGGTTCGGGCTGGGTCAAGCGCTCGGCGCGCGACGTCGCCAAATTCGACCCGCGCGAAGCGGCCGACATCGCCATCGAGAAGGCGCTGCGCTCGGTGGACGCCAAGGCTCTCGAGCCGGGCCGCTACACCGTGGTGATGGAGCCTTCCGCCACCAGCGATTTGCTGACCTTCATGATCGGCGGCTTCAATGCCCGCATGGCCGACGAGGGCCGCAGCTTCCTGTCGAAAAAGGGCGGCGCCAACCGCCTGGGCGACAAGCTGTTCGACCAGCAGGTCAACATCTGGTCCGACCCATGGGACAAGGACGTGCCGGTGCTGCCATGGGACGGCAATATGCTGCCGCGCGAGCGCACCCACCTGGTCAAGGACGGCCGCATCAATGCGCTGAACTACTCGCGGTACTGGGCCAAGCAGAAGGGCCAGCGCGCCATCGGCAGCGCCGGCAACATCATCATGGCCGGCACCGACAAGAGCACGGCCGAGCTGATCGCCAACACCAAGAAGGGCGTGCTGGTGACCCGCACCTGGTACATCCGCATGGTCGATCCGCAGTCGGTACTGGTGACGGGCCTGACCCGCGACGGCACCTTCTACATCGAGAACGGCAAGGTCAAGCACCCGATCAAGAACTTCCGTTTCAACGAGAGCCCGGTGTCGATGCTGAACAATATCGAGGAGATCGGCAAGCCGATCGTGATCGGCGGGGACGAGGCGAACTACTCGATGCTGATTCCGTCGATGAAGATCCGCGATTTCAACTTCACCTCGCTGTCGGACGCAGTCTAGAAACTGTAGGGTGGGCGGTCCTCCGCCCACGCGTTCAGCCCGACTTTGAATAGAAGCTTCGTCCGCTCATCGGAGATTTGAACGCGTGGGCGGGGACCGCCCACCCTACAAAACCTACACGGAACAACTCATGGAACGTCGTAAATTCCTCCAAATCGGCGCCGGCACCGCGGGCGCCATGCTGGTCCCCGTCTTCGGCAACGCCATCGCCGCCGAAGAGCTGCTCAACCCCATGGCTGCCAGCGCGAAAAAGACCATCGCCGACGTCGCGCTGAACGCCGCCACCAAGGCCGGCGCCAGCTATGCCGACGTGCGCATCGGCCGCTACCTGAACCAGTTCATCATCACGCGCGACCTGAACGTCGAAAACATCAGCAACACCGAATCGAGCGGCGTCGGCGTGCGCGTGATCGCCAACGGCGCCTACGGTTTTGCATCGACCAACAACATGAGCCCGGACGGTGTCGCCGAAGCGGCGCGCCAGGCGGTCGCCATCGCCAAGGCCAATGCCAAGCTGCAGACGGAACCCGTGCGCCTGGCGCCCGTGAAGGGTGTCGGCGAAGTGGCCTGGGCCACGCCGATGAAGAAGGACTGGCGCGGCATCCCGGTCAAGGAAAAGGCCGACATGCTGATCGCCGCCAACAAGGCCGGCCTGGACGCCGGCGCGACCTTCATGACCGGCTCGCTGTTCCAGATCAACCAGCAGAAGTACTTCGCTTCCACCGACGGCTCCTACATCGACCAGGACATCCACCGCCTGTGGGCGCCGATCAACGCGACCGCCGTCGACAAGGCCAGCGGCAAGTTCCGCTCGCGCGCCGGCCTTGGCTCGCCGGTCTCGATGGGCTACGAGTATTTCGATGCCAAGCCGGGCGACAAGGTACGCGCGGCAGGCGGCGTGACCACGCTCTACACCAAGTCCTATGACCTCGTCGAGGATGCGCGCCTGGCCGGCAAGCAGGCGCGCGAGAAGCTCAGCGCGAAGTCGGTCGAGCCGGGCAAGTACGACCTGGTGCTCTCGCCCGAACATTTGTTCCTCACGATCCACGAGAACGTGGGACACCCGACGGAACTGGACCGCGTGCTCGGCTACGAAGCCAACTACGCCGGCACCAGCTTCGCCTCGCTCGACAAGTGGGAGACGAAGAAATTCAAGTACGGCGCCGAGCGCGTGAACTTCGTTGCCGACCGCACCACCCCGGGTTCGCTTGGCCTCATCGGCTACGACGACGAAGGCGTGCCCGCCAAGAAGTGGGACATCATCCGCAACGGCATGCTGGTGAATTACCAGGCCACGCGCGACCAGGCCCACATCATCGGCGAGAAGGAATCGCACGGCTGCTCCTACGCTGACAGTTGGAGCACCATCCAGTTCCAGCGCATGCCGAACGTGTCGCTGGAGCCGGGCAAGGCGCGCCTGACCCCGGACGAGATGGTGGCAGACGTCAAGAAGGGCATCTACATCCTGGGCCGCGGTTCCTACTCGATCGACCAGCAGCGCTACAACTTCCAGTTCGGCGGCACGCTGTTCTACGAGATCAAGAACGGCAAGATCGTCGGCCCCCTGGAAGACGTGGCCTACCAGGCCAACACCCAGGAATTCTGGAATGCCTGCAGCGCGATCTGCGACGAGCGCGACTGGCGCATGGGCGGCTCCTTCTTTGACGGCAAGGGCCAGCCAAGCCAGGTCAGCGCGGTCTCGCACGGTTCGAGCACCACGCGCTTCAACGGCATCAACGTCATCAACACCGCACGCAAGATCGGTTGAGGAGGAGACACCATGAAACAGCTGGACCAGGAACAGGCAAAACGCATCGCCGACCGCGTGATGGGCTTCTCGAAAGCCGATGAATGCAGCGTGGTCATCCAGGGTAACCGCACCGGCAACATCCGCTTCGCGCGCAACAGCGTGAGCACGGCGGGCCTGACCGAAGATACCCAACTGTCGGTGCGCGTCGCCTTTGGCAAGCGTACCGGCACCGCCGTGATCAACGAATTCGACGACAAGTCGCTGGAAAAGGCCGTGCGCCGCGCCGAGGAACTGGCGCGCCTGGCGCCGGAGAACCCCGAGTTCGTCCCGGCCGTGGGCAAGCAGGAATACCGCGGCACGCAGACCTTCGTCCCGAGTACCGCCGCGATCGACCCGGACTACCGCGCCGAAGTGGCGGCCGCCGCCATCGGCCAGGCCCGCGCCAAGAAGCTCGTTACCGCGGGCTTCTTCACCGACAGCACCAGCTTCTCGTGCATCGCCAACTCCAAGGGCGTGTTCGGCTTCCAGGAGTTCACGGATCTCTCCTTCACCTGCACCGCGCGCACCGAAGACGGCCGCGGTTCGGGCTGGGTGACCCGCTCGGCGAACGATGCGCGCCGCTTCAACGCGGGCGAAGCCGCGGCGATTGCGATCGACAAGGCGCTGCGCTCGGTCGACGCGAAAGCGCTGGAGCCGGGCCGCTACACCGTGATCCTGGAACCGGCCGCGACCTCTGAAATCCTCGGCAATATGTTCAGCTCCTTCAGCGCGCGCAGCGCCGACGAGGGCCGCAGCTTCCTGGCCAAGAAGGGCGGCGGCAACCGCCTGGGCGAGAAGCTCTTCGACGAGCAGGTCAACATCTGGGCCGACCCCTGGAATCCTGACGTGCCGGTCGCGCCCTGGGACGGCGGCACCATGATCGCCCGCAAGCGCACCGACCTGGTCAAGAACGGCCGCGTCGCCTCGCTCGGCTACAGCCCCTACTGGGCGCAGAAGACCGGCAACGTCGCCACCGCGAATCACGGCAACATGATCATGGCGGGCGGGACCAAGTCGCTGGAAGAGCTGATCGCGAATACCAAGAAGGGCATCGTGGTCACCCGTACCTGGTACATCCGCATGGTGGATCCGCAGTCGCTGCTGCTCACCGGTCTGACCCGCGACGGCACTTTCTATGTCGAGAACGGCAAGATCAAGCACCCGGTGAAGAACTTCCGCTTCAACGAGAGCCCGGTCACCATCCTCAACAACATCGAAGAACTCGGCAAGCCGGAGATCATCGGTGGCGACGAGGTGCCGTTCCAGATGGTGCTGCCGCCGATGAAGGTCCGCGACTTCAACTTCACTTCGCTGTCCGACGCGGTCTAAATCTAAATGGCAAAGTACGATTTCTACTTCACGCGTCTGAGCTACGAATCGGGCGACTGGGACGTGGATATCCGTATGCCCAGCAATGTGCTGAACTCGCTCGTCGAGTACACCACCTTGCGGGTGGATCCGACCGAGCGCATCGTCGCCCTGTCGGATCCGAAGATGCTGGAAGCGCCGTTCTGCTACTTCGCGGGACACAAGCTGGTGCAGTTCACCCCGGCGGAGCGGCGCAACCTCGAGAAGTACGTGCGCGGCGGCGGCTTCGTGTTTGTCGACGACTGCAACCACGACATCGATGGCCTGTTCGCGAAATCGTTCGAGGCCGAGATGGTCAAGATCTTTGGCGCGTCCGCCCTGAAGAAGATCCCGAATACGCATCCGCTGTATTCCTGCTTCTTCAAGTTCGACGGACCGCCCACCACCGGGGGCGAGCTCAATGGCTGGGGCGACGACCTGGTGCACGAATACCTGAAAGCCATCGAGTTCGGCGGGCGCATCCGCCTGCTGTACTCGAACAAGGACTACGGATGCGAGTGGGACTACGACTTCCGCAACAAGCGGTTCCTCGCGGTCGACAACACCCGCTTCGCGGTCAACATCATTCAATATGCGTTGGGAGCCTGAAAGCGTGTCGCAAGCCTGGAATGAAGAACAAATCGCCTCCTTGAGCGCGAAGATCGGCGCCCTGAAAGCAAGCATGGCGCGCGTCATCATCGGCCAGGAAGAAGTGGTCGACCTGCTCGTGACCTGCCTGCTGGCCGGCGGCCACGCCCTGGTCGAAGGCGTGCCGGGCCTGGGCAAGACCCTGCTCGTGAAGTCGCTGGCCCAGGCCACCGACATGCAGTTCCGCCGCGTGCAGTTCACGCCGGACCTGATGCCCTCGGATATCGTGGGCACCGAGATCCTCGAAGAAGACACGGCCACGCGCCAGCGCGTGTTCCGCTTCCAGCAGGGCCCCGTGTTCACCCAGGTGCTGCTGGCCGACGAGATCAACCGCGCGCCGCCCAAGACCCAGTCGGCCCTGCTCGAGGCCATGCAGGAGCGCGCCGTCACCTTCGCGGGCACGACCCACAAGCTGCCGCGCCCCTTCTTCGTGCTGGCCACGCAGAACCCGATCGAGCAGGCCGGCACCTACCCGCTGCCGGAAGCGCAGCTCGACCGCTTCCTGCTGCGCATCGACGTGGTCTACCCGACGGAAGATGAAGAAGTCCTGATGGTCTCGCGTACCACCCACGCCGGGCTGGACGATGCCGAGCCCGCGATGTCGGTGGAGGACCTGCTGCGTCTCCAGCAACTGGTGCGCGACATCGAGATCGGCGAACACCTGCTGCGCTATGCCACCCGCCTGGTGCGCGCAACGCGCCCATCGGAGACGACGGTGGCGGCGGTGAAGAATCATATTGGCTGGGGCGCCGGCCCGCGCGCCTGCCAGGCCCTGGTACTGGCCTCCAAGGCGCGCGCCTTGATGCAGGGGCGCCTTGCCGTCACCCGCGACGACATCCAGGCCATGCTGCTGCCGGTGCTGGCGCACCGCGTGCTGCGCAACTTCGAGGCGGAGGCCGACGGCATCGCCATCGCCGACATCCTGCAATCCCTGCGTAACGAGATCCGGGTCGATTAATCTTGTCGCTGGCGAAGACCGCGCTGATCGCGCACACGCAAAAGCTCGACCTCGTGATCCGCCACGTGCTGGCGGGCCTCGGCCACGGCATCCACGCCGGGCGCGAGCGCGGAGCGGGCGTCGAATTCTCGGAGTACCGGGCCTACGCGCCCGGCGACGAGTGGCGCCGCGTCGACTGGAAGCTGCTCGCGCGCGCCGACCGTTATTTCGTGCGCGAGGCCGAGCGCGACAGCCACGTGGCCGTCTGGCTGCTGCTGGACGCCAGCGCCTCGATGCAGGAACCCAGCCGCGACGTCAAAGGCGTGGACAAGCTGGCCTATGCCCGCACGCTGCTCGGCTGCGTGGCGGCCATCGCCCAGCGCCAGGGCGATGCATTCGGTCTCGTCGTCCTGAACGCCGGCCGCGTCCAGTTCACCCCGGCCATGCGCGGCCCGCGCCAGCTGCAGCGCGTGCTGCTGCAGCTGAGCCGGGTGCAGCCCGAAGGCGGGCTGCCGGATGCCGACACCCTGCGCGCCAGCCTGCACTTCGCCCAGTCGCCCAGCGTCATCTTTGCCGCCAGCGACCTGCTCGACTGGCCGTCGCCGCTGTCGCAAGCATTGATGCGCCTGCGCGGCATGCGCCACGACGTGCGCGTGCTGTGCCTGCAGACCCAGGCCGAGGTCGACGCCAGCTTTTCACCAAGCACTGCCTACCGCGACCCTGAACAGGCGTCCGGCGTATTCCGCTTCGGCGCCGACCTGAAGGAGGGGTATCGCCGCGCCCGTGACGAACACTTTGCCCAGGTCACGTCCAGCTGCCGCAAGGCCGACATTCCCCTGGTGACGGCGCGCATCGAGCAGCCGCCCGGCGAAGTGCTGCGCCTGTGGTTGCGCAAACCCGGGAGCCGCCCATGAACGCGCTATGGTGGCTGGCGCTGCCCATCCTGCTGCTGCCGGTCTGGTGGCACCGGAAGAAGCGCGAACAGCACAAGGCCGAGCCGCTGGCGACCAGCCGCTTCCTGCCGCGTACCGAACCGCACCAGACGCGCGAATGGTCTTGGCAAGATCTGCTCCTGCTGCTGGTGCGCTGCCTGCTGCTGGCCTGCGCGATCGCCTGGCTGGCCGATCCGGTCATGCCCTCGCGTGGCGACACTGTCATTGTGGCGGAAGGGACCGACGCACAGTGGGCCGAGCGCGAAGCAGCGCAGGCCGGATTGAGCAAGGCCGAGCGCCTGTCGCTGCCGGCGGTGCAGGCGATTGCTTTCCTGCGCACGCACCAGCGCGAATGGCGGCCTGACGCCCGCCTGCTGGTCCTGGGCGACATCCCGATGCCGGCCATGGCGCCCGAGTTCGGCCGCCGCATCGAGGTGCGCACGCTGGCGCGCCCGATCGAAAGAGCCGAACGCCATGTGCACATCGCCGGTACGCGCCTCGAACAGTGGCGGCGCGTCTTCGCCGGCCAGGGCGCGGTCTTCGACGAGGCGCCCGGAGCCAAGACTTCCCTGATCGTCTGGGACCGTCCGGACGCGCCACCGGCATCGCTGCGCGCGCCCCTGTGGCTGGTTGCCGATACGACGGCCTTCCCCGAACTGAAGAAAGCGCCGCAGGTAGGCGGGCTGCACTATGCCGACAGCCCGCGCGGCCGCCTCTGGCATGCCGCGAGCTGGCCGCCGCAGACGGCGGAAGCGGCGCGCACGCTGCTGGAGGACTGGCAGCGCCTGCATGCCGGCCCGCCGGCCTACACCATGCCGGCACGCGTGTTCGATGCCACCGCCAGCGTCCGCGCCCCCGAGCCGAGCGGCGCGCTGCGCGGCATCCTGATGGCCGTGCTCGTGGCCCTGTTCGTACTTGAAAGGATCCTGAGCCATGCAAGAAGGCGCTGAGATCGTCCGGCGCGTCTGGCGCGCCGCCCAGTTGCGCCGCCTGCCCCTGTGGATCGTGGGGGCGCTGCCCTGGCTGCTCATCCGTTCTGCACCAGGGCTGATCGCCTGGAGCGCCTTCTGCGCCTGGGACTGGGCCGTCCTGCGGCGCCGCGTCGCCATCGAATGGTCGTCCTGGATCGACGGCGCCGTGCCGGAAATGGAAGACAGCAGCGCGCTGCTCGAGCACGCGCCGACGCCGGTCGCCCTGCTGCAGAGGAAGCGCCTGTTGGAGCGCATCGACGCCAGCGTCGGGGCGCCGCAGCTGCGCGCCATCGCGCGCGGCCGCATCAAGGCGGGAGCACCCTGGCTGCTCGGCAGCGCCATCGCGGCTGCCGGCATCTGGTTCGCGGGCGCCGGCGCGCCGCAGGGCAGCGCCGTGGCGCAGACCCGCCCCCGGCCTGCGATGGCCACCCTCGCCACCAACCAGGTCATCGTGCGCACCGCGCCCCCGGCCTACACCGGCGCGCAGCCGGTCGAGACCACGCCGCGCGACCTCTCGGTGCCGGAACAGACCCTCGTCATGTGGTGCGTGATGGACCCGAGCGCCACGGAAGAGACCATCGAAGCCAGCAATGGCCAGGTGTTCAAGCCGGGCCGCGAGTGCGCGCGCTGGACTGCTGCCGAATCGGTGTTCTGGCGCTGGCGCGGCAAGCGCTACACGATCAAGGTCATTCCCGACCAGCCGCCCGAGATCACGATCACGGCCCCAACGCAGATGGTGCAGGAGCTGCTTGATACGGCGACCAGCGCCGCCATGGGCGTGCAGATCCGCGACGACTACGCCATCACGCGCGCTACCCTGCACATGACGCTGGCGCGCGGCAGCGGCGAGAACATCCGCTTCACCGACCGCGAAATGCCGCTGCCTGCCGGCCCCGACCCGAAACGGCGCAACTGGTCGAAGCAGTGGTCGCTGGTCGAATTGGGCATGGAACCGGGCGACGAACTCTACTTCTTCGTGCGCGCCGTCGACAATGCGGAGAAGCCGCACACGGTGCAGTCGCCGACCTACACGCTGCGCCTGCCGGCGCCGCTAGAAGAAGCGGAAGAGGAGAGCGCGGCGATGCCGATGCTGGTCAAGCCGCAGAGCCTGCGCAGCCAGCGCCAGATCATCATCGATACCGAGCAGCTGGTCGCCGACATGCGCAGCACGAAGATGGGCGAGGACGCCGTGCGCGAGCGCAGCCAGAAGATCGCGGCCGACCAGGGCGCGCTGCGCCGCCGCTATGGCCAGTTCCTGGGCGAGGAGTCCTCGCTGTTCGCCGATGGCGAGGACGACCACGACGACCATGGCGACCATGGTCCGGGTGAGGGAAGCAAGCAGGACATCCTGCACACCTACGGCCACGCCCACGATGAGGCCGAGAACGCCACCCTCTACGACGAGGCAACCAAGAAGGTGCTGCGCCGCGCGCTGGCCGCGATGTGGGATGCCGAGAAGGCGCTGCGCGCCATCACGCCGAAAGTGGCATTGCCGCCCGAGCACAAGGCGCTGGAGGCGATCAAGGAGCTGCAACAGGCCGAGCGCGTCTACCTGCACAAGACCGCCTTCGTGCCGCCGCCGATCAAGGAAGAGAAGCGCATGAGCGGCGACATGGTTGGCGCCGCGAGTTACCGCCGCGAGCAGGCCGGAGGCGAGGAACGCGTGCCGGAAGACGTGCGCCAGCTGGTGCAGGCCCTCTCGAACGACGGCCCGTTGCCGGCGCTGTGGACGCGCAGCGCCCACGACTGGGTGCGCACCCACATCAAGGATGACGAGCAGCGCCTGGCCGCCCAGGGTGCGATCCAGGACGTGGCGGACGGCCGCGCAGCCAGCCGTCCCGTGCTGCGCGCCTGGCTGCGCGCCGGCGCAGGGCAGGGCAAGGTGCTGCTGCAGGCGCGCGACAAGGTGGAAACACCATTCCTGCGTGCCTGGCGCGAGGGTGGGAAATGATGGATGCCGAAATGAACGGGATCTGGATGCTGGCGCTGATCGGCGCGACGGGCATCGTGAGCGCCGCCCTGTATGCGCGCCGCCGCCAATGGATCGACGCCTTGCTGGTGCTGGTCGCCGCCATCGCGCTCGGTCTGTTCGCCGCCGGCCTGCGCGTGCCGGGCGACAGCGGCCGCGTGCTCGCGCTGGAACCGGGAATGCCGGCGCCTCTACTCGACGGCGTACGCGGCTTTTCGGTCAAGGGCGACGGATTGCGCGCCGCGCAGTGGAACGACCTGCCGGCCTTGCCCCTGCAGTGGGAACAGCCCAGGGGCGGCGCCATGCGCCTGGACTTTCCGCGCCGTCTCGCGCTCGGCCGCACCTTCACGCTGCGCCTGCAGCGCGAGGAAAAAGACGAAGCGCATCTACAACTGCTGGCGGAGAACGGCCAGCCAATCGCCGAAGTGCGCGGCAAGGGCGACCTGACGGTCGGCTGGATGCCGCCGCTGGCCGAACGGATGGTGCTGCGCGCACGCCTGCTGGACAAGGACGGCAAGAAGATCGCCGAGGGCACGGTGCCGCTGACGGTGCATGAACCTGCGATCCTGCAGGTACAGGGTCGCTTCGGCGCACCGTCCTTCGACCTGCGCACCCTGAACGAACTGCTGGCCGGCAGCGGCGCACTGCTGGACTGGCAGGTAGTGCTCGGCCGGGACATCAGGCGCAGCGAGCTGCCGCGCGAGGACATGCAGGAGCCCAACCTGCTGGTCGTCGACGCCGCCTGGTTCGAACGCGCGGGCGCTCGAGAGCGTTCCGCCCTGCTGGGCCGTGTCGCCGGCGGTCTGCCCCTGCTGGTGCTGGGCGCGAACGCCAACGACCCGGCCTTCTGGTCACGCACCCTGCAACTGCCCCTGAAGGCGCAGCCGGCTGACGCGAAGACCGAGGGGCCGCTGGAACTGGCGGTAGCGCCGTTCAACCCGGCCGCGCGCGAGGCGGGCGAGTGGACGGGCTCGGACAATCTGGTGTGGACGCGCGCCTGGCAAAAGGGCCGCATCGCCTGGCTCGGCGCCGCCGAATGGCACCGCCATGCGATCGCCGAACCGCAGGCGCTGGCCCTGTGGTGGCAGGGCGTGCTGGACCGCGTAGGCGTTGAACGTCCGCAAAATGTCGAATGGCTGGAGCCGGAAGAATTGCCACTGCCCGGCCAGCGCATGGAAGTGTGCGCACGTGGCGTGAACGGCGAGGTCGACTTCCCTGCGCTGAAGCTGACGCGCACATGGACGCCGCGAATCGATTCCGCCTGCGTGGCCGTCTGGCCGACGCAATCGGGCTGGTTGGAACTGAAGGATGCGAAGGCGGGCGTTCACGCGCTCTACGTCCATGCGCCGGAGGATTGGCCGCAGTGGCAGGCCGCGCAGCGGCGCGATGCGACGGCGCGCTACATGGCGCGTACCCCGGCCAGGGCCCTGGAAGGGGCGGCGCGCGCCTTCCCGGCCTGGCCTTTCGCCGTCGTGTTCGCGCTGGCGATGCTATTGCTGTGGTGGCGCGAGCGCCGTTAGGAGGACAAGCGTGGCAACCGACAGCCATTTCGTCGACTACATCATCGAACAGAGCGGCCTGGGCGCGCGGCTCGCCAGCAGGAAGATGTTCGGCGAGTATGCGCTCTATTTGGACGGCATCGTGGTCGCTTTTGCCTGCGACAACAGCCTGTTCATCAAGCCCTCGCAGGCGGCCGTCCTGCTGGCGCCGGACCTGCCGCAGGGGCCGCCTTATCCGGGCGCCAAAGACTATCCGATCGCCGACGAGCTGCTCGACGATCCGGACGCCCTGCGCCGCCTGATCGTCGAGACGGCGGCCCTGATGCCGCCGCCGAAAGCGAAAAAGCCCCGCAAGGCCGTGCCGACGAAGTAGACGGGACGCAGAGCCGTTCCCGTTACATGCCTCCCCCAAAAGGCAGATTATGCGAACTGCATTGCCGGTTTGGAAAGTCAACGCTAGGATCGAGTAAATAATTTACTAGGTCAGAGCATGAAACTGTTCCTTTAAATCCCATCTTTCATTGCTCTTCTTTTGAGTTCTCCGTTTGGTACGCGTGCGGAGCACGGGCGCAAGCGCTGATGCCTTGGCAGTTTCCTCTAACTCTCTCACATTGCATGGAGCAGATGATGGTCCTGAAATCGTTCGTGTACGCCAGCTTGTCGATGATGCTCGTTTGCGCTTCCCCTGCAAGCCGCGCGCAAGACGTCGCCCGTCTCGACCAGATCGTCCGATCGTACGTCGATGACAGGAATTTCACGGGGGCGGTACTGGTCGCGCGGGACGACAAGGTCCTGTTAAACAAGGGCTATGGCCACGCCAATCGGGAGTGGAGTATTCCAAACGGACCGGATACCAGATTCCGGATTGCCTCGATCACCAAGCAATTCACCGCGGCAGCCATCCTCTTGCTGGCCGAGCGCGGCAAGCTCAGGATCGACGACAAGATTTCCGTCTATCTTCCGGATTCGCCGGCCACATGGAAAGACATCACGGTCTTTCATCTGCTGACGCACACATCGGGCATTCCCGATCTCACGCGCTTCGAGAATTTTCCGGACATTCAGGCTATCCCGACCACTGCCGCCAGGAGCATCGCGAGCTTTCGTGACGAGCCGCTGGAATTCGCACCCGGCGAGCGCTTCAGTTACAGCAGTTCGGGCTACATCCTGCTTGGCCATCTGATCGAACAGCTCAGCGGCCAACCCTACGACCGCTTCCTCCAGGAGGCGATCTTCACGCCGCTGGGCATGAAGGATTCCGGATACGACAGGAATGCCACGGTATTGGCGCGGCGGGCCAGTGGTTATACCGTGACGAAGGCGGGCGTCGAAAACGCCGAATACGTGGACATGAGCATGCCTTATGCCGCCGGCGCCCTGTATTCGACAACGCAGGATTTGCTGCGCTGGCAGCGTGCCCTGCACGGCGGCAAGCTGCTTTCTTCCCAATCCCTGAAAACGATGACCACCGTGTACAAGGATGAGAATGCGCTCGGACTCGAGGTGGTGGATCGCGCCGGCGTACGGGAGATCTCGCACACCGGCCATATCCAGGGGTTCCGGAGCTTTATCGGGCGCTATCCGGCCACCGGGGTCGATGTCATCATCCTCGGTAACCTCGACGGGCGCGTCGGCGCTCCACTGATGGAGGGCCGACTGGCCAAGGTGGCGGCAGGCGGTACCGTCGTCCTGCACTCCGAACTGAAAGAGGTTCCGGTCCCTGTCTCGACCTTGAAGAAGTACGAAGGCACGTATCGCTTGATGGGAGAAAAATACGCCATGGAGGTCAGGGACGGCAAGCTCTGGGCGGGTGGCGGCGGCAGATGGCCATGGCAGCAGCTCAAGGCCCAGTCGGAGACGATGTTCTTTTACGAACGTCTCAAGGACGTGAGCGTGGAAGTGCTGCGGGACGGCTCGGGGAAGGCGACTTCGATTGTGATGCACAACCTGGGGAACGCTTTCCCAGCTCCGCGCTGGGTAGACTGAGCATCCGCCATCCGGCCCGAGACGAGCTGTCAGGGCCGGGACAGCCGGGATTCGCGCATTCTTTCGACCGCGCGCTCGGCAGCGTCGAGGAATGGCAGGAACACCAGGTCGGCGCCTTTCGACTCCAGCAATGCGACGTCGGCTTCGCGTTGCGTGGAGATGGCGATCTTTCCGCCGTAATCCTGGCCTTTCAGCGCGTTCATCAGCACCAGGCGCGGGTCCTCATGGGTGAGACCCAGGTCGTGCTGCGGCAGTGCCGAGACGACCCAGGCTGCCGATCCGAGCGGGAGCGACGCCACCGATTCTTCGTCGCAGGCGTCCCCGTAGGCCACGTCGTATCCGGCGGCATGCCAGCGCCGCAGCTCGTCGGGGTCGAAGTCCACCGCCAGCAGGCGCACCCCATCCTTGCGCAACTGCTGCGCGATGGCCGAGCCGTAGCGCCCCAGCCCGAACAGGATGACATCGTAGCCCCTGTCCTGCGCGCCAGGCGGCGCCGGCCCCGCTTCACGCGCCGGGATGCGGCGTTCGAACGGGCCCAGCAAGGGTTCCAGCCAGCGATACAAGGCATGCGACCAGGTGATCATGTACACGGACAGGGCGATCGTGACCAGGCCGACCAGGGTCACCAGCCCGAGCGCATCGGCGTCGACATGGCCGAGCGACATGCCCATCGCCATGAAGATGAGCGAGAATTCGCTGATTTGCGCCACGGTCAGGCCGGCGAGGAAGCCGGTGCGCTTGCGATAGCCCATGGCGCCCATGATCGCCAATACGATGAGCGGATTTCCCACCAGTACGAACAGGGACAGCAGCAGCGCGGAAGGAATTTGCGCGCCCAGCAGTCCGAGCTCCAGCTGCGCGCCCAGCGCGATAAAGAAGAACAACAGCAGGAAGTCGCGCAGGGAGGCGAGCCGCGCGACCACCGCTTCGCGATAGGGTGTCGAGGCCAGCGAGATTCCGGCCAGCAGGCCGCCGAGCTCCTTGCCGAAGCCGAGATGGTCGCCGAGCGCGGCCAGCAGGGCCGCCCAGCCCAGCGCGAAGGTGATGAGCAGCTCCGGAGAATGCGCGATCCGGCCCACCAGCGGATTGGCCAGGTAACGGATGAACAGTCCGGCCAAGGCCAGCATGGCGATACCCGCCGCGACGACCTGGCCGATCTGTCGCCAGGCACTGGCGCGGGCGCCGGTTTCGCCGCCGATGCCGAAGGCGGAGAGCGCCATCATCGCCAGCACCACCACCAGGTCCTGGACGATCAGGAAGCCGATGGCGATGCGGCCATGCAGCGAATCCACTTCCTTCTTGTCGGACAGGAGCTTGACGATGATGATGGTGCTGGAAAAGGTCAGCGCGACCGCGATGTACAGCGACGTTACCGTGTTCCAGCCCAGCGCCAGGCAGATCAGGAAGCCGATGGCGGAGGTGAAGAATACCTGGCCGAGCCCCGTGGCCAGCGACACTCCGCCGAGCGTTCGCACCAGGTGCAGGTCGAGCTTGAGCCCGACGAGGAACAGCAGCACCACCACGCCGAGTTCCGCCAGCGCCGTGATTTCGTCGGTCGAATGCACGATGCCCAGGGCCGACTGCCCCGCGAGGATGCCGGTGGCGATGTAGCACACGATCATCGGCTGGCGCAGCAGCAGGCCGAGATAGCCGACCAGCGCGGCCAGAGCGAGCAGCGCGGTCAGCTCGTAGAAAAGCGAGTCCTGCAGGAAGCCGAGCTCAGGCATTGGTCGGCATGGTCCGCATTCCGGCTGCAAGGCGCAGGCGGAGCTGCTTCTCGGCTTCGATGACCGCGAACAGGGCGGCGCCGATCCCGATCACGAGCAGGCCGTCCGCGACCGGAATGGCTGCCGTGCCGAACACCCGCTGCAGCGATGGCAGGTAGGTGATGGCAAGCTGCGCCAGTGCGATCGCGGCGACCACCGCCCAGATCACTCTGGTGCCGCGCACCGCCTTCCAGGTGAGGGAGGTCCCATAGATATTGCGGATGAAAAAGAGGTGGAAGATTTCCATGATCACCAGCGTATTCACGGCCAGGGTCCGCGCCAACTCCAGGCTATAGCCGCGTGCCATGGCGTAGGAGAAAATGCCGTACACACCGAGCAGGAACAGGGCCGATACCAGCACGATGTGCCATACCAACTGTCCGCCCAGCAGGGGCTCGTCGCGCGCGCGTGGAGGACGCCGCATGGTGTTTTCCTCGGTCGGCTCGAAGGCCAGCGCGATGCCCAGCGTGATCGCGGTGATCAGGTTGACCCACAGGATCTGGACCGGCGTGATCGGCAGGGTCATGCCGAACAGCAGGGCAACGACGATGGTCATGGCTTCGCCCGCGTTCGTCGGCAGGGTCCAGCTGATGACTTTCTTGATGTTGTCGTAGACCGTGCGGCCTTCGCGGACGGCCGCCACGATGGAGGCGAAGTTGTCGTCGGCCAGGACCAGTTCGGCGGCTTCCTTGGCGGCTTCGCTGCCCTTCTGGCCCATGGCGATGCCCGCATCGGCGCGCTTGAGCGCCGGTGCGTCGTTGACGCCGTCGCCGGTCATTGCCACCGTCAGGCCCTGCGCCTGCAAGGCCATGACCAGGCGCAGCTTGTGCTCGGGACTGGTGCGCGCGAAGATGTCGCAATCCAGGACCGCCTGGCGGAAACGCGCTTCGTCCATGTCGTCCAGGTCCTTGCCCGTCAGTACCGTGTCGGGATTGCGCAGCCCGACCTGCCTTCCGATCGCCGCCGCAGTCGTGGCATGGTCGCCGGTGATCATCTTGACGCGGATGCCCGCGCCATGGCACTGGGCGACCGCCGCCACCGCTTCCGCGCGCGGCGGATCGATCATGCCGACCATGCCGAGCAGGGTCAGCGACCCTTCCACGTCCGCATGCTCGAGCACGATGTGCCCGGGCTGCACCGGTTTCGAGGCGAATGCCAGCACGCGCTGTCCCTGCGCCGCCACGCGTTCAGCTTGCCCGGTCCAGTAGGCGCAATCGAGCGGCTCGATCGCGCCGAGCGCGCCGCGCTGGCAGCGGCACATCGACAGGATGCGTTCCGGCGCGCCTTTCACGAACACGAAGGCGTGCCGCTCGTGGTCATGGCTCAGCGTCGCCATGAAGCGGTGCCGGGCATCGAAAGGTATCGCATCGCTGCGCGTCCATGCGGCGTGTTCGCTGCGCGCGTCCAGGTCCATCTTGCCTGCGAAGGCCAGCAGCGCCCCCTCCATTGGATCGCCCTCCACGCTCCACACGCCGGCGCTCTCGCGCAGGGCCGCATCGTTGCACAGGACGGCGGCGCGTGCGATTTCCTCCAGCACGGCGTGCTCGGCGGGCGCGATCGGCGCATCGTCCAGGGTCAGCGCCCCCTTCGGCTCGTAGCCAGCGCCTTCCAGCACGAAGCCATGCCGGTGCGTGATCACGGAGGCCACCATCATTTCGTTGCGGGTGAGGGTGCCCGTCTTGTCGGTGCAGATGACGGAGACCGAGCCGATCGCCTCGATCGCCGGCAGGCGCCGCACGATGGCATGGCGCCGCGCCATCGCCTGCACGCCCAGCGCCAGCGTGATCGTCAGGACGGCCGGCAGGCCTTCAGGGATGGCGGCGACGGACAGCCCGACCACGGCCATGAACATGTCGCTGAAATCATGCGCGCCGACGAAATAACCGTAGGTGAGCAGCAGCCCCGCAAGCATTAGGATCAGGATGGTCAGCCAGCGGGCGAAGACATCCATCTGCGCCACCAGCGGCGTGCTCAGGGTTTCCACGCGCGCCAGCAGCCCGCTGATGCGTCCGATCTCGGTGTCTCCGCCGGTGCCGACGACGACGCCCTTGCCCTGTCCGCCGGCAACCAGGGTGCCGGAAAAGGCCATGCAGGACCGGTCGCCGGGCGGCGCGCCGGGCGCGACCGGCCTGACTCCCTTGTCGACCGGCACCGACTCGCCGGTGAGGATGGCTTCCTGTACCGACATGCCATGGGCGCCCACCAAGCGCAGGTCGGCGGGCACCTTGTCGCCGGCTTCCAGCAGCACGATGTCGCCCGGCACCAGCTGTTCGCCATCGATGCGCATGCGCTCGCCGCCGCGTATCACATTGGCCTGGGGCGCCAGCATCTGCCTGATGGCGTCCATCGCCTGTACCGCCTTGCCTTCCTGGATGGTGCCGATCACGGCGTTGGCTAGGACGACCGCGAGAATCACGCCGGTATCGATCCAGTGGGCGAGTACCGCGGTGACGACGGCGCAGGCGAGCAGCACGTAGATCAGGATATTGTGGAACTGGAGGAGGAAGCGCATGAGGATGCCTTGCCGCGGCGCCTCCGGCAGCCGGTTCGGGCCATGGCGCGCCAGCCGTGCGCGCGCCTCGTCGCTGTCCAGCCCTGCGGCGAGCGTGTGCAGCCGGGCGAGCACGTCCTCGGCCGCGAGGCTGTGCCATGCGGTCCCTGCTTGACCCGGCAGGTCGGAATTCACCATCGGCGCCCGGTCAGTAGGCCTTG
The DNA here is from genome assembly GCA_040758275.1 of Pseudomonadota bacterium. Classification (GTDB taxonomy): domain Bacteria; phylum Pseudomonadota; class Gammaproteobacteria; order Burkholderiales; family Burkholderiaceae_D; genus Telluria. The sequence continues at coordinate 35,992 of JBFLVV010000039.1, forward strand.
ACCGGAGACAGGAAACCATTGGGCTTGAGCGCCAGCAGCGAACAGCACAGGCCCTGGACCAGGTTTTCCGCCGTGTTGCCGATCACGAAGCCGGGAATGCCGGTCCGCCCGAGGCTGCCCATGACCAGGATGTCGACGTTCCGGTCTTGCGTGATCTCGGGTATGCGATGCTCGGGACGGCCACGTACATGCTCGACCACGATATCGCCGCCAATGCCCGACTGCTTGATCGCCCGGTCGAGGTCGCTGCGATGCCTCTGCTGCACGTTGAGCACGGCTTCAAGCAACTCAGCTTCAGGCATGCTGACCCAGACGCTGCCCCGCAGGTATTCCTCGGCCGGGTAATCCCAGCAGGATATGATGGTCAGCCCGGACTTGCAGGAATCAGCAAGCGAGCGGGACAGCTGTAACAGGCGCAGCGACAAGGCTTGTCCTTCCGGCTCCGTGCTCTGCGGGTCGATCGCGACGGCCACCTTGAGTTCGTGCCAGGGCTTGCCGGACGGACGGCTCAGCCAGACCGGGCAGGGGCACTTGCGCAGCAGTTCCATGTCGACCGCCACGAAGCCCTTGCCATCCTCGCGTCTCTCCGCTTCCTTGATCAGCAGATCATGTGCGTTTCTCAACACATGACGGATGATGCGCTCGGCGGGGGTGTCGCCGCATTCGACCGTCACCGGGACCGGGCAATCCTGTTCGGCAAGCCCCCTGCTTTCGCGTGCGGACTGGATGGCGCTTTCCAGTTTCGCGGAGAGCCAGCGCATGTAGCCTTCCCGGTATGTCGCCAGCACATCGGAAAAATCGGGGCAGGTGAGCAGGGCTTGCATCTCCGCATGGTAATGGCGGGCCAGGTTGAAAGCCTGTTGCAGGGCCTCCATGTCTTGTGTGAAGCCGCGGCTGACGAACAGAATGTTGTGAAATGTTTGCATGACTGCTTACCTCTCGGCCAGGATCGGAACGAAGAGCGAAACGCCCTAGGCTATGACCGCGAAAGTACGCAGCAGTGCCGGCATCCGGACAAAAATCGTGCGTCGCCGCGGCATGTCGCCGCGTTGCGATCAGAAGCTGTAATCCACCTTCGCGTACATCGAGCGACCATTGATGCCGAACGGGCAGGTCTCCCAGCAGTGGGTGAAGCCCAGCTGCGGGAAGGGCGCCGCCTTGACCGGATCCCACTTGGTCGGGTAGGTGTCGAACAGGTTGTTGACCCCAAGCGACAGGCTCAGCTTCTTCGTGAAGCTGTAACGCGCGGTCAGGTCGACGATCCACTTCGCATCCCACTTCTGGATGAAACCCGGCGTGAAGCCCTGGCCTTCGACTGCGCCGAAGTAGTTGGCGCGCACCGTCCCGTTCCACGGGCCGGTGGTGTAGTCAGCGGCGACCACGTGGTGCTGGCGCGGCTGGCCCTTCTCGATCAGGGTCACCTGGCTGTCGTCGAAGAGCTGGGCGCCGGTGAGCACCGAGGACTGCGAGTGGCGATCCTTCACCTTGGTGCGATTGAAGCCGAGCTGGCCGGACAGCACCAGGGTCGAGCCTTGTCCGCGCGTGGTGTGCTGGGCCACCAGGTCGAAGCCGGTCGTCGTGGTGTCGATCGCATTGGTGAAGAACTGGGCCTGGCCCACGCGCAGCGGATCGAGCAGGGCCTTGATCGGGCAAGCGGCGGCGGTCGCGCAGGCGCCCGACTCCGGACTGATCACGCTCGAGAACACGATGCGGTCGTCGATGTTGGTGCGGTACAGGTCGGCCGTCACCGAGAAGCTGCTGGTCGGGCGCAGGATCATGCCGATGCTGGCGCTTTTCGACGTTTCTTCCTGCAGCGGCGCGATGCCGAAGGCGCGGGTCACCGGGCTGTTCTCGCGCGCGGTCAGAGTCTCGGTCAGCACGCCGGCGGCGTTCAGGTTGGTCGACACCGAGCTGTAGAACTTCTGCTGCACGCCCGGCGCACGGAAGCCGGTCGAGCCGCTGGCGCGCAGGCCGATGGTGCGCGACGGGTCGTAGCGCAGGCTCAGTTTGCCGATGGTGGTGTTGCCGAAGTCCGAGTAGCGCTCGTGGCGCACCGCCGCACCCAGCGACAGGGCGTCGATCTTGCGCTCGAGGTCGAGGTAGTAGGCGGTGTTGTGGCGGCCGTCGTCCACTTCGGTGCCGGGGGTATAGCCCGGGAAGCCCTGGATGCCGGAGGCCGCGATGCCGCCGTTCTGGTTGAGGATGACCTTGCGCGGATCGTTGGTGCGGCCGTACTGGTACGACACCGGGTCGCCCGCGACGATCTGGTAGTTATCCTCGCGCCACTCGAAGCCGGCGCCGATGTAGAGCGGGCTGCCCGCGACCTGGAGCGAACCCTTGAAGTCGAGGTTCAGGGTGGTCTGGTCGAATTTCAGCTTGCCGGTGTCGGCCGAGGTGGGCGAGCTGCCGTTTTCGTAGTAGTAGCTGACGTTGACCGAATTGCGCTCGTGGAAACCGAGCTCGCTGCGGCCGTGGTTGACGCTCAGGTCCACGCTCCAGTCGCCCGTCAGGTCGTGGCGGTAGCCGACCCCGAGCGAAGCATCCTTGACGGTGGTGACGATGTTCGGCAGGAAGCCGTTCGGGTACAGGGCCGGCACGTTGCGGTCGTCGCCCGCGGAGCGGTAGAAGCCGCCCGAATCGCCGCGGCGCTTGGAGGCGCCGCCGAAGGTGTACAGTTCGCCGCTGCCCACAGGCAGCGAGGCATTCATCCAGAGGTAGCCGTCCTTGGCGAGGCTGTCGCCGATACGCTGGGTGACGCGCGGCGGATCCACGCGCGCGGTGTCGACGCCGGCGCGGTTGGTCTCGTTGCGGCGCCGGCCTTCGACCGACAGGTTCAGGTAGCCGCCGTCCGCGCCGAGCGCGATGCCCTTGTGCGCACTGGCGGTATAGGTGTCGCCGTCGCCTTCGCTGGTGGTGCCCACGCTGGCGCTCAACTGGGTGTCGGTGACGCCTTTTTTGAGCACGATGTTGATCACGCCGGCGATCGCGTCCGAGCCGTACTGCGCGGCCGCGCCGTCGCGCAGCACCTCGATCGACTGGATCGCCGAGAGGGGAATGGCGTTGATGTCGGTGCCGGCCGAGCCGCGGCCAATGGTCTGCTGCACGTTGACCAGGGCCTGCTGATGGCGGCGCTTGCCGTTTACGAGCACCAGCAGCTGGTCGGGGCCGAGGCCGCGCAGGGTGGCCGGACGGATGATGTCGGTGCCGTCGCTGATGAAGGTGGTCGTGAAATTGAAGGAGGGGTCGAGGTCCTGCAGCACCTTGCCCAGTTCGAGCGAGCCGGCCGACTGCAGGTCTTTCGCGCTGATCAGGCCTACGGGCACCGCGGTATCCAGCGCCGTCTTGGCCTGGGTCCGCGAACCCAGCACCACCACCGTCGCGGTATCGGATTGCGCCGCATTGTTCGCCGCTTCCTGCGCGAACGCCGATGCCATCGCCGATACCAGTGCCGTTACCAGCAGTGCCTGTTTCTTCCCTTGATTCACCATCTTGTCCCCTTCTTTTGAGTTAGATCGCCATCACGAAAACTAAGCCGCCCATAACTGCGGCGAATTGATTCTGCGCAAACATTTCCGTAAGTACAAGTGTCAACTGTGCAGGACGCAACACTTTTTAGAAATTATGCGTATTGATGAAAATGGCGGGGGAGATGCTTTACAAGCAAGGGAGAATGTGGCAATCGCGCTTGTCGATCAGGCGTGGTCGCGCATCCATTCCTTCAGGCCGTCCACCCATTTCTTGGCCGGCAGGTTGAGGTGGCGCCGGATTTCGCTGGCGCGTTCGTATAGCAGAGCGAAGTCGATCTGCGGGGCGTTCTTGAAGGCGAGCACCACGATGTTCGCATCGTGCACCTCGGGCAGCCAGACCACGGCGTCGAAGACCTGCTGCATGGTGAGCAGGTTCTTGTCGTAGCTGTTGAAGTCCCCGAAGACGTTGGCCGTCATGATGCCGTCGCTCGCCAGGCAGTCGTAGCAGCCCTGGTAGAAGTCGAGCGAGTCGAGCACCGGGCCGCGCGCGTCGTGGTCGTAGAGGTCGACCTGCAGCACGTCGACCTTGCCATGGTTGTCGGCGTCGAGCACGAAGTCGAGCGCGTTCATCTCGCGCACATCGAGGCGCGCGTCGTTCTCGGGCAGGCCGAACAGGGCGCGGCAGATGGCGATCACGTTGGGATTCAGCTCGGCCGCCGTCACCCGCGCGTCAAGGAAGCGCCGGTAGCAGAACTTGGTCAGCGCGGCGCTGCCCAGGCCCAGCTGGACGATGTGGCGCGGCGCAGTCTGGAACAGCGTCCACATCATCATCATCTGCACGTATTCGAGCTCGATCGCATCCGGCTTGGACAGGCGCATGGCGCCCTGCACCCAGGAGGTGCCGAGGTGCAGGAAGCGCACGCCGTCGAATTCGTCGATGGTGGCGGGCGGGTGGCCGGGTTGGGCGAAGCGGGGATCGATGCGGGAGTACGAGGGAGGCATGGGCGGATGATACCGTAGGGTGGCGCGGGCCGCGTAGGTGCTGTGCCGCCCACGCGTTCAAACCGAATATGAGCAGAGGTAGCGTCTGTTCATGGACAGGTTGAACGCGTGGGCGGAGGACCGCCCACCCTACGCGATCCCGTTCCTGCCGAATTCGCGGAAACCGGAGCGCTCGTCCAGGCGCTCGTAGTAGGCGGCCACGTGGCGGTAATCCGGCCGTGCCATCGGCGTCATCATCCAGCGGTTGACCGACAGGCCCAGCACCACGTCGGCCAGGGTGAAGTGCTCACCCGTGGCATAGGCGCCGGTCTTGCCGAGCTGCGCGTCGAGGATGCCGATGTGGCGGTTCCACGCGGTGACACCGGCCGCGATCCGGGCCGGGTCCTGATGTGAGGGCGAGTTGCGCACCAGCGCCATGAAGGCATAGCGCCAGGCCGTGTTCAGTTCCGTGGCCTGCCAGTCCATCCACTGTTCCACGCGCGCGCGGCCTTGTGCTTCCGCTGGCAGCAGCGGGGACCCGTGCCGGGTAGCGAGATAACGGCAGATGGTGTTCGATTCCCACAGCACGAAGTCGCCATCGACCAGCACCGGCACCATCGCATTCGGATTCAAGCCCGCATGCGTGGCGTTCCAGTCTTCGCGCTCGTAGGACAGACCGAGTTCGGCGCAGGTCCACAAGACCTTGCGGACGTTGATCGAGGTGGTCTTGCCGATGATCTTCATGCGGGGCTTCCGGGCAGGAGGGGAAGGATGAGGGTGACGGCCAGGCCGCCGCCCTCGCGGTTGGACAGCAGGATGCGCCCGCCGTGGGCTTCGGCGATCTCGCGCGCCAGCGCCAGCCCGAGACCGGTGCCGCTGCGCTTGGTCGAATAGAAGGGCACGAGGGCATTGGCGAGCACGGCGTCGCTCATGCCCGCGCCGCGGTCCAGCACGTCGATGCGCAGGGCATCCTGCACCCGCCGCACGCCCAGCTCGACGTCTTCAGGTGCGGATCCGGATTCGTGGGCGTTCTTGAGCAGGTTGAGCAGGGCCTGTTCCATCTGCGCCGCATCGATCCAGGCCGGCGCCGAGGGCAGCTCGTCGGCGAGGCGGAAGGCCACCTGGTCCGCCAGCCGGCCGATAAACACATCCCAGGGCGTCGGCTCCAGGCGCGGCGTCGGCAGCTTGGCGAAGCGCGCGTAGCCGAGGATGAAGGTTTCGAGGTGGCGGGTGCGCTCGCCGATGGTCTGCAGGATCTGCGGCAGGCGCTCGGTCTGGCCGCGCCGCACCAGCTCCGCGCCGGAATGCGCCAGCGAGGCGAGCGGCGCCAGCGAGTTGTTGAGCTCATGGCTGATCACGCGGATCACCTTCTTCCAGGTCTGCACTTCCTGGCGCCGCAATTCAAGGGTGAGGTGGCGCAGCAGCAGCAGCTCGTGGCGCCGGCCGTTGAGCGTGAAGCTCGAGCGCGCCAGGTGGTAGACCTCTTCGTCCTCGGCCTCGCCGGCGGTGAACAGGCCGTCGCCGCCGCGCGCCAGCGCTTCCTTCAGGGCCGGCGCCGCATGTTCGAGGACCTCGCCCAGCTGGTGGCCTTCCAGCTTGCGGCCTTCGGACAGCAGCTGGCGCGCGGCCAGGTTGGCGTAGACGATGGCGCCGCTGCCGGCGCCGGAGTCCGTCACCAGCAGCATGGCGACCGGCGTGTTCTGGACCATGGTGTCGAGCAGCAGCTCGCGCTGCACCAGGCCCAGGCGCTGCTCGCGCAGCACCTTGCCGAGTTCGTTGTGGGCGGCGATCAGGTCGGCCAGCTCGTCGTTCTGCGGCCAGTGCAGGCTGAAGGAGAAGTCGCCGTCCCGGTAGCTCGTCACCGTGCCCTCCAGCGCCCGGAACAGCGACAGGATGGGCTGGATCTGCGAGCGGATGGTGATGATGGAGATCGGGACGATGGCCAGAATACAGGCGCAGAACACCAGCACCGGCTGGTCAGGGAAGAAGTGGTCGAGGCCGAGGGCGATCAGGATGCCGAGCGCGAGCAGGGTGCCGACCAGCGCCGACCAGCGCGTGACCAACGACAGCCGAAAGCCCCGGCGCTCCCCGCTCATGCCGTGCGTGCGATGCCGAGCCGCTCCATGCGCCGGTACAGGGCCTGGCGCGACAGTCCGAGTTCGCTGGACGCCTGGGCCACCACGCCATTGGCGCGGGCCAGGGCCTGGACGATGGCCTCGCGGTCGGGTTCCGCATCGTGGCTGCTGCCCACGGCCAGCGGCAGGCCGAGGTCGGCCGCCTTGATCACCGCGCCTTGCGCCAGCAGGCTGGCGCGCGCCATCACGTTCTTCAGCTCGCGCACATTGCCGGGCCAGTTGTGGGCCAGCAGGGCGTTCTCCGCAGACGGATGCAGGGTCTTCCCGCGCAGGAAGGACAGGGCGAGTGGCAGGATGTCGCCGGGACGCGCGGCGAGCGGCGGCAGGCGCAGCTCGATCACGTTGAGGCGGTAGAACAGGTCTTCGCGGAAGGTCCCGGCGCGGATCATGGCGGACAGGTCGGCATTGGTGGCGCTGATCACGCGTACCTTGACCTGGCGCTCGCGGTTCGAGCCGAGGCGCTCGAAGCGGCCGGTCTCCAGCACGCGCAACAGCTTCATTTGCCCGGCCAGCGGCAGGTTGCCGATCTCGTCGAGGAAGAGGGTGCCGCCGTCCGCCGCCTCGAACTTGCCTTCGCGTGCTTTCGAGGCGCCGGTGTAGGCGCCGGCATCGGCCCCGAACAGCTCGGCCTCGATCAGCTCGGAGGGCAGGGCGCCGCAGTTGAGCACCACGAAGGGCCCATTCGCCACCTGCGAGTTGGCCTGGATGATCTCGGCGATGCGCTCCTTGCCGGTGCCGTTCGGGCCCGTGATCAGGACCGGCACGTCGGCGCGCGCCACCTGGCAGGCCAGGGTGAGCACGCGTTCGGTGGCCGGGTCCTGCCATACCAGGCCGCGCAGGTCGAAGTTCTGTTCCAGCTCGCGCCTGGCCTTGCGTTCGCGCTGCAGGCGCTGGTTCAGGGCGCGGTTGGCCTGGCCCAGCTCGATCAGGTTGGTGACCGTGGTGAGCAGGCGCTCGTCGTTCCAGGGCTTCGACAGGTAGTCGGCAGCGCCGGCCTTGATCAGCTCCACGGCCGCGTCCAGGTGGGTCCAGGCCGTGAGCAGGATGACCGGCAGGTCCGGGTGGCGCTTGCGGATCTCGCGGAACAGGGCCACGCCCTCGTCGCCCGAGGTGGTCTCAAGCGTGAAGTTCATGTCCTGGATGACCAGGTCCACCGCCTCGCGCTCGAGGATGGCCAGCCCCTCTTCCGGCGAAGCCGCGCGCAGCGAGGCGATGTCGTGGAGGGAGAACAGGACCTCGAGCGCGATGGCGACCGCGGCGTTGTCGTCGATGATCAGTACAGTGGGCATGGCGACAAGCATATCATTGCTGCAAACACATCAGGCACTGCGGGTTGCGGTCGCCGGCGAGATGCTGGCTGCGCGCCAGGCCGGGCCATAGGCGGCCAGGATGCCGAGCGCCCAGAACACCACCGCGCCGCCCACCAGGTAATGCACCGGCAGGCGCGCCATCTCGAGCTTCGTCACCAAGAGGTGGTTCAGGCTCAGGCCGAACAGCACGCCGCCGAACACGCCAGCGCTGGTGATCATGAAGTTTTCAAGGATGAAGTAGCGCAGGATGTCGAGCTTGCGGGCGCCCAGTGCGCGGCGCACGCCGATCTGCTTGCGGCGCTGGGTGACCCACAGGCTGGCCATGCCGACGATGCCGCTGCTGGTGACGAGCAGCAGCAGGACGCTCACCGTGATCAGCATCCACGACAGGGCCAGGTCGGCGCGGTAGCGGTTCTTGCGGTCTTCCTCGGTCGTCTTGGCCTGCATGATGACCGGGGTGGCGGAGGATTTGCGCAGCGCCTCTTCCGCTTCCTTGATGACGCGGTCGCGCTGGCCGGGCTCGGTGCGGATCGCATACATATTGCCGGGGCGGCCATACACGCGCGCCGGGACGATGGTGGCAAATTCGGCCCGTTCGCCCATCTCGCCGTGGGCGGACTGGAGGCGTTCGACCACGCCCACGACCTGCGAGGACAGGGCGCCGTCGCCGGTGCCGAACCAGACCTGCTTGCCGATCGCCGTGGAGGCGCCGGGCCACATTTTATCGGCCAGCGCCTTGGTGACGATGACCTGCTTGGGCAGCTCGCGCTGTTCGTTCTCGTTGACCTCGACGATCTCGCCCGGGAGGAAGTCTCGGCCTTCGACCAGCTTCAGGCCGAAGGTCTTGACCAGGGAGTCGCCGGACACGTACTGCGAGGCGACCGCGGTTTCGCGTTCCTGGCCCTGGTCGATGGCGACGCTGTTGTTGCTGCCGCTGCGCGACAGCGGCATCTGCGACACCTGGGCTACCGAGGCCACGCCCGGCACCGCGCGCAGGACCTCGGTCTCGCGCCGGATCGTGGCCAGCATCTGCTCGGGGCCGTCGGTGTTCAGGTTGCGCACCTGGAAGTAGAAGGTGGAGGCCTCATCAAGCAGGCCGGAAGGACGCGCCGCCACGGCGCGCCGCTCTTCGACGATGTGCAGGGCGTTGGCCAGGATGCCCAGGCTCAGCGCGACCTGCAGCGCAACCAGGATCGGGCCGGTTTTGTTCCGCAGCAGGGCGGACAGGATGGGACGGATTTCCATGATGGTCTCTCGTTCGTATCAAGGGTGCGTCATTGCGACTTGAGCTGGATTGCCGGGGTCACCTGGCAGGCGCGCCAGGTCGGCAGCAGGCCGGCGAGGAGGGCCGCCAGCACCGACATGACGAAGGTCAGCAGCAGCATCTGCCAGTCCATGCGCGCGACGATCGCCATGCCGCGGCTCTGCATGCCGATCAGCGCCAGGGCGCCGAAGGCCAGCACCAGTCCCAGCACGCCGCCCACCAGGCCGACCACGCCGGTCTCGATCAGGAACTGCTTGAACACGTCGGCGCGCGAGGCGCCCAGGGCGCGGCGCACGCCGATCTCGGAGGCGCGCACCGAGAATTTCGCCAGCAGCAGGCCGACGGTGTTCACCAGGCAGAGGATCAGGAAGCCGAACGCCAGCCAGGCCTGCAGCTTGCTGTCGTTGCCGACGACCTTCATCTCTTCCATCCACTCCATCACGTTGTACAGCGCGTTCGGCGCATTGCGCTTCAGGCGGCCGAGCTTGCGCTGGTCGTTGGCATAGTTGTCGAGCCAGGACTGCAGCTCGGCGCGATCGGAGGCAGACCTGGTCTCGAACCAGAACTGGATCCAGGTGCATTCCGACAGCAGCAGGTTGGCGAAGCCGGGATCCCGGTTGGCGTTGCAGCTCATGCTGCCGTTATGGCCCATCTCGTGGCGCAGCGCGTTGGAGAAGGGAATGAAGAACTCCTCGCCCTGGCCGAAGCGGCTGCCGCCGATCAGCTTGTAGTAGCGCGGCACCGGCGCCCAGGTATCGGTCACGCCGACCACGGTGTAGGGGAAGCCGCCGATGCGCAGCTGCTTGCCGACCGGGTTCGCATCGCCGAACAGCTTCTCGGCGGTCTCGCGGCCCAGCACCACCACGTCGGCGCCGCGGGTGTCGTCGCCCTCCGTCCAGGCCTGGCCGTGCAGGAAAGGCACGTTGAACATCGCGAAGAAGTCGCGGGTCGGCGCCATGCCCGTGGCGTTGAAAGCCGGGATGTCGGTACGCGGCGGCTCGACCGGACGCATGACGCCGTACATGGCGGTGCGGCGTTCGCCCTGGCCGCTCTTGAGGAAGTTGGCGGCGTCGATGTAGCCCAGCTGGTCGTCGTTGCGGCCGTCGCTTGGCACCCAGCCTTCTACCTGGCCGTTATCGACGAGCGGCACAAAGAGGCGGTCGCTCTTCTCGGGAATCGGGTCGCCCGACATCACATGCAGGATGGTGAGCGTGGAGACGCTGGCGGCCACCCCGATGGCCAGGGTCAGCACCATCAGCGCGGTCAGCGCGGGGTTGCGGCGCAGGCTGCGCACGCCGAGCTTGAAGTAGTAGGAGAACATGGCGTCCCGCTCCTTATGCCGTGGCCTTGTCGACCAGGGTCGGGCCCTTGCGCACCAGGTCCGAGACCTGGCCGTCGATGATGTGCACGTTGCGGTGGGTGCGCACGGCCAGCTCCGGGTCGTGGGTGACCATCAGGATGGTGGTGCCGGCGGCGTTGATCTCTTCCAGCAGCTCCATCACGCCGCGCGCC
>JBFLVV010000040.1:0-46530 GCA_040758275.1 Pseudomonadota bacterium
GGCGCCGCGCGGCACCCCACAGATCGAAGTGACCTTCGATATCGACGCCAACGGCATCCTGCACGTGGGCGCGAAGGACAAGGCCACCGGCAAGGAAAACAAGATCACCATCAAGGCCAACTCGGGCCTGTCGGAAGAAGAAATCCAGAAGATGGTGAAGGACGCCGAGCTGAACGCGGAAGAGGACAAGAAGGTCAAGGAACTGGCCGAAGCCCGCAACCAGGGCGACGCGCTGGTGCACTCGACCAAGAAGTCCCTGACCGAGTACGGCGACAAGCTGGAAGCCGGCGAGAAGGAGAAGATCGAAGCGGCGATCGCCGACCTGGAAGGTTCGCTGAAGTCGGGCGACAAGGCCGACATCGACGCCAAGACATCGGCACTGTCGAGCGCGGCGCAGAAGCTGGGCGAGAAGATGTACGCCGACATGCAGGCGCAGCAGGCTGGCGCAGCCGGCGGCCAGCAGCCGGGCGGCGAGTCCGCTGGCCAGCAGGCGCAGCAGGACGACGTGGTCGACGCCGACTTCAAGGAAGTGAAAGACGCGAAGTAAACTCCGGTGGGGCAGGGGCGTGGGCCTTTGCTCCGCATGACGGAACCACCGAGCCGCTGCGACCGATTGGTTCCCCGGCTCGGTTTTTTTGCATAAAACCGTTTTACAGTATTTGACAAGCAAGGTGCCGCCAATGGCAAAGCGTGATTTTTACGAGATCCTCGGGGTCGCGAAGAATGCGTCGGAAGACGACATCAAGAAGTCGTACCGCAAGCTCGCGATGAAGTACCACCCCGACCGCAACCCGGACAACAAGGAAGCGGAGGAGAAGTTCAAGGAGGTCAAGGAAGCCTACGAGATGCTGACCAATCCGGAGAAGCGCGAGGCCTATGACCGCTACGGTCATGCCGGCGTCGATCCGAACATGGGCGGCGGCGGAGGCGGTTTCGGCGCCGGCGGTTTCGGCGATGCCTTCGGCGACATCTTCGGCGACATCTTCGGCGGGGGCCGTGGCGGCCGCGGCGGCGGCGGACCCCAGGTCTACCGCGGCGCGGACCTGCGCTACAACCTCGAGATCACCCTGGAGCAGGCGGCCCACGGCTACGAGACCACCATCCGCGTGCCGAGCTGGGACAAGTGCGACACCTGCCACGGCAGCGGCGCCAAGCCGGGCACGCAACCGGTCACCTGCACCACCTGCCACGGCCACGGCCAGGTACGCATGCAGCAGGGCTTCTTCAGCATCCAGCAGACCTGCCCGAAGTGCCACGGCAGCGGCAAGATCATTCCGGAACCGTGCGCGGCCTGCGGCGGCGCCGGACGCATCAAGCGCAACAAGACGCTGGAAGTCAAGATCCCGGCCGGCATCGACAACGGCATGCGCATCCGCTCGACCGGCAACGGCGAGCCGGGCACGAATGGCGGACCGTCGGGCGACCTCTACGTCGAGATCCACATCAAGCCACACGCCGTCTTCCAGCGCGAAGGCGACGACCTGCACTGCGAGATGCCGATCTCCTTCGCGAAAGCCGCACTCGGCGGCGAGATCGAAGTGCCTACGCTGACCGGCAAGGTCTCGTTCACGGTGCCCGAAGGCACCCAGACCGGCAAGACCTTCCGCCTCAAGGGCAAGGGCATCAAGGGCGTGCGCTCGGGCTACACCGGCGACCTGTTCTGCCACGTGGTCGTCGAGACCCCGGTCAAGCTGACCGACAAGCAGAAGGACCTGCTGCGCGAGTTCGACCGTTCGACCGTCGAGGGCGGCGCCAAGCACAGCCCGCAGAGCAAGGGCTGGATGGACAAGGTCAAGGACTTCTTCGAGTAAGAGACCATGACGAAAAACCGCTGACCGGTGAACCGGCAGCGGTTTTTTTTCGCCGTTCGTAGGGTGGGCGGATCTTCCGCCCACGCGGTCAAACCACGGGTGATTGGACGCACCGTGGCTCATATCCGTGCGTTGACCGCGTGGGCAGGAGACCTGCCCACCCTACTGGTATACTCTTGCCTATTCAGTACGCATCACCCAGGGAGAAAAATTGGACAACAAGACAACGGGCGTGACCGCCGAAGACCTCTTCGCACGCAACCGCAAATGGGCCGCCTCGATGGTGGCCGAGGACCCGAACTTCTTCAAGGCGCTGTCGGAACAGCAGGCGCCGGAATACCTGTGGATCGGCTGCTCGGACAGCCGCGTGCCGGCCAATGAACTGCTGGGCATGGCGCCTGGCGAGCTGTTCGTGCACCGTAACATCGCCAACGTGGTCGCGCACTCCGACCTGAACGCCCTCTCCGTCCTGCAGTTCGCGATCGACGTCCTGAAGGTCAAGCACATCATCCTGTGCGGCCACTACGGCTGCTCGGGCGTGGGCGCGGCGCTGACCGGCGCGCGCGTGGGCCTGGCCGACAACTGGCTCGGCCACGTGCGCGACGTGCGCGACAAGCACGGCAAATACCTCGGCAACGTGGCCGGCCGCGCCGCCGTCAACCGCCTGGTCGAGCTGAACGTGGCCGAGCAGGTCATCAACGTGGCCCAGACCACCATCGTGCGCGATGCCTGGGAACGCGGCCAGCCGCTGACCATCCACAGCTGGGTCTACGGCGTGCACGACGGCCTGCTGCGCGACCTCGGCATCACGGTCAGCTCGTTCGAAGAGATCGCGCCCAAGCTGGACCGCGTCCTGAGCGGCTACCTCGACGGGGACCAGGTGCGTGAAGAACGACGCGGACAGTGATCTGCTTCGGCTGCGCGCCATCGTCCGCACGTTTGTCGACGAGCGCGACTGGGATCAGTTCCACACGCCGAAGAACCTGGCCTCGGCCTTGACGGTGGAGGCGGCCGAGCTGCTGGAGCATTTTCAGTGGCTGAAGGACGGCCGTCCTGAAGAGCTGGGCGAGGCCAAGCTGCTTGAAGTGCGCCACGAGATGGCCGATGTGCTGGTCTATCTCGTGCGCCTGGCCGACAAGCTGGACGTCGACCTGTTCGCGGCGGTGGAAGAGAAGATGGTGCTCAACCGGGCCAAGTACCCGGCCGAGCGGGTGCGCGGCGACGCGCGCAAATACTATGAGTACAAGGACCGCGGCGAGGCCTGAGGGTCAAGAGCCCAGCCCGGCGATGGCCGGTTCCGGCCCCAGTTCCGGCATGCCTTCGACATAGCTGGACTTGGCCTGCGCCGCCGTCTCGATGCTGCGCACCATGTCGCGGATCGTCTTGTTGACCCATTCCTCGGGCGTGCCGACCAGGCGGTTGGCGAGGTCGCGCGAGACCTGCTCGAGTCCCCCTTCGGTTTTCTGGAACACCGCATAGGTGTCCAGCTGGTAGCCGGCCTTGTACTTGTACAGGCAGGCGTACAGGGTCAGGTTGTTCGACCCCGCGATGTGGCGCACCGCCCGAGCGGTCCAGGCCGCACCTTCGCAGTTCGCCGCCTTGAATCCGGCGCCGCCGTTCTGCATCGCCGCCATCTGCATCAGCTGGCCCATGCCGGTATTGCCCAGCTTTGCGCCGAGGTCGGTGATGGTGAAGCGGCCAGGGGTCTCCGGCACCACGGCGCCCAGCTGCAGCGGGGTGTTCGCGTTGACGCTGTTGGTGTTGCGGCCCAGGCCTTCGGTCGCGGCGCGGGCAAGCAGGGCCGTGGACGCGCCGGTCTTGAAGTCGAAGATGTGGTACATCTCGACGGTGGTGTTCTTCTGCGCCAGGTAGCTGTTGGTGCTGCCGCAGGCGGTAAGGAGGACCAGCGGGAGGAGGAGGCCGAGCTTTTTCATGGTGTCCCTTTCGTGAATGGCGATTACTGTTCGAATGGGACGGATTGTAGGAAGCAGGCGTAGCGGCGCACAGGCCTGTTGCGACCAGTGCGCCGAATCGCGGAATGGATGCGGCGTTTCGGGGAATTGGCCCTTACATGCCGCCCAGGCAGATGTACTTGAGGACGAGGTAATCGTCCATGCCGTACTTCGAGCCTTCGCGCCCCATGCCCGACTGCTTCACGCCGCCGAAGGGCGCGATCTCGTTCGAGATCAGGCCGGTGTTCACGCCGACGATCCCGCTTTCGATTTGCTCCGCCACGCGCCACACGCGCCTGATGTCGCGCGCGTAGAAGTAGGACGCGAGGCCGTATTCGCTGGCGTTGGCCAGTTCGATGACTTCCTCTTCTGTTGTGAAGCGAAAGAGCGGCGCCACCGGGCCGAAGGTCTCCTCGTTCGCCAGGCGCATCGCGGGCGTCACGTCCAGCAGGATGGTCGGCTCGAAGAAGGTGTGGCCGAGCGCGTGGCGCTTGCCGCCGAGCAGAACGCGGGCGCCCTTGGACACGGCGTCCTCGATGTGCTGCTCGACCTTCTCCACTGCCTTCTCTTCGATCAGCGGGCCCTGGTTCACGCCCGGCTCGACGCCGTTGCCGACCTTGAGCTTGCCCACCGCGGCGGCAAGCTTTTCCGCGAAGGCGTCGTAGACCCCGTCCTGCACATAGATGCGGTTCGCGCACACGCAGGTCTGGCCCATATTGCGGTACTTCGATGCGATCGCCCCTTCGACCGCGGCGTCGATGTCGGCGTCGTCGAAGACGATGAAGGGCGCATTGCCGCCCAGTTCCAGCGACAGTTTTTTCAGCGTGGGCGCGCACTGCTCCATCAGCAGGCGCCCGACCTGGGTGGAACCGGTGAAGCTCAGCTTGCGCACGGTGGGGTTGGCGCACAATTCGCCGCCGATGGCTTTGGAGTCGCCCGTCAGCACCGAGAACACGCCTTTCGGCACGCCGGCACGTTCTCCCAGTTCCGCCATCGCCAGGGCCGAGAAGGGCGTCAGCTCGGCGGGCTTGAGCACGATGGGACAGCCTGCCGCCAGCGCGGGCGCCACCTTCCGGGTGATCATCGCGGCCGGGAAGTTCCAGGGCGTGATGGCGGCGCACACGCCGATCGGCTCTTTCGTGACGAGGATGCGCAGGCTGGGGGAGGGCGGCTCCAGGATGTCGCCCTCGATGCGCTTGGCCTGTTCGGCGAACCATTCGAAGAAGGAGGCGGCATAGCCGACTTCGCCCCTGGACTCGGCGAGCGGCTTGCCCTGTTCGAGCGTCATCAGGAGCGCCAGGTCGTCGGCGTGTTCCATCATCAGCTCGTACCAGCGGCGCAGGACGGCGGCGCGTTCCTTGGCGGTCTTGCGGCGCCATTCCGGCCAGGCCTTGCTTGCCGCTTCGATCGCGCGGCGCGTCTCTTGGGCACCCATGTGCGGCACGGTGCCCAGCGTTTCTCCGGTGGCGGGGTTGGTGACGGTGATGGTCGAGGCGTCGAGGGCGTCGGCCCATTCGCCGCCGAGATAGGCCTGCTGGCGGAGCAGGCTCGGATCGTTCAGGTTCGGCATGGCCTTCTTCTCCATGGCTGCATTGAAGTGGGCATGGTAGACCTTTTTGCAAGACGCGGGCGGACGGCCGGGCAGGAAGCACGCGGCCTGTTCCGCGTTTTGTGCGGCCTGTCGCATGGCGCTGCCAAGCGCATGCGGCGCTTCGTAGAATCGCTCCCATCCAAGAACAAAGGAGTTTTTCATGGCACGCCACATCCTCGCCGCCGCGCTCGTCGCGGCCTTCTCGAACGCCTGCTTCGCCCAGGCCGCGCAAGAACTCGAAGCCCAGGGCGAGCGCGCCTACGAGGCGAAGCAGTACGCGCAATCGGCCGCGCTCTACCAGCAGGCCTGGCAGCGCGAACCGAACGCCGGCCTGCAGTACAACGCCGCCTGCTCGCATGCGCTGGCAGGCGACGTCGACAGCGCCTTCGGCGCGCTGCGGCTGGCGATCGAGGGCGGCTACCGGAACGTCGAGCACATGGAGCGCGACGGCGATCTGGCGGTGCTGCGCAATGATGCGCGGTGGGCGCCCCTCGTCGCCGAAGCGAAAGAGAAGCAGGCCTTCGATGCACGCCTCTTCGATTCGCCGGCGCTGGCTTCGCCCTACCGCGAGAACCTGGGCGAGGACGAGAAGGTCGCCGGCCTGTCGAAGTTCTGGTCCGAGGTGAAGTACAACTTCGTGTACGTGAACAAGCTCAAGGAGATCGACTGGGACCGGCTCTACCTTGAGACCATCCCGAAGGTGCGCGCCACCACCTCGACCGCCGAGTACTACCGCGTGCTGATGGAGCTGTGCGCGAAGCTGCAGGACGGCCACACCAACGTCTACCCGGCCGTCGAACTGCGCCGGACCACGATGGCGCGGCCGCTGCTGCAGACCCAGCTGGTCGAGGGCAAGGTGCTGGTGCGCGCGGTGCAGGATCCGGCCTTGCTGGCCAGGGGCATCGTGCCCGGCGCCGAGATCCTCGAAGTCGACGGCGAGCCCGTGACCGCTTACGTGGAGCGCGAGCTGGTGCCCGTCATCAGCGCCTCGACGCCGCAGGACATGGCGCGCCGCGCCTACGGCTATTCCTTCCTGTCCGGTCGCCTGGACAAGGCGCCGACCGTCCTGTTCCGCCTGGCGAGCGGCAAGACGGCGGCGCTCGAGGTGCGCCGCGTCGACCCCGAGGCCCATGCGAAAGCGCTGCCGCAGACGCCGCCATTTGAATTGCGCAAGCTGCCGGGCAATGTGGCCCATGTGGCGCTGAACAGCTTCGGCGACAGGCGCGCGCTTGATGCCTGGCTGGCCGCGTTCGAGCAGATCAAGGCAAGCAGCGCCGTGATCATCGACGTGCGCAACAACGGCGGCGGCAATTCCGACGTCGGCTACAAGGTGCTCGCCACGCTCACCGACAAGCCTTTCGAGACCGGGCGCTGGTCGACCCGCCAGTATGTGCCGACCTACCGCGCCTGGAACCGCGCCATGCCCGACCTGAACAAGCCGCACAATCCAAGGGCGGCAGACGGAGCGCGCCACTACACCGGCCCGGTCGCGCTGCTGACTTCAGGCGGCACCTACTCGGCGGCCGAGGATTTCGCGGTGGCTTTCGCATCGATGAAGCGTGGCCCGATCGTGGGCGAGGCCACCGGCGGCAGCACCGGCCAGCCCCTGTTCATCTCGCTGCCGGGCGGCGGCATGGCCCGCATCTGTACCAAGGCAGATACCTTCCCGGATGGACGCGCCTGGGTCGGCCACGGCATCCAGCCGGACGTCAAGGCGGCGCCGGCGGTGGCCGACCTGCGCGGTGGGGGCGACGCCGTCCTGGCGGCGGCGCTGGCCGCGCTGAAGCCGCAACGAGAGAAGTAGGGCACCGCGGGGCCGGTATCAGCGCACCCTTCGCACCGACGACACCATGCCGTCCAGGCCGCGCGGGAGCGGATGGCGGCCCGGCCCGTAGACGACACAGCGCCCGCGGTAGTCGTCATGCTCGCAGACCTGCCATTCGCCGTCGCGGACGATCATCGAGCCCGCGCGATCGTTGAAATTGCGTGAACGCAGGGAGTGCACATCACTGTCCAGCATGACGCCCTCGCCGCCGAAACGGCGATCGGCGAACAGCTCGACCGGAGGACCGCGCCGGTCGTCGTCCCTGGAGCCGCGCCGGCCCCACCCGCCATCGTCATGGCGCCGGTCCCGGCGTCCGCGCTCCAGTTCGCGCACCGACGAGGCCTGGTCGTTGAAGCCGTCGAACATCCGGTATTCGCCCGGTCCCAGCACGATGCAGCGGCCGCCGAAATCCTTGTGCTCGCAGATCTCCCAGGTGCCCGAACGAACGATGGCCGAAGATGCGCGGTCGTTGAACCCGATCCTGTCCAGGTTCAGGACCGGTTCGCGCAGCGTCAGCGGACGGCCGCGGAAGTCCGCATCCGTGAACAGCGAGATCTCGCCGGCGGCAGCGTGGTTGAACGATGCCAGCAAGGCGAAGGCGGCGAGCAGGGGTTTCATCATTTCTCCATGAGAGGCAGCGCGCGGGCGCGACATGCACCCGGCTTTCCTTCCATAACGCAATGCCTCTGGAGATGGTGCACTGAACAGCTGTAACAGATTGCTACGAGATTGCGACCGCATGCCCGATGCCGCGCTGGCGGCGCCGCAGGGCAAGCAGGCCGAGCAGGCCGGCGCCCAGGCTCAGGAGGGTGGCCGGCTCGGGCACGGCCGCGCGGGTGACGTCGACGGTCAGCACCGAACGGTCGAACATCACGTCCTGGGGTGAGGTGCAGACACCGAAGAAGCGGCGGTCGCAGCCGACGTTCAGCGACACCGACAGCACGCCATTGTCCAGCACCGAGGCGTCCAGGTCGAAGGTGTAGTTCCGTCCCCACAGGCTCACGTTCGAGACGTTCTGGCCCGGGCCGCCGTCAAAGCGGAACGTCACGGTTTCCGAATGCGCGCGAAACAGATCGGTAATGTCGTAGAGGTAGACCGACAGCGACACCGCATTCACGGTGGGACCCGGCAAGCCATACGAAGTCAGGTCGTGCGTGTAATTCAGCGACAGATAGGAATTGATGTTGAAGTCGATGGGATCGACGGTGTGGGTGATGAGTTCGGCGGAGGCGCCGTTGCAGACGCCGAGGGCAAGTGCGGCAGCTGCGAGCGTGTGTTTGACTGCTTTCATGGAATGATCCCCTTTTAGTCGCCTTCCTCATGAAAGGGAAGTTGTACTGAACTAAGCAATCTGCATGCCCGGATTGGAATACAAAGGAAATTCAAGGACTTGGCCCCAGAAGAGAGGAAAAATCCGGGATCTGTGTCAATTTGCGCGACAGTGACAAAAGAAAGAGATAGCAGTCCGGATTCCTAAATGAAATAAAATTTCACGCCAAGGGGATTTCTGAAAGGAAATTTCAAACCATCTTGGCGCCAGGCGTGTTGGCATGTTTGTCGAGATACCTTTAAGCTTTTGCTATGGAACCTCTGTTCCCTGGCAGATCAGCAGGCACGCGCCCCTCCCGCGCCACGTTCACACGGTACTGTTGATCTTAATCAATGGCCGCTCGCGCCCGGACCGGAATGCTCGTATCATGGTTTCGTGCGCTTCACGACAAGGTAGAGACATGCGCCCCATCGTCATCGTCCCCGCATGCACGCGTGATTTCGGCGAACATCCTTATCACGCTGCCCAGCACAAGTATGTCGACGCCGTCGTCCTCGGCGCCGATTGTGCACCCATGATCCTGCCCTCGCTGGGCGTTTCGCTCGACCTGGAAACCATGCTGCAGCTGTGCGACGGCATCATGCTGACCGGCTCGGCGTCGAACGTGCACCCCAGCTACTATTCCGAGGAAGTGCTCGACCCCAGCCTGCCCCAGGACCCGGCGCGCGACCAGACCACGCTGCCCCTGATCCGCGAAGCGGTCAAGCGCGGCATCCCGATCATCGCGATCTGCCGTGGCTTCCAGGAAATGAACGTGGCCCTGGGCGGCAGCCTGCACCAGGCGGTGCAGACCGTGGCCGGCAAGTTCGACCACCGCGAGAATCCCGAGCTCGGCATGGACGAGCAGTATGGCGACGCCCACAACGTCACCCTGACGCCGGGCGGCTGCCTGGAGCGCATGCTGGGCCAGTCCGAGATCCCCGTGAACTCGCTGCACGGCCAGGGGGTGAACGAACTCGCCCCCGGCTTGAGCGTCGAAGCAGTAGCGGAGGATGGCCTGGTCGAAGCATTTTCGGTGTCCACCGCGCCCGGCTTCACGCTGGCGGTGCAGTGGCACCCCGAGTGGCGCATCCAGCACAACCCCTATTCGATGAAGATGTTCGGCGCCTTCGGCGATGCCTGCCGCGAACGCCAGGCGCTGAAACGGGCGCAGCAGCTCGACCAGCTGCGCGAGCAGTTACGGAGTTCCGCATGACCGTGTTTGTCAACCGGATGGCCGGCCTCCTGTGGACCACCAGCGCCGTCCCCTAGCTTCCCTGTCTGATGTGCGTTGCGCACCCGGCACGTCGCCGCTGTGCGCGTGGAATTCGAAACAGACAGAGAGGCAATCATGGCAATCCGCGACAATTTTTCTTACACCGACATGGAGGAGTGGCTCAACGCGAAACGGGTCACTGAAATCGAATGCCTGGTCCCCGACCTCACCGGCGTGGCGCGTGGCAAGATCCTCCCCCGCATCAAGTTCACCGAAGACCGCGGCATGCGCATCCCCGAAGTGGTGCTGGGCATGACCGTGACAGGCAACACCCCGGAGCGCGATGACTCCTATAACCGCGCCATCGCGGCCACCGACCGCGACATGATCCTGAAGGCCGACCCCACCACCATCACCATGGTGCCCTGGGCCGTCGACCCCACCGCGCAAGTCATCCACGACTGTTATTTCGCCGACGGCGAGCTGGTCGACTTCGCCCCGCGCAGCGTGCTGCGCCGCGTGCTGGGGCTGTATGCCAAGAAGGGCTGGAAGCCGGTGGTGGCGCCGGAACTCGAGTTCTACCTCACGGCCAAGAACATCGATCCCAACCTGCCGCTCTCGTCCCCGGTCGGCCGCAGCGGCCGCGCCGAGACCAGCCGCCAGGTCTACAGCATCGACGCCGTGAATGAATTCGACCCGCTGTTCGAGGACATCTACGATTACTGCGAGATGATGAACCTCGACGTCGACACCCTCATCCACGAGATCGGCGCCGGTCAGATGGAGATCAACTTCCTGCACGGCGACCCGCTGGGCCTGGCCGACAAGGTCTTCTACTTCAAGCGCACCCTGCGCGAAGCGGCGCTCAAGCACGAGATGTACGCCACCTTCATGGCCAAGCCCATGGCCGACGAACCCGGTTCGGCGATGCACGTGCACCAGAGCGTGGTCGACGCCCAGACGGGCCGCAACATCTTCAGCAACCCGGACGGTACGGCCTCGCAGGCCTTCCGCCACTACATCGGCGGCCTGCAGCGCTACATGCCCTCGGCGATGGCCATCATCGCGCCCTACGTGAATTCCTACCGCCGCATCGTGCGCCACTCGGCCGCGCCGATCAACCTCCAATGGGGCCAGGACAACCGCACGGTGGGCTTCCGCGTGCCGGTGTCGGGGGCCCAGGACCGCCGCGTCGAGAACCGCGTGATCGGCGCCGACGCCAACCCCTATCTCGCGCTGGCCGTCACGCTGGCCTGCGGCTACCTGGGCATGCTCGAGCAGGTCGAGCCGAGCGACATGGTGGAAGTCAGCGCCTACGACATGCCGGTCGAGCTGCCCCAGGGCCTGTCCGAGGCCATCACCCTGCTGCGGCGCGAAGACCGCTTGCGCGATGTCCTGGGCGAGCGTTTCATCGACGTGTACTCTGCGGTGAAGGAGCTGGAGCACCAGGAGTTCATGCGCGTCATCAGTCCGTGGGAGCGGGAACACCTGCTCCTCCACGTGTGATCGGTTCAAAAAAAATGGGAGCCGATCATGACCACCAATACCCCCGTGGCCTCGCTGCGCGTGACTGCGCCCGAGGTGCAAGAAGCCTATGACACGCAGGCCCTGCAGCAGCTCGACAGCGCGCACTACCTGCATCCCTTCACCGACCACGCCGCGCTGAGGGAACGCGGCGCACGCGTGATCGTGCGCGCCGAAGACGTCTACCTCTGGGATTCGGACGGCAAAAAAATCATCGACGGCATGGCCGGCCTGTGGTGCGTGAACGCCGGCTACGGCCGCGCCAGCATTGCCGACGCCGTCCATGCGCAGCTGCTGCAGCTGCCCTTTTATAACAGCTTCTTCAACACCACCAATGTGCCGGCCGTGAAGCTGGCCGCCCTGCTGGCGCAGATCGCACCAAGCCAGTTCCAGCACGTCTTCTTCACCGGCAGCGGCTCCGAAGCCAACGATACCATCGTCCGCATGGTGCGGCGCTACTGGCAGCTGGCCGGCAAGCCGGGGCGCGAGGTCATCATCAGCCGCCGCAACGCCTACCACGGCAGTACCATGGCCGGGGCCTCGCTGGGGGGCATGGCCGGCATGCATGCGCAAGGCGGGCTGCCGATCCCCGGCATCGTTCACATCGGCCAGCCCAACTACGCCGAGGAAGGACGCGGCATGAGCGAGGCCGAATTCGGCCTGCATGCCGCCGGCTGGCTGGAAGAGAAGATCCTCGAGGTCGGCCCGGACCGGGTCGCGGCCTTCATCGGTGAGCCGGTGCAGGGCGCGGGCGGCGTCATCATCCCGCCCGCCACCTACTGGCCCGAGATCCAGCGCATCTGCGACAAGTACGACATTCTCCTGGTGTCGGACGAAGTGATCTGCGGCTTCGGCCGCCTGGGCGCCTGGTTCGGCTGCCAGCTGATGGGCTTCGAACCGGACCTGATCGCGTTCGCCAAGGGCGTCACCTCGGGCTACGTGCCGCTGGGCGGCGTGCTGGTCGGCTCGCGGGTGGCGCATCTGCTCATCGAAAAGGGCGGGGACTTCAACCACGGCTTCACCTATTCCGGCCACCCGGCGGCCTGCGCGGCGGCGCTGGAAAACATCCGCATTTTGCAGGCCGAGCGCCTGGTGGACAGGGTGGCGCTGGAGACCGGGCCGCACCTGAAGGCGCGCTTCGCTTCGCTCGTGGCGCATCCGCTGGTGGGGCATGCCGAAACCTGCGGCCTCGCCGCGGGGCTGAACCTGGTGCGGCGCAAGGGGCAGACGGCGCACGACTGCGAAGCCTTCCCCTCGACCCACGCGGTGGGAATGCTGTGCCGGAAGCACATGTTCGACAACGGGGTGATCATGCGCGCGGTCGGTGACCGCATGATCGTGGCGCCGCCGCTGTCGATCACGGTGGCGCAGATCGACGAGATGGTGGAGCGGATCGGCTACTGCCTGGATTTGACGCTGGAGGAGGTGGTGGGGCGGGGGTGGATGGAATAGCGTTGGTGGTTCGCTGACAAGACTGGATCCCGGCCTGCGCCGGGATGACGGTTTTACAGCAAACTAAGAAAACCGATGACGCCTGTTCCAACACTAGCAGTTGAACGTCGTCCCGGCGAAGGCCGGGACCCAATTCCGCAGCGTAGTAGAAACTTAGGCGCTGGCGGCGATATGCTTGGCCGGTTCGCTGCGGTTCTTCAGCACCTGCGGCGCCAGCGAACCCACGAACATGCCGGCGAAGGCCGCCAGCAGGCCGGCCAGCTGGCCAGGGAAGGCATCGCCCCAGTTGGTGATCTGCGGGAAGAACAGCAGCCACACCAGGATGCCCGCGCCGATCGACAGGATGGCGCCCTGAGTGGTCGCGCGCTTCCAGTACAGGCCCATCACCAGCGGCACGAAGGCGCCCACGAGCGTGACCTGGTAGGCGCTCGACACCAGTTCGTAGATCGAGGTGCCTTCCATCGCGATCGCGTACATCAGCACCAGGGCGGCGAAGATCACGATGGTGATGCGCATCGCCAGCAGCTGCTGCTTGTCGCTCATGCCAGGCCTCAGGTTCTTGAGGATGTTCTCCACGAAGCTGGTCGACGGCGCCAGCAGGGTGGCCGAGGAGGTGCTCTTGATGGCCGAGAGCAGGGCGCCGAAGAACAGGATCTGCATGATCAAGGGCATCTTGGTCATGATGAAGGTCGGCAGCAGGCGCTGGTAGTCGTTCTTGGCGATGTCCATCGCCGAATCGCCCATCACGACCACGGCCGCGGCGACGATGAACATCGGAACAAAAGCGAACACGATGTAGCCGGCGCCGCCGATCACCGCGCCGGTGCGCGCGGTCGGGGCGTCCTTGGCCGACATCACGCGCTGGAACACGTCCTGCTGCGGGATCGAGCCGAACATCATGGTGATGGCCGCGCCGACGAAGAAGGCGATGTCGGTGAAGCTCGGCTCCGGCAGCACGCGCCACAGGTCGGCCTGCTGCGCCATGGCCAGCACCTTGTCCGGGCCGCCGGCCAGGTCCGCGGCGAAGAAGGCGATGATGGTCATGCCGACCACCAGCACGATCATCTGGATGAAGTCGGTGATCGCCACGGCCAGGAAGCCGCCCACCACCACGTAGATCAGCACCGCCAGGGTGCCGATGACCATGCCGGTGGCCGGCGCCATCGCGCCACCCGTCAGCACCGTGAACACCAGGCCCAGCGCCGTGATCTGCGCCGCCACCCAGCCCAGGTAGCTCAGGATGATGGCCACCGAGCAGAACACCTCGATGCCCTTGCCGTAGCGCTGGCGGTAGTAGTCGCCGATGGTCAGCAGGTTCAGTTTATACAGTTTGGACGCGAAGAACAGGCCCACCAGGATCAGGCACATGCCGGCGCCGAAGGGATCTTCGATGATCGCATTCAGGCCGCCCTGCACGAACTTGGCCGGCACGCCCATCACGGTCTCGGCGCCGAACCAGGTAGCAAACGTCGTGGTGATCACCATGATCAATGGCAGGCTGCGGCCGGCCACGGCGAAGTCGCTGGTGTTCTTGATACGCGTGCCCGCCCACATCCCGAGTCCCAGCGTGCCGAGCAGGTAAAGCGCGACGAAAACGATCAGAGTGGTGTTCATGCGGTGCGGGCTCCGGGGGAGGAAAATTATCGGGCGGAAAATCCGCGATTATAAAGGCAGATTCTGGCTCTTGGATCAACTTTGTCCGCTTTTATCCGAGATGTTGCTCGGAGGGACAAGAATGGAAAAAGCCCGCCATGGGGAGCCATGGCGGGCCGGTGGCAGGGAGGGCGCACTTATTCCTTCAGCGCGGCCGCCAGGCTGGCGATGGTGCCGGGATCGGCGCCGACCGCCTTCACGAGGCGCAGGCCATAGCCGGCGTCCGCTTTCCAGAAGTGTGAGAGCATGGTGTGCAGGATCTCCTTGTTGCTCACGCGTTTCAGGTCGCCGGACAGGTTGGCGATCAGGTCATCCTGGTCCTGCTTGCCCAGGGAGCGGTAGAACTCGCCCGCCTGGCGGAAGTTCAGGGTTTTCGCAATGCCTTGCTGCTGGGTGGTGCCGCGCAGCGACAGGGCGCTGGCGCGGGCATGCGGGCTGGCCGGGAGCGGCGCCAGGCGGCTCGGCTCGTAGTTCACCGAACCGCTGCGGCCGCTGATGCTGGCGGCGCCGTCCTGCTGGTGGTTCCTGACAGGGACCAGGGGACGGTTGATCGGCAGGGCCTGGTAGTTGGTGCCGACGCGGTGGATCTGGGTGTCGTTGTACGAGAACAGGCGGCCTTGCAGCATGCGGTCTTCCGAGGGTTCGATACCCGGCACCACATTGCCCGGGGCGAGGGCCACCTGCTCGGTCGACTCGAAGAAATTGTCCGGCACGCGGTTCAGCACCATGGTGCCGATCTTGCGCTCGGGTACTCCGGTCCAGACCTTGGTCGCATCGAGGGGATCGAAGTCGAACTTGTCCAGGTCTTCCGGCTTGAGCGTCTGGATGGTCAGGTCCCAGGCCGGGAACTGGCCCTTGCCGATCGCCTCATACAGGTCGGCGGTCGCATGGTTGGTGCTCTTCGCCTGCACGGCGCCGATCTCGGCCGGGCGCAGGTTGCGCTCGCCCTGGCGCGACTTCCAGGCGAACTTGACGTAGGTGGTAGCGCCCTTGGCGTTCACGAACTTGTAGGCGTGGACGCTGCTGCCGTCCATTTGGCGGTAGTTGGCCGGCACGCCCCAGTTCGAGTAGACGCGGGTCAGCATGTGCGTCGCCTCGGGAATGTGCGAGAAGAAGTCGAAGGCGCGTTGCGGGTTGCCGGTATTGGTCACCGGGTCCGGCTTGAGCGCGTGGATCATGTCCGGGAACTTGATCGCATCGCGGATGAAGAAGATCGGCAGGTTGTTGCCGACCAGGTCCCAGTTGCCTTCTTCGGTGTAGAACTTGGTGGCGAAGCCGCGCGGGTCGCGCGCGGTCTCGGCCGAGCCGGCGCCGCCGATGACGGTCGAGAAGCGCACGAACACCGGAGTGACCTTGCCCTTGCTGAACAGCTTGGCCTGGGTGAGTTCGCCCAGGTCTTCGGTGGCGGTGAAGCTGCCATGGGCGCCCGTGCCGCGCGCATGCACCACGCGCTCGGGGATGCGCTCGCGGTCGAAACGCTGCAGCTTCTGCACCAGGTGCACGTCCTGCAGCAGCACCGGGCCGTTCGGGCCGGCGGTCTGGCTGTTCTGGTTGTCGCCCACGGGGGCGCCGTTGTCCTTGGTGAGTTGGGCCATGGCGCCGTTGATCATGGCCATGAGACCAACCGCCAGGGTCAGGCTGCAGGCGACCATGCGGCCGGAAGGAAGATGCAGAGCTTTCATAATAGATATCTATCGACTTGTGTTATTCGAGAGAATTATTCTATTGCTCATGCATATGATTAAAGAAATTGATTGTTGCTATTCCAGCGATAGCCTTTTACCGGATTCGCATAAGCGTTAAGATTGCCTCGACAGCAGGCAGCGGAGGAGACCATGACGACATCCCTGTGGCATGAACGAGCAGATATCCTGCGGCCCGATGGCCGCGCCTTCATCGATGGCGCCCGGGTCGCGGCGCGCTCGGGCGGCCTGTTCGACTGCCTGTCCCCGGTCGACGGCCGCAAGCTGGCCGAGCTCGCCCGCTGCGACGGCCAGGATGCCGACGCCGCCGTGCGCGCCGCCCGCGCGGCGTTTGAAGACCGGCGCTGGGCCGGCAAGGCCCCGGCCGAACGCAAGAAGATCCTGGTCCGCTTCGCCGACCTGATGCTGGCGCACCAGGACGAGCTGGCGCTGCTGGAAACCCTCGACATGGGCAAACCCATCCGCTACAGCCTGAGCGTGGACGTGCAGCTGGCGCAGAACTGCATCCGCTGGTACGGCGAGGCGATCGACAAGCTCTACGACCAGGTGGCGCCCACGCCCGAGGACAGCCTGGCCCTGATCACGCGCGAGCCGGTGGGCGTGGTGGCCGCCGTCATCCCCTGGAACTACCCGATGCTGATGGCGGCCTGGAAGATCGGCCCGGCCCTGGCAAGCGGCAACAGCCTGGTCCTCAAGCCTTCCGAGAAGGCCCCGTTGACATCGCTGCGCCTGGCCGAGCTGGCGCTGGAGGCCGGCGTGCCGCCCGGCGTGTTCAATGTGCTGCCGGGTTACGGGAACGAGGCGGGCAGCGCGCTCGCCCTGCACATGGACGTCGACTGCATCGCCTTCACCGGCTCGACCCGCGTGGGCAAGCAGATCGTGCAGATGGCCGGCCAGTCGAATCTCAAGCGTGCCTGGACGGAACTGGGCGGCAAGTCGGCCAACATCGTCTGCGCCGACTGTCCCGACCTCGACGCCGCCGTGGCGAGCGCGATCGGGTCGATCTACTTCAACCAGGGAGAGAGCTGCAACGCGCCTTCGCGCCTGTTCGTGGAAGCGTCGATCAAGGACGCCTTCATCGAAAAGGCCCTGGCCCTGGTGCCGCGCCATTCTCCCGGCGACCCGCTGGACCCGGACACCGTGATGGGCGCCATCGTCGACCCGATCCAGATGAAGACGGTGCTCGGCTACATCGAGAGCGGCAAGCAGGAGGGCGCACGTCTGCTGGCGGGCGGCAGGGCGGCAAGGCAGGACAGCGGCGGCCTGTACGTCGAGCCGACCCTGTTCGACGGCGTCGACGCCGGCATGCGCATCGCGCGCGAAGAAATCTTCGGCCCAGTGTTGTCGGTGCTGTCGTTCACGGACCTCGACGAGGCCATCCGCCAGGCCAATGCCACGCCCTACGGCCTCGCCGCCGCCGTCTGGACCGCCGACATGGGCAAGGCGATCCGCACCTCGCGCGCCCTGCGCGCCGGCACCGTGCACGTGAACCAGTACGACAACGACGACATCACGGTGCCCTTCGGCGGCTACAAGCAGTCGGGCAACGGGCGCGACAAGTCGCTGCACGCGTTCGACAAGTACACGGAACTGAAGACGACCTGGATCCAGGTCGCCTAGCCGCGCGGACTCAGTCGTCGATCACGTCGAGGCCTTGTTCCCTGAGCCGCGCCAGGCCGTCCCGCATGGCCTGCAGGGCCTCGGGCGAGTGCCCGATCCAGTCCTTCACCTCGCCGACCACGCGCAGGGCTTCGCGCGAGCGATAGGATCGGGTCGGGTTGCCGGGGAACTTCTTGTCGGTCAGGTTGGGATCGTCGACGAAGTCGCCGAGCGGTTCCACGATATAGATCCTGCCGCGCCCAATACCGGCCGCCAACTCGGCGCCCCAGGTCGCCGCTTCCAGCGTGGCGGAAAAGTAGACGTGGTTGGCCTTCCTGCGCTCGCCGAAGTTCGAGGTGTAGCCGGGCACGATCAGGTCGCCGGGCTGAAGGTCGGCGCGGGTGCCGTGGTAGAAGGGACCGACGAAATCCACTTGGGTTTTTTCCATATGCTCTCCTCAATCGCGCGGTTCCCGGCTGGCGGATCCGCCAAGTCTACAACAGCTGCGGCCCGCTGCCCTGATCGGACAATTCGTCGAGGGGATTGCGCAGCTTGCACACCTTCATCGACAGGCAGCCGCAGCCGATGCAGCCATCGAGTTCGTCGCGCAGGCGGGTGAGCTGGGTGATGTGTTCGTCGAGTTCCGTACGCCACAGACGCGACATGCGGGCCCAGTCCTCGGCGGTGGGCGTGCGTTCGTCCGGCAGCGAAGCCAGGGCGGCGCTGATCGAGGCCAGCGAGATGCCGATGCGCTGGGCCACCTTGATCACCGCCACGCGGCGCAGCACGTCGCGGCCGTAGCGGCGCTGCCCGCCGCTGCTCCTCACGCTGCGGATCAGGCCCTTGGATTCGTAGAAGTGCAGGGCCGAGACGGCCACGCCGCTGCGCTGCGCCACCTCGCCCACCGTGAGCGGGCGCTTGATATCGGCTGGATCGATCTTCGCCATGATTTTCCTCTTGACCTCAAGTTAAGTTGAGGTTCTACACTCGTCTTCACCTTAATGCAAGCACCTGGAGGAAGTCGTGAATAGTGGCCTGAGCACCGTCGAATTCAACAAGCAGCTGGTTCGCACCCTGTACGAGGAATGCATCAACATGCGGGACCTGGACCGCATCGACACCCTGGTGGCGCCGGATTTCATCGGCCCGCGCGGCGAGCACGGTCCGCGCGAATTCCGCGCCACCATCGAGGCGGTGCTGACGGGTTTTCCCGGCGTGCGTTTCCAGATCCATGACCTGTTCGGGGAAGGCGACCGGGTGGCGCTGCGCTGGACCTTCCGCGCCAACCACGCCGGCTGGTTCGTCGGCCTGCCGCCCAGCAGCAGCGACGTGCGCCAGGAAGGCAATGTGATCTACCAGATCCGCAATGGCCAGATCGTGCGCGCCTGGCTGCAGGCGGACCGCCTGGGCGTGCTGCAGCAGATCGGGGCGGTGCCGCGCTCCTTTGCAGACAGCAGGGCCGAACGGCCGCTCTAGGCTGCCTCGCGTACGAAGGGCGGGTGCGCCCCCTTGCGCCATGCGGATTTCAGCCAGAGCAGGACCAGGGCGATGATCACGAAGCGCATTGCGATCCCGACCAGGCCGGCCTCCGGCCCGTAGGCGCCGCCGCTGATCCAGGCCGGGCCAAGATCATGGACCTGCTGCAGGCCGCCCGCCGCCATGCCGCTTACCGGGAAGCCCAGCAGCGGACCCTGGACGACATTCCAGGCGAAATGCAGGCCGATCGCCAGCCACAGGCTGCCCGCGCAGAGGAAGGCGATCCCGTAGATCACACCGCCGAGCGCATTGCCCAGTACCGACATCGGCGTCGCGCCCGGATTGCTCAGGTGGGTGCAGCCGAAAGCGAGGGCCGACAGCAGGATGGCCGGCGCACGGCGTCCGCGCAGCGCCAGCACCAGGCCGGAGAGGAGCAGGCCGCGCATCAGGATTTCTTCCTTCACGCTGGCGGCCGCCTTGCCTAGGAGCCAGCTGCCGAGTTCTCCCAATGAAGGCGGCTGTCGGAGCGCCGACGTCGTGATCGCGCCCATGGCCGCTTCGAGCAGGAAGATGCCGAGCATGGCCAGGCCGGCGATCGCGATGCCCGCCGCCAGGTCGCGCCCCGAGCTTCGGTCCCAGCCCAGGCCGAGTCCATGCCATACCGGCCTTCCCTGTGCACGCCAATGGCGGACCGCAAGCGCGCCAAAGCCGAGTGCGGCGACCAGCATCGCCACTTCCACTGCCATCCCGAGCGTCATCCTGTTCTTCTTAGATCGCCATGTCGCGCAGGATCTTCGATGCGTCCCGGTTCGCCCCCAGCACCGCGCCGTCGCGCATGTGGATCTGCAACTGCGACTGCTCGTCCGCACGCATCGACTCGACGAAGTCGAGGTTGACCAGGGCCGAACGGTGGATGCGCACGAAGCGCGCCGGGTCGAGCTGGGCCTCGAGTTCCGAGATGCCGATGCGGACCAGGAAGGTCTGGCCGCGCGTCACGATCACCGTGTACTTCGAATCGGCTTTCATGTATTCGATCTCGCTTGTGGCCAGCGGGAAGATGCGGCCGCGGTCGCGCACCAGGATGCGCTCCAGGCGCGCCGGCGCAGCCGAGGCGTGCGACAAGGCGCTGTTCAGGGTGTCGCGCGCATGGACGGAACCGTCGAGCAGCCGCGCCACCGCCGCCGCGAAACGCGCCTGGGTGAAGGGTTTCAGCAGGTAGTCCACCGCGTGCAGTTCGAAGGCCGTGACCGCGTACTGGTCGTAGGCCGTGGTGAAGACGATTTGCGGCAGGTAGTCGAGCCGGCGCAGGACCTCCAGGCCCGTCATTTCGGGCATCTGGATGTCCATGAACACGACATCGGGACGCAGGCGCGTGATGTGGGCCAGGGCGCTGGCGCCGTCCGCCGCTTCGCCCACCAGGCGCAGGCCGGGATGGGCATAGATGGCGTCGCGCAGCACGTCGCGCGCCAGCGGTTCGTCCTCGGCGAAGAAAACGGTCTTCATGTTCATGCGGCGAGCTCCTCACGGATGGCCGGGATGGTGACGGACACGCAGAAGCCAATCCCTGCCGCGCTGTCCACGCGCAGGGCGGCGCGGCTGCCGTAGTCCAGCTGCAGGCGCCGTTCGATGGTGCGCAGGCCCAGGCCGGGCGAGGCCGCGATCGCCGCCGGATCGGCGCCGGGGCCGCTGTCGCGCACCGTCATGGTGAGTTCGCCTTTCGCGTCGCGGCGGGTACTGATCTGCAGGACGCCCGGCCGGCTGTGCGGATTGAAGGCGTGCTTGATGCTGTTCTCCACCAGCGGCTGCAGCGACAGCGCCGGCAGCGGATGGTCGCCCGCATCCTCGTCGAGGTCCCATTCGACGCGCAGGCGCGCGCCCAGGCGCAGCTGTTCCAGCTCCAGGTAGTCGCGCACGAAATCGAGTTCCGCATCAAGGGTCACGCGGTCGCTGCCATTGCGTTCCGTGTCGAGCACGTAGCGCAGCATGTCGGAAAACTGGAACAGCGCGGTTTCCGCGGCAGCCGGGTTGCGCTGGGTGAGGGCGATGATCGAGTGCAGGGTGTTGAACAGGAAGTGGGGATTGAGCTTGTTGCGCAGGGCGCTCAGCTCGGCGGCGATCACGAGGTTCTGCGCCTCCTTCATCGCCAGCGCCTGGCGGTGCGCCCGGTCGCCGGCGCGGATCAGGTGGAAGATGCCGGCGGCGAGCAGGTAGGTCATGGCGTGGTAGAGCAGCGGCCAGATGTACCAGCTGAGCGGCTTGCCGGCCTTGAAGATGGTCCAGAACGGCCCCTGCGCGACGATGGCGAAGGCAAGCGCCGCGGCGGTGTGGATGGCGAGGATCCTGGGCAGTCGCCAGTCCCGTCCTTCGAGCCAGCCGGTCAGGGGCCAGACCAGCGCCAGCAGCAGGGCGGAAGGCAGCAGGCTGACGATCGTCAGCGCGAACCTGCCGGCATCGAAGCGGCCGTCGGCGACGTTGTCCAGCTGGTCGGCGACGGCCAGGAAGACGGCGTAGACCAGCCAGACGGCGATATAGATCCGCCACATCAGGCCGTGGCGGGGTTTGTTGGAAAGCGATGTGTTCATGCGCGGATTGTCGCCCGTCGGCGAGCGGGAAGGGGACGCCATGACGCGAACTGCGGGATCCGGTACCCGAATTGCGGGAAACCGGCAATCCCGGTCAGGGGCAGGGCAGGGTGATCGTCAGGCGGGTGCGGCCGTGGCCCGTGTCCATGCTCACGCTGCCGCCCTGGACCTCGGCCATCAGGCGGATCGAATAGGTGCCCAGGCCGTTGCCGCCGATCTTGCTTGAGGCTGCGTATTTTTCGAAGAAGTGGGCGCGCGCCGCCGGCGGCACCTCGCCCGCGTTGTCGATCATGACGTGCAGGTTGCCGTAGCCGGGAGCGATGTAGACGCTGACACGGCCGCCCGGCGGCGAAGCCTCGATGGCGTTCTTCAGCACGTTGTTGAACATCGAGTAGCACAGCAGCGGCTCGCCCAGGCACATCACGTCGCCGGGCGCCTCGTACTGCACCGTCACGTCCGAACTGTCGCAGGCAATGGCGGCATGCTGGCAGACGCGCCCCAGCATCTCGCCCAGGTCGAACAACTGCAGGGCCGCCTGGTAGCTGCCTTGCTCCATCTTGTAGACGTCGAGGGTGCGGTTGATCATCTCGAGCGCGTTCTCGGCGGCGGTCTCGATCATGTGGGCCTGCTCGCGCTGGGCTTCGGTGAGCGGGCTGACGAGCAGGGCCTGGCTGCCGTGCAGGGCGACCGCGATCGGGCTTTTCAGGTCGTGGCGGGTGATGCGCTCGACGTCCTCGCGCAGGCGCGCGTTCTCGATCAGGAGTTCGTTCTGGCGCTTGATGTCCTGCATGGCGGTGGCCAGCAGCAGGTGGGCCGACAGGCGCGCCTTCAGGATGGTCGGGTCGGCCGGCTTGGACACATAGTCCACCGCGCCCAGGCGCAGGCCCGCCACCACGTCCTCGGTGCCGTCGCGCGCCGACAGGAAGATGATCGGGATGTGCGCCGTCTTCGGGTTGGCCTTCAGCTGGCGGCAGGTCTCGAAGCCGTCCATGGTCGGCATCATGATGTCGAGCAGGATCAGGTCGATGTGGAAGGCGTCGGCGATCTCCAGCGCCTTCTTGCCGCTGATCGCGACCTTGATCGCGTATTCGTCCTTCAGCACCCCGGCCAGCACCTCGATATTGGTCGGGATGTCGTCCACGATCAGCACCGTCGACTTCTTCACGCGCTCGCCGATCGGCGCATCCAGGCCGATGACGTTCGATTCGGGCAGCAGGGCTGGTGCAGGCGCGGGCGCGGGAGCCGGCGCCGGAGCGGGCGCCGGGCTGGGTGCGCGCTGCGCCGGGGCGGCAGGCCGTGGCGCCGGCGTGGCGGGCCGGGCGAAGGGGCTCGGCGCCGTCTCCAGGGTCACGCCCAGCATGTTCATGAACTTGCTGGCGAAGCTGTGCACCGTGAAGGGCTTGATCATGTAGGCGTTCACGCCGGCCTGGAGCGCGGTGCGCACCGATTGCGGGTTCGCCTCGGCGGTGAGCATCATGAAAGGCGTGTTGCCGTAGCGGTGGTCCGAGCGCATCCACTTGAGCAGGTCGATCCCGCTCATCACCGGCATGCCCCAGTCGCCCACGACGATGTCGATCTGCTGCTTGCGCATGAGGTCCTGCGCGGTCTTGCCGTTATCGGCCTGGAACACGTTCAGGAAACCGAGTTCGGCCAGCACCTGGCGCACGTGGGTGCGGATCAGGAGGTAATCGTCGACGATGAGGATGGCGGCGGACTTGTCCATGATGTTTCTCTTACTTAAGTTTATGAAGTTTAGCAACTAATGATGGCCTCGCCTATGTGAAAAGTTGTCGCCGTTGTATGCATGTCAGCACTATTTATGCGTGATTCTTCGTGTTTCTGCGTAAACTTGCATGTTTATGCGCGTTTCAGTACGGTAACGTGCATTCATCAGGAGAATTCATGCAGTTAGCCGAAGAAAGGCGCCAGGCGATCGTCGAGGCGGTCGAGCAGGACGGCCGGGTCCTGGCCGCCGAGCTGGCCCAGCGCCTTCACACATCCGAAGACACGATCCGGCGCGACCTGCGCGATCTCGACGCCGCCGGCCTGCTGCGCCGCGTGCATGGCGGCGCGGTACGGCGCGGCGCGGCGCCCAGCTTCGGCGAGCGCATGGAAGCCGAACTGCCGCGCAAGAACGCACTGGCCAAGATGCTGCGCGACTGCGTGCGACCAGGGGACACGGTGCTGATCGACGCCGGTTCCACCAACCTGGCGCTGGCGCGCCTGCTGGAAGACGGCCAGGCCGCCACCGTGGTCACCAACAGTCCGCAGGTGGCGCTGGCGCTGGGCGACTTCCGCCGCACCCGCGTGGTGCTGCTGGGCGGGACCTATCACGCCGCACAAGGCGCGGTGATGGGCGCCTGGACCCTGGCCGAACTCCAGCAGCTGCGCGCCGACCTGTGCATCGTCGGCATCTGCGCGCTCGACCCCGAGCGCGGCCTGGCCACCGAAGACGCCGAAGAGGCGACCATCAAGACCGCCATGCTGGCCGGCAGCACGCGCCGTGCGGCAGCGGTACTCAACGAACGCCTGTTCGACAAGGCTTCCTTCCTGTTCGGCCGGTTGGCGGAACTCGACCACCTGGTGCTGGAAGCCGACGCGCCGCCAGATACCATCGCCCGCCTGCGCGAGTCGCACCCGGGTCTCGACATCCAATTCGCAGCAAAGGCCCGTCCATGACGACCCCATCCCTTTCCCAGGCGCGCTGGGCCATCTCCACCGTCTTCCTGCTCAACGGCGCCGGCATCGGCCTGTGGGCCGCGCACGTGCCGGTGGTGCAGGCGCGGCTCGGCATCGATACCGCGACCCTGTCCATGGTGCTGCTCACCATCGCAGCCGGCGCCCTGCTGGCCATGCCGCTGATGGGCGGCTTCACGGCGCGCTGGGGTACGCGCCGCATGACGCTCGTATCAAGCGTCCTCTTCGCCACCATGCTGGGCATCCTGATGGGATTGAACGACCTGACGCTGCTGTTCGTGGCGGCCTTCCTCTTCGGCATCGGCAACGGCGCGCTGGACGTGGCCATGAACGCCAACGCCAGCGAAGTCGAGACGGCGCGCGGCATCCCGACCATGTCGTCCTTCCACGGTTTCTTCAGCCTCGGCGGCCTGCTGGGCGCGGCGCTGGGCGGCTTCGTGATCGGCCAGGGCTGGGGCGACGGGCAGGGCGCGCTGGCGGCGGCGATTGCCACCGGCATCGTACTGGCGTTTGCCGCGCCACGCGTGATGTTCTTCGCGCCGACCCATGGCGCCGGCAGCCACTTCGCCCTGCCGCGCGGGGCGGCGCTGGGCCTGGGCCTGCTGGCCCTGCTCTGCTTCGCGGTCGAGGGCGCGCTGGTCGACTGGAGCGCCCTGCTCATGCGCGAGCGCACCGGCGCCGAACCGGCCGGCGCGGCGCTCGCCTACTCCGCCTTCTCGATCGCGATGGCGGCCTGCCGCTTCGCGGGCGACCGCCTGATCCTGCGCTTCGGCGCCATGCGCGTCATGGTGCTGGGCGGCCTGGCGATGTTCGTGGGCCTGGCCACCGCGGTGCTGAGCACCCACTTCCTGCTGTCGGCCTGCGGCTTCGCCCTGATCGGCATCGGCGCGGCCAACGTGGTGCCGCTGCTGTTCGGCGCGGCCTCGCGCATTCCCGGCATGGGCGCCGGCGCCGGCGTGGCGGCGGTGGCGACACTGGGCTACGGGGGCCTGCTGATGGCGCCCCCGGTGCTGGGCTATATCGCATCGCACTCCAGCGTCATGGTGGCGCTGGGCATGCTGTCCCTGTCGGGCCTCGTCATCGCGATGAGCGCCGGGATCATCAAGCGCCAGGCCTGAACCTGCCGGACGTTCAGGCAAACGCTGCGCCGGCGTGCCCGCGCAGCGCCTCCATCGCCTGCAGATAGGGCCCGGGGCCGTGGCTGACGCGCGCGACGCCGGCCGCGGCCAGCGCGGGCAGTTCGGGCAGGCCGGGCGACACCATCACGTTCACCGGCAATGGCGTGGCAGCGCACAGCGCACCGATCTGCTCCAGGTCGACCAGGCCCGGCACGAACAGGCCTGAAGCGCCTGCTTCCGCATAGGCGGCGGCGCGCGCCAGCGCTTCGCCCAGCGCGTCCTGCGGCGCAATCCCCGAACCGAAGAAGACATCGGTGCGCGCATTGATGAACAGCGCGATGCCGCGCGCGTCGGCCATACGGCGGATCGCCGCGATGCGCTCGCTCTGCCGGGCGGTGTCGTGCAGCCCGGCGCCGCCGACGACGCGGTCTTCCAGGTTGATGCCGACCACGCCCAGGTCGAGCAGGCGGCCGACGTTCTCCGCACAGGCGGCCGGGTCCTCGCTGTAGCCGCCTTCGACGTCGACGCTCAGCGGCAGCGTGACCGTCTGCGCGATACGCTCGATGAGCGTTGCCACCAGCGCGAACGGAATCGACTCGCCGTCCTCGTACCCTTGGGCCGCGGCCATGGCCCAGCTGCTGGTTGCGACCACCTTCGCTCCGGTCCGGGCGATGGCCTGCGCGCTGCCGGCATCCCAGGCGTTGTACAGGACGAGCGGATTGCCCTTGGCGTGCAGGGCGGCCAAGGTTTGTGCGCGTGCTTGTTGTTGCATGGTGTGTCTCCTCGAATGGTATGGGTGTTCAGGCGCGCGGAAGGTCCACGGCCAGGGTGGGGGATGCGATGGATGCCAGGAAGCTGCGCGGGTCGACAGCCTGGCCGAGCGCCAGGACCCCGCGCCGGTCGAACGATGGCGCCAGCATGCGCGCCGCCGCTTCGACGACGATCGGCGCCGACACGGCATAGATATCCTGGCCGGCGGCACGGGCCCGGCGTTCCCCGGCCGCATCGCGCACCAGCACGTCCAGCATGAAGCGCTGGGCGGAGCGTCCGTCGGCGTCGCTGGCGGTGGGCTGCGGCGTCGCGGCGTCGCGCACCTGTTCCAGCGCGCCCGTGTTGATGTAGCTGCGCAGGCTGGCGACCGGCAGGTGGCGGAAGATGGTGACGACTTCGCTGAAGCTCAGTTCCGTCATGTCTTGCGTGCCGAATGGCGCAGCGAAGTCCCAGTCGACGTGCTGGGCAGGCAGGGCGATGGGCAGGAGCTGCCCCTTGTCGACCATCATGCGCGCACTCGCGTTGCGCTCGCCGGTCTTGCGGGTTCCCTCGGTCGGCCACCAATGGTCCAGCGCCACCGCCACCGCCATCTCGTCGATCGCATCGGCGCCGGCGAGGGCGCTCGCCAGCAGGTCGGCCAGGCCGCCGTAGAAACCTGCTGCCGGGATGATGGCGATGCCCGCTTCCTTTGCCGCGGCGTGATAGGTCTCGAACAGGGCGAGTGCGGCCGGCTGTTCCGCGGTGACGTCGATGTAAGAGGCCTTGATGCGCAGGGCGCTTTCGACAATCGGAGCCGCCGTGTCGAGGAAGGGACCCGCGCAGTTGATCACCACGGCGCAGCCGGCAAAGGCCCGGTCGAGCGCCTCCGGATCGTCGATGGCAGCCACGCGCGCGGGGACCCCTGCGGGCAGGCGGGCGGCATCGCGGCCCACCGCCACGGCAGGCAGGCCGCGGCGCTTCAGTTCTGCGAGGACGAATCGTCCGGTGTGACCGTTTGCGCCGTAGACGGCGATGGTGTGGACAGCCATGCTCTTCTCCATTTGATGTGTTATTAATAATACAGACCTGTCTGTTCTTTTAACAATACAGACAGGTCTGTATCATGTCAACACATTTATTCGGAGGCGATGATGAGCATTAGTCCTGAAACACGGCGCCGCGGCCGCAGCCGCGCTGCCGATGCGCCCGACCTGCGCGAGCAGATCCTCGGTACGGCCTCTTCCCTGTTCTACCAGCGCGGTGTACGCGCCGTCGGGATCGACCTGGTCATCGAGCAGGCCGGCGTGGCCAAGACCAGCCTGTACCGCTACTTCCCGACCAAGGACGACCTGATCGTGGCCTTCCTCGAACGCGAGGATGTGGATTTCTGGTCGGTATGGGACGGCGTGGCCCGCCAGCACGCGGACCAGCCGCTGGCGGAACTCGAAGCGCACATGCGCTGGATCGGCGAGCGCCTGGGACGCGCGAACTATCGCGGCTGTCCGCAAATCAATGTGGCCGCCGAATTCGCGGAGCAGGACCACCCGGCCCGCTTCGTTGCCCGCGCCCACATGGATGGCTTGCGCAAGCGCTTGCTTGCCATCGCCCAGCGTCTCGAGGTCAGGGCGCCGGAACGCCTGGCGGGCCAGCTGGCCGTCCTCGTCAATGGCGCATTCGTCAGTTCCGAGCTGCTCGCACCCGGCGAGGCCACCGGGCTGCTGTTGAACGCGGTCCACGCACTCGTGGCTGCAGCCGGCAAGGCCGGCTGAGCCGGGCACCGCCCGGCGGGGCGTCTTATACTGCTGGCGGCATGTCGCCAGCAATCACCAATATCAAACCAGGAGGAAGACAGGAATGTTCAATCACGTCATGGTCGGGACCAACGATATCGCACGCTCGAAACGCTTCTACGACGCCGTGCTCGGCGTGCTGGGGGCGGGTGCGCCGTTCGAGAACACCGCCCCGACCGGCCAGGCCCGCCTGTTCTACCGCCACGACGGCGCCGCTTTCTGCGTGTCGGAGCCGATCAACGGCGAAGCCGCCTGCCATGCCAACGGCGGCACCATCGGTTTCAAGTGCGGCTCGCCCGAGCAGGTCCAGCAGTTCCACGACGTCGCGGTCGCACATGGCGGGACCAGCTGCGAGGAACCGCCCGGCCTGCGCGACGGCAGCCTGGGTGCGATGCATCTGGCTTACGTGCGCGACCCGGACGGCAACAAGCTGTGCGCCGTGCACCGTCCGAAGAAAGCCTGAAAATGCGCATGGCCCTGCCGCACATGCGGCAGGGCCATGCGGGAGCGCTCGATCAGAAAATGAAGTCGCTCATCACCGGCATCGCGGTGTTGCCGTACATGGCGAAGGCCATGTCGGTGCCGCTGTTGAAGTTGCCGTCGCCGTTGACGTCGACCAGCATCCAGCCGTCGTCTTCGCCGTACATGGCGAAGGCCACCGAGCGGTTCACGCCGTTGTCGTTGAAGACGCCGGTGCCATCCTTGATGGTGGACTGCAGGATGTGGTCGGTGTTCGACGCCACCGTGAACCTGGCGAAACCGTCACGGTTGGCGCCGGCCGCCAGGTGCAGGGCGGACAGGTCGATCTTGTCCGTGCCGACCTGGAAGTTGTTGATCACATCGTAGTCGTTGACCTGCTTGCTGCCCTGGGTGGCCCAGACCAGCTGCGAATCGCTGGCCTTGCTGAACACGATGGTGTCCTTCACCACCTTGTCGCGGTTCAGGATCACGTAGTCCTTCTCCCCGCCATTGCCCTGGAAGACGCCGCCGGCCGAGGTCGCGGTGTAGTAGTCGGTGCCCTGGCTGCCGAGGTAGTTCAGCCCCTTGCCGGCGGCGGCGGCCGCGCGGACCACGCCGTCGAAGTTGATGTCGCCGGTCGATGCCGAAGCGTTGAAGGTCTCGAGGGTGTCGGAGTAGATGCTGACCATGTCCAGGCTCGCATCGCCCGTCACGAGCACCGTCTTGCTGCCCTGGGCGTGCAGGAAGCCGAAGCTGTTCAGGTAGTCCGACGGGGCCTTGGCTTCATTGGTCGTGGTGGCCGGATTGTCGGGCTCCGTCTTGTTGACGCTCGAATGCAGGATGATCGTCTCGATGTCCTTGGTCTCGAAGTTGTTGGCCTTGACCAGGCCGTTGGCCCGGTTGTCGACACTGGCGTCGTTCGCGGTCATGCTGATCGTCAGCTTGTCGTTGCTGCCGGAAGCATCCTTCAGCGTGAACTTGATGTTGGCGCCGATGACGAAGTTGTCTGCCGGTGCGCCAGTCAGGTCGGGGTTGACGTCCTGGCTGACCATCTCGATGCGCGAGTCGGCCCGGCCATTGGTGAAGTCGACCGGTCCACGCAGGCGTGCGTGGGTATGCAGGGTGGTGACGCTGCCGACCTTGTCGAGGTCATACACGCCCTTGCCGCTCGAGAAATCGAGGATCTCGAAGTTGCTGTAGACCGGGCTGCCCGCGCCGATGAGGGCGGCGTCGTTCATCACGACGGTGTCGATGCCGGCGCCGCCATCGACTTTCGCGCCGGCCAGCGCAGCGTGGGTGAAGTCGTAGCGGTCGTTGCCGGCGCCGAGATCGACAGCGGCATTGGCGGCAAGCGCGCCGACCGTCGAGACCAGGTCCGTGCCCGAGCCGCCCTTGGCCACCAGGCCGGTGGCGCTGGCCAGCTTGAACGTGTTGGTGCCGCTCGACTGCGATGCGTCGAAGGTCGTCAGCGATGCGATGCCGGAAGCGTCGGTGCTGAAGTTACCGGCGCCTTTCAGGCTCAGGGTCGCCAGCTTGTCGTCCGCCGCCAGTGCGGTGGTGGCGAGCTGGAAGTTGGTGGCGTTGTCGATATGCAGGGCCGTGGCCTTGGCTGCCGCGAGGTTGATGTGCGAACCGTGGCCGCCCTGCACGGCATGGACCTGCAGATTGATGGTCTTGGCGTTGGCATCGGTGACCGTCGCGCCGTTGCCGACTTCGCTCAGGCGCAGGTTCAGTTCGTGGTCCGCGGTGGCGTTGTTGATGATCGCGGCCTGGCTGGTGTTGCCGAGGCTGACCGAGGTCAGGGCATTGCCGCTCAGCGTGGCCACGCCCGTGTTGCCGGTCACGGAGACGGCACGGCCGCCTTCGGTGGTGACGGCGCCGGCGCTCGTCCTGATGTCCATCTCCACCGCATCGGCAACCTTCACCTTGACCGCGCCGCCGGCGACGATCTTCACCTGCTCGAGGCCGCCGAAGCCCGACATATCGAAGGCGCTGGCATTGCCGACGCCGCCATGGGTGCCGATGTTGACCTGCTGGATGTTGGTCACCGAGACCTGGGCCGGCACGGTGCCTGCCAGTGCGCTGCCTTCGTCATCGATCGACAGGGTATTCCTTCCGCCACCGCCGTGGATGCTGTCCCCGGCCGAGAAGCTGGCGGCGGTCGCGTTGAAGGTGTCGTTGCCGCCGCCGCCCTTGAAAGCGACGCCGGTGTCCGCGTTGGCGCTCAGGGTGAACACGATCGGGGCGCGGCTCGCGGCGACGAAGTCGGCGGTCGCGGTGTTCATGCCGGCGTTGGCCGTGGCGAGCGATGCGTCCGTGGTCACGGCGGAAGTCAGCTGCTTGGCGAAGGCCAGCGCTTCGTCGCCGCTGTAGGCGGAACGCTCCGGGTGCAGGTCCAGCGCCTTCGTGAAGCCGGTGGCGTAGCTGACCTTGTTGTTATAGAAGACCAGGTCGTCGTTCCGGGCGCCGGCGGCGATGAAGGTCACGACGTCGTTGATGGTGATCTTCCCTTCGTCCATCTTCCCGGCCCAGAACTTGACGCCATCGTCGTCGCCGTCGCGATTGAACAGGTTGCGGTAGACGGTGTTGACGATTTCGACCGTGGTCTTGCCGGCGTAGGTCTTCTTGTACTCGTCCGAGGAAGCGAAGGCGGCGGTGACGATGGCCAGGCTTCCGCCCTGCATCTCGATGACTTTCTGCCAGTGCGCCAGGCCGTCCGGATCCGCCGGACGGTTGAAATAGGCGACGTACAGTTGCTGGATCGTTTGTTCGTAATTGGCCATGGAGGACTCCGGATTGTGGTGGTTCATCTGACGGCCGACTGTCTCATGCAGTCGACGGGATGACACATTCTGGCATGGCCCTTCGAACGATACTGCCCCCTTCCAAGGGGTAAAGCATTCCTGCCTCAGGCGGCGCAGCTGCGAAAGCTGGAAAGGATGTCGTCGCGCTCCGGCGTGAAGAAATTCCGGTACCTGTGCGAGCGCAGGCGCGCTGCGGTGGCGAAGGAAGCGCCGCGCAGGGTCTGGCGGCTGCCGAACCAGGGCGCCGAGTACTCGCGGTAGCGGTCCGCCGCGAAGCCCGGGTAGGGGAGGAAGGGCGAGGCCGTCCACTCCCACAGGCCGCCCCAGGCGAAGCCGGGATGCCCGGACCCGGCGGCATACTCCCATTCCTCTTCGCGCGGCAGGCGCCGTCCCGCCCAGTTGCACCAGGCCTCGGCCTCGTGCAGGGTCACGTGGCGCACCGGCGCGGCCGGGGCCAGCGCCTGCAGGCGTTCGAAGCGCATCTCCTGCCAATCCGCTCCTGCACGCCGCCAGTAGCGCGGCGCCTCGCGGCCCTGCGCCGCCAGCCACGCGCGTCCGGCCTCGCTCCAGCAGGCCGGGTGACGGTAGCCGCCGGCCTGGATGAAGGCGAGGTAGGCCGCGTTCGACACCAGGCCGGCGCTGATCGCGAAGGGCGCGACGCAACATGGCGCCGCCTGTCTTTCGTTGTCGAACACGAAGCCGCGCGACTGCTCGCCGCCGCGATCGAACAGGCCTCCTGCGAAAGCGATGTCGCCTCGTGCCGTCGCTTCTTCCGCCCCGGATTCGGCGGGCGGAGCCGCCGCGCCCAGGGTCTGCAAGGTGTAGAGCAGGGCTTCGCCATGCATATCTTCGTGCGCCAGCGCCAGCCGGTAGGGATAGAGCGCGGCATCGTCGTCCGGCGTACGCGCCAGGCGGGCGAGGATCGCGTCCAGCACGGCGCGGCAGTAGGCCTCGAGCGCCTCGGGCGAGGGCAGGTCGAGCGTCCAGCGCTCCGCGTGCGCCACCGCGCCCGAATCGAACAGGACGTCGCCCCGGGCCAGCAGTGAAGCGCCTGCGGCATCGCCCGGCCGGGTGCCCATCGCTTCGCGCAGGACGAACCACTCGGCGAACCAGGCGACATGCCCCAGTTCCCACAGCGGCGGGTTGACGATGGACAGGCGCGGCACGCGCGCCGCCCGGTCGTAGCCGGCGGTGGCCAGCGCATCGAACAGGGACAGCGTGCGCTTGCGCGCATCGAGCAGTGCGGCGGCGAGGGCCGCCGGTCCCATCCCGCGAAACGATGCGGCGCCTGCGCTCATGGCTTGCTCAGGCATAGTGGCGCAGTACCGTGTAGATCCCGTTCTTCGATTCCACCAGTGTGTAGCCGCCGGCCTGCCACAGGACCGGCGGACAAACCTGCGGCGCCACGGCGCCGCCTGCGCGGCGCGCCATCGTCACGTGCGGGCGATAGGTGCGCGATTCCGGCGCCAGGCCGAGGGCGGCGAGGGCGCCGGACAGGCGCTGGTGCAGCGCGAGCAGTTCTGGCGGCGGCGCCGACGGCTCCAGCACGGCAATCCCGTTGTGCCACAGCGCCGCGCAGTCGAGGACGAGCTCGAAGGAAGTGAAAGGCACGGCGAAGCCAGCGAGGAACTCGGGCAGCCGTTCGCTCGGCAGGGCGCCGAGGAAGTGCAGGGTGACGTGCAGCTTGTCCGGATGGACGGGGGAGACGGCCCTGGGCCAGGTCCAGGCGTCGCGCCGCTCCTTGAGCTGGTGGCGCAGCGCCGGGTCGGGCCACAGGGCCAGGAACAGACGGGTGGTATCAGGTTTCCCGTCCATGTCCGCTACTTCAGAAGCAGTGTTCCGGCGCCGGGAAGC
Organism: Pseudomonadota bacterium; assembly: GCA_040758275.1. Taxonomy (GTDB): domain Bacteria; phylum Pseudomonadota; class Gammaproteobacteria; order Burkholderiales; family Burkholderiaceae_D; genus Telluria. The sequence goes on from JBFLVV010000040.1 coordinate 33,166, forward strand.
TGCCGTCCTTCACCGCCGCCACATAGCTTGTCACGGCGCCGTCGATGCTGGTCTGGCCTTCCATGAAGTTGCGCACGAAGCGCGCCTTGCGGCCCGGGAAGACGCCCAGCAGGTCGTGCATCACCAGCACCTGGCCGGAGCAGTCGGGACCCGCGCCGATGCCGATGGTCGGGATCGAGAGCAGGTTGGTGACTTCCTTGCCCAGCGCCGCCGGAATGGCTTCCAGCACCACCAGCGAGGCGCCCGCGGCCTGCAGCGCCAGCGCGTCGGCTTTCAGCTGCTCGGCCGCCGCGTCGGTCTTGCCCTGCACCTTGAAGCCGCCGAAGGCGTGCACGAACTGCGGGGTCAGGCCGATGTGGGCGCAGACGGGAATGCCGCGCTCGACCAGGAAGCGCACGGTCTCGGCCAGCCAGGCGCCGCCTTCGATCTTGACCATCTGGGCGCCTGCGCGCATCAGGGTCACTGCGTTGTTATACGCTTCCACCGGGGTGGTGTAGCTGCCGAAGGGCATGTCGGCCAGGACTAGCGCGAGCTTGTTGCCGCGTGCGACAGAGGCGGTGTGGTAGGCCACATCGGCTACCGTCACCGGCAGGGTCGAATCGTAGCCGGCGCAGACCATGCCCAGCGAATCGCCGATCAGCAGCACTTCCACGCCGCAGCGGTCCATCAGCGAGGCGAAGCTGGCGTCGTAGGCAGTCAGCATGGTGATCTTGTCGCCTGCCGCGCGCATGGCGAGCAGCGAGGGCGCGGTCACGGCCTTGCGCACCGGTTTTGGTGCGTCGTTGGCGGCTGGGTCCTGGCCCTGCAGATAAGCGCTCATGAGAATCCTTTAAAACGATCGTTCGGAAAACGCGTAGTGTAATCCGGCAGCGGCAAATGTGCAGGAAAGCGTTTAGGACCGGAAGATAAAGTACACCGCCCCGACCAGGCACAGCGCCGCCCAGACGTAATCGAGCTTGAAGGGCTCGTTCATGTAGAGCATGGCGAAGGGCACGAAGACGGAGAGCGTGATCGCTTCCTGCATGATCTTCAGCTGCGCCAGGCTGAATTGCGTGTGGCCGATGCGGTTGGCCGGCACCTGCAGCAGGTATTCGAACAGGGCGATGCCCCAGCTGACGAGCGCCGCGATGTACCAGGCGCGGTTGTTCAGGCTCTTCAGGTGGCCGTACCACGCGAAGGTCATGAAGATGTTCGACAGCACCAGCAGGCCGGCGGTCTGGAACCAGATCGGCAGGCCCATGTCAGAAGACCTTCGAGACGGCCTGGCTGGCCACCAGCGGCAGGTAATCGTGGATGGGGCCGACGCCGGGGATGACGATGCCTGGTGCGATCTCGGCCAGCGGCGCCAGCACGAAGCCGCGCTCGTGCATGCGCGGGTGCGGCACGGTGAGGGTATCGCTGTGGATGACCTGCTCGCCGTAGAGCAGCAGGTCGAGGTCGAGGGTGCGCGGGGCGTTGCGGTAGGGGCGCTCGCGGCCGTGCGCCTGCTCGATGTCCTGCAGGGCTGCCAGCAGTTCGTAGGGATCGAAGGTGGTGTCGATGCAGGCCACCGCATTGATGTAGTCGGGGCCGCTCGAGTCGACTGGTGCCGTGCGGTAGAGGCCCGAAGTCTCGATGACCGTGGTGCCCTCTAACAGGGCGAGCCTGCGCAACGCGTCCAGCACATTGGCCTGCGCGTCGCCCAGGTTGGCGCCGATCCCGACGTAGGCGATCATTCCTCGCCGCCGCCCTGTGCCGCCGGCGCCGCACCCTCGCCGCCATTGGCGCGGCGCGGACCACGGCGTGGCGGGCGCTTGCGCTTTTGCCCCGCGCCCGCTTCGCCGTTGCGCGGACGCGCATTCGCGGCCGCCAGCAGGGCTTCGCGCTCGCCGCCCTCGGCCGCATAGAAGGCCGTCCACCATTCGCCGATCTCGCCCGGCAGCTCGCCCGATTCGCAGCGCAGCAGCAGGAAGTCGTAGCCGGCGCGGAAGCGCGGGTGCTCGAGCAGCTTATAAGGCGCCTTGCCGGTGCGGCGCTCGAAGCGCGGCTGCATGGCCCAGATGTCGCGCATGTCGGTGGCGATGCGGCGCTGCAGGGCCAGGTTCTCGGTCTGGGTTTCCAGCACGTCGTCGGCCGCCAGGTGCAGGGCCGGAATCGGCGATTCGCCGGCGGCGCGGTAGGCGTTCCACTTCTCCAGCACCTGGTGCCACAGGAGCGAAGCGAACAGGAAGCCGGGCGAGACGCCCTTGCCGGCTTTCACACGGCCGTCGGTCGATTCCAGGGCGAGCGTGACGAACTTCATGCCGATCGGCTGCTCCAGCACCACGTCGAGCAAGGGCAGCAGGCCGTGGTGCAGGCCGGCCGAACGCAGCTCTTTCAGGCAGGCCAGGGCGTGGCCGGACAGCAGGAGCTTGAGCATCTCGTCGAACACGCGCGCCGCCGGCACGTTGTCGATCAAGGGGGCCATCACGGGAATCGGCGCGCGCGTGGTCGGCTCGATGGTGAAGCCGAGCTTCGCCGCGAAGCGCACCACGCGCAGCATGCGCACCGGGTCTTCGCGGTAGCGCGCTTCCGGCACGCCGATGATGCGCAGGGTCTTGGCGCGGATGTCCTCGATGCCGCCGTGGTAGTCCAGCACCGTTTGCGTGGCCGGGTCGTAGTACATCGCGTTGATGGTGAAGTCGCGCCGCGCCGCGTCCTCGTGCTGGGGACCGAAGTTATTGTCGCGCAGGACGCGGCCGTGTTCATCCTTCGGCGCATTGTCGCTGCCGTTGCCGCGGAAGGTCGTCACTTCCAGCAGGTCCTGGCCGAACATCACGTGCACGATCTGGAAGCGGCGGCCGATGATGAAGGCGCGCCGGAACAGGCGCTTGACCTGCTCGGGCGTGGCGTCGGTGGCGATGTCGAAGTCCTTGGGCTTCACGCCCAGCAGCAGGTCGCGCACGGCGCCGCCGACGACGAAGGCCTTGAAGCCGGCTTCCTGCAGGGTCTGGGTCACCGTGACCGCATTGCGCGACACGTTGCGCGGGTCGATCTTGTGTTCGTCCGGGCCGAGGATCACGGCCTGGGTCGGGTCGCGTCCGTCGTCTTTCACGCCAAGGATTTTGCGGATGAATTTCTTAATCATTGAATAGATGGATGGTTGGCCAACCCTGCGCCTGCGCATGGGCGGCGAGCTTGGCGCTCGGGTTGGTGGCGACCGGGTGGCTGACGATCGACAGCAGCGGCAGGTCGTTGTGCGAGTCGCTGTAGAAGTGGCAGCGTTCGAAATCCTCGAAGCGCGCGCCTAACCGTTCCAGCCACGCGTGCATGTGCGTGATCTTGCCGGGGCCCGAGGTCGGCGTGCCGACGAGTTTGCCGGTCAGGTTCCCGGCGGCGTCGTACTCGGGCATGGCGCCGAGGTGGTGCTCCACGCCGAAGCGCGCCGCGATCGGGGCCGTGATGTGGTAGTTGGTCGCGGTGATGATGGCCACCAGGTCGCCCGCGGCCTGGTGTTCGCGCACCAGCGCCAGCGCCTTCGGCCGGATCGCCGGCTCGATCACTTCCTGCATGTAGCGCGCGTAGATGGCGTCCAGCTCGGCGCGCGGGAAGCGCGCCAGGGTGCCGAGGGCGAACTCGAGGTACTCGACCGGGTCGAGCACACCCGCCTGGTACTGGGCGAAGAACTCGTCGTTGCGGCGGCGGAAGGAGGTTTCATCCACGGCGCCTATGCGGACCAGGAACTCGCCCCATTCGTAGTCCGAATCGATCGGCAGCAGGGTATGGTCGAGGTCGAACAGCGCAAGGTTTTTCATTCTTTGGTTTCCGACTGCTGGTTTTCTTGCAGCAACAAATCACGCAGCAGCGGCAGGGTGACCGGGCGCTGGGTCTCGAGCGAATACTGGTCGAGGGCGTCCAGCATCGTCGCCAGCGACCGCATGTCGCGCTTGAAGTGAGACAACAAATAGGGTAACACGCTCGCCGACAGCGTCAAACCGCGCGCTTCGGCAGCCTGGGTCAGCGCCGCGATCTTCTCGTCGTCCGACAGGCCCTTGATCTGATAGACCAGGCCCCAGCCCATGCGCGTGCGCAGGTCTTCGCGTACCTGCAATACGCCCGGCGGCACCGGGCCGGTGCAGACCATGTAGGCGCCGTGCTCGCGCACCTGGTTGAAGAGGGCGAAGGCGTCGATCTGGCGCTGCGGCGTAAGACGGTCGGTATCGTCGAGCAGATAAAGTGTCACGTCGCTAGTGTGCACGAACTGCTGTTCAGGGGCGTCGAAAGCGATGTAGCGCGAGGCCGGGCTGGCGGCAAGGGCCTGCAGCAGGTGGGTCTTGCCGGCGCCGGTGTCGCCCCACAGGTAGGCGAAATGCTCGCGCGAAGCACGCTGCGCGAACTGGTGCATCAGGTGCGCCAGTTCGGCATTCTCGCCCACCTGGAAGGTGTCGAGGCTGTGCGCCGGCTCGGCGCCTAAATCGAGCACCAGCTGTTTCATGGAGTCGTCGATCCTGTGCTGGAGTTCATCGCGCCACCGCCAGGCGGAACGTGGATGGTGCGGGCTCCGGGGTCAGGAAAAAGGGCATGCCGATATTGTTATTCTGTTAATCCGAGTAGAAACGGAAGTTCGATAGAGGCTGTTTTGCTAAAATAGCGGATTGACCAGGTTTGGGTCGCCGCCTTCTATTTTACCGCCTCCGCTGCCAAATACCATGAGCCAACCATCTAATGTTTCCCTCTCCTACCGCGACGCCGGCGTCGATATCGATGCGGGCGACGCCCTGGTCGAAGCGATCAAGCCCTTCGCCAAGCGCACCATGCGCGAAGGCGTCCTCGGCGGCATCGGCGGCTTCGGCGGTCTGTTCGAGATCAGCAAGAAGTACAAGGAGCCGGTGCTGGTCTCCGGTACCGACGGCGTCGGCACCAAGCTCAAGCTCGCCTTCGAACTGAATCGCCACGACACCGTCGGCATCGACCTGGTGGCCATGAGCGTGAACGACATCCTGGTGCAGGGCGCCGAGCCGCTGTTCTTCCTCGACTATTTTGCATGCGGCAAGCTGGACGTGCCGACCGCCACCGCCGTCGTCAAGGGCATCGCCCAGGGCTGCGAACAGTCGGGCTGCGCCCTGCTGGGCGGCGAGACCGCCGAGATGCCGGGCATGTACCCGGACGGCGAATACGACCTGGCCGGCTTCGCTGTCGGCGCGGTGGAAAAATCGCAGCTGATCGACGGCAGCAAGATCACCCCGGGTGACGTGGTGCTGGGCCTGGCCTCGTCGGGCATCCACTCGAATGGCTATTCGCTGGTGCGCAAGATCATTAGCGTCGCCAAGCCGGACCTGGAAGCCGACTTCCACGGCCGCAAGCTGGCCGACGTGCTGATGGCCCCGACCCGCATCTACGTGAAGCCCCTGCTGGCGCTGATGCAGTCGATGGAAGTGAAGGGCATGGTGCACATCACCGGCGGCGGCCTGGTCGAGAACATCCCGCGCGTGCTGGCCGATAATCTCACCGCCGTCCTCGATGCCAAATCGTGGACCATGCCGCCGCTGTTCCAGTGGCTGCAGCAGCATGGCGGCGTGGCGGATGCCGAGATGCACCGCGTGTTCAACTGCGGCATCGGCATGACCGTGATCGTGGCCAGGGAAAATGCGGATGCCGCGATGGCCCAGCTGCAGGCTGCGGGCGAGACGGTGTACCGCATCGGCGAGATCCGCGCACGCGAAGAAGGCCAGGCGCAGGCCGTCGTGCGGTAAGCGGTAACGGTGTAAAAGAACAAGGGGCGCTGCGGCGCCCCTTTTTTGTAGGGTGGGCGGGTCTCCCGCCCACGCGGTCAACGCACGGTTGTGAGCCACGGAGCGGGCCAGGAGACGTGATCTGACCGCGTGGGCAGAACTGCGGGGCCGCCCAGGCCCACCCTACGATATCCAGGCCTAGCGTGCGGCGCCGATGTGCTTGTCTAAAAACTTCTCCACTCGCCCCCAGAAGTCCACCCGGGTCGACAGCTGCGACCAGCCATGTCCCTCTTCGGGATAGACCACCCATTCCACCTGCTTGTTGTGGCTCGCCACCGCGTCGCGGAACTTGTTGCCGTGGTAGAGCGGCACGCGGCGGTCCGAGGCGCCGTAGGCCATCAGCACCGGCTGGGTGATGCGCGCCGCCTGCTCGATCGGCGAAGTCGCCTTGAGCTGGGCCGCGTCCTTGACCTGGTCGCCGACCAGCAGCGGCATGCCGTGGATGCGGTAGTCGTCCTGCAGGTCGGACTTGAAGCTCCAGTGGCCGTCGTAGAGCAGGTTGATGTCGGTGACGCCGAGGTAGTTGACTGCGCACTTGTACAGGTCCGGGTCCTTGACGAGGCCCATCAGCGCCGCATAGCCGCCATAGCTGCCGCCCGCGATGCAGATGCGCTGCGGATCGGCGTAGCCCTGGGCGACCGCCCAGCGCGCGCCGTCGGCGATATCGTCCTGCATCGCCAGGCCCCACTGTTTCCAGCCGGCCCGGTAGTGCGCCTGGCCGTAGCCGCGGCTGCCGCGGAAATCGGGCTCCAGCACGGCGTAGCCGCGCGAGGCCAGGAACTGGGTGGTCGGGTTCCAGCCCCAGTGGTTGCCGCGCACATAGGGGCCGCCGTGCACCAGCATCACCAGCGGCAGGTTCTTCTTCGCGCCGCCGGCCGGCAGCGTGAGCAGGGCCGGGATCTCGCGGCCGTCGCGCGCCTTGTAGCGCACCGGGTCCTGGCGTCCCATGCGGGCCGGATCGATGCCCGCGCGGCTCTGGCCAACCAGCACGAAGGCGCCGGTTTTCGCATTGTAAGCGCGGTAGGCTACCGGCCGCGTGTCCGAGTACGAGCGCACCAGCACCCACTGCGCATCCGGCTGCGAGGGCACCGAGATGGTGTTGACGGTGCCGGGCAGCTGCTTGTCGACGGCCGCCTGGACCGCCTGCATCTCCTTGTCGAACCAGACGTTGGCGCGGGCGTCGGTCTCGATCGAGACGCCCAGCACCTTGCCGCGCCGGGTCACCAGGCCGCCGGTGAAATCGTAGCCGCGGGTGACCACGACCGGTTCCGGACTGAGCTTGCCGCCGGCCAGGTCATAGGTGTGCAGCGAAGCGGTGTCCTGGCCCGCCTGGGCCAGCACGAACAGGGTGCCGTCGGCGCCGAAGCCGACCGGCGAGAAGGCGCCCTTGCTGCCGGTATAGGTGGCGAATTGGGCGATGGTGCGCCACTCGTCGCTGGCAGGGTCACGGTAATAAATGGTGGTCTTGCCGTCCTCGCTCCGGGTGGTCAGGCGCGGCTCGCCCGCGTTGTCGAGCAGCCAGCTGTCGACATTGCCCGGGCGCTTGACCGACCTGGTCTGGCCGGTCCGCGTATCGAGCTGCAGCAGGCCGACCGTGCGCACCTCGCCGAGGTCGTTGAACTCGGGGGTGACGACGTAGGCCCAGTTCGAATCCTGGGCGCCGCGCTGGCCGAGCATGAAGGTATTCCAGGGCAGGATGCGGCGGTTGATGTTGGTGCCGGGCGTGGCGGCTTCCTGGGGCCCGCGCCGGTGCGCGAGCTGGCGCAGCGCGGAGCCGTCGCGGTCGACCGCATACAGGCCGCTGGACAGCACCTGGCCCCCCGGGCCGGTCTGCTTGTCGGCGACATTGAACAACAGGCGCTCGTCGTTCACCCACTGGAAGTCGAGGATGTCGGCATCTTTGAAGCCGGCGACCATCCGCGGCTTGTTGTCCTGCAGGTCGAGCACCACCAGCGCGTCGCGCCGGCCGGGTGCGGCCGAGATCGCGGCCAGGTAGCGCCCGCTCGGCGACAGCGTCGCCTCTTCCAGCAGCGGGTTGGAGAAGAAGGCTTCGAGCGGCACTGGCGCCTGGGCCGGGGCCTGGGCGTGGGCCGCGGGCACGGCGAGCAGGGCGAGGATGGCTGCGGCATGCAGCGAACGGGCAAGGATGGACGTCATATCGGCTTGTGGTAATCGTGATGTGCCGGAAAGGCCGCATCACGATATCAGCAATGCGGCGCCGATAGAATGGTGCGGCATGCTTTCATGCCGCACGCATGCAGACGCCCGCGCTGGCCGTTCACGACTCCTGTTCAGGCGCGCGGATGTAGTCGACCATGCCCAGGTTCGCCTGGCTCGGCGGGGCGCTGAGCAGGCTGCCCGCGACGGTGGCCAGCAGGCCGGCCGGTACACCGAACACGCCCGCCGCCAGCGGCTGGATGCCCAGCCAGGACGCGTCCAGGCTGCCGCCCAGGGTGGGACTGGCGCGCAGCATGTACCACAGGCAGACCATCAGGCCCGTCACCATGCCGGCGATCGCCCCGGTGTGGTTGGCGCGCTTCCAGAACACGCCCAGCACCAGTACCGGGAAAAGCGTAGACCCAGCGAGTGAAAACGCCGCCCCGACCAATGAGAGGATGTCGGCGGGCCTTTGAGACGCCGCATAGGCCGCGATGAAGGCCACCGCCAGCAGCAGGAGCTTGGAGATCGTCACCCGCTTCTGGGTCGAGGCGCCCGGGTCGACCATCTTGTAGTAGACGTCGTGCGAGAGCGCGTTGGAGATCGCCAGCAGCAGGCCGTCCGCCGTGGACAGCGCCGCCGCCAGGCCGCCGGCCGCCACCAGGCCCGAGATCACATAGGGCAGGCCGCCGATTTCCGGCGTGGCCAGCACCAGCACGTCGGCGTCGATCGCCAGCTCGGCCAGCTGCACGATGCCGTCGCCGTTGATGTCGGCCACCTTGACGAGGGGCGAAATCTTGTCCACGTTGGCCCAGTAGGAAATCCAGGTCGGCAGGGAGGCATAGTCGCTGCCCACCAGCGAAGTGTAGATGTCGTACTTGGCCAGCACCGCCAGCGCGGGAATGGTCAGGTAGATCAAGAGGATGAAGAACAGGGTCCAGAACACCGATACCCGGGTCTCGTTGACCGAGGGCGTGGTGTAGGCGCGCATCAGGATGTGGGGCAGGGCGGCGGTGCCGAACATCAGGCAGAACACCACGGCCAGGAAGTTGTTGCGGCGCTTGTCCGATTCCGCTTCGGTGGCGCCTGGGAAGGGCGTGGCGTGCGGCTCGGGCGGACGCGCCCGCGCCAGATTCGCGTCGCGCTGTTCCTGCCATACGGTGCGCGCCTCGTCGACCGAACCCGGGTAGGTGTTCAGGTCGCGCTCGGCCTGGCGCACCTCGCCCAGCGAGGCATTGCGGGCCCTGACCTCGGCCAGGGCGCGCTGGGCCTCCAGCTTGCCGGCCTCCCAGGAGGCGGGCAGCGCCGCGATGCGCTCGCTGTATTCGTCGGCGCGGCGCCGGAACTCGGCGCGCACCTGTTCTTCGCGCGGGTCCTTGGCCAGCTGGGCTTCGCGCTGGGCCAGCTTGGGCAGGAGCGAACCGTAGGCGACCTGCGGCACCGGATTGTCGGCATGCTTGGCCGAGAGCCAGATCGTCGGAATCAGGAAGGCGACCAGCAGGATGATGTATTGCGCCACCTGGGTCCAGGTGATGCCGCGCATGCCGCCCAGGAAGGAGCAGACCAGGATGCTGGCGAGGCCGAGGAAGATGCCGACCGAGAAGTCGACGCCGGTGAAGCGCGAGGCGATCAGGCCGACCGCGTAGATCTGCGCCACCACATAGGTGAAGGAGACCACGATGGTGGCGCCGACCGCGAGGGCGCGCACCGGCCCGCCGCGTCCGCCCGCACCGCCGCCGTAGCGCGCCGCCAGGAAGTCGGGAATGGTGTACTGCGCAAACTTGCGCAGGTAGGGCGCGATGAGCAGGGCCACCAGCACGTAGCCGCCGGTCCAGCCCATGATGTAGGCGAGGCTGTCGAAGCCGTAGAGATACAGGCCCCCGGCCAGGCTGATGAAGCTGGCCGCCGAGATCCAGTCGGCGGCGGTGGCCATGCCGTTGAACAGGGCCGGCACCCGGCGTCCGGCCACGTAGTATTCGGTGACGTTGGAGGTGCGCGCGATCACGCCGATGGTGGCGTACAGGGCGATGGTGGCGAACATGAAGATGTAGCCGATCCACAGGCGCGGCATGCCTTCCTGCTCGAGCAGGGCCAGCGCCACCAGGAACAGCGCGAAGCAGCCGGTGTACCAGAGGTAGTAGCGCGACAGCTTGCGGAAGTAGGGCGGCTTCTTGGCGCTCACGCATCCTCCCTGTTCGACCCCAGCAGGTCCAGGTGGCGGCGGTCCAGCACCCGCATGCGCCAGGCGTAGAAGGCGATCACGGCCAGCGATACCAGCGAGGCGCCCTGCGCCGCCATGTAGAAGGAGAGCGGCCAGCCGAATACCGCCAGGTGCGACAGTTCGCGCGCGAAGAAGATGGTGCCGAAGCAGGTGAGCAGCCACAGGACCAGCAGGATCAGGGTCATGCGCCGCGTGCGCTCCCAGTGGGCGGCGCGGGCGGCAAGCAGGCGCGCGTGGGAAGGACTAGTCGGCATCGATGGGTTCCTGGACGGGTGGCGGGAAGGTCAGGCGGAACAGGCTGCCCGGGTACTTCTTGGAATGGCTGCGCGGGTTGTTGAAGATGTCGATCTCGGCCCCGTGCTGCTGGGCGATCTCGCGCACGATGGCCAGCCCCAGGCCGCTGCCCTGCACATTGGTGCCGAGGATGCGGTAGAAGCGCTCGAACACATGGGCGCGCTCGGCGGGGGCGATGCCGGGGCCGGTGTCCTCGACCTCGAGCAGTGCCTGCTCGCCGTCGCGCCGCACCCGCACCGTGACGCTGCCACCTAGGGGCGTATAACGCAGCGCATTGTCGATCAGGTTCGACAGCAGTTCGCGCAGCATCAGGGCGTTGCCGGCGATCGGCAGCGGCTTGTCCTGGGGGTCTTCGGGCAGTTCGAGGCCGAGGTCGATCTGGGCGGCGAACGAGGCCTGCACCCAGTCCTGCACGGTGGCGCGCGCCAGCTGGGCCAGGTCGATCTCTTCGAAGGCCAGGCCGGCATGCGGCTGGTTCTCGGCGCGCGCGAGCGCCAGCAGCTGGTTGACCAGGCGCGTGGCCGATTCCGAACTCGTGGCCAGCTGCTCGAGCGAGCGGTGGATCTCGCCGGGGTCGACCTGCCGCAGCGCCAGCTCCGACTGCATGCGCATGCCGGCCAGCGGCGTCTTCATCTGGTGGGCGGCGTCGGCGATGAAGCGCTTTTGCATCTCCACGGTCTGGGCCAGGCGTTCGAGCATGTCGTTGAAGGAGCCGACCAGCGGCGAGATCTCTTCCGGCACCTGGCGCGGATCGATCGGCGACAGGTCGTCCTGGGGCCGGGCGCGGATGCGCTCCTGCAGCTCGGCCAGGGGGGACAGGCCGCGCGAGAGGGCGAACCAGACCAGGGCCAGGATCACCGGCAGGATGATGAACTGGGGCAGGATCACGCCCTTGATGATCTCGTTGGCCAGGTGGGCGCGCTTGTCCAGGGTCTCGGCCACCTGCACCAGGGCCAGCTCGGGCTCCGCGCCCTTGCCGGGCTCGCGCAGCGGGTCCAGGTTCACATAGGAATAGGCGACCCGCACCGGGGTGCCGTGGATGCTGTCGTTGCGGAAGGAGACGGCGCCGCCGCGCGCCTGGTCGTCATCGCTGCCGGTGCGCGGACGCGGCAGGTCGCGGTCGCCGTCCAGGTGCAGGCCGGCCGGGCCGCTGATCTGGAAGTAGACGCTGTCGACGTCATCGGCGCGCAGCACGTCGTGCGCGCTGCCGGGCAGCTGCACCACCGGCTTGCCGGACACGGTGCGGATCTGCTGCGACAGCACGGTGACGCGGTCTTCCAGCGCATCGTCGAAAGGCTGGTTGGCGATCGACTTCGCCACCAGGTAGGTGATGGCGATGCTCATGGGCCACAGCAGCAGCAGCGGGGCCAGCATCCAGTCGAGGATCTCACCGAACAGCGAGTGGCGGATGTTCTCGTCCGGCTCGGGGTTGGGCGGGACGTAGAGGGGAGCGGACTGCTGCATGGGCCCCGGCAGGTCGGCGGGGCCGGCTTCCAGCCCGGCGTCGCGGTCGTTCACTTGCTTTCTGGCGTGGGCGTGCGCGGGGTGTCGGAGTATTTTTCGAGGCAGTAGCCGAGGCCGCGCACGGTGGCGATGCGCACGCCGCCGACCTCGATCTTCTTGCGCAGCCGGTGCACGTAGACCTCGATGGCGTTGTTCGACACTTCCTCACCCCATTCGCACAGGTGGTCGACCAGCTGCTCTTTCGAGACCAGGCGTCCGGTGCGCGCCAGCAGCACTTCCAGCAGGCCCAGCTCGCGCGCCGACAGGTCGAGCATCTGGTCATTGATATAGGCGCTGCGGCCGACCTGGTCGTAGACCAGCGGTCCGTGTTTCACGACGGTCGGGCCGCCGCCGGCGCCGCGGCGGGTGAGGGCGCGCACCCGCGCTTCCAGCTCCGACAGGGCGAAGGGCTTGGCCATGTAGTCGTCGGCGCCCAGGTCCAGGCCCTCGACGCGCTGCTCGACCGAATCGGCGGCGGTGAGGATCAGCACCGGCAGGAGCGAGGAGCGGGCGCGCAGGCGGCGCAGCACTTCCAGGCCGGACAACTTGGGCAGGCCGAGATCGAGGATGAGGAGGTCGAACTCCTGGGTGGACAGGGCCGTGTCGGCATCCTGGCCGTTCTTGACGCAATCGATGGCGTAGCCGGACTGGCGCAGGGACCGCGTTAATCCATCGGCAAGTACGCTATCATCTTCGGCGAGCAAAATTCGCATAAGGGACCTCAGTAATACATATAGAGCACGAAGGCCCCTATTGTGTTTGATTTATCGCAACAATGCGAGCCTACCACACCGGCATTTTTCGCTTGCTTAAACTACTGGATTTATATACAGTAGTGGCTTGATTTCGCTTGTTTGAACCACTGGATTTTCATACAGTATTTATCTGGCGAAGACCTTGATTTGCGCGGTAGTGACCCTACCTTGCCTACTCCACAGCTGAAAGTACACCATGGACGACAAAAAAACCGCAGTAAACGCCGCTGAAAAGGGCAAGGCGCTGGCAGCCGCCCTGGCGCAAATTGAGAAGCAGTTCGGCAAGGGCTCGGTCATGCGCATGGATACCAGCGCACCGGTCGAGGAAGTGCAGACTGTCTCCACCGGCTCGCTGGGCCTGGACATCGCGCTCGGCGTCGGTGGCCTGCCGCGCGGTCGTATCGTCGAAATCTACGGTCCGGAATCGTCGGGTAAGACGACCCTGACCCTGCAGACCATCGCCCAGATGCAAAAACTGGGTGGCACCTGCGCCTTCATCGACGCCGAGCACGCGCTCGACGTGACCTACGCGCAAAAGCTGGGCATCAACCTGGGCGACCTGCTGATCTCGCAGCCGGATACCGGCGAGCAGGCGCTGGAAATCACCGACGCCCTGGTGCGTTCGGGTTCGGTCGACCTCGTGGTCATCGACTCGGTGGCGGCACTGACCCCGCGCGCCGAGATC
>JBFLVV010000041.1:0-46442 GCA_040758275.1 Pseudomonadota bacterium
CAAGCACTTCTTCGGCAAGCATCCCGAGCTGCTGAAGATGGTCGCCAACATGAGCGACGACGACATCTGGCGCCTGACCCGCGGCGGCCACGATCCGCACAAGATCTACGCCGCCTTCAAGAACGCGCAGGAGAACAAGGGTTCGCCGACCGTGCTGCTGGTGAAGACCGTCAAGGGCTTCGGCATGGGTAAGTCGGGCGAGGCGCGCAACACCGCGCACCAGACCAAGAAGCTGGACGACGCCGCCATCCGCGAGATGCGCGACCGCTTCAACATCCCTATCCCGGACGACAAGCTGGCCGAGATCCCCTTCTTCAAGCCGTCCGACGATGCGCCGGAGATGCAGTACCTGCACGAGCGCCGCAAGGCCCTGGGCGGCTACCTGCCGCAGCGCCGTTCGAAGGCCGATGAGAACCTGGTGGTGCCGCCGCTGTCGACCTTCAAGGCGGTGATCGAGCCGACCGCGGAAGGCCGCGAGATCTCGACCACGCAATCGTATGTGCGCGTCATCACCAGCCTGCTCAAGGATGAAAGCATCGGCCAGCGCATCGTCCCGATCCTGGTCGACGAATCGCGTACCTTCGGCATGGAAGGCCTGTTCCGCCAGATCGGTATCTTCAACCAGCAGGGCCAGCTCTACGAGCCGGTCGACCGCGACCAGGTAATGTACTACCGCGAAGACAAGGCCGGCCAGATCCTGCAAGAGGGTATCAACGAAGCGGGCGGCATGAGCTCGTGGATCGCCGCGGCGACCTCGTACTCGTCGAACAACCGCACCATGATCCCGTTCTACACGTTCTACTCGATGTTCGGCATGCAGCGCGTGGGCGACCTGGTCTGGCTGGCGGGCGACATCCGTGCGCGCGGCTTCCTGATGGGCGGCACCGCCGGCCGTACCACGCTGAACGGCGAAGGCCTGCAGCACGAAGATGGCCACAGCCACATCATCGCGGCCACGGTCCCGAACTGCATGCCCTACGATCCGACCTTCGGCCACGAAGTCGCCGTGATCATCCAGGACGGCCTGCGCCGGATGGTGCAAGAACAGGAAGACGTGTTCTACTACATCACCATCATGAACGAGAACTACGCGCATCCGGGCCTGAAGCCAGGCCAGGAAGAGGGCATCCTGAAGGGCATGTACCTGCTCCAGGAAGGCGCTGCGATCCAGGGTGACAAGGCGTCGGCCAAGCGCGTCCAGCTGATTGGCTGCGGCACCATCCTGCGCGAGTCGATTTTCGCCGCCGAGCTGCTGAAGAACGACTGGGGCGTGGATGCGGACGTGTGGTCGGCCCCGTCGCTGACGCTGCTGGCTAGAGACGGCCAGGATTGCGAGCGCTGGAACATGGTGAACCCGGATGCCGAGCAGCGCGTGCCGTACGTGACCTCGCTGCTGCAGAACACCGCCGGCCCGATCGTCGCGACCACCGACTACATGCGCATGTTCGCCGAGCAGATCCGCGCCTTCATGCCGAAGGACCGCACTTATAAAGTGCTGGGCACCGACGGCTTCGGCCGCTCTGATTCGCGCGTCAAGCTGCGCGAGTTCTTCGAGGTGAACCGTTACTACGTCACCGTCGCCGCCCTGCGCGCGCTCGCCGATGAAGGCAAGATCGACCGTGCTATCGTGGCGCAGGCGATCGCCAAGTACGGCATCGATCAGAACAAGCCGAATCCTGTGACCCAGTAAATGCTCGAAGCCGTCCCCTGCGCCGCTGGCGGAGGGGACCCCTGCGTGAGCAGGGGCGGCGGCTTAGGCGCTAACTCAAAGAATAACGGAGCTAACACTATGAGCATTGTGGAAGTCAAAGTACCCGATATCGGTGACTTCAAGGAAGTCGAAGTCATCGAACTGATGGTCAAGCCGGGCGACACGATCAAGGTCGACCAGTCGCTGGTGACCGTCGAATCGGACAAGGCGAGCATGGAGATCCCGTCCAGCCACGCCGGCGTCGTGAAAGAAATCAAAGTGAAGGTCGGCGACAAGGTTGCCGAAGGTTCGCTGGTGCTTCTGCTGGAAGAAGCCGGCGGCGCTGCTGCCGCGGCGCCTGCACCAGCTGCCGCCGCACCGGCGCCCGCACCGGCCGCTGAAGCCGCGCCGGCGCCCGCCGCTGCCGCCCCTGCGGCATCGGGCGGCATCGTCGAAGTCACCGTGCCGGACATCGGCGACTTCAAGGAAGTCGAAGTCATCGAACTGATGGTCAAGCCGGGCGACCAGATCAAGGTCGACCAGTCCCTGATCACGGTCGAATCGGACAAGGCGAGCATGGAGATCCCGTCCAGCCACGCCGGTACCGTCAAGGAAATCAAGGTCAAGGTCGGCGACAAGGTCGCCAAGGGTTCGCTGGTGCTGCTGGTTGAAGCGACCGGCGGCGCGCCTGCGGCCGCCCCTGCTGCTGCCGCTCCGGCGCCCGCAGCAGCCGCACCGTCGGCGCCCGCACCCGCAGCTGCTCCGGCGCCTGCCGCAGCACCTGCCCCGGCGCAAGGCGTCACCGGCTCCAAAGCCCACGCTTCGCCCTCGATCCGCAAGTTCGCCCGCGAACTGGGCGTGGACCTGGCGCGCGTGCCGGGCACCGGCCCGAAAGGCCGCATCACCCAGCAGGACGTGCAGAACTTCGTCAAGGGCGTGATGGCTGCCGGCCCAACGGCTGCCGCACCGGGCAAGTCGGGCGGTTCCGGCAATGGCCTGGAAGTGCTGGCTTGGCCGTCGCTGGACTTCTCGAAGTTCGGCCCGACCGAGACCGTGGCCCTGCCGCGCATCAAGAAGATCTCCGGCCCGAACCTGCACCGCAACTGGGTCATGATCCCGCATGTGACCCACTTCGAGGACGCCGACGTCACCGACCTGGAACAGTTCCGCGTCGATTCGAACGCCGCGCTGGCCAAGCAGAAGTCGACCGTCAAGCTGACCATGCTGGCCTTCGTCATCAAGGCGTCCGTCGCCGCGCTGAAGAAGTTCCCGCAATTTAATTCGTCGCTGTCGGAAGACGGCGCCAGCCTGATCGTCAAGCAGTACTACAACATCGGCTTCGCAGCAGACACCCCGAACGGCCTGGTGGTCCCGGTCGTGAAGGATGCCGACAAGAAGACGATCTCGCAGATCGCCGTCGAGATGGGCGAACTGTCCGCCCAGGCGCGCGAGGGCAAGCTGTCGCCAGCCGCGATGCAGGGCGCGACCTTCACCATCTCGTCGCTGGGCGGCATCGGTGGCACGGCCTTCACGCCGATCATCAATGCGCCGGAAGTCGCGATCCTGGGCCTGTCGAAGTCGGCGATGAAGCCGGTGTGGGATGGTTCGGCCTTCCAGCCGCGCCTCATGCTGCCGCTGTCGCTGTCGTACGACCACCGCGTCATCGACGGCGCCGGCGCCGCACGCTTCGCCGCCTACCTGGCCGACGTCCTGGCCGACCTGCGCAAGACCCTTCTGTAAGGAGCCCGGGAATGAGCACTGTTGAAGTGAAAGTCCCGAACATCGGCGACTTCAAGGACGTGGAGATCATCGAGCTGCTGGTCAAGCCGGGCGACACCATCAAGGTCGACCAGTCCCTGGTCACCGTCGAATCGGACAAGGCCAGCATGGAGATCCCGTCGACGAATGCCGGCGTGGTCAAGGAAGTGAAGGTCAAGGTTGGCGACAAGGTGAACGAAGGTTCGCTGCTCCTGATGGTCGAGGAGTCGGGTGCAGGCGCAGCCGCGCCGGCGGCAAGCCCCGCCGCGCCTGCGGCCCAGCCGGCGCAGGCTGTCGCGCCGACCGCCGCCACCAAGCCGACCGATTCCTATGCACCGGCGCATCCGGCGCCGGCGGCCAGCCCTGCTGCCGCTCCGGCTCCGGGCGCAGCCAGCTATGGCGGCCCGGTCGACATCGAATGCGAAATGATGGTGCTGGGCGCCGGTCCTGGCGGCTACTCGGCCGCCTTCCGCGCGGCCGACCTGGGCATGAACACCGTGCTGGTCGAGAAGTACGCGACCCTGGGCGGCGTCTGCCTGAACGTGGGCTGCATCCCGTCCAAGGCGCTGCTGCACGTGGCGCACATCATGGACGAGACCGCGCACATGGCGGACCTGGGCGTCTCCTTCGCCGCACCAAGCGTCGACATCGACAAGCTGCGCGCCTATAAGGATGGCGTGATCAAGAAGATGACCGGCGGCCTGAACTTCATGGCCAAGGCGCGCAAGGTCAATGTGGTGCAGGGCGTGGGCCAGTTCCTGAGCCCGAACCACATCGAAGTGACTGCGGCGGATGGCTCGAAGAAAGTCGTCAAGTTTGCGAAAGCGATCATCGCGGCCGGCTCCTCGGTGGTGAAGCTGCCCTTCGTGCCGGAAGATCCGCGCATCGTCGATTCGACCGGCGCTTTGGCCCTGCGCCAGGTACCGAAGCGCATGCTGGTCATCGGCGGCGGCATCATCGGCCTGGAAATGGCGACCGTGTACTCGACCCTGGGTGCGCGCATCGACGTGGTCGAGATGATGGACGGCCTGATGCAGGGCGCGGACCGCGAGGCGGTCAAGGTCTGGCAGAAGTTCAACGCCCATCGCTTCGACAACATCATGTTGAAGACCAAGACCGTCGGCGTGGAAGCGCTGCCGGAAGGGATCAAGGTGTCCTTCGAAGCCGCCGAAGCGGGCCAGCCGGCGCCGGAAGCCCAGGTCTACGACCTGGTGCTGGTGGCCGTGGGCCGCAGTCCGAACGGCAAGAAGATCGCCGCCGAGAAGGCCGGCGTGTCAGTCACCGACCGCGGCTTCATCGGCGTGGACGGCCAGATGCGCACCAACGTGCCGCACATCTTCGCCATCGGCGACCTGGTGGGCCAGCCGATGCTGGCGCACAAGGCGGTGCACGAAGCCCACGTCGCGGCGGAAGCCGCGCACGGCGAGAAGGCCTTCTTCGATGCGAAGGTGATCCCGTCGGTGGCCTACACCGATCCGGAAGTCGCGTGGGTCGGCCTGACGGAAGACGAAGCCAAGCAGAAGGGCATTCTAGTGGAAAAAGGCCACTTCCCGTGGAACGCCAGCGGCCGCGCGGTCGCCAACGGCCGCGACGAAGGCTTCACCAAGCTGCTGTTCGATGCCGAAACCAAGCGCATCATCGGCGGCACCATCGTCGGCACCAATGCCGGCGACATGATCGGTGAAGTGGCGCTGGCCATCGAGATGGGCGCGGACGGCGTGGACATCGGCAAGACCATCCACCCGCACCCGACTCTGGGCGAGTCGATCGGCATGGCGGCGGAAGCCTACAAGGGCGTCTGCACCGACCTGCCGCCTGCGCGCAAGAAGTGATCGTCGCTATAGCGACCTTGTAGAAACGGGACCTTCGGGTCCCGTTTCTACTTGTTCCGGGGCATGCCGCATCTGCCCGACATGCGCCCGCTTGCGCATCCGTATAATCGGCAGCATGGGACAGCAACTCAACTTTTACCTGACCGACAAGGACACCGAGATGGTGGAGGGCACGATCCGTGCGATCGAGCCGGTGACGATCCTGCACCGCCGCTCGCCCAGCCCCCAGCCCCGCATTCTCGACGCGTTATGCTGCCGCGAAGATGGCGCGCACTGGCCATTCTTCGACCTGCTGCGACCAAGGGATCTTGCCTCGTTGTCCCTGCGCCACGTCGCGGGGCCAGATTACTGGACGACCGACGTCCGCCGCGATCCAGTGCTCGAGTTCAATCGCTCGTCCTGCGACGGCAAGGTCATCCGGCGCGGCAGGATCTATTTCGTCGCTGCGTATTTCGATGGCGATGGCGTGTGGACTCACAAGGACGAGGATTTCGTCAAATGGGGCCAGAAAGTAATCAGGCGCGTCAGGGGCGCCCTGTTCCGCCATGGGGGGGTTTATATCGGCCCCGACGCGAAGGAACTGCTGGAACGTTCGCAGGTGTCGCTGGGGCCTTGATGTCTGCGCCGGGTCCTGAGTCTTCGCACATCACATCTGCTTGAACGGATAAACATCATTCCGGCTCACTACTAGCGGCGAAGGCCGACTTGACTTAGGTCAGGGTGGACCGTCGACGACAAACCAAACATGTTTTGATGCTATCTGGCAATTAGAGTTTCTACTCAGTCATATAAATATATACTCTACATCTTTATGCTATTGTAATAATCCAGATGGTCGTCGTTTCACAAACTCATTCTTCCGAACAATCTGCCGAACAGCGCAAGAAGGCCGGAAAGATCAGTCTATATCCGCTGCTGGGCATCGTCCTGGCCCTGCTGACCGCGCTCCTGTGCTACGGTGGCCTGCTGCTGTTATTGCTGGATGACTGGTCCTTCTTCCTGCCGGGCGCGGAGGCCGAGCAGCGCCGTTGACGGCCGGGTGAGGTCGTGCCGCGAGACTGACGGCCCGGATTACATCTGCCTGAACAGATCCACGTAATTCCGGCTCACCACCAGCTGCTCGTCGCGTCCCTTCAGTCGCACGTGCAGCCGCCCGCGAAAGTCCGTTCGCGTCCCCGCGATATGCTTCGCCGCGACGATCACTCCCCGGTGGATCTGCCAGAACTGCTGCGCATCGAGCTGCTCCTTCAGCTTGGCCAGGGGCGTGCGGATCAGGCACTCGCCGTCAGGCAGGAACACGCTGGTGTACTTGTCGTTGCTCTGGAAGTAGATCACCTCGTCGATGGCGATCAGGCGCGTTTCCTGTCCCTTGGCGGCCCGGATCCACTGCAACGGCGGCGCTGCGGGAGCGGCCACGCCGAGCTGGCGCAACAGCGTCGCCAGCGCATCCGCGGGCGGCGATGACACAGGCCTGGCCAGCGTCTCCTTGAGCCGCGCCACGGTGCGCGACAGGCGCTCGAGGCCGATCGGCTTGAGCAGATAGTCGAAGGCCGCATGCTCGAAAGCCTGCAGCGTGTAGTGGTCGTAGGCCGTGGTGAACACGACGCGCGGCGGATGCGCGCCTTCGCACAGGCGGGCGGCGAGGTCGATGCCGTTCAGGCCCGGCATCTGGATGTCGAGGAAGACGACATCGGGCGCCAGCTCGTCGATGAGCTGCAGGGCCTGGATGCCGTTGGCGGCGCGCGTGATGCGCAGGCCGGGCCAGGCGGCAGCCAGTTGCGAGGCCATGTAGTCGAGCAGGTGCGGCTCGTCGTCCGCGATCAGGGCGTGGGGGTGGTCGATGATGGCACCATGGACAGGGGAAGCAGCAGGCGCGAGGTGACGCCGCCCGCCGGATTTTCGATGAGCTGCAACTGCGCGCCGGGGCCGAACAGCTGCTGCAGGCGTTCGCGCAGGTTGGACAGGCCGACGCCGCCGCCAGGGCGCGGAGGCGCCATGCGCAGGCCGAGACCGCTGTCCGCCACTTCGATGCAGAGCAGACCGTTGTCGACCCGCGCGCGCACGACGATCTCGCCGCCTTCGAGCTTGGGTTCGATGCCGTGCATGATCGCGTTCTCGACCAGGGGCTGCAGCAGCATCGGCGGCATCGGCAGGCCGCTGCTTGCCGGATCGAGTTCGAAGCGCCAGCGCAGGCGCTGTTCCATGCGTACCCCCAGCACGTCGAGATAGGCGCCGGCCAGATCCAGCTCGCTGCCAACGGTGGCGTGTTCGGCGCGGCTGGCGGCCAGGCTGGCGCGCAGGTAGTCGATGAAACGTTCCAGCATGCGCCGCGCCTTGGCCGGATGCGGGTCGATCAGGCTCACCACATTGGCCAGGGTGTTGTAGAGGAAGTGGGGCTCGATCTGGGCCTGCAGGGCGCGCAGGCGCGCTTCGGCGATCAGCCGGCCGGCGGCGGCGATCTGTTCCTGCTGGCGCGCCGACTCTTCCGCGCGCCGCAGCCGCCGCTCGCCCGCGACCAGCAGCATCACCATCAGCACGGCGGTCATCACCGCGAAGCTCGCCAGGATGGCCAGTGCGGCGCTGTGCTGGAAGAAGCGTAGCGGATTCGTTCCGACGAGCAGGGCATTGCCGAAGGGGATGCCGATCATGCTGGCCGTGGCGACCGCCAGCAGCTGCGCGCAACGGAACAGCAGCATGTTATGGCGCGGCAGGTAGCGTTCGAGCAGCTGCAGGCCGCCGTGGACCATGAAGCCGATCAGGTTGCTGATCACGAGGGTGGCGAACAGCAGGCGCATGAAGGAGGCGCCGCCACGGCCGAACATTTTCTGCAGGACGGTCAGCGCCAGCGCGAGGAGACTGCTCCAGATGGCCGTGTAGAGCAGGTTGCGCAGGGGCGAGGGTGGCCAGCGCCGGAACAGGGGAATCAGTTCCAGTGGGTGGCCGCGCCTGAGGTGGGTCGTCGTGATCATGCAGACAAGAAATTACCATGAAAGCAGTGCGGCGTGCGATAGGGCAACCGGGCCAGCGCCACCGGGCCGGCGCTCACGCGCGCCGCATCGAACACGGTCATCACGCCCACGCCTTTCTTCAGGTCCTGGGCCACGCCCACCAGGTAGCCGTCGGTTTCAAGGCGCGCGTTGCGGCGCGGGACCAGCACGTGTTCCTCGACCTGCCAGCCCTCGCCGAAACGGTAGCCGTCGACCTTGCCGCTGTCGAGGTCGATCAGGTTCACGGTGTCGAGCCGGGCCGAGCTCTTGTGCTTGTCGCTGCCCAGCAGCACCAGCCTGCGGTGGCGGCCGCCGACGACCAGCGGAGACACGCGCGGGAATTCGCTCGGGCCGAACAGGCGGCTCACGCGCGCCTGGCGGGCGTCATAGTCCAGGCAGATCTGCACTGCCTCGCTGCGCCCTTGCGCGTTGGCGCGCTGTTCGCCCGCCATCAGGCCGCCCAGGTCTTTCAGCACGTCGCCCTCGTGCAGCACCGTGTCGAAGCGGGTGCAGGCGCCGTCTTCCCAGGCATTCCCGAAGTGGAAGACCATGCGCGGCGGCAGTTCGAAGACCTGGCGCACCGTGAGGGTGTCCTTGGCCACCACGACGACGCGCATCGGACGCGCACCGGGGCCCGCGCCAGCCCAGACGTGGCGTTCGGCGAAGCTCAGTTCCTTGCCCTCTTTCAGGTCATAGGGCGGGATCAGGAAGATCAGGTGCTTCCTGCTCACCACGAAGTCATGCACCATGGCTTGTTGCGGCACCTCGACGAGGCCGGTGCGCAGTACCGCGCCGTCGGCGCCGATCTGGTAGAGGGCGATGCGGTCCGAGCCGGGCAGGGCGCCGAAGTTCCACATGCCGCCCTGCGGATCGCGTTTCGGATGGGCCGAGAAGGGCATGGCGCGCAGGTCGTCGCGCCAGGTTTTCACGCCTTTCGTCGCCAGCGTCTCGGGATCGACCTCATAGGCCGAGCCGCCTTCCCACAGCGCATACAGGCGGCCGTCCAGCGGCACCAGGTTGGTATTGGCCGCGTTCAGGGTGTCGTTGTCGCGGAAGCCCCGGCGCGCTACATAAGTGCCGAAGGAGGGGTAGAGGAACTGGCCGGCCTGCGACTCGTCGAGGTAGCGGCGCGTCTCGACGAAGCGTCCCTGGTGCCGAACCTTGCCATCAAGGATGGTCCAGCGCTGCACGAAACCGTCGCCGTCGAACCAGTGGTGGTAGCGTTCGCCGCCCAGCTCGAAGCGCCCCGGGCCGTTGCGGTAGAAGCTGCCTTGCAGGTCCTGCGGGATGCGGCCGGTGACCGCCGCTTCCCCGAGCTGGCTGCCGACCGTGTCGGCGAACACGCCCAGGCTGGGATTGCGTTCGAGTGCGGCGTGGAAGCGGCGGAAGGTCTCCTGGTCGGCGCGGGCCGCATTGGCCAGGGTGAGCGCGCCCAGTCCCCCGAGAAAGCGGCGACGGTCCATGTCCGGCTCCTCAACGCAGGCTGATGGTGGCGGTGGCGCCCGCGGCCGGCAGGCTGAACTTCACCTGGTCGAAGCTGGGCGGGCCCATATTGCCGCGCGCATTGTTGCTGAAGGCGTGGTCTTCGACCGGGATGCCCATGAAGTTGCTGTCCATCTTGCCGTTGCCGTTGGCATCGTGGAACACGGCGATGCCGTAGCCGCCCGCCGGCAGGTCCTTGATGACGACGTCGACGGTGCCGGTGGCGGCATTCGCGCGTGCGCTCTGCACTGGGCGGCGCAGGAAGTTCGCCGGCCCGTCGTAGACGGCGACCATGATGCTGCCCTGTGCGGACGGGATGTCGGCGATGCGCACGGTAAGGTCGGCGGCGAAGGCCGGCAGGGCGAGGAAGCTGAGGGCGAGGCAGGCGGCGCTGCGGATCGGGGTCATGGTGGTGGTCTCCTTCGGTTGTCGATGGCGCTATTCTGGCGACGGGCCGGGAGGCGTTTTGCGGCTTGCGACGAAGCGGCGGCGAAGCGGCGCGAGTTGCGTCCCCGCAGCGCGAGTTGCATGGCCGCGGCCGGCAGCGGCGGATTCAATCGTGCCGGGGTGGTCGTGGCCGTATTGACGCTATGATGGGGGCGTGTGGCGGCAAGCCACTTTGCCGCCGGTCGCGTGTCAAGCCAGGGGGAGATCGTTATGTACGAACACGGCAATGAATACATCGGGACGGTATTCGTCCTGCCCGAAACGCGCTGCTTCGAGCTGAAGGCCACCGTTCACGGGGCGCCGACCGTCGTCCACGGCACGATTTCCCAGCAACTGGCGGCCCGCTTCGCCGAGGGCGCGCCCGATGCGATCGATCCGCGCCAGGTGGCTGCCCAGCCGCGCCGGGTGGAGGTCATGACCCGCGAGATCCACGAACGCCACCGCGCCCCCCGCAAGGTCTATTGCCTGACCCGGCTGTACGACTTCGAGACGCAGTCCCAGGCAGACCCGGCCCCGGCCCTGGCCTAGTCTTGGGGCAAAAAAAATGCCGCCCGGCTTGCGCGGGGCGGCAGTTCTGCTTGGTCACTCAAGGTCAGCTGCTTAGCTGAAGGCAATGAAACGTTCCGGGATATCGATGGTCCCTGCCTGTGCGGCGGCGGCATAAGCACGCATGTCGGCAACGACCGCTTCCAGCTGTTCGTTGTTCGGGTTCTGGAGGAAACCTTTCATGCGTTCCTGCAGGGCGGCCTGCTGGTCGCGCCACTCGTATCGGGAAGACTTGCTCATGCTTCCTCCTCGCGGCGAACTGCCGCTGTCGTTTTTTTGTTCATGACATCCTCCTTTGGTAAGGATGTCAGATTGACATAAAAACCCGCCCCAGGTCGGTGCGTTGACGCACAGACCACTTTTTGACCATCTGGTCAAAGAATGCTGTGATAAAAAAGCTCTAGACGATCGGCAAGTAATCGCCGGGCTTCTTCGTGGCTGGGCTGGCGTTGTGGAAACAGGAAACGCATGACCGGGTCTCCATTGATGCAGGCGAGCAGGTGCGAAGGGAGCAGGGCCACCGGCACGTCGGGACGCAGCTGGGCACGGATGTCGGGCCGCGCAAAGTAGCGCTCCAGCATTTCACGGGTGGCGCGCGGGCCGGCTTCATAGAAGGCCTCGGCCAGTTCCGGATTGCTGCCGGCCTCCGCGATCACCACGCGCTGCAGGGCCATTGCATCCGGTTCGCACAGCATGTCGTAGAAATAGCCGGCGAATTCGCCAATGACTTCGCGCAGCGGACGCTGGTCGACGTCCATTTTCCCGCCTGGGAAAAAGCGCTCGCGCCGTGCCGCCAGCACGGCCTTCAGCAGGCCGGCCTTGCCGCCGAACTTCACATAAATGGTGCGCACCGCGACCCGCGCCTCGCGCGCGATCGCTTCCAGGCTCACGCCGGTATAGCCATGCTTCAGGAAGAGGCAGCCGGCGACATCGATCAGTTCGCGGGTGCGCGCCTCGACTTCGGAGGCCTTGGGACGGCCGGCCGACTTCACAGGCTGGATGGACTCGGGAAGGTCTTTACTCATAGGGGGTAGAGTAATGCAGCTAAAAATGAAATGCAACCGTTTCATTTCTTGACTTCGCCCACGGCTTGCCGAATAATGCGATTGAACCATTTCATTTTTCTTCGGAGTTTGACCGCCATGGCAGAATCGCATACCCCGGCCGCGCAGCCGCCAGCCCAGCAAGCGCCAGCACCCGCTGCACCCGGCAAGACGCCACCCAACAAGCGCGTGCTCGGCGTGGTGGCGGTGATCGCCCTCGTCGCCCTGGGAGCGGGCGGTCGCATGTGGTACCGCAGCCATCACTATGTGGAGACCGAGAACGCCTACGTGACCGGCCGCGTGCACCCGGTCTCGAGCCGCGTGGCCGGCGTCGTCACCCGCGTGCTGGTGGACGACAACCAGATGGTCAAGGCCGGCGACGTGATCGCCGAGCTGGACCCGGCCGACCACAGCGTGCGCGTCGAGCAGATCGAGGCGCAGATCGCCAGCGTCCGGCAGCAGATGGCCCAGGCCGATGCGCAGATCGCGCAGGTGAGGGCGCAGGCCGCCGCCGCCGGCGCCCAGGTGAAGCAGGCCGAGGCCCAGTTGGTGCGTGCGCGCCAGGACGCCGAACGTTTCGGCCAGCTGTACAACGACACCATGAAGGCCGTCTCGAAGGCCGAGGTCGACGCTTCCAGCGCCGCACGCGCTTCGGCCCAGGCCGACGTGGCCGCGCGCCGCGACAGCGCCAGCGCCGCCCAGGCGCAGGTGCTGGCCGCCAGCGCCGGCCGCGACGTGCTCGGGGCCCAGGTCAAGGTCCTGCAGGCGCAGCTGAAGGACGCGCAGCAGCAGCTGGCCTACAACCGCATCGTGGCGCCGGTCGCCGGGCGCATCGGCAAGCGCAGCGTCGAAGTGGGCGTGCGCGTGCAGCCGGGCCAGCAGCTGCTGGCCGTGGTCGAGGACGATGTCTGGGTGACCGCCAATTTCAAGGAAACCCAGCTGGCCGGCCTCGAGCCGGGCCAGGAAGTGGAGCTTGCCGTCGACGCGCTGCCGGGCAAGCACCTGGTCGGCCGCGTGCACAGCTTCTCGCCGGCCTCGGGCAACCAGTTCGCCCTGCTGCCGGCCGATAATGCGACCGGCAACTTCACCAAGATCGTCCAGCGCGTGCCGGTCAAGATCGTGCTCGATCCGCAGGACGTGAAGAAGTACGCCGGCCGCCTGGTGCCGGGCATGTCGGTGGTGGCCGAGGTCGCGCTTGGCCAGAAGCCCGCACACACCCAGACCGCCAGCGCCCGCTAAGGAATCGCAATGACCAGCCTTAGCAAGGCAGCCGTGCCCGCCGCCGTGCCGGGCGCGCCAGCCAACGGCACCCCCATCGATGCGCGCACCTGGATGGCGGTGGCCGCCGGCATGCTGGGCGCCTTCATGGCGGTGCTCGACATCCAGATCACCAACTCCTCGCTGCGCGACATCCTCGGCACGCTGTCGGCTACCCAGGAAGAGGGCTCGTGGATCTCGACCGCCTACCTGTGCGCGGAAATCGTCGTCATTCCGATGACGGCGCTGTTCACCCGCGCCTTCGGGGCGCGCCTGTACATGATCGGGACCACCGTCCTGTTCCTGGTCTTCTCGACCCTGTGCGGCGCGGCCTGGAACCTGGAAAGCATGATCGTGTTCCGCATGCTGCAAGGCTTTACCGGCGGCGCCCTGATCCCGATGGCGCTGACCTTGGTGGTGACCCGGCTGCCGGCGTCCAAGCGCGCGGCGGGCATGGCGATCTTCGGCCTCACCGCCACGCTCGCCCCGGCCATGGGCCCGACCCTGGGCGGCTACCTGTCCGAACTCTATGGCTGGCCCTCGATCTTCTACATCAACTGGGTGCCGGGCGTGCTGCTGATCGCCGGCATGGTGTACGGCCTGGACAAGGAAAAGCCGAATCTCACCGCGCTGTTGAAGGCCGACTGGCTCGGCATCGGCCTGATGGCGATGGGACTGGCCTGCCTCACCATCTTCCTGGAAGAGGGCAATTCGAAGGACTGGTTCGAATCCTCCTTCATCGTCACCTTCGCCTCGCTGTCGCTGGTCGGCATCCTGGGCTGGGTGGCGGTGAGCTTCTCGCGCCCCGACCCCTTCGTCAACCTGCGCCTCTACGGGCAGCGCAACTTCCTGGTCGCGACCGTGCTGTCGGCCGTGATCGGCATGGGGCTGTATGGCTCGTCCTTCCTGCTGCCGCTCTACCTGGGCCAGATCGCGGGCTACACGCCGATGCAGATCGGCGAAGTGATCGCCTGGGTCGGCCTGCCGCAGCTGTTCGTGATGCCCTTTGCCGCCGCGCTGTCCTCGAAAGTCGACAACCGCATCCTGTGCTCCTTCGGCCTGCTGCTGTTCGGCGGCTCCTGCCTGATGAACGCCTTCATGGACGCCACCACCGGCTATGACCAGCTGATGTGGACGCAGGTGGTCCGCGCGATCGGCCAGCCCTTCGTGATGCTGACCCTGTCGAACTTCGCGATGCAGGGCCTGCCGCCGCAGGACATGCCCTCGGCATCGAGCCTGTTCAACATGACCCGCAACCTGGGCGGTTCGATCGGCATCGCGCTGCTGGCCACGAGCCTCACCAACCGCGAGCACTTCCACTCGGCGATGCTGGGCGAATCCGTGTCGCACTTCGCGCCGGCGACCCAGCAGCGCCTGGACGCGCTGACCCAGGGCTTCATCTCCGGTGGCATGGACCCGGCGACGGCGGCGAACCAGGCCCTGGCCGTGGTCGACCGCCTCGTGCGGCGCGAGTCCTACGTGATGGCCTACAACGACGGCTTCTGGATCATCGGCATCGTGCTGATCGCCTGCATCGCGGCGATCTGGCTGGCCGACAAGGTGAAGTCCCCGGGCGGCGCCTCCGGCGCGCATTGAACGAGAGAATAGACATGCTGAAGAATACTGTACTGATCGCGGCACTTGCCGCGGCCCTCGGCGGCTGCACCACCATCGGCCCCGACTTCAAGGCGCCGGCCACCGCCGCCGATGCCTCCTACCGCCACGCGGCAGCCACGAGCGAGGCGGCGCGCCTGCCGGCCCAGTGGTGGACCGTGTTCGGCGACGCCACCCTGGACCAGTTGGAAAGCCGCGCCCTGCGCGACAATCCGGGCGTGAAGGCGGCCGCGCAGCGCCTGCTGCAGGCCCAGGCCCAGCTGGGCGTGGTGCGCGCCGGCCAGCTGCCGAGCGTCGCGGTGAGCGCGGGCGTGTCGAACTCGCGCACCTCCGCCGAAACGGCGCAAGGCATCGCGCTCGGCGGCCGCTCGATCGAGGGCAACAATTTCAGCGTCGGCGCATCGCTCTCGTATGAGCTCGACCTGTGGGGCCGCGTGCGCCGCGTGGTCGAAGCGGCCGACGCCCAGGCCCTGGCGGCCCAGGACGACCGCGATGGCGTGATCCTGCTGCTGTCCAGCCAGGTGGCCTCGAACTATTGGCAGCTGCGCGGCCTGGACACCGAACTGACCATCCTGCGCGGCGCGCTCGCCGCCCGCCGCGAAGCGCAAGACCTCGTCGAAGCGCGCTTCAAGGCCGGCCTGTCCAATGAACTGGACGTCTCGCGCGCCCGCATCGAACGCGCCAATGCCGAGGCCGACCTGCACGAGGTGCAGCGCCAGCGCAATGCAGTCGAGCACGCGCTCGCGACCCTGGTGGGTGCCTCGCCAAGCGCGCCGCTCCTCGCGAGCGCGCCGGGCGCCCAGTTGCCGCAGCCGCCGAGCATCCCGGTCGGCCTGCCGGCCAGCCTGGTGGGACAGCGTCCGGACCTGGCGGCCAGCGTCGCCCAGCTGAAGGCCGCCAACGCCCAGGTGGGCGTGGCCGAAGGCGCCTTCTATCCTTCGCTCTCGCTGACCTCGAACTTCGGCTACGCCTCCGAGCACCTGCGCGACCTCGCCAGCGGCGGCGCGCGCCAGTTCTCCTTCGGCCCGCTGGCCCTGTCGCTGCCGGTCTTCGACGGCGGCCGCAACCGCGCCAACCTGGCGCTGTCGAAAGCGCGTTACGAAGAAGCGGTGGCCAACCACCAGACGCGCCTCCTGACCGCGCTGCGCGAAGTCGAGGACGCGCTGTCGGACGTGCAGCAGCGCCAGCAGCAGGGCGAGGTGCAGGCCCAGTCGCAGCAGGCCGCGGCGCGCGCCCTGCTGGTGGCGCAGGCGCGCTACGAGCGCGGCGTGTCGACCTATCTCGACGTGACCGACGCCCAGCGCAATGCCCTGGCGACCGACCGCGCGGCGGCGCAGATCGCAACGGGGCGCCTGCTGGCCACCGTCGCCGTGGCGCGCGCCCTCGGCGGCGGCTGGGAGCAGGGCGAGCCGCTGGCGACCATCGCCAAGGCTACTAACTAGTAGGGTGGGCGGGTCTCCCGCCCACGCGGTCAACGCGCGGTTGAGAGCCACGGGGCAGGCCTGGGAAACGTGATCTGACCGCGTGGGCGGGGAACCCGCCCACCCTACGAGGCGCAGGCTACAATGGGCGAACACTCAACCATACGAGGATCGCCCATGTCCCTGCCTGCACGTGTCTTGACCATTGCCGCTCTCCTGGCATCCAACGCGGCCTTCGCCCAATCGTGGCAAGCCGTCCCGAGCGGCACGGCTGCCGAACTGCGCGGCCTCTCCGTCGTCAGCGACAAGGTGGCCTGGGCCAGCGGCGCCAAGGGCACGGTCCTGCGCACGGTCGACGGCCAGCAATGGCAGGCCATGCAGGTGCCTGACGCCGACAAGATCGACTTCCGCGACATCCAGGCCTTCAATGCCAAGACCGCCATCGTGATGGGAGCGGGGCCCGGCGCGGCTTCGCGCATCTACCGCACGACGGACGGCGGGGCGACGTGGAAGCTGGTCACCACGAACCAGGTGCTTGATGGCTTCTGGGACGCGATGGCCTTCTGGGACAAGGACAACGGCATCCTGTTCGGCGACCCGGTCAAGGGCAGCTTCCAGGTCTACACGACGGCCGACGGCGGCTTGAGCTGGCAGGAAGTCGCAGCCAAGGGCATCGAAGCGATGCCGAACGAAGGCGCCTTTGCCGCCAGCGGCACCTGCCTCACCGTGGCGGGTAGCAGCGACGCCTGGATCGCCACCGGCGGCAGCGCCAACGCGCGCGTTTTCCATTCCTCCGACCGCGGCAAGACCTGGCGCGCATCTTCTACGCCAATTCCCGCCGGCGCGCCCGCACGCGGTGTCTTCTCGGTCGCCTTCCTGAACAGCAAAGAGGGTTTCGCGGCAGGCGGTGATTACAAGGAAACCCGCATGGCCGGCATCAACGGCGCCTACACGGGGGACGGCGGCGCCAGCTGGACGCCGGTGGAAGTCGCGCCAGCCGGTTACATGTCGGTGGTGGTGCCGGTGCCGGGCGCGCCGCGCGCCTTCGTCGCCGCCGGCCTGGCCGGCTCGGGCTATTCGACGAACGGCGGCCGCAACTGGGTGGAACTCGACAGGACGCCGATGAACACGGTCGGATTCGCCAGCCCCACGCAAGGGTGGGCGGTGGGCCCGAAGGGGCTGCTGATGAAATACACCGGACCGTCGCTGAACAAATAAACCAATCGCCGGACAATAACAATCTCTGGAGACACCATGAAGAAACTGCTCGCTCCCCTCGTGCTGTTCGCTGCAATCAGCGCTGCCTACGCCGAACCCGCCACCGTCGCCCAGCTCGACACCATGGCCAAGCGCTTCGCGCCGGCCGAACTGAAGGCCGACACTTCCAAGCTGTCCAAAGGCGACCGCGCCGCCATCGCCAAGCTGATCGAAGCGGCGAAGATCGTCGACACCCTGCAGCTGCGCCAGCGCTGGTCCGGCAACGAAGCCCTGTGGGCCGCTCTGCAGAAGGACAAGACGGAGCTAGGCCGCGCGCGCCTGAACGCCTTCTGGCTGAACAAGGGCCCATGGTCCTCGCTCGACGATAACCGGTCCTTCATGCCCGCCGAATATGCCGGCATCAAGATTCCGGCCAAGAAGCCGGAAGGCGCCAACTTCTATCCCGAGAATGCAAGCAAGGCCGCGCTGGAGAGCTGGATGAACGGCTTGCCCGCCGCCCAGAAGGCCGATGCCCAATGGTTCTTCACCGTGATTCGCACGGGCCCCGATGGAAAATTCAGGACCGTGAAGTACTCGGACGAATACCGCGCCGACCTGGAAAAACTGGCCAAGCTGCTGCGCGAAGCGGCCGCCGCCACCGACAACGCCTCGCTCAAGAAATTCCTGGGCTTGCGCGCCGACGCCTTCCTGTCCAACGACTACCTGGCCTCGGACTTCGCCTGGATGGACCTCGATTCGCCGGTCGACATCACCATCGGACCCTACGAGACCTATAACGACGAACTGTTCGGCTACAAGGCCGCCTTCGAAGCGTACGTGAGCATCCGCGACCAGAAGGAGACGCAGAAGCTGGCCTTCTTCGGCAAGCACCTGCAGGAACTCGAGGACAACCTCCCGCTCGATAAACAGTACCGCAATCCGAAGGTCGGCGCGATCGCCCCGATGGTCGTGGTGAACGAAGTGTATGGCGCCGGCGACGGCAATATGGGCGTGCAGACCGCCGCCTACAACCTGCCCAACGACGAACGCGTGATCCGCGAGCGCGGCTCCAAGCGCGTGATGCTCAAGAACGTGCAGGAGGCGAAGTTCGAATCGACCCTGAAGCCGATCTCGAAGCTGGTGCTGCGCGCCCAGGACCAGAAGGATCTCGACTTCGATTCCTTCTTCACCCACATCCTGGCGCACGAGATCATGCACGGCCTCGGCCCGCACCACACCAAAAAGGATGGCAAGGAATCGACCCCGCGCCAGGACCTGAAGGACACCTATTCCACCATCGAGGAAGCCAAGGCCGACATTACCGGGCTGTGGGCGCTCGGCTACATGATGGAGAAGGGCCTGCTGAAGGACACGCTGGGGCAGGGCGCTGCAGCCGAGCGCAAGCTGTACAACACCTTCCTGGCATCGAGCTTCCGCACGCTGCACTTCGGCCTGACCTCCTCGCACGCGCGCGGCATGGCGATCCAGATGAACTACCTGCTCGACAAGGGCGGCTTTGTCGCCAACGGCGACGGCACCTTCTCGGTCGACTTCAAGAAGATCAAGGGGGCCGTCATCGACCTCGACCGCGAATTCCTCACCATCGAAGCGACCGGCGACTACGCGCGTGCCAAGGCCATGATGGCGAAGTACGTGGTGATCCGTCCGGAAGTGCAGAAGGCGCTCGACCGCCTGAAATCCTCGGTGCCGAACGATATCCGTCCGTCCTTCGTGACCGCCGCTGCGCTGACGAAATAGCAAGAGAATGCGTGAGACCCGGGCGGCTGCGGCCGCCCGCATGGCAACGACGCAACACTTGGGCTGCTTTTTACTTAACTTAAACTGAAGGTCCCGTCAATCCATACAGCGCCATGTTATAGTGAGTGCATTGCCTGAGGGAAAGTATTGGCGCGCACGGCGCGCCGCTATCGCCATCCCACGGTGCTGACAGATACCACGACATGACGACGAAGCCCACCTCGATTGGCGCGCGGCTGGCCATCGGCTACGGCGCCTTCCTCCTCCTGATCATTGCCCTGAGCGCCCTCGCCATCGTGCGCGTGGGCCAGATCGGCAGCCTGCTCGACGGAGCGGAAGGCGTGGCCCGCGCCAAGCAGCGCCACGCCACGGAAATGCGCGGCAGCGTGCGCGAGCGCGCCACCGCCCTGCGCGACGTGGTGCTGGCGGAGGACGCCGCCGCCGCGGCCGGCCCCATCAGCCGCATCACGACCCTGAGCGACAATTACGCACGCGCCGCTTCGCCGCTGGACGCCCTGTTCCACGAACTGCCCGATGTCCAGCCTGAGGAAAAGAAGGCGCTGGCCGCGATCAAGGAACAGGAACGCCGCGCCCGTCCGCTGCTCGAGCGCGTCATCGCCCTGCATGCGCAGGGCAGCCCGCACGAAGCCGCCACCCTGCTGACCCAGCAGGCCGGCCCCGCCTTCGCCGACTGGATGGCCAGCCTCACCCGTTTCATCGAAGTCGAGGACAAGCTTGCCGGCGACGGCATGGGCGCGGCGCGTGGACTGGCCTCGAGCTTCGCCGGCTGGATGTCGGCGCTGTGCCTGGCCGCGCTGGCGGCGACGGTGCCCGGCGCCTGGTTCGTGGCCCGCGGCATGGCGCGCATGGCGCCGGAGCCCGAGGCGCCTGCAACGGCGGCGCCGAGTCTTGCGCCACCCCCGCAGAAGAATGCGGACGACATCGTCGGCGCCATCGACGGCATCGCCTTCCAGGCCAATATCCTGGCCCTCGACGCCGCGGTGGAAGCGGTCAGGAACGGCGCCCACGAGGGCGGCGCGGCCGAGGAAGCGCGGGCGCTGGCGCAGCGCGCCGCATCCGTCGCCCGCGACATCCGCCAGCTGCTCGCCAGCCCGGCCGCCCAGCAGGAAGAGGCCAGCTCCCTCGGTGCGATCGCCGATGCGGCAGCCAGGGTGACGGCGGTGATGTCGGCCATCGTCCCCGGCGCCGAACTGCTCGAGACGGCGCGCCGCGAGACGGCGCTGCTGCGTGCGGCATCGGCCGCCACCGCCCTGGAACAGGGCGCCCAGCGCCTGGCGCGCGCACTCGATGCGCCGGCCGCCAGCGCCGGCGTATCGGGCTGATTTGACAAGTTTGCGCTTCTTAACACGGAGCAATATTTTCCTCAAAGCAGGGCTTGATATGGGGCTAGAATTGCCGATAGGCATTCTATCGTCCCCGAAAGCATTACCATGCTCAAGCCTCTCCTTCTTGCCGTCCTCTGTGCGGCTCCGGCCCTGCAAGCTGCGGAATTGACCGCGCTGGAACAGCGCTGGCTCAAGGCCGCCGGCCCCGTGCTGGCCTATTCCCAGCAGCTCAAGCTTCCGCTCGACATCACGGTCCAACCGCAACCTCGTCCCAACGACGTGCCGCTGGCCATGGGCTTCGATAAGGGCCGCTGCAAGCTGGTCATGTCCCTGCGTAACAACCCGGATGCGGAAACCGTGCTGGCCGGCGTACCCGAAGCCGAGCAGGACGCCCTGATCGCGGCGATGGCCGCGCACGAGATCGCCCATTGCTGGCGCCGTGCCCAGGGCAACTGGCATGCCTTGCCGGCCGGCTTCGTGGAGGTGAACGAGGAAAGCGCGAGCGACGCTTCGCTGCTGGCGGCCTCGAAAGCCATGCGCGAGACGCGCCGCGAGGAAGGTTTCGCGGATCTCGCCGCCCTGGCCTGGACCATGCAAAGCAATCCGGACGAGTACGCACGCGTCTACCGCTGGCTGGCCGGCCTGCGCGACAAGGTGGCCGTTCCGCGCAGCAGCCACGACACGCGCGCCTGGGTGAAGCTGGCGGGCGACGGCGCCCGTTTCGGCACGTCCGGTGCGCCCTTCGAGGACGCCGATAGTCTCTGGCGCGAAGGCTTGCTGGACGGTCAGTAAGCGCTGCTTGCGCTGAACACTACGGTTTTCCGAAGCAGCGTACGTTGTCGCACAGATGTTCCTTGTCGTGGGGCGTTTAATGGACGCCATCACAACAACCGAGCACAAGGGACATCGACATGAACAAGCTCATCGCAACGCTGCTGGCCTCGGTGGCCGGCGCCACCATCGCGGCAGCACCTGCCGCAGCCCAGACCAAGACCGACAGTGCCGGCTACCGCACGGCCATGCAGAAGATCGAGGCCGACCACAAGGCGGCCAAGCAGAAGTGCGACGCGCTCAAGGATGAGGACGTGTGCGAAGAGCAGGCCGACGCCGCCCGCGCCCGCGCCGAACTGGCCGCCGTCACGAAATACGACAACACCCCGTCCAATCTGGAAGCCGCCCGTCGCAAGCTGGCCGACGCCGAGTACGAGGTGGCTGAAGAAAAGTGCGACATGCTGAAAGGCAATGAGAAGGATAGCTGCCAGAACAATGCCAAGTCGGTGCGCACCGCCGCGCTGGCGGACGCCAAGGCTGGCCGTGACAGCGCCGCCGCTACCGTCGGCGGCAGCGGCTCGACCGCCGCGACCGCGGGCAGCGCCGGCCTGATCGCCAGCACCGACACCAAGGATCCGGTGAAGGCCGCCGCGGTCCAGAAGTGCGAAGAGAAGGGCAGCAAGACCGCCTGCCTGGTCGAGAACAAGGGCACGGCCGATACGGCCCTCGAGCGCGCCGGCGAGAAGACCCGCGCCGCCGCCGTGGCCGCCGTCGACAAGACCAAGCAAGCGGCCAGCAACGTGGCCGACAAGACCCGCGAAATGACCGGCGCCGCCACCGCCCGCACCGAGCGCGCCGCCGAGAATGTCGGCGACAAGACCCGCGACACCGCGTCGACCGCCGCCGACAAGACCGAGCGCGCCGGCAGCAAGACGGCGACCGCGATGTCGGATACCGCCATCACCGCCAAGGTCAAGGCCGGCCTGGCTGCCGAGCCGGACCTGAGCGCACTGGCGATCAAGGTCGAGACCGAGAAGGGCGTCGTGATGCTGAGCGGCTTCGTCGAGTCGAAGGCCGAGGCGGAGCGCGCCGAGAAACTGGCCAAGGGCGTCGATGGCGTGACCAAGGTGAAGAGCACCATCAAGGTCAAGTAAGCCGCATCGAATCATCCCGGGAGCCCGCATGCAGCCGCATGCGGGCTTTTTGCTGTTCGCGCGGCGCCGCGCTCATCAATTGGCCGAGGGTATAATTCCCACGTGAACAAACTGGAAGCCTTTGGCTACATTACTGCCCAGGCGGCGCGCGGGGAAATCAGCTTTCCCACCAGCGTGAACGCCGTACTGCGCCTGCAGATGGCGCTCGACGATCCCGATTGCCATGTGGACGAGGCGATCCGCCTGGTGCTGTCCGAACCGCAGCTGGCGGCGCGCACCGTGGCGCTGGCCAATACCGCGGCCTTCGGCAGCACCGGCGGGCAGGTCAGCAATGTGCGCGTGGCCGTGCTGCGCATCGGCTACCGGCGCCTGCGCGGCCTGGTCGCGGCCCTGATGGTGCGCCAGTTCGGCCACCGCATCGGCGACCGGGTGCTGCGCGCCAAGGCCGAGCAGCTGTGGACCCACAGTGCCCACGTGGCTGCCCTGGCCCAGGCGCTGGCGCGCCACGTCACCCGCGTCGATCCCGACACCGCCCTGTTCGCCGGCATCGTGCACGAGGTCGGCGGCTTCTACCTGCTCTCGCGCGCCGACGAATTCCCCGGCCTGCTCGAGGACGATCCGGAGAACTGGGGCGCCCTGTGCGAGGACGTGGTGAGCGTGGAAGTCATGCGCAAGCTGGCCATCCCGCCGGACGTGATGGAGGCCATTGGCGCCCTGCGCGACGGCGTGCCGAACGCCGAGCCGCACACCCTGCTCGACACCCTGCTGCTGGCGAACCGCCTGGCGCCGGTGGGCTCCCCGCTGGGCGATGCGCCGCCAGCAAGCGGCGCGCTGCCCTTCGACGAGGCGACCCTGCAGCTGCTGCGCGCCGAGGCCGAGGAAACCGCCCACGCACTGGGCGACGCCACCCTGGTCTGACTACTCCCAAGCGATGATGCCGGCCTGGCCGGCGGGCGTTGCCGCCGCCAGGCGACGGTCGCGCAGCGCGCGCACGACGGCGCGCACCCCTGGCCTGCGCATCTGCGCCGGCAGGGCGGCAATCGCAAAGCGGCGCCGCGCCAGCGCGGGCTCCGGCAAGGGCAGGGGCAGGATGCGCACGTCGCCCGGCTCCGGGAAAATCGACAGGCGCGGCAGGATCGCATAACCCATTCCCCGGCCGACCATGGCGGCGATGCTGGTGTCGTTGGCCAGCGTGCGGCTGGGCGCCAGATTGAGGCCCGCGGCACGGCAGCGCGCTAGCATCCCGGCGGCGCCGCTGCAGGCCAGGCCGATGAGCGGGAGTGTGTCGCCTGCCGGCCAGCTGCCGGACTGCAGCGGCAGCGAGGCCGGCAGCACCAGCACGTAGTCGTCGTGCAGGTAGGGACGGGAAGCCAGGCCGGGCGCCAGCGGCAGCTGGGCGACGCCGATGTCGGCCAGGCCTTCGCGCAGGGCGTGCTCGATGCCCAGCCGTTCCTCGACGCTGTCGTCGATCTCGATATGCAGCGCCGGGTGGGTGTTGGCGAGGGCTTCGAGCACATGCGGGAGCAGGTGGGTGCCGACGCTGCGGAAGCAGGCGATGCGCACGGTCGCATCCAGTGCTGCGGCGCCGCGCGCGGCCTCGACCAGGCCGGCCTCCAGGCGCAGCATCTGGCGCGCCTTCGCCAGCACGCGCCGTCCGGCCTCGGTCGGTACCGAGCCGCCGGGCCCGCGCGCAAGCAGCGTCGCGCCCAGCGCTCCCTCCAGTTCGGCGATCGCATGGCTGATGCGCGACTGGGTGCACCCGAGCTCGGCCGCGGCGGCGCTGAAGCCGCCATGCTCGGCAACTGCCACCAGCATCTTCAGTTGACTCAGCTTCATGCCATCGAAATCCTTCATGTCGAGCCGGGCATTATCTGCCATTTCGGTAGCCCGGTGCCGGCCGCCGGCGCATGATGGCGGCTCCCATTCACCACCGGACACCGCCATGCAAGCATTGCCATCCAACGCCGCCCTGATCAGCATCGACGTGCAGCAGGCCTTCGACGACCCCGCCTGGGGCCAGCGCAACAACCCCGATGCCGAGCGCCACATCGCCGCACTGCTGGCGGCCTGGCGCGACAGTCGCCGCCCGGTCTTCCACATCCAGCACCGCTCGGCCTCGGCCAGCGGGCGCTTTCAGCCGGGCACGCCCGGCTACGCCCACAAGCTTGAAGCGGCACCGCTGCCGGGCGAGCCCGTCATCGTCAAGAGCGTCAACAGCGCCTTTATCGGCACGGACCTGGAAGATCGCCTGCGCGCGGCCGGCATCGATACGCTCGTGATCGCCGGCTTGACCACGGACCATTGCGTGTCGACGACGACACGCATGGCAGGCAACCTCGGCTTTGCCACCTTCATCGTGGCCGATGCAACCGCCACCTTCGAACGTACCGGGCCGGACGGACGGCACTTCAGCGCCGAGCTGATGCACGATGCCGCTTTGGCAAGCTTGCACGGTGAATTTGCAACAGTCGTAGGGACGGAAACGCTGATGAGCGGGCTAAAAGCTATCCCAAAAGAAACAAGTGAAGGGCAGAAGGCGTGAGAGAGTGATACTATTTGGAATCTAATATTTCCCTATGGAATCATCATGCGGCTATCGGTCTTGGCGCTTGCAGCGATCCTGGCGACGGGCACGGCACAGGCCGGCGTCATCGATCTGGGCAGCATGATGGGCAACGCCAACATCTACACGATCAAGAATTTTTCCGCGACCTCGAGCGACGTGGAAGGCACAGTCGTGGCGGGCGGGAACGTGAACATCAGTTCCTACTCGATTAATGCGGCGCCGAATCCGAACGCCAAAAACGCGTATGCGCTGGTTGCCGGTGGCAACGTTAACCTGAAGGGCGGTTCGATCGACAACGGCAAGATGTATGCCGGAGGTAATGTCGACCTGCAATGGGCAGCGCAGCCGCAGCGCACGAACGAGAACCCGATCGACTTCGTCGCGGCCGCAGCCTATTACCAAGCGCTCTCGAGCGACCTCTCCAAGGTGCAGAGCACC
The DNA here is from genome assembly GCA_040758275.1 of Pseudomonadota bacterium. Classification (GTDB taxonomy): domain Bacteria; phylum Pseudomonadota; class Gammaproteobacteria; order Burkholderiales; family Burkholderiaceae_D; genus Telluria. The sequence goes on from JBFLVV010000041.1 coordinate 25,308, forward strand.
GGCACGGTCGGCACATTGTGGGGCGGTGCGGTGGTCACCGGCAGCGGCTTGGGCGGCGTGGACGTGTTCAATGTCTCGGCAGATATCTTCCGCACCTCGCACACCTGGAACCTGGAAAAACTGGTCAAGGGCCAGACCCTGATCTTCAACATCAGCGGCGCCAACGCCACCTTCAACGACGGTGGCGTCAGCTTCGAGCCGCTGAAAGACTACAATGTGCTGTTCAATTTCCCGGACGCCGTGTCGCTGAATGTAAAGGGCATCATCGGCAGCGTACTCGCGCCGAATGCGACCGTCGACGCCAACTGGGGCGTGATCAATGGCCAGGTCATCGTCGATACCTGGAACTCGACCATCCAGGTCAACTCGAACCACTACTTCACGCCGGTCAACCTGGCGGGCTTCCGCGACAAGCCGCCAATCGTGATTCCGGACGATCCGATCATCGTGGCGCCGGATCCGGCCGACGTACCGGAACCGGGCACGCTGGCGCTGATGTTCGCCGGTGTGGGCATGCTGGTGGCGGCGCGCCGCGGACGCCACCTGCCGGTCCAGGCCTGCGCCTGAGCTTTTCTTACCTTCCTTAAGCGGCGGCGCGTGCCGCCACCCGGCCCTGCGCCAGCATGGCCAGCGCCAGCAGCACGCCGCTGAAAGCGAGCCCTGCCGCCACCCACTGCGGCGAAGCGTAGGAATAGCCCAGCGTCAGCGGAATCCCGCCCAGGAAGGCGCCCAGGGCATTGCCGATATTGAAGCCCGACTGTCCCAGCGAGGAGCCCAGCATCTCCGCTTCGCGCGAGTGCGCGATGAGAAGCACCTGGATCGGCGGGCCCAGCGCGAGCGCATTCGCGCCGGTGGCGAAGGCCAGCACCAGCATGGCCGGCTCCGACGCGGCGAACAGGCCATTGCACAGCAGCAGGGTCGTCATGCTCAGCAGCAGGATCACGATCGCCTGCAGCGGCGCCACCCGGTCGGCCAGCCGGCCGCCGAGATGCACGCCCACCGTCATGCCGATGCCGACCAGCGTCATCACCATCGGGATGCGCGCAGGGGCGATGTGGGTGACGTCGGTCAGCAGCGGGGCGATATAGCTGAAGAAGGCGAAGAAGCCGCCGGTGCCGATCGAGGTGATGCCCAGGGCCAGCCACAGCGCACCATGGCGGAAGATGCGCAGGTCCTGCATGAGTCCGGTGCGCGCCTTGGCCGCGATCGGCGGGACCAGGCGGTGCAGGGCGAACATGGTGACGAGGCCAATGCTTGCTACCACCAGGAACACGGCGCGCCAGCTCATGTTATGGCCGAGCCAGGTGCCGGCCGGCACGCCGATCACATTGGCGACCGTCAGGCCGGTGAACATGGTGGCCAGCGCGGCCGCCACCTTGCCTTCGTCGGCCAGGCGCGCGGCGACGACGGCGCCGACGCCGAAGAAGGCGCCATGCGGCAGGCCGGCCATGAAGCGCGACAGCATCATGAGTTCGTAGTTCGGAGAAAACGCCGACATCGCATTGAAGATGGTGAACATCAGCATGAACCAGACCAGCACGCTGCGCGGCGGGCGGTGCGCCATCAGGCTCACCAGGGTCGGTGCGCCGACCACGACGCCGAGTGCATAGGCGGTGATCAGGTGGCCGGCCTGGGGAATGCTGATCTGCAGGCCGCCGGCGATGTCGGGGAGGATGCCCATGATGACGAATTCGGTCATGCCGATGCCGAAACCGCCGAGGGCGAGGGGGACGAGGCTTTTCTTCAAGGTGCACTAACGATAAGGGGGAACCGGCCATTATCACCCCCGGGGACGGGTGTGTCCGCTTTCGTGTCGTGATGGCAGGTATAGCGCGGGGAAATGAAATACAGCTTACTGCTCGTCTTCTTCGATATCGGGCCAGGCGATGCGGCCGTGGCCGGCGTTGTCCAGCCTGGTCCGCAGCGGCGCGGCGTCCGGCACGGGCAGGCTGAAGTCGAACTGCACGTCGTCGCCGTGCAGGACGTCGTCGAGGCGGGCGCCGGCGGCGTCGAGCTCACGCCGCACCATGCCTTCCAGCGCATACGGCGCCGTGCAGCGCAGACGCTGCAGTTTGATGATGGGAATTTTCTGGGCCTGCAACAGGGCTTGCGCCACGCTGTCCGTGTAGGCGCGCACGAGGCCGCCAGCCCCGAGCTTGACGCCGCCGAAGTAGCGCACCACGGTCGCCAGCACGCCTTCCAAGTCCTGGTGGCGCAGCACGTCGAGCATGGGGCGGCCCGCCGTGCCGCTCGGCTCGCCATCATCGACCGCCGCTGACTGGCCACCCGCCAGCAATGCCCAGCAGACGTGGGCGGCGCCGGGGTGTTCCGCACGCAGGCCGGCGACGACCTGCTGGGCGCCGGCCCGGTCCGGCATGGGCTGGACGCAGGCGATGAAACGGCTCTTCTTGATGATGAGTTCGAAGTGGACGGGGGAGGCGATGGTGTGGGGCATGGCGCCGATTATCGGCGGCGCCAGCCCCATTTGCCAACTGTCAGCGAATCAATAGGCGAGATTGATCTGCAGGACAGCCGTGGTGCCGCTGACTTCGTTGCCGACGATGAGCAGCGGCTTGCCGTTCGGCGACTTGTCCGCCGGGATCAGGGCCAGGCCTTCGGGCCCCGAGTCGCCGCCCGTGCTGGTGCGGGTATTCAGGTAGGTGACGTAGCTGGCCGCCGAGGGCTTGCTGACGTCGTAGACCATCACGCCGCCGACGCGCTCCAGGCCGATGAAGGCATAGGTCTTCTTGCCGAAGCGGCCGACCACCACGCCTTCCGGCTCCGGACCCTTGGAGGCGCTGCGGGCGTCGAGCTCGTTGTTGTCGTTGCTGGCGTTGAAGCGCACGTTGGCGAGCGCCTGGGTGTTCTTCTCGAACTCGTCGCCGGAATCGTAGACGCGGTTCAGGTTGGTATCCCAGATCGAGAAGGAGCGCGCGCCGAAGGCGTACAGCTCGTTGCACTGGCCGGCCGCATTCTTGCCGGCGCTGCCGCCGTTCGGCGTGGTCGTAATGCGCAGGCGCCCCAGGTTCGAGTCCAGGGCCAGGTTGGCGGCGTCGCCGAAGACGGCGGGGGCAAGGCCGGCGGTGCAGTGAGTGCGCACTCGCGTCTCCTCGTTGAAGCCCGGCCAGTCGGCGCGCGCGTCGCCTTCGTTGGCGGTGATCAGGTAAGTGGCCCCGTCGACGGTGAAACGGGCGATGGCATCCGGCAGGTACATGCCCTTCACCGGCTGCGGGCCGATCTTGATGGCCGGGGTGCCGCTATTGGTGTTGGTGCCGCCGTCCTCGTCGGAGGCGTCCATGCCCATGCCCGCCACGTTGTGGTTCTTGGTGCCGAGCGGCTTGATGGACGTGATCTTGGCGGTGGCGACGTCGACGATGGCGACGGCATTGTTTTCCTGCAGCGTGACGTAGGCAGTGCGGCCGTCCTCGCTCACGGCGATGTATTCGGGCTCGAAGTCCTGGGCGGCGCTGGCGCCGGGGCCATAGATGCGGATGCCTTGCGCACGCAGCGCTGCTTCCTGGCCATTGAAGGCGCGGAAGTCGGCGGTGGCGACTGACGGCGTGCCGCCGCGGTTGACGGTGATGACGCTGATGGACCCCTCCGGGTCGACGGAGCCGGCCTGGCCGTAGCTGTTCGGCTCGCCCTCGTTGGCGACCAGCACGGTGCGGCCGTCCGGGGTGAAGGTCAGCATGTCGGGCAGGGCGCCGACCTTGACGCTGTTGATGAGCTTGAGGTCGGCGGCATTGTAGAAGGCGACCGTGCCGGGGCTGGTCTTGGGATCCGCCTCGATGGCCAGCGCGACCAGGCCGTCATGGATGGCGACGCTGTTGACGGCCTTGCCCATGCTGCTGACCTGGATGGTGCCGACCAGTTTCGGGGTGGCTGGCGCGGCCAGGTCGAGGACGTCGACGGTGCCGTTGGCGCCATTGACCACGAACAGGCGCTTGCTGGCCGCATCATAGGCCGTGATCTCCGCCGCGCCGGCCGCGCCGCCGTTGTAGCCTCCGATCTTTTCCATGCTCAAGGTGCGGGGCGTCAGCTCCTCTTCGTCATCGTCGCTGCCACCGCAGGCGGTCAGCAGGGTGGCGGCAAGGATGGCGGCGCTCATCAGGCGCAGGGGCGAAGGCGGTGCGGAGAAATCGAAGAACGGCATGGTCGGGTTCCAAGGTTGAAAACCCGACAGCTTAGGTTGTGTTAATGACAGCGATATGACGTGGGAAACGCCACGGAAAACAAAAAAGCCGTCACGATTTCTCATGACGGCTTCCTTGCTGAATCTTTGGTAGGCCGTGCTGGGCTCGAACCAGCGACCAACGGATTAAAAGTCCGCTGCTCTACCAACTGAGCTAACGACCCGAAGAAGCCAAGATTATAGCGGCACTCTTGCGAATTTCCAAGAACTTCCTGCGCGATCGTGCATCGACGCGATGAAAAACTCAGGTTTCGACGTGCTTGTCTTCCTCCTGCGCCTGGTGCATCGCTTCCGGTTCGAGCTTCTCGGCGGCGACATTCAGGTGCACGAACAGGCCCCAGCTGGCCAGCAGGAGGGCCGCCGCGATACCGATCGACGCCACCTGGGGCAGCAGTTCGGGTTTGGTATGCAGGAACTGGAATACGCCGACCAGGCATTCGACGCCCAGCGATACGACTACCACAAGCAGGAAGCGTGACAGGAAGCGTCGCAGGCGGGTCGGGGAGCTTACATGCACCTCGCGCTGGACTTCTTCTTCCAGCACGGTCTGGCCGAGTTCGAAGGCGGCGACGGCAATGGTCAGCAGCCCGACGCATTCCAGGATGAACTGGAATTGCTCCTGCACCGATTGGTAGCCTTCACCGAACAAGGCCGCCCAGATCTCCATGGCGGCGAGCACGATCAGGGCGAAACCGCAGATGAAGAAGAGCAGGGCGATGAAGATGTAACCGAGGGAGCTGATTTTTTGCAGATATTTCACCGGACACCTCGAGGAGGAAAGTGTAGAAAATTTAGCATCACTCGCAGCATGTCCTCTGTTCGGCAAGGCACGGCCAGTGCTTGAACACCGTTGCCGATTTACTTCATTTGTACACCTCATGACGCTACGCAAGTGCTCTGATGGAGCGCACTTGTATCGTGGCAACGACCAAAATTTCCGAATGCATGGGGAGTGCATGCTGCCATGACTACTGCGTTGGTACGACAGGTCATCGATGCCTTGGCGGAGTTCTCCAGCGCCAGCAGGTTGTATGAATTATCGATAGGCGACGTCTCGGGTGAGTCGCGGCCGGGGAGCCTGCTGGTCGAAGCCTTTTACGCCAGCGACGGCGTGCAGGAAGTGGGTTATCGGGACGTCATCGTGCTGTCGACCAGCACCCATCTCGCGCCGGACGAGCTGCTGGGACAGCCAGCCACGTTTGCCATCAGCCTGGCCGACGGCAGCCGTGACCACTTCAGCGGCGAGATCAACGAAGTCGCCATGCTCGGCAGCGATGGCGGGCTGTCGCGTTATCGCATCCGGATGTCGCCGTGGTTGTGGCGCCTGGAACAGGTGCGCAATTGTCGCGTGTGGCAGGACAAGAGCGTGGTCGAGATCGCCGATGACGTGCTGTCCTCGTATCAGCCGGCGGCGCGCTGGCGCTGGAGCGAGGACGTCGGGCCCTTCATGGCGGATGCGCTGCCGCGCAGTTATTGCTGCCAATACCGTGAGTCGGACCTGGATTTCTTGCGTCGGCTGCTTGCCGAGGAAGGGCTGGGCTGGCGTGTCGAGCAGCTGGAAGATGGGGCGGGACTGGTGCTGTTTGCCGATAGCAGCCAGCTCAGCGCGGTGCCGGAAGACAGCAGCAGTGCGGCAGGTGGCGGAATCCGCTTTCATGGTGCGCGCTCGGTGGAGGAATCGGACAGCATCCAGGCGATGGTGGCACAGCGGCGGCTGCATGCTTCGTTGACCACTTTGCTCAGTAGCGACTACAAGGGGAAGCGCGTCATTGGCGCAAGTTCGCCGTCGCATTTCACCGCGGCAAGATTGCCCGAGCTCGAGTCCTTCGATGTGCCGGGGCAATATGCCTTTGCGGACCGGTATCAGGCGCAGCGCTATGCCAATCTGCGGATGCAAGGCATCGAGGCGCGAGGACAGTTATGGCAAGGGCGCTCGACGGTACGGACCCTGCGGGCAGGGACGCGCGTGCGGGTGATCGATGCGCCACTGCAGCGCTTGAGCGAGTCGGCGGCTTTCACTGTTTTGCGGGTACTCAGCATTGGCGTGAACAACATGCCGCCCCCGGCGCAGCATGCGTTGGCTGAGTTGTTTGGGCCGATTCCGGAGTTGTTGGAGGAAGGGCTGCTTGGCTCGGCGCCTGAGGGGCTTGATCTGGTAATTGACCAGGCGCGCGCGACGGGATATGCGAACAGCTTCGAGTCGCTTGCCGTCGATCTTGCTTGGCGACCGCGACTGGATGAAGGTGATGAACGCACTTCGCTAAAACCAGTAGCCTTCGGCGCGCAAAGCGCGGTCGTTGTTGGCGCGGAGGGCAACGACTATCCGAATGGCGCAGATGAGGTGTATTGCGATCGGCTAGGACGCATTCGGATTCGGTTTCATTGGCAGGATAGCGGAGGCGCTACCTGCTGGGTCCGTCTGGCGCAGCGCTCAGCTGGCGCTGGTATGGGGAAACAATTTCTGCCGCGTATCGGGCAGGAGGTTTTGGTGCAGTTTCTTGAGAACGATATTGACCGCCCGATCGTTGTCGGTGCGCTTTACAACGGCCGGGGCGAAGGTAGTACTGCGGCTACCCCTGGCGGTCGCCGCGATAGCGGAATGGATTTCTCCTGTTTTAAAGCTGCGCACGACCACGCCCCGTCGGGGCAGGGCAACCTAAGCGGCGGGCATGGCCCAGTATGGCACGGTGCATCGGCTGACAGCGTTGGACACCGCAACCCTACAACGCAATGGGGAATACGCAGCAAGGAGCTTGGCGGTTGTGGCTATTCTCAGCTGCTTTTCGATGACACCGATGAACAAGGCCACGTGCAGTTGAGAAGTACGCATGCGGGCAGCGAGCTGCATCTCGGGCGACTTATCCATGTTGCGGATAATTACCGCGGTAGTTATCGCGGCATTGGTGCGGAACTACGCACTGACGCCTATGGGGCAATGCGGACGGGTGCAGGCATGCAAATCACGAGTTACAAGATCAACCACAGCGCCACCGTACGCGATCCTGTTGGGGAGGTTGGTGCCGGGATTGCGGTGCTGACTACTTCCAAGAAGCTGGCCGCCTCCTTCAGTGCAGCAGCAAACACACATCAAACGGTTGGACTAGCGACGCATCTGGGCGTTAGTCAGGCGAATACGAGTGTACTGGACGACAATTTAGCACCACTGACGGCCGTGTGGACAGTCGTCTCTGGGAGGGTTGGTACCGATTCGCTCCCTCAGGCGCTTTTGGACGCCGCTACAAAGAACACTAACAACTGCGCGGCCAAGGTTCCGTATATGCACGCTCCGCTTATTGCCATTGAAGCGCAAGCAAGTTTCGATGCTGTGGCAGGACAGAGCGTACAACTTGCCAGTGGCGAATGTGCGGTAGCGGTATGTGGGCAGGACATGGAATGTGTCAATGGCGCGCAGATGCGGAGTCATACGGGGCAGGCGATTGGCGTGTTAGGGGGAATCGTCAAAGCAGGAGAACGCGGCCTCGGTCTGCAGCTAATTACAGCAAAAAATGAGGTATGCATCGAAGCGCAGGCCGATGAGCTGAAAGTTTCGGCGCGGGACGGTATCAAGGCCTTCAGTGCGAACGCATATATCGACTGGGCCGCGGCTAAAGAGATTTCTATTTCTACGTCAGGCGGTGCCAAAATTTCAATCTCCGGAAGTAATGTAATGATCCAGTGTCCAGGGACAATTAAAGTTCACGCTGCAAAAAAAAGCTTCTCTTCCGCCGGAAAGCTGAATTACGAAATCCCTCGCTTTCCACAATCGGTTTGTCCTGAGTGTCTTGCTGCACGTGCAAAACATCGTTCGGCATTCATAAAAAAAGGCGCATGATGGTTCAATATGACGGAGGTATTCAGGCCTTTTCGGAGTGTGCTAGAAAAGACCGGAAAATGAATTGGTATGCGATCGCAGATTGCGCACAACATCCTGCATTGCCGGATGCTCTTATTTCCCACAATGAAAGAATGAGATGCTTGTTTAACTCAGCGTCTGGGAGTCCAGTGGCTAAATTCTCTCCCTGTTTGATAGAGCTATCAATGCCGACGGAAGATGGTGCTAAAGCTTGGGATTGGATAAGAAGAAATGCTAGAGCAAAACCGTGTATTTCCATTCTTGCCTCTAAAGAAAATTTCAACGAGGTGTTCAGTAGTCTGGCGACCTGTATCGATGTGATTCTCCCAGATGGCGAGAATATGTATCTTGCATTTTGGGATCCGGCGATCTTGGGAACCATTATGGGACAGGAGAGCGACTTGACGTTGCATGTTAAAGGCCCAGCGCTTCAGCCATATCAACGAGCCAGCATTTGCGCTCATATTTCCCATTGGTGGTATTGGGACCGTTCCGGTGTAATGCACAGCGTCGCAGTTGAACAATATGCCGCGTTGTGTGGAAGGTCACCTTTCGCACCGATCCACTTGGATCAAACTCAAGTTGATATGTTAGTTGAAGCTAGTTTGCCCGACCAAATCATATCCTACCTACAGGACAACCTTCCGCTTTTGATCGGTGATGGTACTCCTGTTCTAAATTATGAAAAAGTTCGGAATGCGCTCCTGAAGGCGCGCGAATTAAATCTGACTACAATGAGTGAGTTAGTGAACTTTATATCACTCCAACTGAACTATGGCGAAGACTTCGAGAATAATCCAGATATTCGGCAATTGCTAGATCAAGTTCGCGGCGGCAAATTGAACTTTTATGCGGCAATGCATAACTTTCCTTAAGGCATAATGCTGGCCGCTGCGATTAGATAAATTTATATACAGGTGGTCTGTGAAATATTCAACGTCCGAAGTAATCCGTGCGAACGATGAAGTTCCAAACTGTTCGCCGGACCACACACAGAACTGCTCTAATGGTCTAAAGGAATTCAATGAGAGATTCCACCTTGTAATGGCAAACACTGATATCGCGATAGGCAATAGACGTTATATTATTTCCTCATCATCGGGTGAGCGGTTTGAGGGCTGTACTGATTCCGAAGGATATACTCAGCGGATAAGAACGAAAACTGCTGAGACTTTAACGATCGAGTTGTTCGACGACGTCTGAAGTATTACTCCTTGTTTAATGGTCAAACGACGCGGAGAAAATTTTGTCTAAACCCGTGGCAAAAGCAATAGCTGCAGCGAAAACAAATAAGACGCCTGATTCTCTCGTGAAGTGCGAGGTAGAGGTGGAGAGCGGAGTGTGGGTTTCTCCCGAGTCATGCGCGACTTATAAGATTGACGCAGATGCGAATTTTCCTAGTATAGTTTTCGAGATCAAGACCGAGATTCCTGGGCCATATGAATGGAGTTGGGAGATAAAGTGGGTCGTGTTAGCTTGTCCTCAGAAGAAGAGCAAGCCCCGGTTCAAACCAAAGAGGGGAAAAACGTATTCTTTGCGTGGTCGGTTCTCATCGTCGTCCAAGCAATGGCAAGCAAATCTAGACGGGCAGGTAATCGGAGGGGAGCTCACTGTTTGTGTTAAAGCCGGAGTAAAGTTATTTACACGGAAGACGGTAATAGAGGGGACGGAGCCTGGAAGGGACGCGGTCTTAAAAGAGTTGGCATCGTTTGCGGAAAGCCAACCACGAGAAGCAAACCTCGCTAAGCGGATTTTTACGCAGGAAACCAATTTCCATCACTTTTACTCAGACGGACAGCCGTTAGTTTCCTTTGATAATGGATATGGTCTTGGGCAAGCAACAACGCCGGTCCCTACATATGAGCAAGCATGGAGCTGGAAGAAACACGTAGGCTATATTGTCAAGAGTGTCATTGTGGATAAGAGGAAATTGGCAAAAAAATATCTAGACCGACACGGGAAATATTCCGAGGACGACTTGGATGTCGAGACGTTGGTCTATTACAATGGAGCTAATTATCATTATTTTGTTTGGGACGAAAAATCGAAATCTTGGATCAAAAATGAGTCGGTCTTGTGCGATCCTTTGCAATCAAATACTGGATGGGATTTGGCTAATCAAGAAAATCAAGGGAAGGCGATAGAACAGCTCAGGAAAGGGGAGGGAGGCAAGCCAAAATATACTGGCCGCTGTTACGCAGAGCATATCTTGAAGCGAGAGGGGAGAGGCGAATGAGGACTTGGATCGTATTAGGACTAGTGTTGTGTTGCGTTTTCAATATCCAAATTGCTAGCGCAAATCAAAGCGTCGGGAAAAATGAGTGTAAAGGAATGAGTGAAGATGCGAATAAGGTGGTCCCCGTCATTTGCTTTAACAACAAAATATATGAAATCAGGTATAGACCGAACGAAGGAGAAGTTGTTTTAAAGCATTCTGGAATACGCCAAGTCTTAATCCGCATTCCCAAAAAATTTGATCCGGTTATAGTAGGAGCCGAAGCCGTCATCGGCTTCCTGCCTGGGAAATTGCAGGTGTATGGAGAGTCTAATATTTTGATGTATGTCACATCAATAAGAACAAGTGGTGGTAACGGCGGGGGGCAGTGCGGAGCAGGTGCGGAGATATATCTCAACTTTCTCGATGTGGCGAAACCAGTCTTTAGAAGTTTTTCCCGTATCTTGATTGGTAGTTGTGAGGAGTCGATCGAACTGGACGGGCAAAACATTCCTCGGGGCGAGTTAGGCTCTATATCCGTTCATGAGAATAAGATAAGGTTGGAATTTTTTAACTATAAAGACATGGACGGGTATCCTGTCGGGACAATCTCGGACGACTTTATCAAATTGAATTTTAAATAGATAAGCTTAAATTGCCCTCCCCGTATGCATCTGTACATTATTAGCGAGCAAATACAAAAAGGGCGTTACGATCACTCGTAACGCCCTTTTTGCTACAACTAATTCTGGTAGGCCGTGCTGGGCTCGAACCAGCGACCAACGGATTAAAAGTCCGCTGCTCTACCAACTGAGCTAACGACCCGAAAGAGGCAGCATTATAGCCGGCGGTTCGGGTTTGCGCTAGTGCTACCTGAACAATTCGCCATCACACCAGCGCGGCGGTCACCTTCAGCACCTCGTCAGCCGTCGTCACTCCCTCGACGACCTTCATCGCGCCGGCGATCCGCAATGGCTTCATCCCATCCGCCACGCTCTGCTGGCGCAGCTTCTGGATGTCGCCGGATTCGCGCACGATGTGCGCAAATCCTTCGCTCACGGTCAGCAGCTCGTAGATGCCCGTGCGGCCCCGGTATCCCGTCTGCCGGCATTCCGGACAGCCGATGGGCCGATGCACAGTCGCCGGCTTCGGGATATTCCATGCGCCGCCGATGCTCTGCCACACCTCGTCACTCAGCTCTCCACCTGGCGCCTTGCAGTCAGGGCAGAGCGTACGCACCAGGCGCTGGGCCATGACGCCAATCAGGGTCGCTTCCAGCAGATAATCCGGCACCCCCAGCTCGATCAAACGCACGACCGCCGATGGCGCGTCGTTCGTGTGCAAGGTCGAAAACACCAGGTGACCGGTCAGCGCAGCCTGGATCGCCATCTCCGCCGTGGGCAAATCGCGTATCTCACCGACCATGATGATGTCCGGATCCTGTCGCATCAGCGCGCGTACGCCGTCTGCAAATGACAAATCGATCCCTGGCTGCACCTGCATCTGGTTGAATGAGGCTTCGACCATCTCGATCGGGTCTTCCACCGTGCAGACATTCACTTCGCTGGTCGCCAGCGCCTTGAGCGTTGTATACAGCGTCGTCGTCTTGCCCGAGCCCGTGGGGCCGGTGACAAGGATGATCCCGTGCGGCCGATTGGTCAGCGCATCCCAGCGCGCCGCATCGTCCGGTGGAAAGCCCAGTTCCGGTAGTGTCTTCACGACCACTTCCGGATCGAAGATACGCATGACGAGCTTTTCGCCAAACGCCGTGGGCAGCGTCGACAGACGCAATTCCACTTCCTGCCCGCCCGCGGTCCGGGTCTTGATGCGCCCATCCTGCGGCCGCCGCTTTTCGATCACGTCCATCCGGCCAAGCAGCTTGATGCGCGCCGTCATGGCAATCATGACGACCGCCGGCACCTGATACACCTGATGCAGTACGCCGTCGATGCGGAAGCGGATCACCGCGAATTCGCGTTTCGGTTCCAGGTGAATATCGGATGCGCGCTGCTCGAAGGCATACCCCCACAACCAATCGACAATGTTGACGATGTGCTGGTCATTCGCATCGAACTGTTTATTCGCCTTGCCCAGTTCGACCAGTTGTTCGAAGTTGTTCCGCATCGCCAGGTCTTGCCCGGTATTGCGGTTGGCGTCGCGGATCGATTTGGCCAGGCTGAAGAACTGCGAAATGTACTGGGCGATATCGAGCGGATTGGCCAGCACCAGTTCGATCTTGCGGCGCGAGATCTTGGCGATCTCCGCTTCCCATTCGGTATTCGCCGGGTCGGCCGTGGCGACGACCAGGGTCGAGCCACTCATTTCCACCGGCAGGATATTAAAGCGCGCCGCATAGCTGGCCGACATCACATCCGCCACCTTGGTGAAATCGATCTTCAGCGGGTCGATGCGGATGAAGGGCAGGCCGACCTTGGTCGCGCACCATTCGGTCAGCACATCGAGGGTCAATAAACGATGTGGCGGCTGGCTTGATATCAGCTTGCACTGCGCCACGGCCGTCAGCGGATGCATCGAGCCCGCGGCATTCTTCAGGATTCCCTGGGCCTGTGCGAATTGGGCTTTGACGTTTTCCTTGGTGACGATGCCGTCGGCGAGCAGCCACGAAAAAATGGACTGTAGGTCGAGCGTGCGCAGGCGCGGGGCCTTGGCGGCGGTGGCGGGTGGGACGGCATGCGTGTTCACGTTCAGCTCCCGGTGGGAAAGAAGTTCAGGCGGCGGCGAGGATGCCCTTGACCCAGGATTTCGCCGGCAATTTTGTCTCGACGACGATCTGCGCGGCGCGTGCTGCCAGCGCTTCCTTGTCGAGGGCAGGGCGATCGCGGAAGCACAGCGCCACCACATTGCCCTCGTGGACTTCCGGCAGGCAGATCACGTGCTCGAAGGCGAATTTCATCGCCTTGATGTTCTTGGCGAAGCTCGGGTGGTCGCCGAACAGGTTGACCGTCATGATGCCGCCTTCTGCCAGGCAGTCGTTGCAGGCCTGGTAGAACTCGGGCGTGTCGAGCACGGGTCCGCGTGCGGTGGCGTCGTACAGGTCGCATTGCAGGACGTCGAAGGCGCCATGGTTGGCGGAATCGAGGACGAAGTCCATCGCATCCATCTCGATCACGTTCAGGCGCTCATCCAGGGGCGGCAGCTTGAACATCGAGGCGCAGATGGCGATGACCGATTCATTGAGCTCGACCGCAGTCACCGTCGATTCCGGGAACTGGCGATAGCAAAACTTGGTCAATGTGGCAGCACCGAGGCCGAGTTGCGCAATGGCCTGCGGCTTTTCGATGAACAGCATCCAGGCCATCATCTGCTGCGCGTACTCGAGTTCCGGCCAGTCGGGCTTGCGGATGCGCATTGCGCCCTGCACCCACTCGGTGCCGAAATGGAGGTAGCGGACGCCATCCTGTTCGGACAGCGTGACAGGGGCGAACTTGGGCTTGCGCGCGGGACGGCGCGAGGATTCGGCCTGTTCGATGGATTTGCGTTTGATGAGCATAGGGCGACCTGGTTGAATCGCCCTATTATCGGGGGAGGGGTTCCCGCAGCGCAAGCACGCGCTTGCGCCGCGGTTTCCGTTCACGCCGGTACGCTGGGTCCCGGCGCAACGAGAAATAACAAGAGATTAATAAGCGTCGAGCGGCTGCACCGAGACGCGCAGGCGCACGCGGTTGCCCGGGTCGCGGTTCATCAGCGACGTGTAAGTCTGGCCGCGGTACTCGTAGGTCACATCGTAGCCATTCGTGCGCGACTCGTAGGCCTCGACCACGCGGCACTGGCGAACCGCCTGTTCCTGCACGCCTTGCGGGCGGTTGGCGTTCTCGGAGCGGTCGCCGATCATGGCGCCGGCAATCGCGCCGGCCGCGGTCGCAGCGACACGGCCGCTGCCGCTGCCGACCTGGTTGCCGAGCAGGCCGCCGACGACGCCGCCGACAATGCCGCCGCCGACGCCGCGTTGCTGCTGCACCGGCACCTGCACATATTCGGTACGGCATTCCTCACGCGGCGTGCGGATCTGTTCGACGCGCGGCTGGACGCGGACGACGCGGCCAAAGTCTTCAAAATCGGTCTGGGCCTGGGCCAGCGGCAGGGCACTGACGCCCAGGGCGGCGATGATCAATTTGACGTTCAAGTTCATGGTCTACCTCACAATGGAGTTCGTATCGGGCGATCTTTTCGTCGTCTGGTGGGGTGGGAACCGACCGGACTTTCATGCCTCCTATGGTAATCCCATCGCAAGTAATGCTCGAATCCCCGTGGCAACAAAATGTAACAGGGGCGGGCTGCCGGAAGTCGCCTTGCCAGAATGGCAGAGCTGTCGAAAAGGGGCATTTCCAGGCATATGCACCCCTACCAATTCTTACAAATGCGATTCCTGAGATCACATTTGGGTTGCTTCCCATACCACAAAACGTTACCCTTACACACTAAGGGGTTTATTGGCGCGTGGAAACGATAGTCGGGAGAGAAAAGACGGGCGGATGCCAACCGCCACCAGGCGTGGCGCCTGAAAAGTTCAGCGCCACATGACACCGAGCTGGTCATCTTGAGGAAAAAATGAGTTTGTTGATGAGAGTGCCGCCCAATCTTGTGCAGTCGATCCGCGCGTTCCGCGTCGCCGAGCTGCAGCAGGAGGCTGCGCGCCTCGGTCATCACTTCCTGTATGCGCATTGCGCAAATACCCTGACCAAGCAACAAGTCTGCGCCCGTATCGGCGAGAACTTCTATTTCCCCAAACCCTGCAGCAAGAATTTCGATGCCCTGCGCACCTGTCTGACGGCGACCGTCAGCGAAGCAGGGCCGCAGCCGGGTTTCCTTGTCGTCCTCGAACAACTGCCCAGCGCACAGAAATTCGACAAGGAAGCACGCGAGAACCTGCTCGACGTGTTCCGTGACGCGGCCGAATTCTGGGCCGAGAAGAAAGTCCCCTTCCGCGTATTCTACTCCTTCGCGATTCCCGCTACGGACATCATCTAGGCCCTCGTCAATCGGGCCGCGAAGCCTCGCCGACGGCGGTTGCCGGCCGGCGATACGGTACAATGCCGGCTATGAAAAACATCGTGATCCTCATTTCCGGCCGCGGCAGCAATATGGAAGCGGTCGTGCGCGCGGCGGAAAGCCAGGGATGGCCGGCCTGCATCGCGGCGGTGATCAGCAACAAGCCGGAAGCCAAGGGCCTGGAATTCGCCCGTGCCCGCGGCATCCCCACGGCCGTGGTGGCGAACAAGGAATATGCCTCCCGCGCCGAGTTCGACGCGGCCCTGCAGGAAGCCATCGACCGTTTCGCGCCCGACCTGGTCGTGCTGGCCGGTTTCATGCGCATCCTGACTGCGCCCTTCGTGGAACATTACGAGGGCCGCATGCTGAATATCCACCCTTCGCTGCTGCCGCTGTTCCCGGGGCTCGGCACGCACCAGCAGGCGCTGGACGCCGGCGAGAAGGAACACGGTGCGACCGTCCACTTCGTTACTGCCGAGCTCGACCATGGGCCGGTGGTGGCGCAAGCCCGGGTGCCGGTGCTTCCGGGCGATACCGAGGACACCTTGTCTGCCCGCGTGCTGGTCGAGGAACACAAGCTCTACCCGCATGCGGTGCGCCTCTTCGTCGAAGACAGGCTCAAGATTGAAAATGGTGAAGTGCGCATCCTGATTGACGCGCCCACCGAAACCACAAGCATTTAAAACTAAGGAATACCATGAGATTGCCTCCAGCGATCATCGGCAATACCGAAGAAGTATTGCGCGAGGTCCTGCGCTTTATGTCGCCTGCCGACGTCACCCTGTCGCGCTACTTCAAGGATCACCCGCGTTTCGGCGGCCGCGAACGCGGCGTCATCGCCGAAGCCGTGTATGCCGTGCTGCGCAACAAGTCGTTCTTCACCGATTTCGCCGGCTCCGGCAACACGCCCTCGATGCGCAAGCTGGCCCTGCTGGGTCTGGCCGAGACCGTCGGCATCGACGCCCTGGGCGGCCTGAGTGAGGAAGAGACCCATCTCCTCACCCGCATCAAGGAAGTCGACCGTTCGCTGCTGCCGCCGCAGATGCAGGCCAACCTGCCGGGCTGGCTGTACGACAAGCTGGTGGCCCAATTCGGGGAACAGGAAGCGCTGCAACTGGCCGCGGTGCTGAATACCCCGGCGCCGCTGGACCTGCGCGTCAATTCCATCAAGGCCAGCCGCGACGACGTGATCGCCGAGCTGGCCAAGGCCCCGATCGCGGCCGAGCCGATGCCGTATGCGCCGCTGGGCCTGCGCGTCCTGAAAAAGCCTGCTCTGCAGAACCTGCCGCTGTTCAAGGAAGGCGCCATCGAGGTGCAGGACGAGGGCAGCCAGGTGCTGGCGCAAATCGTCGGTGCGCGCCGCGGCGAGATGGTGGTCGACTTCTGCGCGGGCGCCGGCGGCAAGACCCTGGCACTGGGCGCGACCATGCGCAACACCGGCCGCCTGTATGCATTCGACGTGTCGGACAAGCGTCTGGCCAAGCTGAAGCCGCGCATGGCGCGCAGCGGGCTGTCGAACGTGCATCCGGTGCTGATCGCGCACGAGCGCGACGCCAAGATCAAGCGCCTGGCCGGCAAGATCGACCGCGTGCTGGTCGACGCGCCGTGCAGCGGCATGGGTACCCTGCGCCGCAATCCTGATGTGAAATGGCGCCAGAGGCCGGAAGCCATCGGCGAGATGCAGGAAAAGCAGGCATCGATCCTGGACGGCGCCTCGCGCCTCGTGAAAACCGGCGGCCGCCTCGTGTATGCCACCTGCAGCCTGCTGAATGAAGAAAACGACGTCATCGTCGAGCAGTTTCTGTCCACCCATCCGGACTTCGAGCTGGTGCCGATGAACCAGGTACTGGAAGAGCAGAAGATTCCGCTGGAAATGGATCAGTATCTGAAAATGCTGCCGCACAAGCATCAGACCGACGGTTTCTTTGCCGCCGTGCTGCAACGCAAGGCCAAGGCAAAAGCCCCGGCCGTGGAAACGCCGGCCGACGAGTCGGAAATCCCTCAAGCAGAGGAATAACGCCGACACATGCCGCTCCAGCAACTGCTGGCCGACCTGCTCGGCGACATCAACCAGCCTGCCATCCTGTGGCAGGCGCTTGCCATCATCCTGTGCGTCGCGGTCGGCTGGGGTCTGGCGCGGCTGATGCACCGTTCCTGGCTGCAGAATCACCAGGACCAGCACGGCGGTCTGATCGGCCTGGGCATGGGCAGCTTCAGCCGCGTGCTGCCGCCGCTGCTGATCTTCGGCCTTCTCGTGACGACGCGCGCCGTGATGGCACGCTACCAGAGCGTGCACCTGCTCGACGTGGCGGTGCCGCTGTCGTCCTCGCTGGCGGTGATCCGCACTGTCTTCTATCTCTTGCGGCGCGTGTTCGCGCGCCGTGGGCAGCTGGGCGAAGCGCTGCAGACCTTTGAGAAGATCTTCGCGCTCGTGGTCTGGCTGGGCGTGGCCCTGCACATCACCGGTGTGCTGCCGGATGTGGTCCGCATCTTCGACAACACCTTCCTCCCAGTTGGCAAGCACAAGATCAGCCTGGCGGACCTGGTCGAGGGCATCGTCTCGATCGTGGTGCTCATGATGCTGGCCATGTGGGCCGGCGCCGCGCTGGAAGAGCGCCTCATGAAGGTCGAGCGCATGCATAGCTCGCTCAAGGTCGTGCTGGCGCGCATGAGCCGTGCCGTACTGATCCTTGTTGCCGTTCTGTTCAGCCTCTCGCTGGCAGGGCTCGATCTCACCGTCTTGTCCGTCTTCGGCGGTGCGCTCGGCGTCGGCCTCGGTCTCGGCATGCAGCGCATTGCCAGTAACTATGTTTCCGGTTTCATCATCCTGCTCGAACGCAGCCTGACCATCGGCGATCCGATCACCATCGACAAGTATTTCGGCAAGGTCGCGCGCATCAATACGCGCTATACCGTGCTGCGCAGTACCGACGGCACCCAGACCCTGTTGCCGAACGAAATGCTGATCACCGGCGTCGTGCTGAACCAGTCCTCGACCAACCGCAATGTGCGCGCGGTGACGAAACTGATCGTGTCTTACGACAGCGATCTGTCCGTCGTGATGCCGCTGCTGGAAGCCCAGCCGAAGGACGTGGCGCGCGTGCTCGAACAGCCGGCGCCGAACGTGCTGCTGAACGCCTTCGCCGCCGACGGCTACGAGCTCGAAGTCGGCTTCTGGCTGGGCGATCCGGAGAACGGGCAGGCCGGGCCGATCTCGGACGTCAACAAGAAAATCTATGCCCTGGTCGAATCTGGTCAAATAAAACTTGGCCATCCGTCTATTGATACGCGCCTACTCGATGCGCATATAACATCAGTTGTGGCGCGTACTCCAAACGCGACGTAAATCATGGTGAAATATGGCACTTGAACATGCCGTGCGTCATTGGAACCGCGTAAAATGATGGGTTGCGGGCCGTCGCGATAAAACGATGCGCCTAAGCATTATCAATGGAGACTGAATGAATTTCTTGAGTAGCGAACCCGTGCAAGCCGTGCTGAATTTCCTGTCGACCGGCCTGCTCGATCTCACCGGCTGGCAAATCTTCTTTGTCACGCTGGCGCTGACGCACATCACGATCGCAGCCGTGACGATCTACCTGCACCGTCACCAGGCGCACCGCGCGCTCGAGCTGCACGCCATTCCCAGCCACTTCTTCCGCTTCTGGCTGTGGATGACCACGGGCCAGGTTACCAAGGAATGGGCTTCGATCCACCGCAAGCACCACGCCAAGTGCGATACCGAGGAAGACCCGCACAGCCCGCAGACCCGCGGCATCAAGAAGGTGTTCTTCGAGGGCGCGGAACTGTACCGCGCTGAAAGCAAGAACAAGGAGACCATGGAGAAGTACGGCCATGGCACGCCGGACGACTGGCTCGAGCGCAATGTCTACACGAAGCACAGCGCCATGGGCGTCGTGCTGATGCTGCTGATCGATTTCGCGCTGTTCGGCATCGTCGGTATCTCGGTCTGGGCCGTGCAGATGATGTGGATCCCGATCACCGCGGCCGGCATCATCAACGGCATCGGCCACTATTGGGGCTACCGCAACTACGATTGCAGCGATGCGGCTACTAACATCATTCCCTTCGGCATCCTGATCGGTGGCGAAGAACTGCACAACAACCACCACACCTTCGCCACTTCGGCCAAGCTGTCGAGCAAGTGGTACGAGTTCGACCTGGGCTGGGGCTACATCCGCATCCTCGAAACCCTGCGTCTGGCCAAGGTGAAAAAGGTTGCGCCGAAGCCGGAATTCGCCAAGGACAAGCTGGTCGCCGACCTCGAGACCCTGCAGTCGGTGATCGCCAACCGCTACGACGTGATGGCAAAATATGCGAAATCCGTGCGCCATGCTTTCCGCGAGGAATTCGAGCACCTGAAGCACAAGGCCGAGCTCGAATCGCGCTTCCTGAAGAGCTCGCGCAAGCTGATGCAGCGCGAGCCGGGCAAGCTGGAACTGTCGCAGAAGCAGCAGTTGGTCGAGCTGTTCCAGCACAGCAAGGCACTGGAAACCATGCACCAGATGCGCGTCGAACTGGGCGCGATCTGGGAACGTTCGCACTCGACCCGCGACCAGCTGCTGCAGCAGCTGCAGGACTGGTGCGCACGCGCCGAAGCCTCGGGCATCAAGGCGTTGCAGGACTTCTCGCTGCGCCTGCGTAGCTACGCATAAGCGCTTTGCGTGAATAACGGCGGCTCCTTCGGGAGCCGTTTGTTTTTGTAGGGTGGGCCTGGGCGGCCCCGCGGTTCCGCCCACGCGGTCAACGCACGGTTGCAAGCCACGGAGCGGACTATAGAACGTGATTTGACCGCGTGGGCGGGAAGACCCGCCTACCCTACGAAACCTTGGCCCTAGATGAGCAGGACTTGCGCATCTTCCGGCAGCACGAGGCGGGCGCGCGGATCGAAATTTTCGTTGCCGGTGAAGCGGTGGCAGTAGACCGGGGCATTGGCGTGGTTGCGCGCCGGTTCGCTGGTCGGAAAGCGCGCCAGCACCTGGCTGCCGTCCCTTACCTCGACCTGGGCGAGCGGCGAACCGCTGCAGACGGAGACGCCGAGGCGGCGCGTGAAGGCCCAGGCCAGCAGGCGATGGTGCCAGGGGACGAGCGGCTCCATGGTCGCGTGCACGTCGCGCAGCAGGCGCTGCACTTCACCGATGGTCCAGGCGTCCGGCGGCAGGGTCGGGATCAGCACCAGGTTGGCGCGCAGGTCCTTGGGGTGCTTGTTGATCGAAAAGCTGCCATCCTGCTGGGCGATGCGGTCTTCGACCGGCACCACGTAGAGCCCGTGCTCGCCGGGGCGTACCGGAAGCGATACGCCGCCGCCTTCGAGCCAGACCGACAGGTCGTCGGTACGTACGCCGGCGCGGGCGGCGCGCAACTGGACGGCCAGCGCGGCGCGGCCCTTCAAGCCCTGCTGGACCGCCTTGGCCATCGGATAGAACAGTTCCTTGTAGGGGACGAGGCGATGGTGCGTTGCCTTGACCTCGACGGTCTGCAATGTGTCCGGACTGTCGGTCGGAGCTGCCTGGGCGCACAGGGTGCAGGCGGCAAGAAGGGAGAGGAAGGGGCGCATGCTGCTCGGCGGGAGAGTCGCGACGCCCCATCCTTCCACGGTCCAGCGGGAATTGCAATATATGCACGCGTGCGTGCTGCGTAGCGTCAGGAAGTGTTGCTTTCGCGCCGCCGCAAATAAAAAAGCCGCCAGTCGAGGACGGCGGCTTTTTCAGAAAAGCAAGATCGATTACTTGATCTTGGTTTCCTTGTAGATCACGTGCTTACGTGCCTTCGGGTCGAATTTGGTGATTTCCATCTTCGCCGGCATCGTGCGCTTGTTCTTGGTGGTGGTGTAGAAGTGACCGG
>JBFLVV010000042.1:0-46227 GCA_040758275.1 Pseudomonadota bacterium
CCCGCGCGCGCCAGTCTCGGGACGTTTACTGACCGTTGCCACCGGATACGCCGTAGACGTGTCCGGTGGTGAAGCTCGATTCGTCCGCCGCCAGGGTGACGTAGGCCAGGGCCAGTTCGGCCGGCTGGCCCGGTCGCTTCATCGGCGTATCGCTGCCGAATTTTTTCAGGTTTTCCTGGGTCTGCCCGCCCGACACCTGCAGGGGCGTCCACACCGGCCCCGGCGCCACGGCATTGACCCGGATGCCTTTCGGGGCCAGCTGCTTGGCCAGCGACTTGGTCAGCGCCACTTCCGCCGCCTTCGTCATCGAATAGTCCATCAGGTTTTCCGACGGGTCGAAGGCCTGCTGCGACGCCGTGTTGATGATGCAGCTGCCCGCCTTCAGGTGCGGCAGCGCCGCCTTCGTGATCCAGAACATCGCATACACATTGGTCTTGAAGGTCCAGTCGAAGTCCGCCGTCGAGATGTCGAGGATCGAATCGACGGACTTCTGGCGCGAGGCGTTGTTGACCAGCAGGTCCAGCCCGCCCAGCTGGCGCACGGCTTCGTCGACCAGCTTGCGGCAGAAGGCTTCGTCGCGGATGTCGCCCGGGATCGCCACCGCCTTGCGGCCGGCCTGGCGGATCAGCTCCACGACCTCCCTGGCGTCCGCTTCCTCCGCCGGCAGGTAGTTGATGGCCACGTCCGCGCCTTCGCGCGCGAAGGCGATCACGGCGGCGCGGCCGATGCCCGAGTCGCCGCCCGTCACCAGGGCCTTGCGTCCCGCCAGGCGTCCGCTGCCGCGGTAGGTGGTTTCGCCGTGGTCCGGGCGCGGCGTCATCTTGCTGGCCAGGCCCGGCCAGGGTTGCGACTGGTTGGGAAAGGGCGGGGCCGGATAGCGCTTCGCCGCCTCGCGGGCGCGGCCCGGCGGCGGCTGGTTGGCCATGTCGGCGCCTGCCTGCTGCGCCATCGCCGGCGCGACCGCGGCGGAGGCCGCGATACCGGTGGCGACGGTGCTGACGAAGCGCCGGCGCGAGGGTGCGACGGCGTCGGGTTTGTTCTTGTCCGAATCCATGCTGGCTCCTGAAGATCAAGGGGACCAGCGATGGTAGACCTTATCGAACAGGCATGGTGCCAGCTAGCTCGGCAGAAAGAATCTCATGTCGCCTGGGCCTTGCCTGCACCGGTAAAGTGCAGCTCGATCTCTTCCAGCGTCTTGCCCTTGGTCTCGGGCAGCAGGAAGGCCGCCGTCAGGAAGTAGAGCACCGAGAAGCCCGCGCCGACGAAGAACACGGTCGAGTAGCCATAGAAGCCGACCGTGGGCAGGAACATGGCCGCGATCACGGTCGAGACGAACTGGTTGATGAGCAGGGCGATGCTCATGCCGTTGGAGCGGATCCGGGTCGGCATCAGCTCGGACAGGGCCAGCCACACGCACACCCCCGGTCCCACCGCGAAGCCGGCCACGAAGAGGCAGATCGCCAGCGCCACCTGCCAGCCGTGCGCTTCGGCCGGCACCGTGCCGAGCCAGGCGCGCTCGATGACGAGGGGCGCCGTGCGTCCCTCTGCCGGATCGGCGAAGGGATTCAGGTGCCAGCGGCGCAGGGTGGCGCCGATCACGCTGTCCTCATGGATGGCGTCCTCGCGCCTGAGCAGGACGGTGGGCAGCAGGGGATCGTCGCTGCGCAGGGACTTCACATTGGTGAAGGGGCCGTAGGCATAGGCCACGGTCAGCTGCTGCGGCGCGCTGCCGCGTGCGCCGAGCACGGCCAGCTGCTTCTCGTCCAGGCGCAGCGCCAGGCTGTCGTCGCGTACCTGGGCTTCGACCAGCGCACGCACGTCGACCTGCGTGCTCTCCGCATCGCGGAACAGCAGGCCAGCCGACACCAGCGCCACCACGATGGCGCCGCTGCCCAGCTTCAGGAGGAACTTGCGGCCCTTGCGGTCGACCAGCACCACGGCCACGACGGTCATCACGGCGTTGAGCACCTTGAGGCCGACGTCGGCCGTGTTGGCGGTGGCGCCGGGCAGGCCGGCCTGGTTCAGGATGGTGACGACGTAGGCCAGCACCGAGTTGATGCCGGTGGCCTGGGTCAGGGCCAGTACCAGGCAGGCCAGCAGGAAGGGCAGCACGTAGCGGCGGCTGGCCAGCGAATCGCGCACCAAGACCGGCGCATCGACGGTCTTCGCTTTCGCGCCGCCGCGCAGGGCCAGCCAGCGCGGCGATTCCCTCAACGCCAGGCTGCCGACGGTGAACACCACGCCCGGCGCCAGGCAGAGCCAGAAGATGGTGCGCCAGGCATGGTCCTGGGCCGCGAACACCATCGCGCTGCGCTGCGCAGGCGCCAGGGAGGCGGCAGCCTGGGTCACCGCATCGACCTGCTGCGCCTGGGTGAGGCCGATCACCGCGGCGCCCACCAGGCCGATGGTCAGCATCAGCTGGAACAGGGCCGCGCCCCTTCCTCGCTGGTCCGCCGGCAGCGACTCGGCCAGGTAGAGCGGCACCACGACGCCGATCAGGCCCCCGCTGATGCCCTGCAGCAGGCGGCCGAGCAGCAGCGGAATGTAACCGTCGGACAGGGCGATCATCGGAATGCTGATGGTGAAGAGGGCTCCCGCCAGCACCATGCACCAGCGCCGCCCGACCAGGTCGGCGAGGGCTCCGGCGAACAGGGAGGACAGCACGGAACCGAGCAGCACCGCCGCCACGATGAAGGAGAGCTGCTGGGTGCTCAGCTTCCAGGCAAGGGTGGCGGTCGACTCCAGGTAGGGCAGGGCGCCGGCGATGATGCCGACGTCGATCCCGTACAGCAGGCCCCCCATGCCGGCAATGAACAGCAGATAGCGCCGCGCGCGCTCTGGCGTAGTAGTCATGTTGTCTCCGTTTGTTGTGCTTGTGGTGCTTGTACTTCTTATTGTGCGAGTGCGATCGCTTCGCCTTCGACATAGACCGCCGTGAGCCGCAGTGCTTCGTCCAGCACCACGATGTCGGCCCAGGCGCCGGGCTTGAGCCGCCCGCGTTCGTGTTCGCCCAGGTAGTCGGCCGGATACAGCGACAGGCGCCGCGAAGCGTCGGCAAGGTCGAGACCCAGCTCGACGAAGTTGCGCAGGGCCTGGTCCATGGTCAGCACGCTTCCCGCCAGCGAACCGGTCGCCAGGCGCACGCAGGCGCCGCACTTGAACACGCGCTGGGTGCCGAGGGCATATTCGCCGTCCGGCATGCCGGTCGCCGAAGTGGCGTCGGTCACGCCGTACAGGCGCGGAATGGAGCGCAGGGCGGTGCGCAGGGCGCCGGGGGCCACGTGCTGCAGGTCGGGAATGATCTCCGCGTACTCGGCATTGGCCAGTGCGGCGCCGACCATGCCGGGGTCCCGGTTCAGCAAGCCGCTCATGCCGTTGAACAGGTGGGTGAAGCCGCTAGCTCCGGCCCGCAGCGCGGCCACGCCGTCCTCGTAGGTGCCGGCGCTGTGGCCGATCTGGACGCGGATGCCGAGCGCCGCCAATTGCGGGATCAGGAGGAGATTGTTGTCGACTTCCGGCGCCATGGTCAGCACGCGGATCGGCGCGATGGCGTGCAGGCTGCGCACCAGGTCGAGCCGGGCAGGCACCACGTCGGGTGGCTGGGCGCCCAGGCGCTGCAGGTTGAGAAAAGGCCCTTCGAGGTGCACGCCCAGCATGCGCGCGGCGCCGATCGGGCGCTGCGCGATCACGCCGGCCATGCCCTCCAGGGCGCGGCGGATGTGGTCTTCCTTCGCGGTCAGCGTGGTGCCGAGCAGGGAAGTGGTGCCGTGGCGCGCGTGGGTACGGGCCACGACTGCGCCCGCGGCTCCCCCTTCCATGATGTCGGTGCCGGCCGCGCCATGCACGTGCAGGTCGACGAAGCCGGGGAGGATGGTGTGCCCGCTTGCGGCAGGGCCTTCGATGATCCGGTGGATGCGATCGCTGAAATCGATGCTGCCTGTGATCCAGCCGGAGGGAGTCAGGATTCTGCCGCTGAGCATTTAGTCCGCTATGAGTAATTCGATGCCCAGCTTCTGCAGGCCTTCTCGGTATTCCTGGCTGATGCTGGCATCGGTGATGACGGTATCGACCTGTCCGGCCTGCACGATGCGGTGCAGGCTGACCCGGCCGAACTTGGAGGCGTCGGTGAGCACGATGATCTTCTTCGCGCGCTCGACCATCTTGTGGTTCAGGCTCGCCTCGGCCTCATGATGGGTGGTGACCCCGAACTGCAGATCGAAGCCGTCCACGCCGAGGAACAGCTTGTCGAAGTTATAGGCCTGCAGGGTCGCCTCGGCCTGGCTGCCCTGGATCGACAGCGACTGCTTGCGCAAGAGGCCACCGGTCAGGATCAGCTCCACGCCGGCGGTGTCGGCCAGCTCCCAGGCGATGTTCAGGCCATTGGTCATGACCGTCACACCGTTCGCCTCGCGCAGGTGGCGCGCGAGGGAGATCGTGGTGGTGCCCGAGTCGATGATGATGTTGTCGCCTTCCTGCACCAGGGTGGCGGCCAGGGCGCCGATGCGGTCCTTCTGCTCCTGGTTGATCGCATCCTTCTGGCGGATCGACTGTTCCGGCGGCGGGGTGCGGGTGAGCGTCGCGCCGCCGTGGCTGCGCGAGGCCAGGCCCTGCGATTCCAGCGCACTGAGGTCGTTGCGGATGGTGACCGCCGAGACGCCGAACTCCTGCACCAGGTCGGTCACCTGGACCGATCCCTTGCGGGTCAGTTGCTGGAGGATGGCTTCGCGGCGTTGGGTCGTGTTTCGCATGGTGGCGGCTCGGTTGACGTTCAAAAACGCCGAGCTTAACAGATCGAGGCAGGCGTGTTGACCGCTGCCGCGTTGTGCTTGCAGGCTCGCGCATACTGGGCCAGCACCCGGCCGACCTTGTGCTCGAGCAGCGCGCGCGGCTTCGCGGCGAGCTGGCCCTGCAGCACTTCCAGGTATTGCTCGTGCAGGTGCTGGCTCAGGAGCGGCAGCGGGATCTCGATCGCATCGAGGTTGGCGCACAGTGTCTCCACGGCGGCCGCCACCGGGGCCTCGTTCCAGTAGTAGCGGCAGCGGTCCGACAGGCCGTAGCGGCGCATCAGGCGCTGTTCCTCGCTGCTGCCCGGGTAGTGCTTGCGCCAGTGCTCCGGCTTGGCCAGCATGACCTCGTCCAGCACGCCCATCAGGCGCGAGGCGCGTTCAGGGGGCAGCAGCTCGTCTTCGATCTGGCACAGGGCCAGCAGGCCCTCGCGCAGGGCGAAGGTGGCGGCCGGGCCGACCTTCAGGATGGCGAAGTGGTCGCGCACCATCTGGTGCAGGCTGGACTCGCGCTGGTAGTCGGTGGAGTGGGCTTCGAACACCAGGCCGGGCTGGCCGGCGACGAAAGCCGACAGGTTTGCCGCGTGGGCGGCGTCGTAGTGCTGGATGTGGCTGGCGTCGAAGTCCACGCCGGGCTGCACCACCATCGCGATCACGCGGCGCCAGGCGCCATGCAGGCCGGCGTCGAGGAAGGCGCGGCAATGCACCTCCAGGGTGCGTGCGGCCGCTTGCGGCGAGGTCGGTGCACCGGCGTCGGCGAGGGCCGATTCGCCACCCGGCACCGGCACTTCGGTGCCGATCACATAGACCGGTGGCGGATGGCCGGCGTTTGCTGCCGCCGCTTCCGCGATCGCCGCCAGGCGCGCCGAGCGCGCCGCCACGGTTTCATCAATGAGCGTGGCCGGATCGTCCGCGCAGCGCATGCTGCAGTCGAGGTGGATCTTGTGGAAGCCCGCGGCCGCATAGGCGGCGATCAGCACGTCGGCGTTCGCCATCGCTTCCAGGGCCGGGCGTGCCTGCCAGGCGTTGGGGCCGAGATGGTCGCCCCCCAGCACCAGGCGCTCGAGTGGGAAACCGCGCTCCTGCGCCAGCAGGTAGACGTAGTCGCGGAACTGTTCCGGGTTCATGCCCGTGTAGCCGCCGAACTGGTCGACCTGGTTCGAGGTCGCTTCGACCAGCAGCAGGGTATCGTAGCGCTGCGCCACCTGCATGGCGGCCGTGAGCACCATCGGATGGCTGCAGCAGACGCTGTACAGGCCGACCGGCTCGCCGCGGCGGTGGGCCTTGACGAGTTGCTGGATGGGGGAGAGGTCCTGGTTCATGTGCGCTCGCGTTCAGTTCGAAGGAAGGTGCTGGCGCGCCAGCAGGGCTGCGCCGCGCGCGCCGCCGGCGTCGCCGAAGCTCGGCGGCAGGATCGGCGGTACTTGGGCGCCCGGGAAGAGGTGGCGGCGCACCGCGGCCGGCAAATGCTGGTAGAGATGCGGCAGCTGGGACAGGCCGCCGCCCAGCACGATCGCGTGCGGATCGAGCCCCAGCACCAGGTTTGACAACGCATGGGCCAGCAGGTCGAGGTGGGTGGCGAGGGCCGTCTGGGCCAGCGCGTCGCCGGCATTGGCGCGCGCCGCGATGACCATCGGCTCCGCGCCGTCGCCGCCGAGGTGGCGGTGCAGCATGCTCATGCCGGGTCCGGAGACGTAGCGCTCGAAGCAGCCCTGGCGCCCGCAGGCGCAGGGGATGACGGGCAGGCCATAGCGCGCCAGCAGGTGGGCGGGGACGGACCAGTGGCCCCATTCGCCGGCCACGCCGTTGAAGCCGCGCTGCAGCAGGCCGCCGGCGCAGTAGCCGCCGCCGGCGCCGGTGCCGAGGATGGCGCCGAACATGGTAGGCAGGCCGTCGGCTGCGCCGCCCTGCGCTTCGGATAGGGCGAAGCACTGGCAGTCGTTGCCGATCACGACCGGCCGGCCGAGCGCTTCTTCGAGCGCGGGCGCCACCAGGCGGCCGTTCAGGGCCGGCACGTTGGAGCTCAGCTGACGGCCGGTCTGGGCATCGACGACACCCGGCAGGCCGATGCCGACGGGTGCAGCGAAGCCCAGCGCCGCATCCGCGCGCCTGACCAGCCCCGCGACGGCCTGCACGAAGGCGAGAAAGTCATGGCCGGGCGTGGCGACGCGCTCGCGGAAGACTTCAAGGAAGGCCGCATCGAAGGCGACCAGCTCGATCTTGCTGCCGCCGATGTCGATGCCGTGGTAGCCGCGCGGTTCAGTGTTCGTCATGGCGGTAGATGGTGACGCCCTTGACGACGCGGTTGACCGTACCGCTGGCGAAAGGATTGTCGGGACGCAGCTGCATGGCAGCCGACTGGTGCAGGGCGACCTGCTGGGCGGCCAGCAGCCACAGGGGCGCCAGCCAGGCATCGGGCCAGTCGGGCGCGTCGATGCCGATGTCGCCATTCACACCGATGGTCAGCACGCGGCCGGCGACGCCGTCGCGGCGCAGTTCTTCCACCAGGTCGGCCTCGTAGCGCTGCGACAGCGCCTTGCTGCTGCCGTAGACGAAGACCAGGGCGTCGTTCGTGAGCACCGACTTGGGTCCGTGGCGGAAGCCCAGCGGGGTGTTGGCGATGGCCGGCACGCGCCCGGCCGTCAGTTCCAGCAGCTTCAGGGCGCTTTCCTTGGCCAGGCCCTCGAGGGGGCCACTGCCGAGATAGACCACGCGTCCCGCTTCGACGGCGGCCAGATTTGCCACGGGCGCTTCCCAGGCCTGCATGGCTTGCTGCGCCAGGTTAGCCAGGGTGTCGATGCGATCGATTGGTGCGTCCTTGCCCAGCACGGCCAGCGCGGCCAGCAGCATGCAGGTGAAGCTGCTGGTCATGGCGAAGCCGCGGTCGCAGCTGGCGGCCGGCATCAGGAGGTTGAAGGCATCCTGGTCGCCGGCGCTCTCGCGCGCCAGCTGGCCCTCCCGGTTGCAGGTGATGTTCAGGAGGCGGGCGCCGGGCACCAGGTCGCGCACCAGGTGCACGGCGGCCAGGCTTTCCGGGCTGTCGCCGCTGCGTGCGAAGGAAACCAGTAAAGTGGGCGCGCCGGCTTCCAGGTAGAGCTCGGGATGGGTGAGCAGGGTGGTGGTGGCGATCGCGCGCACCTGGGCCGGCCAGGCGGCATTGAGTTCGTCGGCGATGATCTCGCCGACATAGGCCGAGCTGCCGGCGCCGGTCAGGATCACCCGCTGCAGCGGATTGGCGAGGCTGTCGGCGAGGAAGGCGGCGACTGCTTCCCGCCCATTCTCCAGGCTCGCGGCCAGTTCGCGCCAGAGCGCGGGCTGGTGTGCGATCTCCTCGGCGGTATGCAGGCCACCGATGTCGCGCCACGCTTGTTGGCTTCGCTGCAGAAGAGTAGTCATCGAAAGATATCTAAAGAGTTTTCAGTGTCGTTAATCTTAAATAGAAAGTTTGCGAAAGTCAAATACGAAAGATATCGAAAGTTATGCATGCGCGAAAACCCCGTGCATACGGCATTCCGCGTCGATGAGTGTGCGTTTTTCGCATCATCTTTCGATCGTTTCGAAAGCTATCTGAGCAATAATTCTGTCAAACGAAAGGTTTAAGGCATGGTCGGCGCATTATTTCGAACTTTTTTGTATTTTTCCTTTCCTTTTTGTTGACCTGCCTTGTTTTTGTTCATACATTATCTTCATCAAAACGCAACACGAACCAAAAGACCGTCATGAAATATACGTCCCGTCTGCGCCCTTCCTTCACTGTACCCGCGCTGGTGCTGGCCCTGCCGGCCCTGGCCTTCGCGGCGCCGCTCGGCAAGCTGCGCACGGTCAGTCCCGGGAATGCGGACGGCCCGTCCTGGGACCTGGTTTCGGAATCCGGCGCGAAGGTGCGGGTCAGCCTGCCGCGCGCGGACGTGCTGCACATCCAGGCCGGCCGCAAGGAGCTGAGCGGCCCGGGCGACAAGGCGGCGCCCATCGTGGTGGCGCAGGCGGCAAGCAACGTGCCGCACGAATTCAAGGAAGAGAATGGCCAGCTGGTGCTGCGCACCAGCGCCCTGACGCTGCGCGTCGACCGCGCGCCGCTGCGTTTCACCCTTTACCGCACGGGCGAAACCCAGCCGCTGTGGCGCGAGCTGCAGCCGCTCGACCTGGAAGAGAAACAGAACGTGCAGGTACTCTCCAGCAGCAAGGAGGAACGCTTCTACGGCGGCGGCCAGCAGAACGGTCGCTTCGAGTTCAAGGGCCGCGAGCTGCCGGTCTCCTACTCGGGCGGCTGGGAAGAGGGCGACCGCCCGAACCCGGCGCCTTTCCTCATGAGCTCACGCGGCTGGGGCATGCTGCGCAATACCTGGGCGGACGGGAACTACGACCTGCGCGAGGACGAGCAGCTCACCCTGCAGCATGCGGAAGGCCGCTTCGACGCCTATTACTTTGTCGGCAAGTCCATGCGCGAGGTGCTGGCCCGCTATACGGAATGGACCGGCCGCGCGCGCCTGGTTCCGCGCTGGGCCCTGGAGTACGGCGACGCCGACTGCTACAACGACGGCGACAACGTCAAGAAGCCGGGCACGGTGCCGAAAGGCTGGACCGACGGCCCCACCGGCAAGACGCCGGACGTCATCGAGAGCGTGGCGCGACAGTACCGCGAACACGATATGCCGGGCGGCTGGATCCTGCCCAACGACGGCTACGGCTGCGGCTACACCGCCTTGCCCGAAACGGTGCAGGGCCTGGCCAAGCATGGCTTTCGCACCGGCCTGTGGACCGAGAACGGCGTCGACAAGATCGCCTGGGAAGTCGGCCAGGCCGGCAGCCGCGCCCAGAAGCTCGATGTCGCCTGGACCGGCAAGGGCTACCAGTTCTCGCTGGACGCCAACAAGGCTGCCTATGACGGCATCCTGAACAACTCCGACAGCCGCCCGTTCATCTGGACCGTGATGGGCTGGGCCGGCACCCAGCGCTACGCGGTGGCCTGGACCGGCGACCAGAGCGCGAGCTGGGATTACATCCGCTGGCATGTGCCGACCCTGATCGGCTCCGGCCTGTCGGGCCAGGCCTATGCCACCGGCGACGTCGACGCCATCTTCGGCGGCAGCCCAGAGACCTATACCCGCGACCTGCAGTGGAAGAGTTTTACGCCGGTGCTGATGGGGATGTCGGGGTGGTCGGCCAGCGCACGCAAGCACCCCTGGTGGTTCGACGAGCCTTACCGCAGCATCAACCGGCGCTACCTGAAGCTCAAGATGCGCCTCACGCCTTATATGTACACGCTGGCGCAGGAGGCCGAGCAAAGCGGCGCGCCGCTGGTGCGCGGCCTGATGTGGGATTACCCGAACGACCCCGCCGCGCTGCTCGAGACGCACAAATACCAGTTCCTGCTCGGGCGCGACCTGCTGGTCGCCCCGGTCTACCGCAGCCAGGCCGTCAGCCAGGGCTGGCGCAAGGGCATCCACCTGCCGCAGGGCCGCTGGATCGACTACTGGGATGGCCGCCAGGTAGTGGCGGGCGAGCAGGGACGCGACATCGACCTGCAGGTCACGCTGGACAAGCTCCCGGTGTTCGTCCGCGCCGGCGCCATCATCCCGATGTATCCCGAGATGCTCTACGACGGCCACAAGCCGAAGGACCGCCTGACCCTCGACCTTTATCCGGAAGGGGACTCCGAATACGTGCTGTACGAGGACGACGGCACGACCCGCAAATACCAGGGCGGCGCCTCCAGCCGCCAGAAGATCACGATGCGCGAGGCCGCTGGCCGCGTGGATGTCGCCATCCATCCGGTCGAAGGCAGCTATGACGGCCAGGAAGCGCGCCGCGGCTACAGCCTGCGCCTGCCCAGCCGCCGGCAGCCGGGCGGTGTGACGTTTGGTGCGGCGGCTTTGAAGCAGGCCGCCAGCCGCGCCGAGTTCGATGCGATGGACGCCGGCTGGTTCTTCGACGCGGCGGAACGCCTCGGTACCGTGCACGTGAAAGCGCCGAGCCAGGACATCCGCCAGCCGCTCGCCTTCACGCTGCAGGGCATTGCGCGTGCGTCAAGCGAGGACGTCTTCCCGGCCGCACCGAAACCGGGCCGCGCGCTGCCGCCGGACGCGATGATCGTCGTGAACCGCCCGGCGGAAGAAGCGGGCCATCCGCTGGAGAACGCCTTCGACGGCAAACCAGACACCTGGTTCCGCACCGTGCGCAGCCAGGCCGTCAAGAGCGGCGCCCACGAGTGGACCATCGGCTTCACCGAACGCCGCCTGGTGGACGGCATCGAGATCGCGCCGAGGAACGACAAGAACTGGAAGCATGGCCAGGTGCGCGACTACGAGATCTACATCGCCGACAGCAATGGCGAGTGGGGCGCGCCGGTGCAGCGCGGCACCCTGAAGCTGCAGGAAGCCACGCAGGCGATCGCCTTCCCGGCCACCGCCGGCCGCCTGCTGCGCTTCCGCGTGCTGAGCACCCAGAACCCGGACGGCAGCGGCGCGTCCAATATTGACCCGATGGTCACCGCGGCGGGCGGCAGCGCCCCGGCACGTGCTTTCGACGCCTCCGCGCCGCTCGAGGTGTCGCCGATCACGCTGTCCGAATTCCGCGTGCTCGAACACCAGCTGCCGGAAGGCCGCGAGCTGCGCAAGTATGTCAGCGAGCTGCCGCTGCCCAAGAACCTCAAGCGCGACAAGCCGGCCAGCGGGGCCGCAGAGATGCGCATGAACGGCCTGCGCTTCAACAAGGGTGTCGGCGTCGGCCCCAACAGCCGTCTTGATCTCGACCTGAGCGGCAACTGGCAGCTGCTGCGCGCCGACCTCGGCGTCGACGACAGCTGCCGGACCGCGGGCAGCATGCGCTTCCAGGTCTGGAGCGGCGAGCGCCTGCTGTACGACAGCGGCATCGTCAAGGCGCCGGCCGTCGTGAAGCCCGAGATCGACGTGCGCGGCCTGCGCCAGCTCAGCCTGCGCACCCTGGGCGACAAGACATCCCGAACGTGCGGTAACTGGGCCAACGCCGCCCTGACAGGCACGGAAGGCGCCACGCTCAAGCTGCGCTAAGCCACCTCACACACTTGCAGTCACAGAGCCCCTCCACGGACGGGGAGGGCCTCTTACATCCTTCGACCTCTGAAAACAGAACGGAAACAGCCTATGAAGCGACGCAATTTTCTCTCCCTCGGTTCGGCATTGGCGGGCAGCGCCCTGTATGCGGGCGCCATGCCCGGCGCGGCGGCGGCCGGCCGTGACCGCCTGCGCATCGGCATGATCGGCACCGGCATGCGCGGCCAGGTGCTGCTGCGTGAGCTGGTGCGGCGCGACGACGTCGAGGTGGCCGCGCTGTGCGACATCGAGCCCATCATGCTGGGCCGTGCGGTCCAGATGGTCACGGCCGCAAACAAGCCGGCTCCGGTGACCTTTGGCGAGAATGGCGACGGCTACGCCTACCGCCGCATGCTGGATTCAAGCAAGCTCGATGGCGTGATCATCGCCACGCCCTGGGAATGGCATGCGCAGATGGCGATCGACGCGATGCAGGCCAAGGTCCCGGTAGGCTGCGAAGTGGTCGCCGGCGTGAGCCTGCAGGACCACTGGAACGTGCTCGACGCCCAGCTCAAGACCGGTACGCCCTATATGCTGCTCGAGAACGTGTGCTATCGCCGCGACGTGCTGGCCGTGCTGCGCATGGTGCGCTCGGGTCTCTTCGGCGAACTGGTGCACCTGCAGGGCGGCTACCAGCACGACCTGCGCGCCGTGAAGTTCAACAGCGGCGACCCTGCCAAACCCTATGGCGGCGGCGTCGAGTTCGGGCAGAAAGGGTGGTCGGAAGCGCGCTGGCGCACCGAGCACTCGGTACGCCGCAACGGCGAGCTGTATCCGAGCCACGGCATCGGCCCCTGCGCGATGTACACCAACATCAACCGCGGCAACCGCTTCACTCGCATCAATGCCTTCGCCAGCAAGGCCGCCGGCCTGCACGACTACGTGGTGCGCAACGGCGGCGAGGACCATCCGAACGCCCGCACCCGCTTCCAGCTCGGCGACATCGTCACCACCACGCTGTCCTGCGACAACGGCGAGACCATCATCCTGCAGCACGACACCTCGCTGCCGCGCCCCTATTCGCTGGGCTTCCGCGTGCAGGGCACGCGCGGCCTGTGGATGGACCTGAACCGCTCGGTGCACGTCGAGGGCATCAGCAAGCCACACGAGTGGGACGACGCCAGGCTCTGGTTCGAGAAATACGACCACCCGCTGTGGCGCAAGTACGGCGAGCAGGCGGCCAGCGCCGGCCACGGCGGCATGGATTTCTTCGTGATCCACGCCTTCATCGAGGCGCTGAAGGAAAACGCGCCGATGCCCATCGATATCTACGACGCCATCACCTGGAGCGCGATCACGCCGCTGTCCGAGCAGTCGATCGCGCTCGGCTTCCAGACCCTGGATTTCCCCGATTTCACGGGCGGCAAATGGCGCACCCGCAAACCGATCTTCGCTTTCGACGACCGTTATTGATTCGACACTGAACCCACTGCATCACCGCTTTTCCACCTTCCCGGGAGAACAAGATGAAACGCTTGAAGCTGATGTTGAGTACCGCCCTGATCGTAGCTAGTGCAGGCAGCCTGCCTGCCTCCGCCCAGACGTCCGCCACCGTGGCCCTGCCGGGCAACGGCTTCGTCACCAAGCCCGGCACCGGCGCGACGGAGATCATCACCACGAGCGGCCTGGCCAACTGGACCACCAAGTCCACCGTGAGCAGCGTGTGGTTCCGCATGGCGGAGGCGGGCACGGCCCACATCGGCCTGGATGCCAGCCTGGCCGGCAGCAATACGAGCACGGTGAAGGTGACGGTGAACGGCAGGCCTTTCCAGGTGAACCTCACCAAAGGCGCGCTGAAGACCTATGAGGTCGGCACCCTCAGCCTGCCGGCCGGCTACATCCGGGTCGACCTGCAGGGCGTCAAGAAGGACGGCGGCTACTTCGGCGACGTCTCCGCCATCAAGGTGACGACAAACTCGCCCCTCAACTATGCGAACGATGCGGCCAACTACTACTGGTCGCGGCGCGGGCCCTCGGTCCACCTGGGCTACACCGTGCCCGCCAACACCGAGTACTTCTACAGCGAAGTCACCGTGCCGAAAGGCCAGGATGCGATCGGCTCCTACTACATGGCCAACGGCTTCAATGGCGGCTACTTCGGCATCCAGGTGAAGTCGCCTTCGGAGCGCTGGGTGCTGTTCTCGATCTGGGACGCGGACAACGGCGCCAAGACGACCCTCGTGAGCAAGGGCGCCGGCGTGATCGACAACGGCTTCGGCGGTGAGGGAACGGGCGGGCAGACCTACCTGGTCTACAACTGGGTGGCCGGTAACACCTACCGCTTCGTCACCCGCGCGCGGCCGGACGGCGCCGGCGGCACCGACTTCTCGGCCTGGTTCTTCGCGCCGGAGACGGGGGCATGGCGCTACATCGCCACCTGGAAGCGCCCGGCCACGACGACGTATCACGCCGGCGTCTATTCCTTCCTCGAGAACTTCATCGACACCAAGGGCTACCTGGGCCGCCAGGCCGAGCACGGCAACCAGTGGGCGCGCAGCACGGCGGGCGCCTGGACCGAGATCACGAGCGCACGCTTCACCGGCGACGCCACCGCCGCCAACGGCCAGCGCATGGACTATGCGGGCGGCCTGCGCAACGGCCGCTTCTACCTGCGCAACGGCGGCTTCTTCAGCGATGTCGTGCCGATCAACCAGAACTTCACCCGTCCCGCGACCGGCAGCGCACCCGCGGTGAACGTCAGCACGCTGCCGATGCAATAGATAACTGAGACCACACTTATAACAACAGGAGAGGTACACATGCAGCTCAAGAAACTGATGGCCGCGCTGGCGGCCGCCGGACTGGCCACGACCAGCCTGGCACAGGAAACCGCCACCAAGCCGGAGGAGACGAAAGACGGCAAGATGGCGCGCGTGGAAGTCACGGGCTCGAGCCTGAAGCGCATCAACGCCGAGACCGCGTCGCCGGTGCAGGTGGTGGATGCCAAGCAGATCGAGAACATGGGCGCGCGCACCCTGATGCAGGTGCTCGACAACCTGCCGGCCGCGCGTCCGGCCCAGCAGGACTTCCGCTCGATGTTCACGGGTTCCGACGGCGGCTCGCAGGCCAACCTGCGCGGCCTCGGCGCCCAGGGCACGCTGGTGCTGCTCAACGGCCGCCGCCTGTCCTTCTACGGCGCGCCGTCCGGCTTCCAGACCATGTTCGTGAACATCGACGCGATTCCGGCCGCGGCGATCGAACGCATGGAGATCCTGACCGACGGCGCCTCGGCGGTGTACGGTTCGGACGCGGTGGCGGGCGTCATCAACGTGATCACCAAGAAGAACTACCAGGGCCTGGAAGTACGCGGCACCTACGATATGTCCGAGCGCGTCGACTCCTACGGCGAGAAGCAGGGCGGCATCGTGTTCGGCACCGGCGACCTGGCCAGCCAGGGCTTCAACGTGATCGGTTCGCTCAACGTCTACCAGCGCGACCGCATCGCCCTGGCCGACACCTACGACAAGCGCCCCGACCACTTCTACGTCAACAACCCGAACTACATCCCGAACATGCGCATCGGCGTCGGCAGCGAACCGGGCCAGCTCAATCCGGGCACCCTGTTCGTGTTCGATCCGAATCGCAACAATGCGCGCGTGCAGCGCGCGGTGGGCGGCTGCCCGACCCAGATCACCGAGGCTTCCGGCACGCGCTGCGTCTGGAACACCCTGCCGAACGGCCTGGACACCGGCCCGACCTCGGACCGCGCGACCGGCTTCCTCTCGGGCCGCATGCGCTTCGGAGACGGCTTCGAAGGCTTCGCGGAAGCCGCCTACACCCACATCAAGATGGTCGGCCGCAATGGCCCGACCTCGTTCAACAGCGGCAGCACCAGCAACTGGTTCTCGCGCAATACCGGCACCAAGCTCAATACCTTCACCACGCCCTACCTGGGACCGAACAACGTCTACCTGAAGGGCAGGCTGGCGCCGGAGATGGCCGCGCTGATGGGCGGGGCGTCCGGCCTGAACTACCTGCTGCAGGATGCCACCAACCACTTCGGCCAGAAGAACACCGACCAGAGCTACCGTGCGCTGGCCGGCGTGCGCGGTCCCGTGTTCGGCGACTGGGAGTTCGAAACCGCGGTCGCGGTGGCGGGCAGCCACTCGACGCTCTACCAGACCATCAACATCAACACCAAGGGTTTCGAGAAGGCTTTCGGTCCATTTACCAAGGATCCGGTGACGGGCCGCACCTACATCTCCGACAACCCGGCCTATAAATTCGGCGAGATCAGCGAAGCCAACGCCGCGCTGATCCGCGAAGCTTATCCGACCTTCGACATCCAGTCCTGGACCAAGCTGATCACCTGGGACGGCAAGATCGAGGGCACCTTGGCCAAGATCGGCGATCGCGAAGTGCGCGCCGCCTTCGGGGCCAGCCTGATGCGCGAGAGCTTCGAGACCCCGGGCAATGCGGACGCCGCCAACGGCCTGATCACGCAGCAGGGCGGCTCCTGGTTCGACGGCGAGCGCACCATCTCGGCCCTGTTCGGCGAGGTCGTGGCGCCGCTCACCGAGACCCTGGAACTGAACGTCGCCGCGCGCCTCGACAAATACCCGAACTTCAGCGCCAACCTGGCGCCGAAGCTGGGCGTGGTGTGGCGCGCGCGTCCCGACGTGATGGTGCGCGGCACCTATTCGCATGGCTTCCGCGCACCCAACCTGGCCGAATCCGGCGAGGGCGGCGTGTTCGCCCAGGTGGGCGGCATCCGCGACACCGTGCGCTGCGACGAGACCAATGCGATGGCGCGGCTGCTGCAAAAGTCGGTATCGAGCGCCGAGGTCGACCTGGGCCGCAGCCTGCTCAACTCGAACTGCTCGACCACGGTGGGCGGCCTGACGCCGCCGAATCCGGACCTGAAACCCGAGAAGGCGAAGATCGCCACCCTGGGCGTGGTGCTGCAGCCGGTGCGCGATGTCAGCGTCTCGCTCGACTACTGGTACATCAACCGCCGCAACGAGATCGTGCGCCAGGACTTCAACCAGCTGTTCACCCTGCTGGTTGCCGAGCATGGCCCGGCCCTGGCCGGCACGACGCAGGCGATCCGCAACGACCTCACCGACGCCGACCGCGCCAATATGGCGGCCGTGGCGACGATGTGCGCCAACCCGGCCAACGCGGCGGCCTGCGCCGGCCCGCTGCCGACCTACTCGGTGGGCAACCTGGGCGGCCTGATCAACTCCTACCTGAACCGCGGCGGCACCCTGGTCGACGGCTTCGACATCGATGCGCGCACCCGCGTCGGGCTGGGCAACTATGGCCGCCTGAACCTGGGCGCCGCCGTGACGATCCGCCGCCGCGAGACCTACGACTACGAGGATGGCAGCGGCTTCTCGGGCAACTACGTCGGCTACTACGGCTCGCCGCGCCTGCGCGGCACCTTCAATGCCGACTGGGTCTACCGCGACTTCACCACCAGCCTGTTCGTGAACTACACGGGCAAGACCAAGTGGGCCTACGACCAGTTCGATACCGTCAACACGCCGGAGAGCTGCCTGGCCGCCGGCGTTTCGCTGCCTGAGAACCTGTGCGGCGGGGCGCCTTCGTTCACGACGGTGAACCTCGGCTTCAACTGGAAACCGATGAAGAACCTGAACCTGGGCCTCAACATCAAGAACGTGCTCGACAAGAAGCCGTACTACGACCCGAACGGCTGGGAAGGCTATAACCACAGCCAGAACCTGTTCGGCCGCCAGTACGCCTTCTCGGCCAGCTACAAGTTCTGGTAAGCGCTCGAGGGGCCGGTTTGCGGGTGTCGGGGCCGGCCCCGATTTTTCTTGTTCTTTCGCACAGGTGTGCTAAAGTGAGTCCATGAATACCACCGCCAAAAGCGAAGCCACCTACGCGACCATCCTCGCGGCCGCCTACGACATGGCCGGGGCCGAAGGCCTGGGCAAGGTGTCGCTGGGCGAGCTGGCCAAGCGCACCGGCATCAGCAAGAGCGGCATCTTTTCCCGCGTCGGCTCGCTGGAAGCCCTGCAGTCGGCGGTGCTGGACGAATACGACCGGCGCTTTTCGGAGGAGGTGTTCCTGCCTTCGCTGGAGGTGCCGCGCGGCTTGCCGCGCCTGACGGTGCAGGTCGAGCTGTGGCTGAAGAAGATCGGCAACGAGACGGCGCGCGGCGGCTGCCTCTATACGGCGGGCGCTTTCGAGTTCGACGACGTGCCGGGCCCGCTGCGCGACCGCATCGAGGAGGGCGTCAATCGCTGGCGCGCCTCGATGCGCAAGACGGTGCTGCAGGCGATGGAGCTCGGACACCTGCGGCCGGATACGGAACCCGGGCAGCTGGTGTTCGAGATCTACAGCCTGGCCATCGGGGTGATGCACGATGCGCGCTTCCTGCGGGCCGACGCCACGCCGCGCAGGGCGCAGCGGGCCTTCAACCGGCTGATATCGACCTACAAGAGTTTCGGCGACCTGGCGTAACGGGGCCGCGGTGGACGGGCATGCTCGTCCCTTTTTTGGTTTGATTTCGCACAGGTGTGCGAAATCTTGTGTGCAAGGAGATTGCCATGTCTGCCCTTTGGTTGCTGTTGCTGCCCGTTGCCGGATTCGCCTGGCGTTTCGTCGCTTCAGTGATGCGCCTTTGCCCGGGCTGCAATGAGGATTTCGTGTTCTGCTAGCTTAGCCACGGCTGGCGGCGCAGGGCGTCGGCGAGGTAGCCCACCATCGATTCGATCTTGGCCGACACCGCGGAATGCCGGTAGTACACCGCCTGGATCGGCCGGCTCGCCGGGATCGTCAGCTCGGGCAGCACCTCGACCAGGCGGCCCGCCTCCAGGTCGGCCCAGGTGTGGAAGTCGGAGAAACTGGCGATGCCCATGCCCTGCAGGGCGAGCTGGCACAGGGTTTCGCCGCTGGACGATTTCAGGGTCGGCTCGATGCGTACCCGCTTGCCGTCCGGGTCGCGCAGCGGCCAGACGTTCAGGCTGTCCGGTTCGCTGAAGCCCAGCAGTTCGTGGCGCATCAGTTCCGCGATGGTCGTCGGCGTCCCGTGCGTTTGCAGGTAGCCGGGACTGGCGACCAGGCGCAGGCGCGCATGGCCCAGCAGGCGGCTGTGCAGCGTCGAGTCCTTCAGTTCGCCGATCCGCACCGCCAGGTCCACGCGCCGTTCCAGCAGGTCGATGAAGCCTTCGTTGCTGCTGAGGGTGAGCGTGACGTTCGGGTGCAGGGTGCGGTACTCGGGTATCAGGGGCACCAGCACGTGCAGCATGAAGGGCGTCGCCGCGTCGATGCGCAGCTGTCCCGACAGCTGGCCGCGCCGCTCCACCAGCCGGTCTTCGGCGGCCTGCACGGCGTTCAGGATGCCGCGCGCGTCAGGCACGAAGGCATTTCCCTCGTCGGTGAGATCGAGCCTGCGCGTGGTCCGGCGCAGCAGGGGCGTCTCCAGCTTCTCTTCCAGCCGGCCCAGGAGCCGGCTCACCGTCGATACCGGCTGGCCCAGGCGCTCTGCGGCGGCCGTCATCGATCCCGTGTCCACGATTGCCAGGAACACCACCAATTC
The DNA here is from genome assembly GCA_040758275.1 of Pseudomonadota bacterium. GTDB lineage: Bacteria > Pseudomonadota > Gammaproteobacteria > Burkholderiales > Burkholderiaceae_D > Telluria. Next base: position 19,362 of record JBFLVV010000042.1, read on the forward strand.
ATCCAGCTCGATCTTCATTTTCTCGACTTTCTCAATTCTCGCAAAAGTATTTCTTGGATTGCCTACTTTATCCGAAAAATGATTGTCGAGATAATGCTCGGCCGTTCTATCGAAAGCCGTTCATGCACGCATCCTCTTCTTCGACCGATATCACTTCTCCTGAAAGCACCGAGCGCGGCGCCGGGCTCGCGCTACTGGCGCTGGCAGTCGGCGCCTTCGGCATCGGCACCACCGAATTCGGCCCCATGGGCATGCTGCCGACGATCGCCGGCGGTGTTGGCGTCTCGATCCCGGCGGCCGGCATGCTGGTCTCCGCCTACGCCATCGGCGTCATGGCCGGCGCGCCCGTCATGAGCCTGCTGCTGGCGCGCTGGCCGCGGCGCCGCGCCCTGATCGCCCTGATGGCCATCTTCGCCTTCGGGAACATCCTGTCGGCGCTGGCCCCACAGTACGCCAGCCTGATGGCGGCCCGCGTGGTCACCAGCCTGGCGCATGGCGCCTTCTTCGGCATCGGCTCGGTGGTGGCGGCGAGCGTGGTGCCGCGCGAACGGCAGGCGAGCGCCGTGGCGATGATGTTCCTGGGCCTGACGGTCGCGAACATCGGCGGCGTGCCGGCGGCGACCTGGGTGAGCGAGCACCTGGGCTGGCGCGAGTCTTTTGCTGCGATCGGCGTGCTGGGCGTGATCGCGATGGCCGCGCTCTTGATGTTCCTGCCGGCCGGAAGCAAAGGGCAGGCGCTGGAAGTGCGTCGCGAGCTGAAGGTGCTGGCGGGGCCAAGGGTGCTGCAGGCGCTCTTGACGACGGTGCTGTCCTCGGCTGCCATGTTCGCCCTCTACACCTACATCAATCCAGTGCTGCAGACCTTCACGCAGGCCTCACCAAGCTTCGTCACCATGATGCTGGCGTTGATCGGCATCGGTTTCACGGTGGGTAACACCATCGGCGGCAAGATGGCGGACCGCTCGGTCGACAAGACCATCCTGTTCTTCCTGGCCGTGGAAGCGGTGACGATGGCCGCCTTCCCGTGGCTGGCTGCCACCAAGGCGGGCGCCGCCATCGGCCTGTTCGTGTGGTCCGCCGCGGCCTTCGCCCTGGTGCCGCCGGTGCAGATGCGGGTGATGCGCGCCGCGAGCGAAGCGCCGGGGATGGCGTCGTCGGTCAACATCGGCGCCTTCAATCTGGGCAATGCCATCGGCGCCGCACTGGGCGCGGCGATCCTGAATGCGGGCATGGCGTATCCGGCGGTGCTGTTCGGCGGCGCCGCCATGAGCCTCCTGGCCTTCCTGCTGGTGGCCTGGGCCGCCAACAGCAAGACGGCAGCACTGCCTAGCGCAGCAGCTTGAGGCCCGGCGGCAGCGCGTCGCCCAGCATCCGCGTTTCCACCGCCTGGTCGAGTTCCACGACGTCGCGCACCATCGCGGGCCAGGCGGACGGGGCGCCGCTGGCGGACAGCTTGCGCAGCACTTCCTCACGCGCCGCCTCCTTGACGTCGCGCGAGCGGTCGCCGGTCATGCGCGCGATGTGGGCGGCGGCGAAGCCGGCCGGTTCGATCTTCTTCCAGTCCAGCGTGAGCAGCTGGCCGAGCCAGCTTTCCGCCGATGTGGCCGGCGCCACTTCGTGCGCGGCGCCGTGGAAGGACTGGCGCGCGCCCACGCGGCCCAGCGCCCACAGGTAGCGTGCGTAGCGCGCCGTTGCCCGGGCATCGATCTTCGGCCCGGTCGGCATGGCCATGATCTGTTCGATCAGCCAGTCGCCGATCTCGGCCTTGTAGGCAGAGGGGATGCGTTCCAGCGAAGCGCCCATGCGCAGCATGTCGTCCTCGCTGCCGTCGACCAGCGTCACCGGGCGGCGGCCGCGTTCGGATTCGTCGGCCTGCAGGTTGAAGGCGAAATCGTCGAGCAGGCGCAGCTGGGCTTCGGTCGAAAGGCCTCCGGCCACGCGCCGCCACAGCGTCCACCACTCGGCGCGCACCTGGCTGTCCTTGTGGTACTGCACACCCGTGTCGAACATGGTCCACAGCTGCTCGATGCGCCACTCATCGAGCGGGTGGCCGAAACCGGGGCGCAGGCAATAGCCGGCCAGGTTCAGCCACACGCGCTCATGTTCCGCCGAGCGGCGGCGCCCCTTGGCGCGTGCGAGCAGGGCGTCGAAGAGGCGGCGCAGCAGCGGCGTGGTCCAGCGTTCGCGCGCGCCCAGCAGCTGTTCGAGCGTGGCGCGCAGCTGGCGCACCTCGCGCGGGTCGACCTGCTGCGAACGGTTGCCGAAGATACGGTCGATGCGGGTGATGGCGTCGTCGAGCTCCAGCGGCAGCACGGCATCTTCTTCAGACGCCTCTTCTTCGCCGCGCAGCTGGAATTCCAGGCGCCAGCGCTGCGATGCGTCGTCCTCGGCCACGCAGAAGACTTCCAGCGTGCCGACCTCGGACAAAAGCGTGGCCAGCTGCACCGGGATGTCCGTCGTGCGCGAGCTCCTCAGCACCGTGGAGATGGCGGGCAGGCGCACGATGCTTGCTACGGGCAGGTCGAACAGCTCGCCGGCCTGCGGCAGCTTGCCGTCCGGGTCGCCGGTGGAAGAGACCAGGTGGAAGCGCACCGGCCGCCCGAGACGCAGGGCAAAGCTGCGTTCTGTGAGTCGCACTTCCTCCCCGGCCGGCGCACCGCGCGGCAGCAGGCAGACCACGCGCACCGTGTCGCCGGACTGCTCGGTGTCGAGCACTAGGTAGTAATTGCGCGCCGAGCCGCTTTCGATCGATGGGGCCTGGCCCGCGCGCGCCAGTGAATAGGCGACGCCGCCGCGCGCCACGGCCACGTCCGGGTCTTCGTTGTGCAGCACGGTGACCGGCGCGCCGCGCCAGTTCGACAGCACGGTGGCAAGGCGCTCGGCCAGGGCCGCGCCGCGGAACACGCCGCCGTTGAGCAGCAGGGTGTCGGGTACGCCTTGGGCGTGCTGGCGCAGGAAAGCGGCCAGGTGGCGCGTGATCGCCGCGTCGCTCGCATAAGGCAGGCCGAATTCGACGATGCCGGCGCGGGCGCGCTTCGGGCTTTCCTGGGCTTCGTTCAGGGGGAAGAAGCCGTCCAGTACGATTCTTTGGACGTCCTCGCGCGTGATGGTGGCCGAGCGGCTGGCGCCGATCAGGCGCGAGCCGGCGCCGAGCAGGGTGACGGTGACCTGTTCCGGCGCGTCTTGCGCCAGCAGTTGTTCCTTGGCGGCGCGGCAGCGTTCCATCAGCTGGGCCAGGCGGCTGGCGCTCAGGCGTTCATTGTTCCCCAAACGCGATTCGGCCAGGTGGGCCAGCGCCAGGTCCATATTGTCGCCGCCGAGGATCAGGTGGTTGCCCACGCCGATGCGGGTGAGTTTCGGCTGGCCGTCTTCGCCCAACTCCACCTTGACCAGGCTGAAGTCGGTGGTGCCGCCGCCGACGTCGGCCACCAGCACCAGCTTCGTCTGCGCCAGGTCCTGGGCCAGGGTGGCGCGGTGGCGGTACAGCCAGTCGTACAGCGCCGCCTGCGGTTCTTCCAGCAGGCGCAGCTCGGGCAGGCCTGCCATGCGCGCCGCCTCGAGCGTGAGCGCACGCGCGCCTTCGTCGAAGGAAGCGGGGACGGTGAGGACGATCTGCTGCTTTGCCAGGGGCGCTTTGGGGAAGCGCTTGTCCCAGGCGGCACGCAGGTGGGCGAGATAGCTGGCGCTGGCCGCGACCGGCGAGACCTTGGCAACGTCGGCATCCTCGGCGCCCCAGGGCAGGATGGGCGCCATGCGGTCCACGCCCGGATGCGAGAGCCAGCTCTTGGCGCTGGCCACCAGCCGGCCCGGTGCTTGCCCCCCGAGCACGCGCGCCAGGCGGCCGATGGCGACACGTTCCACGCCGGCCGGATCATCGAACGTCCACGGTAGCTGAAGCTCTCCGGCCGCGAGTTCGCCCTCGGCCGGGTGGTAGCGCATCGAGGGCAGCAGCGGCGAGCCGGCGACTTCGCCGGGCGCCACCAGCTGCTCGATGGCCAGCAGCTCGACCTGCGCCTTGTTCTGCGCAGCATAGGCGAGCACCGTATTGGTGGTGCCCAGGTCGATGCTGACGAGGTACTTCACTGCTGGCGGACGTCGAACTCGATCTTCCAGCGCTGGCCTTCACGCGAGACGGCGGCCAGTTCCAGCGTGCCAGCGTCCGTCGCGAGCGCGTGCAGCTTGACCTGCACCACGTCGCCCGCCACGCGGCCCTCCGCCGGCAGGGTGGCCTGGATCTCGCCCAGTTCCTGCAGCTCTTCCGGGCCCCAGAAGTCCAGCACCTCGCCGATGCGGTCCTGGCGGCGCGTGGTCGAGCCGAAGAAGCGGAAGTTGACCGGCTCGCCGATCACCAGGCCGAACTCCTGGCCCGGCAGTTCGAGTTCGCTGCCTTCTTCCATGCCAAAGGGCGCCACGCACAGGGCTTCGATCGGCGGCTCCATGCCGGGAATCGCCGGCATCGACGATTCCACGCCCACGTAGTAGGAACGGGCCGTGCCGCCGCGAATGCGCACGCCGCCGCCACGGCGGGCGTAGCTGAAGTAGGCCGCGCCGCGTGCCACTGCCAGGTCCAGGTCGGCGCCTTCCAGCATGCGCGCCGGTTCCGCGCCTTCCATGTAGAGCCAGTCGTTGATGGTCTCCATCACGCGGCGGGCCAGGATGTCGGACTTGAACACGCCGCCGTTGAACAGCACGGCACTTGGGTGCAGGAAGCTGTGGTCCGCGTTCACGGCGCCACTAAAACCTTCCAGTTCCGCGGTGGCGCCGGCCTGGCGCGCCAGGAAGGCGGCCAGGTGCTTGGTGATCGCGGCGTCCTGCGCATAGGGGAGGCCGACCTGGGTCAGGCCGGCGCGGGTGCGCACGGCAGGACGTGCGGCGGCTTCGACGCGCGGGAAGAAGCCGTCGGTAATGAAGGCCGTGACTTCATCGCGCGTGAGTTCGGTGCGGATCGAGCCGCCGATGAGCTTCGAGCCGCGGCTCGGCACCACGATCGGCCAGACGGTCGCGTTGGCGTCGGCCAGCAGGTGTTCCTTGGCGCTGCGGCAGCCGTAGGTGAGGGCGCGCATTTGCCAGGCGTCGAGCTGGGTGCCGTTCGCTTGCAGCTTGCGGGCCACGAAGTGGGCCAGCGCCAGGTCCATATTGTCGCCGCCCAGCAGGATGTGGTCGCCCACTGCCACGCGGTGCGGTTCGAGCTTGCCATCGCGTTCGAGGATCGCGATCAGGGAAAAGTCGCTGGTGCCGCCGCCCACGTCCACGACCAGCACGATGTCGCCGGCCTTGACCTGCTTGCGCCAGGCGCCCTTGCTACCCTGGATCCAGCTGTACAGGGCGGCTTGCGGTTCTTCCAGCAGGGTTGGCTGGAAGCCGGCATTGCGCGCCGCTTCGGCGGTCAGTTCGCGTGCACCGGGATCGAAGGAAGCGGGGATCGTGACGGTGACCTGCTGCTCGTCAAAAGGCGCGTCGGGATGCGCCGCATTCCAGGCCTGGCGCAGGTGAGCCAGGTAGCGGGTCGACGCTTCCAGTGGCGACACGCGCGCGACTTCGTCCGGCGCATCGTGCGGCAGGATGGCGGCGCGGCGGTCCACGCTCGGGTGGCTCAACCAGCTCTTGGCCGAGGACACCAGGCGGATCGGCGTGGTGGCGCCGCGGCTGCGCGCCATCTCACCGGCCACGAAACCTTCGCCGCCCGCATTCCAGGGCAGGCCGAGCTCTCCCGGCGCCAGTTCGTCCGGGTGCGGCAGGTAGAGGAAGGAAGGCAGCAGCGGCAGCGCCTCCACCGTGCCCGGCGCGGTCAGCTGCGGAACGCCCAGGACGCCGTCGACAGTCTTTTCGCCGTCGCTGGCCTGCAGATCGACATAGGACAGGGCGCTGTGCGTCGTGCCCAGGTCGATGCCGATGGCGTAACGTGCATTTTCAGGAATGCTCACAGTTCCACCTCCGCCGGCGCCAGCACGCGCGCGTCGTGCTTCTCGGCCAGTTGCGGCAGCTCGACCTTGGTCGCGCGCCAGCCGCGGTGCGACAGCGTGCCCTTGAACGGGGCCTGGCCGACGACGTTGCCGGTCAGGCGCACGCTGGCGGCGTCGAAACCTTCTTCCAGCGTGAGGCGCGAACCTTCGGCCTCATTGCGCACCGGCTCGATGGTGAAGTGCTCGCGCAACACGCGCGCGCAGCCTTCGTGCACGACACGGGCGGCGGCGCCGATGTCGGCGTCGGAATAGGCTGCCAGGTTTTCCTGGGTGAAGTCGATCAGGCGCGCCTCACGCTGGAACAGGCTCAGCAGTTGCAGGGCCGATTCGGCGGTCGGGACGCGCAGCACCGGGGCCGGCGCGGGCGCAGGCGCCGGGGCAGGTGCGGGTGCCGAAGGTGGTGCAACAACGGGGCCGACACCGTCATCGCGCACGCGCGCGGCAAATTCTGCGTCGCCGAGCGACTTGAAGAAGGCGCCGAAGGCGATCGAAAGCCGGCTGAAGAAGCCGGGCAGCTGGTTTGGTGTGTTCATTCTTGATGTTCTGTAGGGTAAGGGACGGGCGCACTGTCGGACAGCGTCCGGGCCCGGGGTCCTGGAAACGCGCATGATACCAGTTCAACCACATTGGAGGTACGCGCGACCGGTGCAGTCACACGTCCGACGTAGGGTGGTCGGCTCCGCCGGCCGCGCGTTCAGACAGTGCATGCGATATCACTTCGCATCTGGGAGTCGAACGCGCGCACGGGAGACCCGTGCACCCTACGCAACCGGTTCAGCGCGACGCCATCTCGCGCATCTTGCGCCGGATTTCGCGCTCCCGCCGCGCTTCCGCCAGCCAGTCCTCTCGCAGCGCGCGCCACAGCGCGATCACCATCAGCACGATCACCAGTGCGAAGGGCAGGGCGAACAGGATGGTGGCGGTCTGCACCGCGTCGATGCCGCCGGCCAGCAGCAGGCTGATGGCGATGCCGGCGATCAGGGCGCCCCAGATCAGCTTGGTGCGCGTCGGCGGATTCGGGTCGCCGTTGCGGCTCATCATGCCGAGCACCAGCACGGCCGAGTCGCCCGAGGTCACGAAGAAAACCACGACCAGCAGGGTCGCCACCACCGACATGATGTTCCCGAAGGGCATGGCGTCGAACATCGCAAACAGTGCGGTGGCCACGTCGGCCTTGACCGCTTCGGTCAGCGGCACGTGCTGCCAGATCTCCATGTAGAGCGCGGTGCCGCCGAAGATCGAGAACCAGACGAAGGCGGCGAGCGAGGGCGCGAGCACGGTGCCGACGATGAATTCGCGGATGGTGCGGCCGCGCGAGACGCGGGCGATGAACAGGCCGACGAAGGGCGACCACGCGATCCACCAGGCCCAGTAGAAGATGGTCCAGTTGGCGACCCAGCTGCTGTCGCGGAAAGGCGTCGAGCGCAGGCTCATGCGCACGAACTCGGTGGCATAGCTGCCCAGGGTATTGGTCAGGGTGTCGATGATGGCGACCGTGGGGCCGAGCAGGAACACGGCCAGGGCGAGCAGGGCCGCCACGCGCATGTTCAGGTTGGACAGGAACTGGATGCCCTTGTCCACGCCGGTGACGGCGGAGCCGATGAACATGGCGGCGGTCACGAGGATGATCGCGACCTGCGAGGTGGGGCCGATCTCGAGTCCGAATACGGCGTTCAGCCCGCTGTTGATCTGTAGTGCGCCGACGCCGAGCGACGCGGCGACGCCGAAAGCCGTGGCCACCACCGCCAGGCCGTTGAACAGTCCCGACATGGCGCGCACCGGGCGCCAGGGCAGGGAATCGGTGACGGTGCTGATCTGGGAATTGCCGCCGCGCCGGTACTGGAAGAAGGCGATTGCCAGGGCGACCACGCTGTACACGGCCCAGGGGTGGATGCCCCAATGGAAAAAGACGTAGCGCATGGCGGCGTTGGCGGCCTCGGGCGTGCCTGCGGTGATGCCCGGCGGCGCGGTGACGTAGTGCGATACCGGTTCGGCCACGCCCCAGAACACCAGGCCGATGCCCATGCCGGCGGCAAACAGCATGGCGAACCAGCTGCTCATGCTGAATTCAGGCTCCTCGTCCTCTCCGCCCAGGCGCAATTGCCCGTAGCGGCTGAAGGCGACGTAGGCGGCGAACAGCACCAGGCCAAGCACGACCCAGAGGTAGAACCAGCCGAAGTTGCGGGTGAGGGAGGCGAGCATGGTGTTGAACACGCTCGCCATATTGCTTGGTGCGATGATGCCCCATAGGACGATCAGGAAGATGAAGCCCGCAGAGCAGAGCATTTGCATGGTGCCTCCTTGTCAGTGCATGCGGCGCCATCCGGCGGGGCGCGGCGAGACGCGCTGCAAGGACCGGAATGGCGGGGTTGGGTGGGCACGCAGGCTGCCGCTTCGCGGCATGTCCGGTATGGGGCGGACAAGCGTGCCGGGTTCTGGATGCGCCCGTGGTGGGGCGAATGGAATTGCGAGCCGGCGTAGGCCAGCTGAGCCGTATTGTAGCCGAAACAACACATTTGCACAAATGCAGCTGTGGTGTCTGTGCAGCACGCGCGCAATCGCTGGATGTAAAGGCGGCATGGCCCGCAAGCGCGGGCAGGGTATGTTCCAGAGGGAAACGAGAGGATTTCCCATGAGATAGTTGATCAGTGAATGGCGATCATCATGGATCGCAATTTGATTTCTATCTGGAAGCGACCATACTGGAGGTATCCAAAAATTTTCCTGAGAGAACATCATGTCCACCTCCCTGCCGGTTTCCGCCAACGTTGCCAGTGTCGCATTCGGTTTCATCGCACGCCTGTTCGGGACAAAGCCGGCGGCGCGCAGCACCGAAGGCGCGGACCTCTGGGCCCTCTACAGCCTGAGCCGCGGCCGCGACTCGGTGTCCCCCGCCGTGTTGCGCGAGCTGGACAAGAACGCCGCCGCCGCTTAAGCCGCGTTCGCCTGCCACGACGACGCCCTGCCTCGAGCAGGGCGTTTGCTTTTCCGGCAAAGGATGCTTGCACCTGTGGCTGCGGCGGTTATGCTTACACGAGAAGCTGACAACCTTGTGGAGGCGACGATGCTGGCACATGCGGATGCGATTGCAACGGTGGGCGTGCGCGATATCGAGGCGGCGCGCGAGTTCTACGGCAATGTATTGGGTTTACTGGAAGGCGAGCCCGGCGACTGCCCTCAGCCCGATGTCCTGATCTTCAGGAGCGGCAACACCCGGATCCAGGTCTACCGTTCCGACTACGCGGGGACCAACCAGGCCACCGCCATCACCTGGGACGTCGGCGAGCGCATCGTGGAAATCGTCGACGGCCTGAAGGCCAAGGGCGCCACCTTCGAGCGTTACGACGTCCCGGGCATGCGCCTGGAGGGCGAGCTGTACGTGACGGAAGGGTTCAAGGTGACGTGGCTGAAAGACCCGGACGGAAACATCCTGAGCATCAACGGCAAATAGAAACGGGCGCCTTCAGGGCGCCATCGGGATGACCTCGTCGTCCGGCCCGGGTTCGCAGGCGGCGCCCAGCGGCTCCCAGCCGCGCCGCACGACGATGCGGCCGTTGGCGTGGCAGAGCTCGACCCGTCTGGTCTGCGGCGCCTGCTTGTGGACGAAGGCTTCGATCGAGGCCGGCACGCTCACGTGCAGGGCCAGCGCATGGGCATCGTCGAGGGGATGGTCATTCAGGTGCACCAGGGGCACGAACTGCCCGGCGAACATCAGCCAGTGCGAGGGAATCTTGACGGGGCCCGCGGTGTAGCCTTGTTCGCGCAGCCATTGCTGTGCGTGCTCACGCGTGTGTTCGCCCGTATCCAGCCGGCCCCAGGCGCTGGCAATCAGCTCCGTCACCCAGCCGTTGCAGTTCTGGTAACGGGTGCCGAAGGCATAGGCGTTGGCGCTGTATTTCCCGGCCAGCAGGGACAGGGCCAGGCGCTTGTCGAGCGCGGCGTGCGCCAGGGAGGCGGCCGCTTCTTCGGGCGGGAACAGCAGGGCGATATGGCCGCGTGAAGGGGCCTCGGCGCCGAGCGCGAAACCGGAGATGCCCTGGTCGAAGAGTTGCGGACGCGATTCCTCGCAGGCGTAGTAGAGCTGGCGCACGGCCCAGGGTCCGCCGGGATTGTCGCGCAGGGCGATGCCGGCATGGGAGTAGAGCAGGCCGAAGCGGCTCAGGTCGAGCCCGGCGCGGGCGATCACGGCGACGCGCGATCCGGAACGAGCCAACTCGTCCTTGACGGCGCCGGCGAAGCGCAGCACGCGGTCCTGCTCGGCGGCCGAGATATCGGTCGAGCGTTCGCAGAAGGTGGGCAGGCCTGCCCATGCGCCCGCGCTCGCCGTCAGGAGCAGCGCGGCGGCGAGGGAGCGCAGCAGCATTTCTTAGATGGTGACTTTGCGCGAACCCAGTTCGCGGTACCAGTCGTCCTGCAGGGCAAGGAAGAAGGAGCGCTTGGTGTCGGCGTGGGCGAACTCGTAGCCGTAGACGCGTTCGTTCACCTGCACCAGCTCACCGGTGGCGACGGGGCGCGCGGCCAGGGCGCGGTTCGGCACGTCGAGGTGGAATTCGCGGGTGGCACCTGGAGCGGTGGCGCGCAGCGTCATGCGGGTGGCGTCCGGCTTGGTGGGCGCCTGGGCCACATTGATCACGCGGTACTCGCCCGCGGCCACGCGCTTTTCTTCGCCCGAATTGCTGGAGCTGCCGAAGGAATCGGAAATGCTGTCGGAGATGCTGGCCGAGGAGGCCGAGCCCGCGCTGGAGGCCGAGGAGGTGAAGCTGTCGGCCTGGACCGGCGCGGCGGCAGCGGCGGCGAAGGCGGCGAGGCCAAGTGCGCGCAGGATGGTGCTGAAATTCATGGTGCTCTTTCTTGCTTGTTCTGGACAGGGACTATGTTACAAGGCGGAGCAACGGTTGAGAAGCGGCTGGCTGTGGGATTTGTGTAAGTTCCTGTAATAAGAGCGAGCAGGGGCATAATGGGGAACTTACTCGGAGCTCCCATGTCTGCACATACCGACGCCGCCGTCCTCGCTTCCTGGTCCCGCAATGCCGATCCCTGGGTGACGGCCGTACGCGAGAACGAAATCGCTTCGCGCGTGCTGGTCACCAATGCCGCCATCGTCGATGCGGTGCGCGCCCAGCATCCGCGCACGGCGGTCGACCTCGGCTGCGGCGAAGGCTGGCTGGTGCGCGCGCTGCCGGAAGTGCGCATGGTCGGGGTCGACGCCGTTCCCGAACTGGTGGAGGCGGCCCGGCTTGCCGGCGGCGGCGAGTTTCGCCAGCTGTCCTATGAGCAGATCGCGGCCGGCGAGCTCGATCTGGCGCTCGACCTGGCCGTGTGCAATTTCTCCCTCATCGGCAAGGAGGCCGTCGACGGCTTGTTCTGCGCCGCGCCGACCTACCTGCGCAAGGGCGGGACCCTGGTCGTGCAGACGGTGCATCCCCTGGCGTCCTGTGGCGACGCCGCCTATCAGGATGGCTGGCGCAGCGGCAGCTGGGCCGGATTCAACAGAGGTTTCGCCGACGCGCCGCCGTGGTATTTCCGGACGGTATCAAGCTGGCTCGCCCTGTTCACGGCCCACGGCCTGCGCCTGGTCGAGATGCGCGAGCCGCTGCATCCCGAGACCGGTAAACCGGTATCCCTGATCCTGGTCGGCCGTCTGGGCTGAGGCACCGGGAGCGTTCGCGGCGCGTTGTGCACGCTAACGCACAGACTGTCGCGTTGGGACGGTGCATGCTCGTGACATTGCATTCTGTTACGAGTATTCACGCCACCACGCCGCCATGTTTCCGACCTTCGAGATTCTCGTTGCCCTGATTGTTTGCGCGACCTTGCTGCCGCTGTCGCGCTGTACGAAATGGTGGATCCGCGACCTCGATTTTCCGCGCCTGCAACTGGCGATCCTGTCGCTTGTCGTGCTGGTGGCGCAGTGCGTCCTGCTCGACTGGAGCGACAGCCTGTTCCACCTGCTGGCACTCGTCAACGCGGCCTGCCTGGCTTACCAGGCCTGGTGGATCATCCCGTACACGAGGCCCTTTCCGAATGAGGTCAAGCAGACGGTCGGCGCCATGCCCGACCGCCAGATCCGCATCCTGACGGCCAACGTCCTGACTCCGAACCGCAACACGGACGGCCTGATCGCCCTGATCCGCGAGCATCAGCCCCACATCTTCGTGACCCTGGAAACGGATTCCTGGTGGCAGGAGCGCCTGGACGTGCTCGATGCCGACTACCCCTATTCAATCAAGTGCCCGCTCGACAATCTATACGGCATGCACGTGTATTCGCGCCTGCCGCTGGAGGACAGCGAGATCCAGTTCCTGGTCGAGGACGACATCCCCTCCATGCATACCCTCGTGACGCTGAAGTCCGGCCACAAGGTGCGCATGCACTTCCTGCACCCGACGCCACCGAGCCCGACCGAACACGAGGAATCGACCCAGCGCGACGCCGAGCTGCTGGTGGTGGCCAAGAGCGTGGCGGGGCTCGACACCCCGGTCATCGTCGCCGGCGACCTGAACGATGTGGCGTGGTCGACCACCACGCGGCTGTTCCGCAAGATTTCCGGCCTGCTCGACCCGCGTATCGGGCGCGGCATGTTCAATACCTTCCACGCCGACTTCTGGTTTGCGCGCTGGCCGCTGGACCACCTGTTCCACAGCCAGCATTTCACGCTGTCCTTCATCAGGCGCCTGCCGTCCTTCGGCTCCGACCACTTCCCGATGCTGGTCGAGCTCACCTATGACCGTGCCAACGGCATGGAGCAGGAGGGGCTGGAGGCCGACGAGGAAGACCATCAACTGGCGGAAGAGAAGATCGCGGCCGAGCCGGTCGACGTCGACGATGTACACGAACCGGAGCCCCAGGGTGTGCCGGCAAGAGGAATTTCAACCTGAACAGGAGTAAGAATCCATGAATATGCGCAGCCTGCTGTCCTCCGTCCTGATCGGCGCCGTCGCCAGCGCGCGGTCGATGACACCCATGGCCACCATCGCGACGGCGCGCCTTGCGCATCGCAAGACGCCGGGAGAACTGTTCCTGCTGGACCGTCCCATGTTCAAGTACGGCGCCCTGGCCATGGGCCTCGGAGAACTGGCCGGCGACAAGATGAAGACGGCGCCCGACCGCACGGTCTTCATGGGCCTGCTGGCGCGCGTGATGAGTGCCGGAATTGCGGGCGCCGCCCTGGCGCCGCGTGGGAAGGAGAAGGCCGGCGCGGCCGTTGCGATCGCGACTGCCGTTCCGCTGGCCTACCTGACGCTGGCCGGCCGCAAGCAGGCAATGGCGAAGATCGGGCAGACCAAGAGCGGCCTGATCGAAGACGCGCTGGTGGTCGCGGCGGGCAGTGCGATCGTGGCGTTGTCGACGCAAAAGCCTGCAGTGCCCGCGCACATGTCCTACCGCTGATTCGTAGGGTGGACGGGTCCCCCGTCCGCGCGTTCAACTAAAATAGTGTCGCCACAATGCATTCGTGAGTTGAACGCGCGGACGGCAGAGCCGCCTTTCGTGGCCCGGTCCACCCTACAAATACGCTGCAATTTCAGCGAACAAATGTTCAGGCCGTTTGCGTCCCCGCACCCGCCACCAGCGCCTGCGCATACACCCCGAAATCATCCAGCCCGCGCTTGATGATGGTCACCAGCGCCGGCAGCGGCGCTTCCTGGTAATCCCATTCCGCGCGGCAGAATTCGCCCGTGCGCTTGAGGTCTTCGGCCAAGGCCGCTTCGATCCAGCCGTGCTCGGCCAGCAGGGTGATGACTTCGCGCTCGTCGTGCGGCAGGCCGAGCCGGGCATTGCCGATCACGTAGTCGCCCATCTCGATGGCCGCTTCCCAGGCGCGGATGACGTTGAGGGTGGCCGCGTCCTGGCGCGTGACGTCGCTCACGAACGTGGTCGGGTCCTTTTCGTATTCTTCGCGGGCGCGCCGGCAGCAGCGTTCGATGGTGCCGGCCTTGCTTACCAGGATGTCGTCGTCCATTGCTTTCCCTTTCAGGTCTTACAAGAGGAACAGCGCCGCCGCCACGCAGGTCGGACCCAGCGCGCCCAGGAACAGCCCGCCCATGCCGATCGAGCCGCCATCGAAACCGTCGCGCAGCAGGGCGGCGCCGGCCGGATTCGGGGCGTTGGCGATCACGGTCAGGCCGCCGCCGCCGACCGCGCCGGCCACCAGCATGTACTTGGCGTGGTCGGACAGTCCTTCGATCAGCGAACCGAGATAGGTCAGGGCCGCATTATCGGTGATTGCCGTGAGGGCCAGCGCGCCGAAGAACAGGGCGGTCGGCTCCAGGCTCGACACCAGGGGCTGCAGCCACCATTGCTGCATGCCGCCCAGCACCACCAGGCCGGCCAGGAAGAAGCCCACCAGCAAACCTTCCTTCAGGATCAGGGGCGACTGGTGTTTCGGATAGGCCTGGGTATAGCCGAGGAAGAGCAGGAACAGGCCGATGAACAGCACCGGGTGGTGGGCCAGCAGCACCACGCCGGCGAGCAGGGCCAGGTGCACGGCGGAGACGAGGGGCGGCATGCGCACGTCCTCGACCACCTTGCCCGGCGCCAGGTGGGGGCGTAGCAGCAGGGTGATGAGGGTCGCGTTGAAGCATACCGCCACGGCGGCGCGCCAGCCGAAGGTGGAAGCCATGAAAGCGCTGTCCCAGCCCCAGGTGCCGGCCACCATCAGCACCGGCGGCGCGGCATAGGAGGTGAGGGTGCCGCCGATCGAGACGTTGACGAACAGGACGCCGAGGGCGCCGTACTTCATCCATTCGGGAATGCCGGGCCGGAACACCTGGGGCGCCAGCATCAGGGCCGCCAGCGTCATCGCGGCCGGCTCGGTGATCAGGGAACCCGCCAGCGGCACCAGGGCCAGGCCGAGCCAGCACAGCGCCACCTCGGTGCGCACCGGGGCCAGTCTCGCCAGCAGGGCGAGCAGGTCGCGCACGGCGTCCAGCACCGGGCGCGAGGCGGCGATCACCATCACCACGAAGACGAACAGCGGCTCGGTATAGTGCCGCGATTCGACGTAGCCGATCGCGCCCTCGCTCCCGGCCAGCAGGGCCATGGCAAGCACCAGCACGAAGGCCCAGAAGCCGAACACGACTTCGACTTCGCCCAGCAGGTGGAACAGGCCGGCGTGGCGCGGATGGCGGTGAGCCAGGGAGTGAAACAGCTTGGTGGAAAAGGTATGGACGAGGGCGATGGCGAACAGGATTGCGCCGACGAGCTGGATCGTGGTCACGGATGTACTCCGTGGCGTGCGGGAGACAGATTGGTCATTGTCTTGCTGCTAATGAAGAAGCCAACATTATTCCATGTTTTCCGCGTCAGGCCTGACTTTCAGGAGGATGCGGCACCTTTAACTTCTGTCAATACCAATCAGTAACTGGTATAGCCTGTTTGAATACACCTTGCCAAATCCGGGCTCAGCGAGTACTGTATGTTTATACAGTATATTTTGCCAACACCCTATGATTTGCTCATCCATTTCCACCGCGCCGGAGGCATTGCATCCTGCGCTCTGGCGGGCATCGCAGCTGGCGCGGGGCAGCACGCGCTGCGTCGATACCGGGCATGCGCCGCTCTCGTCCCAGCTGCCCGGCGGCGGCTGGCCGGTCGGCACCCTCGTCGAACTGCTGCAGCAACAGCCCGGCATCGGCGAGATGCGCCTGCTGCGTCCGGCCCTGCAGGCCTGCGCCGAGCGCCGCATCGTCCTGCTGCAGCCGCCGCATCCGCCGCAAGCCCTGGCGCTGGCCGCGCTGGGCCTGCCGCCCTCGCAACTGCTGTGGCTGCGTACGACGCGCAGCGCCGACGCCCTGTGGGCGGCCGAGCAGGTGCTGCGCAGCGGCAGTTGCGGCGCCTTGCTGTTCTGGGCCAACCATGCGCGCGGCGAAAGCCTGCGCCGCCTGCACCTGGCAGCCCAGCATGGCGAAACCCTGTTCTTCATGCTGCGCCCGCTGGCCGCGGCGCAAGACGCTTCGCCCGCGCCGCTGCGCCTGGCGCTGCGCCCGGCGGCCGGCGGCATGAGCATCGACTTCGTCAAACGCCGGGGACCGCAGCGCGATGCGCCGCTGTTCCTGCCCCTTACTCCTTCTTTGTTGCAACGACATGCGTTTGTGGATCGGCCTGTCCCTGTCCCAGCTGCCGCTCGAGGTCTTCAGCCCCAACTGGTGCAGTGACCCCGGCAGCGTGGTGCTGGAGCAGGAGCGCGTGCTGGCCTTGTCACCCAAGGCGCACGCGGCCGGCGTCCAGCGCGGCATGCGGCGCGGCGGCGTCCTGATGCTCCTGCCCGAGGCGCGCCTGTACGAGCGCGACCCGGCGCGCGAGGCCGAGGCCCTGGACGCGGTGGCGCTGGCGATGCTGCAATACACGCCCCAGGTCGCACTGGCCGAAGAGGCGACACTCCTGATGGACATCGGCGCCAGCCTGCGCCTGTTCGGCGGCATCCGTGCCCTGTGTGCACGGGTCCGCGCCAGCCTGCGCGCGCTCGGCTTCAGCGCCGCGGTCAGCTGCGCGCCCACGGCGCGCGCGGCCTGGTTGCTGGCGCGCTATGGCGGGCAGCACGGCGGGCGAGGTGGAGCGTACGGCCGCGTGCCGGGACGCTCCTTGCGCATGGCCTCGCTCGAACGCCGGCTCGACCGCCTGCCGGTGGCGCTGCTGCCGCCGGCGCGGCTGTATGCGGCCTGGTTCGAAGGCCTGGGCTGCGAGCGGCTGGGCGAGCTGCGCCGCCTGCCGCGTCCCGGCCTGCAGCGCCGCTGCGGACGCGAGCTGCTCGACATGCTCGACGCCGCCTATGGCCTGTGTCCGGAACTGTTCGACTGGGTGGCGCCGCCCGAGAGCTTCCGTGCCCGGCTGGAATTGTTCGACCGCATCGAGCAGGCCGACCTGCTGCTGGCCGGCGCCGGGCACCTGGTGCTGCAGCTGGTCGGCTGGCTGTGCGCGCGCCAGTTGGCGGTCGAGCGCATCACCCTGCTGATGGAGCACGAACGGGGCAGGGTGGCGATGCCGCCCACGCCGCTCGAGATCGCCCTGGCTGAGCCCACCTGGCGCGACGAGCACCTGATGCGTCTCTTGAGGGAACGCCTGGCCAAGCAGGAACTGCCCGCACCCGTGATCGGGCTGGCGCTGGAAGCGCTGCAGGTGCGGGCCATGGCGCCGCCCACGGAGTCGCTATTCCCCGAACCCGGCGGCACGGAAGAAGACCGCATGCGCATGCTCGAGCTGCTGGTGGCGCGCCTGGGGCCGGAAAACGTGCTGCAGGCGCTGCCGCAGGCCGACTACCGGCCCGAGGTCGCCAACGAATGGGTGCCGGTGCAGCAGAAGGTGCGGCCCTCCGAACGCGCGGCGCGCCTGCCGCCGGATGTGTCCAGCCTGCCACGCCCGAGCTGGCTGCTGGCCAAGCCGATCGCCCTGCTGATGCGCAACCACCGGCCCTTCTATGGTTCACCGCTCAAGGTCGCCTCAGCGCCCGAACGCATCGAGGCGGGCTGGTGGAGCGACACGCAGACGCGCGATTATTTCATTGCTGAGGGGCAGGACCATACGCTGTACTGGATCTACCGCGAACGCATCGTCGGGGCTGGCGTGGATGCCGAGCCGCGCTGGTATTTGCATGGGCTGTTCGGGTAGCGGACACGTGCAGGCGATGTCAGGCCTGGACCACGCTGACGCGGGCAAAACGCAGGTTGTCGAACACCCGGATGCGTCCTTTGAGCGGCCACCAGTCATACAGGAATATCTGTACCGGCCGCCACATCGCGACCCACCCGATGATGGTCAGGCTTTCGCGGATGATCGACCTGGCAGGCCCCGTCATGACAGTCACCGCAAGCTCGGCGAGCAGCAGGCAGGCGCAGACAAATGCCAGGCCGATCGCCAGACTGGTGCGACCCTGGCGCAACAGCTGGCGCAGCTCGGAACGCACCAGTTCGGTTTTGTAGGCGTAATAGTTATGGATCGCTTCCGACAACAGTTCGCTGGTTTGCTCTGCAGAATCGAGCCGTTCCACGCGTATACTCAGGTGCAGACGGCTCTCGTGAGGCAGGGCCAGCGCCCAGCTTTCGATATAGGCTTCGCAGGTCCGGTCAAGGTCCTTGTTGAGGAAGGGCGACGGATCGAGTGAATTGAACAGCTGTTCCGCTTCGCGGACGTGCAGTTCGAGGGTATGGATGGGATGTCCGGCATGCATGCGCCAAGGGTAGCGCAGCCAGCCGGCGTACGCCAGCGTCCCTCGTCCCGGGTGCGCCGCCAGGGATGGATATACTTGGGTTCACTCACTCGCCGCCAACCTTGCAAGGAGTAGTGCATGGAAGTCCTGGTCGTCCTCTCTGCCCTGGCGCTGCTGATGCTCACCGCCTATCGCGGCTATAGCGTCATCTTGTTCGCCCCGGTCTGCGCCATGCTCGGCGTGCTCCTGACCGATCCCGCATCCGCGCCCGCAATGTTCAGCGGCGTCTTCATGGAAAAGCTGGTTGCTTTCGTCAAGCTGTATTTTCCCGTCTTCGTGCTGGGAGCGGTATTCGGCAAACTGATCGAGCTGTCGGGATTTTCCCAAGCAATTGTCAAAGCCGTTATCCAGGCAGTGGGGCGCCAGCGCGCCATCCTTTCCATCGTCCTCGTCTGCGCGGTGCTCACCTATGGGGGAGTCTCCCTGTTCGTGGTCGTCTTCGCGGTCTATCCGTTTGCAGCCGAAATGTTCCGGCAAGGCGATATTCCCAAGCGGCTGATACCGGCGACCATCGCCCTCGGCGCATTCACCTTCACCATGGCCGCCATGCCGGGTTCGCCACAGATCCAGAACATCATCCCCACGACCTTCTTTGCGACCGGTACCTGGGCCGCCCCCTTCCTTGGACTGGCCGGATCGGTCTTCATCGCCGTGCTCGGCGTACTCTACCTGGAGGCCCGGCGGCGCCAGGCTGCCCGTCTGGGAGAAGGCTACGGCGAGGGGCACCGCAACGAACCGGAAGCGCTTTCCGACCAAGCCTTGCCCCATCCAATTCTTGCCATCTCTCCCTTGATCGTTGTAGGGGGACTGAACTGGCTGTTCACCCGCCTGATTCCCGTGTATTACGGCAGCACGGTCACGCTCGCTGCGGGTGGCCAGCCCCTGGTCGTGCAAGTGAGCCCGCTGGTTGCAATCTGGGCTGTCGAAGCGGCATTGCTGAGTGGAATCGTCTGGATCCTGCTGTTCGCCTTCCGTCCGGTCGCATCCCGCTTTGCCGAAGGATCAAGCAGCGCAGTCGCGGGAGCTCTGCTCGCTTCGCTGAATACGGCGTCCGAATACGGATTCGGCGCGGTGATCGCCGCCTTGCCCGGTTTCTCGAGCGTTACAGCCGTTCTCTCGCGCGTGCCGAACCCGCTGTTGAATGAAGCGGTCAGCGTCAGCGTCCTTGCCGGCATCACCGGTTCCGCATCTGGCGGCATGAGCATCGCGCTGGCAGCGCTGTCCGACACCTTCATCGCCGCCGCAACGGATGCGCACATTCCGATGGAAGTGCTGCACAGGATTGCCTCGATGGCCAGCGGCGGCATGGATACCTTGCCGCACAACGGCGCAGTCATCACGTTGCTGGCGGTGACAGGCTTGACACACCGGGAGTCCTACCGGGATATCTTCGTCGTCACCGTCCTGATCGCCACCTCGGCGGTGCTACTGGTCATCGCCTTGTACTACATCTTCGGCATCGTCTAGCCGAACCTGCAAACGGAAACGGCGAGGCCGCTCTCCGGGTGCCCCATTCCTGCCGGCCGCCCCAGGGATTGTGAAGCGGGCGCTTCGATTACCCGTCTTCGCCGATACTACGCCTATCCGCAGCATGCACAGCCATGCGCGGACAGCCAGCAATTCCAGGAGGAAGACGAGTGTTCGGAGCAATGCATAGCCGCATGTTTGTGGGCAAGGGGCAGCCGCCCCTGGGGCCCCGCGGCACCCACATGTCTGGACTGGATGAGAAGGAGGTCGGCCGCATCCGCAAGGTGCTGGTCGTCGACGACGAGCCCGACGTCGCAGACATGGCGGAAGTCCTGCTGATCGCCCATGGACTGGAAGCGATCGTCGCCTATTCTGCCGCCGATGCCCTGCTCATCCTGGCCGCCCACCCCGACATCGACGCCGTCGTGAGCGACGTCATGATGCCCGGCATGAACGGACTCGAACTGGCCGAACAAATCGACGAGCACTATCCCAAAGTAAAAGTCGTTCTGGCATCAGGCTATATAGCGCCGGACATGACCCGGGGCCAGCCGCTCAAGCGCCTCTTCCTCGCCAAGCCTTACCGCATCGAGCAGCTGCTCCAGCTCCTGCGCACCTGAGCCCGCCTTAGCCGGCCAGCATCACCCGCGTCAGGTGCAAGCGATTGCGCACCACATAGTCCAACGATTCGTACAGCGCGATCGCACCAATGTTGCTGGGATAGACGTGCAGGAAAGGCAGGTGGCCGCAAGCCGCAATGCGCCGGGTCCGCTCTGCCAGCAGGTGGCGCGCATAGGCCTTGCCCCGGTGCGCCGGATGCACGCAGACGGCGCTCACCTCGACCGCACCATCCGGGCGCATGCGCTCTCCCGTCATCGCGGCCAGCTCCCCGCCTTCGCGAATGCCGATGAATTCGCCAAGTTGATGGGTACGCGCGGCAAACGGTCCCGGATTGGTCAGCCCGGCAAGCAGCCGCATCGCTTCCGCATCCGCTTCGCCCAATACCTCGACGGGCAGGGACGAGGGCGGCAGCTCGCGCGTGGCCACCATTTGCAGCACCGGTTCGAGCGGCGTGGAAACCAGTCCCGTGTCCGCAGGCGCCGCGACCGCGCCAGGGGTGACCAGCATGGCCGCCTCGCCGGGCAGCAGCAACTCCGCCAGCGCCATCCAGGCAGGCAGATCCTCGCTCGCCAGCGCGGCGAAAGGACCGATGTCGCGCGGATAGCGCTGCGCCAGCGGTCCGCCGAGGGCGAGATGGCGGTGGCCGCCGTTCAGAGATGACCAGACCGGCCGGTCCAGCGCCGCATGCAGGGAAGGGGGGAGGTCGAATGGGTTCATGCTGTCCAGGCAAAATGGTTGAGCAAGAGTCCTCCGATGATACCGCGCCTGAAAGCCCGCGCTAGTCGCCGACCTTGCCGCGCAGCGCCTTGATGCGGCCGCTTCGTGTCTTGGCGTCCAGGCGCCGCAGTTGCGAGCCGCGGGTCGGCCGGGTGAGGCGGCGCACGGCGCGCACCACGCCGGCCTCGTCGACCAGCTCCTGCAGGCGCCGCAAGGCGTCGAGCTTGTTCTGTTCCAGGCTGCGCGAGGCCTGGGCCTTCAGCACGATCACGCCTTCCTGGGTGATGCGTCCGTCGCGCAGCGCCAGCAGGCGTTCCTTGATGTGATCAGGCAGCGACGAGGCCGCGACGTCGAAGCGCGCATGCACTGCGCACGAGACCTTGTTGACGTTCTGCCCGCCCGGGCCTTGCGCCCGGATCGCGCTGAACTCGACTTCCGCCGGGTTGATCGTTGCCATCTTCTGTCCTGTATCCGTCCAGGCCGCATTGTACGGGCCGCGGCGACCCGTGCCCTGTGCCGCACGACAACAGCTGGCATTCGCCTGCAACGGATTGCTGCGCTATCATGTATTTACGGGGTGGCCACTGCGACCCGCAGTGACGCTCCCACCGGCCTGGAGAGCCCGGATACCTGGACACGCTGGAGACCCCTTGAACCTCTCGCCCCTGCCTCTCGCCGTCTTCGTCGTCGATGCTGCCGGCGCCGTCGCCAGCTGGAACAAGGCTTGCGAAAAGCTGGCCGGCTACGACGCGGCCACCATCCACGGCATGACCATCGAACGCATCATCGAGTTCGACGATCCGCCGGGCGCGCACCCGCGCATGGCGGCGCGCGCCGATGCCGAGAACGAGGCCGTGCTGGTCTGCGCCGATGGCCGCCGCCTGCCGGTCCGGGTCATGGTGGCGCCGCAGTCGCTCGATACCGAGCAGCCCGGCACCTACAGCGTGATCGTGATCCCGCGCGCCGGCGAGCTGCCGCCGCGCTACGCCCTGATCCAGGACCTGCCGGTCGGCGACATCATCGAGGCGCTGCCCTGCGTGTTCTACGTCATCGACCAGAGCGGCCACCTGCTGCTATGGAACCGCCAGCTCGAGGAAGCGCTCGAGATGCAGGCCGAGGAGCTGCCCACCACCAACGTCAAGTTCTTCTTCGACGAGAAGGATCGGCCGGCCATCGTCGAAAAGATCCTGAGCGCCTTCGAACGGGGCGGCTCCTGGCACGAGGCCGAGATGATCGGCAAGCGCGGCAAGCGCACCGCCTTCCTGTTCCAGTGCGCCCGCACCAGCCTCGGCAACGTGCCCTGCGTGTTCGGCACCGGCATCGACATCACGGCGCGCAAGCGCAGCGAACACGCGATGCTGGTGCGCGAGCGCGCCATGTCCTCGAGCCTGAACGCGATCGTGATCACCCAGTGCGAGGAGGACGAGCACCGCATCGAATACGTCAACCCGGCCTTCGAGCAGATCACCGGCTATCCTCTCGCCGAGATCAAGGGGAAGGACCCGCGCTTCATGCGTGCCGACGGCCACGATCTCGACGAACGGCGCCGCATCCGCGAGGCCCTCAAGCGCAAGGAGGGCGTGCGCGCGGTGCTGCGCAACGTACGCAAGAACGGCGAGATCTTCTGGAACGACCTGCGCATCGACCCGGTGGCCAATCTCGACGGCGAGATCACGCACTTCGTCGGCGTCATCAACGACATCACCGAGGCGCGCCACTACGAGCGCCGCCTGCACCACCTGGCCCACCACGATCCGCTCACCGGACTGGCCAACCGCACGCTGCTGCAGGAGAAGCTGCGCACCGCCATCGAGCACGCCATGCGCAACGAGAGCTGCGGCGCGCTGGCCTTCCTCGACCTCGACAACTTCAAGCACATCAACGACAGCTTCGGCCACGAAGCGGGCGACGCGGTGCTGCGCGAGGTCGCCCAGCGCCTCAGCGAGAACATGCGCGAGGAAGACACCATCGCCCGCTTCGGCGGCGACGAATTCGTCCTGCTGGTCTGTAACGTCACCAGCCGGGAGCGCCTGGCCGACCTGCTCGAGCGGGTGCGCCGCAGCGTCATGCGCCCGGTCCACGTCGGCGACCAGGAGATCTTCCCCGGCACCAGCATCGGCGTCAGCCTCTTCCCCGACGATGGCGACAACGCCGACAGGATCATGCGCGCTGCCGACGCCGCCATGTACCATGCCAAGACCCTCGGCAAGAACAACCTCCAGTTCTATTCCGAGGAACTGAACCAGATCGTGCACGAGCACCTGCTGCTGGAAGCGAGCCTGAGCCGCGCGATCCGCGACCGCCAGATGGTGCTGGACTACCAGCCCAAGGTCGACCTGCGCACCGGCAAGGTGGTCGGGGCCGAGGCCCTGGTGCGCTGGCGCCATCCGGTGGATGGCGTGATCGCCCCCGACCGCTTCATTCCCGTGGCCGAGGAGACGGGCCTCATCGTGCCGCTGGGCGAATGGGTCATCGACGAAGCCTGCGGCGCCCTCAAGGCCATGCGGATGCTCGGCGTCGAGGACTTCGTGATCTCGGTGAACCTGTCGGCGCGCCAGCTGCGTCAGCGCCAGTTTGCCGACCGCCTGGCCGCCACACTGGCGCGCCACGGCGTCGATGCGCGCAACCTCGAGCTCGAGGTCACGGAAAGCCAGTTGATGGACCATCCGGATGACGCGCTGGAAGCGCTGGCCCAGCTCAAGGCGCTCGGCGTGCGCCTGTCGATCGACGATTTCGGCACCGGCTATTCCAGCCTCAGCCACCTGCAGAAGTTCCCGGTCGACTACATCAAGATCGACCGCTCCTTCCTGGGCAACGTCGGACATGACGGTCATCTCGTGATCACCCGCGCCATCATCGCGCTCGGCCACAACCTCAAGCTCAAGGTGATCGCCGAAGGCGTCGAGACCCGCGAACAGCTGGCCTTCCTGCGCAAGCACCAGTGCGACGAAATGCAGGGCTACTACTTCAGCCCCGCGCTGCCGAAGGAAACGCTGCAGGAGATGGTGGCGCGCGACACGCGCCTGCCGGACTAAGGGGGCGACTCTGCCATTCGGCGGAGGCGGGCGCTTGCTGCGCAATGCTAGACTGCCAGCCCGCCGTTTCGACCCAAGATATCACGCGTGCCCTGTTTCCCCTCTCGTCTTCCCTCCGTCCTTCTTGCAGGTAGCATGCTTGCCGGCGGCGCCCTGGCTGCCGTGCCGGAGCTCGACGACAAGCGCCGTGGCCTGCGCGCGCACCGCGACACGGCTCCGGCGCCGCTCGCCATCGACGGCCGGCTCGATGAGGCGGCATGGCAGGATGCCCCGGCCTTCGAGGACTTCCACAAGCACGCCCCGCGCGACGGCAAGCCGGTCGACACCGGCCTGCGCACGACGGTGAAGATGCTGGTCCAGGAGGATGCCCTGGTGTTCGGCATCCGCGCCTGGGACGAGCGCCCCGAACGCATGCGCGGCTCGCTGGCGCGGCGCGACAAGGTCGCCCTGGACCAGGACTTCATCGGGATCTGGATCGACCCGGTCGGCCACGGCCGCGCCGCCCAGTTCGTGCGGGTGAACCTGGCCGGTGTCCTCAGCGACGGACTGCATCGGGCGGACGACGATGAATCGGACCTGGGCCCCGATTTCCCGATCGACGCGGGCGTGCAGCAGCTTCAAGATGGCTACAGCATGGAAGTGCGCTGGCCGCTGTCGAACCTGCGCTTTCCCTACACCGGCGGCAAGGACTGGCAGGTGCTGGTCGAACGCAGCGTGCCGCATGCCGACGGCCTGCTCCTGGTGAGCGCGCCGCTGCGCACCGACGCCCTGAGCCACCTGTCTTTCCTGCGCGAGGTCGGCGGCATGGACGCGACCGTGGCCGCCGTGCGCGACCGGCGCTTCCTGGAACTGCGGCCCGAGCTGACCGTGCGCGGCGACCGGTCAAAAGCCGATGGCCTGCGCCATCGCGCCAGGGGCGCCGAACTGGGGCTCGAGATCAATGCACGGCCGCGCGCCGACTGGGTCTTCAACGCCACCATCAACCCGGACTATTCCCAGGTCGAGGTGGACCAGCCGGTGTCCCAGGGCGCCGGCAACATCGCCATGAGCCTGCCCGAGAAGCGCGGCTTCTTCCTCGAGAGCGCCGACGTGCTCGGCCTGCCCCTGCCGGCCTTCTATTCGCGCACCGTGAGCAATCCGGCCTGGGGCCTGCGCGCCACCTGGCGCGCCGCCGAAGCCGACGCCACGGCCATGAGCCTGCGCGACCAGGAGGGCGGACTGGTGTTGCGCGGCCGCGCCTACGAAACGCTGGAAACGCTCCAGGAGCAGCCCACGCGCGCCAGCCTGCTGCGCATGCGCTGGCATGGCGAGGGCCTGCTGCTGGGGGCGCTCGCCTCGCAGCGGAAGGTAGCGGGAGGAGGGGGCAACGACGTCCTCGGCCTCGACATGCAGTGGCGCGGCACGGGCAAGGACGGCGTGCAGCGCCAGGCCATCGTCACGGCCATGCATTCGCGCCTTGATGAACGCGATGGCGCCTACCTGCACGGCAAATACATCCACAGTTCGGAAAGCTGGTGGAACGAGGCGATGGTCGAGGCGATCGGGCCGGGCTTCGTCAACGACAACGGCTTCGTGCCCCAGGCCGGCATCGTCAAGCTCGATGCGGAGATCAACCGCGTGCTGGGACAGCGCAGCGTCGCCGGCCTGGAACTGTACGAGTTCGAGCTTCACTTCGGCCTGCACGAGATCCGCACCCTGCGCGACAAGGCCCTCGGCCAGCCGGGCAACGAGGTCGTCGAACGCAAGCTGCGGCCCGGCATCTGGTTCGCGGCCGGACGCCAGACCGAATTCTGGACCCAGCTCGGCTTCGACAGGCAGCGTAGCCGCACAGGCGGTAAGCTGCACGACACGCGCGCGCTGCACTTCGGTTTCGAGACCACGCCTTATCCCTGGGTGACGAAGATCGCCGGCGAGGTGACGCTCGGCCGCCAGCTCGACGTCGACGCCGACCGCGTCGGCCCGGGCGGCAACGTCACGCTGGACGCCGGCCTGCGTTTTCCGCTCGTGCGCGGCTGGGCGCTGGAACTCGACCACCACGTGAACCGCGCCTGGGTCCGCGGCACCCTGGGCCAGCCGGCCTTCGCCGACACCTCCTGGCGCTGGCTGGCGATGCTGCACCTGACGCCGCGCGACTCGCTGCGCCTGCTGGCCCAGAACACCTGGTCCGCGCGCCGCGACGACGGCGTGACCCAGCTGGAAGCCTGGAACGAGCGCCAGGTGCATCGCTCCTTCCTGTACCGCTACCTGTGGCGCCATGGGCGCTCGCTGTCGGCGGGCTATGTCGACGAGAAGATGCCGCTGGTGGGCAATCGCAGCAAGTCGCTGACCTTCAAGCTGCAGTGGGAGATCTGAGGCGTACGACTGCCTGCTTTCCCATCGGGTAGAGTAGGCGCCATGCCTGACTATCCCCGCACGCCTGACGGCCGCTACTTCGTGGTGAAGGGCCGCCTCTGGCGCACCAGCAATCCCGCTCTCGCGTCCGACGAACGAGAGCGCCTGGTCAAGCGCCTGATGGAAGCGCGCCGCCAGGTCGGCCTCGCGAAGAAGGCCGGCGACATGGTTGCCGAGCGCGCCGCGCGCAGCCAGGTTGACGCGGCCAAGCGTGATCTCGGCGAGCGCGGTCCGGTATGGTGGACCGACGGCGCGCCCGATTTCAACCGCAGGACGGCCGTGAACACGCCGTATGCCGACTGGTTTGCCGCCCTGCCGGACCAACCTTGATCAGCGCGGTTTTCGTAGATACCGTCTTCCCCGTCAAGCCCTACATCGCAAATTTGGGATCGTAGGGCTTGCCTGTGTGGACGACACCAAAGCACAGGTGTGCCAGCTTGCGCATGGCAGCGCCGATAGCTGCCATCTTC
>JBFLVV010000043.1:0-44248 GCA_040758275.1 Pseudomonadota bacterium
TTACTTCGATCGTCTTGGCATGCCTCGACTCACCTAACCTCAACTACTCGAACCGCCCGGTGCGGACCCGCATGCCGGGTGGTGTGGGAGGGGCCAGCCAGCATGCTGGCTGCCCCTATCCCGATTTATGCCGGGCGATTTGTCAGCCGTGCAGGCCGGCCCGACAATGCCCCCATGCGTCCCTCCATCGTCCGCGCACTGGCCTGCGCCGCCCTCCTCGCCGCCCTCCAGCTTCAGGCGCAAGAGCTCGATCCCAACCGTTGTCTCTACATCAACGTCGCCAGCGTCCCGGTCCACTACACCGGCCCTTCGCTGGTCCTGACCATGGACGGTTCGATCAACGGCACGCCGGCCCAGCTGCTGGTCGACACCGGCGCCAGCGACACGGCGCTCACCCGCACCGGCACCGAGCCGCGCGGCATGTCATTGTGGTCGACCGGCGCCAGCAGCGTCGGCATCGGCGGCTACAGCCGGGTCTACCGCACCCGCTACAAGGAATTCCGCGCCGGCCCGGCCTCGGCCACCTCGGGCGAGCTGCGGGTCCTGCACGATTTCGGCACCCCGCCTTCCTTCGACGGCCTGGTCGGCGCGCCCTTCCTGCTGCAGAGCGACTTCGAGATGTCGCTCGCCGAGAAGGAAGTCCGTTTCTTCCGCCCACGCAACTGCAGCGACAAATTCCTGGCCTACTGGGACCCGGATGCCGTCGTGATTCCTTTCGAAGCGAACTGGTCCCGCAGTCCCAATCCGCAATTCACCGTCCTGCTCAACGGCAAGAAGCTCACCGCCGTCATCGACAGCGGCGCCAGCACCACCTCCGTCACGCTCGGCGCCGCCAAGCGGGCCGGCCTGAAACTCGATGCGCCCGGTGTCGAGCGGGCCGGCGAGACCGCCGGCCTCGGCGACACCCGCGTGGCGCGCTGGACGACCGTCTTCGACACCCTGCAGATCGGCGCCGAACGCATCAGCAATGCGGAGGTGGCCGTCATCGACACCGATCTGCGCGACATCGACCTGCTGCTGGGGGCCGACTTCCTGCGTGCGCACCGGGTACTGTTCGCGATGAGCCAGCGCAAGCTCTACATCAGCTACGTCGGCGGCGAGCCGCTGGGCCAGCGCCGCACGATCGAGCCCTGGATGCAGAAAGAAGCCGAAGCCGGCAATACCGACGCCCAGATGATGCTGTGGTCGATGTACCGCAGCGGCCGCGGCGTGCCGCGCGACCCGGTCCAGGCCCAGGCCTGGTTCGAGCGCGCCGCCGCCGCCGGCAACCCGCAAGCGAACGTCATGATCGGGCGTCGCATGATGGACAGCGCCAACTATGAAGAAGCGGCGCGGCGCCTGCGCGTGGGCCTGCGCGGCCTGCCGGGCGACCGCATCGCCTCCCTGTGGCTCTACCTCACCCGCCTGCGCCTGGGCGAAGGCGATGCCGCGCGCGACGACCTGGAAAAAGCCTTCGCGCGCGACGACAACGACCAGTGGCCGAAACCGGTCGCCCGTTACCTCCTTGGCAAGCGCAGCATGGAAGACGTGCTGGAGGATGCCGGTGACGACCGCTCGCGCGCGAATCGCCAGGTCTGCATGGCCAAGACCATGATCGCCGAATACCACGCCGCCCTGGGCGAGGCGGACAAGTCGAAGGCGCTACTGGCCCAGCGGCCGGAGTGCGGGCCGCCGCCGAAGGCGACGTAAGCAGAGGTAAGCAGATGAGGGCAGGACGCGCTAGAATGCCGGCTTCCTGCCTTTTTTACCCTCCCCAGCCATGTTCACACCGTCCTCGCACGACGTGCGCCGCTTTTTCTGCGACGCCCTGCGCAAGCAGCGCAATGGAGAGATCCTGACGCCGATGGACGCCATCGCCGCCGACTGGATCGTCCAGCACCCCGAATACCATGCCGAACTGGAAGATGTGGAAGCGGCGATCACGCGCGACTATTCGGTCGAAGGCGGCAAGCCGAACCCCTTCCTGCACCTGTCGATGCACCTGTCGATCGCCGAGCAGGTCTCGATCGACCAGCCGCGCGGCATCAAGGCTGCCCACGACCTGCTGGTCGCCAGACGCGGCGAGCACGAGGCGCACCACGAGATCATGGAATGCCTCGGCGAGATGATCTGGGCCTCGCAGCGCAATGGCGTGCCGCCGGATACCGAGGCCTATATCGAGTGCGTGCGCCGGCGCGCCTCCGCCTGAGCCGCTTCTACTCTGCGCCGGCCGCGAGCTGCTCGCGGTCGACCTGCCTGCCGCCGACCCACAGCGTGACGATGCTGTCCCAGGCCTTCACGCTCGCCAAAGGCGACTCCCTCAAGAGCAGCAGGTTGGCGGTCTTGCCCGCCTCGATGGTGCCGACCCGGTCCCCGATGCCGAAGGCGCGCGCATTGTTGATGGTGGCGGCGCGCAGGACTTGGGCCGGGGTCAATCCGGCATCCACCAGGTGCTGCATCTCGAGGTAGCCGTTCAGTCCCGGCAGGTTGCCGTAGGTCGGCGAGGACGGGGTATCGGTGGCGAACAGGATGTTCGCATCGCGCGCGGCGAGATAGGCCACGACCTGGCGCAGACGCCGCAGCGGCTCCTTCCCGGATTCCAGCATCTCTTCGTCGCTGTGCCCCTCGGCCAGCTCCTTGCCGAACCACTTGCCGCTAGGGGTTTCATACCAGTCCGCCAGCGCCTTCGGAACCGCCTTGCGCACGCCGGGGTGGCGCAGGTAGCCCTTGTCGAAATAGGCCTCGAGGCCGACCAGCACCCGCATCGTCGGCTGGTAGCCGGTGTTCTGCGCCACGACGCGGTCGAGCAGTTGGCGGATCTCGCCGGGCAGCTCCGCGCCGGCCTTCAGGCCGCCCCAGTGCCACATGCCGTGCGCCAGCACGTCGGCCCCGCCGTCCACCGCGAAGCGCTGGCCCTCGAAGGAGTTCGCATGGGTGACCAGGGCCAGCTTGTTGGCGCTGGCGGCGGCGCGCACTTCGGCGAACAGTTCCGGACTCCATACCGGCAGCTTGCGCTCGGCGCCGAAGCCGCGCTCGAAGTGGGTCTTCACACAGGATGCCCCGGCCGCCTTGACGCGCGCCACGCCGGCCTGCGGCGTATGGTCTTCCGGGCGGTCGCCGGGCGGAATCGGTGTCGGGCGGGCGGGGTCGACCACGTAGTTCGGGAAGAGCGCGAAGCGGTTGGCCCTGGAGATGAAGGACATCGGATAGCCGTTCGCCATTGGCAGCGGCTGGCCGCAATGGACGACCTCCGGGTGCAGGGGCGCGGCGCGGAAGCGTTCGATCACCTTCTCGTCGGCCACCGCGAGGTCGACCACGGTGGTGTAGCCGTAGTAGAGGAAGGAGCGCGGCAGCTGGCGCTGGTAGCTTTCCGCGAGCAGCGGCTCCTCCTTGGCCTGCTCGATGCTCATGCCCGGCACCGCATGCAGGTGTACGTGGGAGTCGATCAGGCCCGGCGTGAGGTAGTAGCCTTTGCCGTCGACGCGGCGGGCGCCCGCCGGCATGCTTGCTTTTGCGCCGCGGTGGACGGCGGCGATGCGGCCATCCTTGACCAGCACACTGCCCGGCTCGATGCGGTCCAGTTTTTCGGGCGAGACCAGCTTGACGTTGGTGATCCAGACCGCCTCGGCGGCGGCATCGGAAACCTGCAACACGGACGCCAGCAGCGCGGCGGAGAGAACAGCGAACTTCATGCGACGACTCCTATCGATTCGTTGAAACGGAACCTGGAGTCTGGCCGGGGACGGGTGGCCAAGCGTCGCAAATCATGATTCGGGACCTCTAGGCCCCTGCCGGCACCCCGATTTCTCCCTTCCCCTGGCGCCGGAATTCGCCCGGCGTGATGCCGGTATGCGCCTTGAATACCCGGTTCAGGGCGCTCTTGCTGTTGAAGCCCGATGCCATGGCCAGGTCGAGGATCGTGTGCCCGGCCCGGGCCTGGTCGTGCAGCGCCTCCTTGAGCGCCTCGACCCGGTAGCCGTTCAGGTAATCCTGGAAGTTGACGCCGCAGGCGCCGTTGATCAGCTGCGACAGCTCGTGCGCGCTCAATGCCAGGCGCTCGGCCAGTTCTTCCAGTTTCAGCTCGCCGTCGCGCCAGGGCTGCTCATTTTTCATGCAGGCCTCCAGGCGCGCGAGGAAGGCGCCGCGCTCGCTGTCCGGCAGCAGGCGGTCGCCGTAGCGCGGCTTCGGTTCGGGTTCGGGCACGCCCTCTGATGCCGGCGCCGGCGGCCGGTAGACGAGCGGCTGGCGGATCGCCAGGTAGGCGGTCGCATACAGGAAGTACAGGAGCACCAGGGCGCCCACCACGTCGGCGGACACGGGCAGCACGAATTCGAGCGCCAGGGCCAGCATGCTGAGCAGGCCGCCAACAAACCAGATCCCGAGCAGGCGGCGCAGTCCCGGCGCCAGCGGGTTCGCGGCCGCCCCCTTGAGCAGGCGATAACAGGCGCGCAGGTAGGCGAGGAAAATCAGCAGCTTGGCAATGGCCGCCAGGCCGGCATACCAGGGCGGCCCTTCGAAACCCTGCATCCAGGCCAGCTTGGCGCTGGCCGGCTGCAGGTAGAAAGGCAGCAGCGCCAGCGTCACCAGCGCAAAAGGCAGGAAGTGCAGCCATGCGCGGCGGCCCAGCGGCTGGTCGTGCAGGATGCGGGAGAGATAGAGATACAGCAGCGGTCCGGTCGCGAAGCCCAGGGGGAGGACCGCCAGCGCGCTGTGCGGCCAGGCCGCGTACAGGCCGGCGATGCCCAACCAGGCGTGTCCCACCACGGCCACGCACAAGAGCATCAGGGCGGCGAGCAGGCCGTTGGCCGCGCGCACCTCAGGCCGGCGTGCGCCGAGCAGGAGCAGCACGGCGGCAAGGAAGAGGCCCTGGCCGATGGCCAGCAGGAAGAGTCCGGACAGGATGGTCGTCAACACGTGCACACTACGAATCGCTCATCCGGCTATTCTGCCCGATTCAGGCGAGCTTGTCGTCGGCGACGTGGTAGCGCGGGTCTTCGGGCAGGTTCACTTCGATCATGTCGCGGGCGCGCTCGAGCAGCTCGCGGCAGTCGGGGCTCAGGTGGCGCAGGTGCAGGCGCTTGCCCGCGGCGCGGTAGCGCTCGGCCAGGGCGTCGATGGCCTGGATCGCCGAGTGATCGGCCACGCGGGCGCGACGAAATTCGATCACCACGTCCTGGGGGTCGTCTTTTGGTGTGAACAGGGCTTGATATCCGCTTACCGAGGCGAAGAACAGCGTGCCTTCCAGTTCGTAGACCTTCCAGCCCTGCGCATCGATGCTGGTGGCGACGCGGATCTGCTTGGCGTGCTGCCAGGCGAACACCAGCGCCGAGACGATCACGCCCACCAGCACCGCCACCGCCAGGTCGAAAGCGAGGGTGATGCCCGCCACCAGCACGATCACCAGCGCGTCCGCCCGCGGCACCTTGCCGAACAGGCGGAACGTGCCCCACTCGAAGGTCTTCTCGCACACCACGAACATCACGCCGATCAGGGCCGCCAGCGGAATCTGCTCGATCCAGCTGGAGCCGACCAGGATGAAGGAGGCCAGGAACAGCGAGGCGACGATGCCGGACAGGCGCCCGGTCGCGCCGCTGTTCACATTGATCATGCTCTGGCCGATCAGGGCGCAGCCGCCCATGCCGCCGAAGAAGCCGGTGACGACATTGGCCGCGCCGAGCGCCAGGCATTCGCGGTTCGGCTGGCCGCGGGTGTCCGTGATCTCGTCGATCAGGGTCAAGGTCAGGAGAGATTCGATCAGGCCGACGCCGGCCAGCACGAGCGCATAGGGGAAGACGATGCGCAGGGTCTCCAGGTTCCACGGCACCTCGGGAACCGCGAAACTCGGCAGGCCGCCGGCGATCGAGCCGAGGTCACCCACGGTCTTGGTGTCGATGCCCAGCAGCGCGCAGCCGGCGGTGGCGAGCAGGATGCCGACCAGGGTCGCCGGCACCGCCTTGGTGATGCGCGGCGTGAGGTAGATGACGGCCATGGTCACGGCCACCACCGCCAGCATCGTCCACAGCTCGGCGCCGGCCATCCATTGGCCGCCCGTCTTGAAGTGGCCGAACTGGGCAACGAAGATCACCAGCGCCAGGCCGTTGACGAAGCCGAGCATCACCGGATGCGGCACCATGCGGATGAATTTACCGAGCCGTAACAGCGCGAACAGCAGCTGCAGCACGCCCATCAGCACCACGGCCGCGAACAGGTACTGCGCGCCGTGCTGCACCACCAGGGCCGTCATCACCACCGCCAGCGAACCGGCCGCCGCCGAGATCATGCCGGGACGGCCGCCGAAGCTCGAGGTGATGAGCGCGACCAGCACGGCGGCATACAGGCCGGTGAGCGGCGAGACCTGGGCGACCAGGGCGAAGGCGATGGCTTCGGGGACCAGGGCCAGGGCGACGGTCAGGCCGCTGAGCAGGTTGGTTTTGATATGGGATGGAGACATAAACGGGAGCATGGACAAAAATAAAATCCCCCTGCCGGCTGACCGGACAGGGGGATCGTCAGTTTACCAGCTCAAGGCTGGAAACCGTGTCTTTACATGCTTATTTGCTGACCACCAGATTCGACGGCAGGCTGGCCAGGTAGGCGCCGATATCGGCCATGTCCTGGTTCGACAGCGGCTGCACCTGCCCCGCCATGATCGGATTGGTGCGGCCATTCGCGCCGGCGCCGCGTTTATACGCGCGCAGGGCGTGGGTCAGGTAGTCGGCGTGCTGGCCGGCCAGTTTCGGGTAGCTCGGGTCGATCGGCTTGTTGTAGTCCGCGCCGTGGCAGGATGCGCAGTTGTACTTCTTGGCCAGCGCTTCGCCCTTCGAGACGTCGGCGGCCGATGCGGCGAACGGGAGGGCGCAGGCGAGCAGCGCAATAGTGAATTTCTTCATTGTCGGGTCCTCAGCGCTTCACGGTGGCGGGAGTCTGCTGCGCGTAATACGCGGCGACGTCGGCGATGTCCTGGTCGCTCAGGCTGACGGCGATGCCGCGCATCGACGGATGCTTGCGGTCGCCCTTCTTGTAGGCGTGCAGTGCGGATTCGATGTACTTGGCCGACTGGCCGCCGATCATCGGAACGCGGTAGACCTCGGGGAAGGCCGCCTTGTAGCCCGGGATGCCGTGGCAGCCGATGCACATTTCGATCTTGCTGGGTGCTGCCTTGGGATTGCCGACAACTTCCGCCGCGGCGGCGGTATTGGCCAACGCGGCCAGTACCAGTAGTGCTAAAGATTTTTTCATGGGTGTGGCTCGTTAGTTGTAATTCGAATACCGCAAACGCACAAAAAGTTAGCAAATGGACTACCAACCTGCCGATTCTATCTGAAGAGTTGACACCAGTCTACAAACGCACGCGGCCTGTTGATGCTCCGGTTCTGGCATATACTCCCCTTCATTTCACTTCAATCCAGAACGCCCATGCACGCTTCCCCACGCTTCGAAGGCAGCGACAACTACGTTGCCACCGCCGACCTGAAACTGGCCGTCAACGCCGCGCTGACGCTCGGCCGCCCGCTCCTCATCAAGGGCGAACCGGGCACCGGCAAGACCATGCTGGCCGAGGAAGTGGCGGCAGCCCTCGACATGCCGCTGCTGCAGTGGCACGTGAAGTCCACCACCAAGGCCCAGCAGGGCCTGTACGAATACGACGCGGTGTCGCGCCTGCGCGACTCGCAGCTGGGCGACGAGCGCGTGCGCGACATCCACAACTACATCGTCAAGGGCGTGCTGTGGCAGGCCTTTACCGCGCCGGAACCGGTGGTCCTGCTTATCGACGAGATCGACAAGGCCGACATCGAGTTCCCGAACGACCTGCTGCGCGAACTGGACCGCATGGAGTTCTACGTCTACGAGACGCGCGAGATGGTAGTGGCCAAGCACCGTCCGCTGGTGATCATCACCTCGAACAACGAAAAGGAACTGCCGGACGCCTTCCTGCGCCGCTGCTTCTTCCACTACATTAAATTCCCGGACCGCGAGACGATGACAGATATCGTCAAGGTCCACTTCCCGACGCTCAAGCAGGACCTGCTGGCCAACGCCCTGCAGAGTTTCTACGAGCTGCGCGAAGTCGCCGGCATCAAGAAGAAGCCGTCGACGTCGGAATTCCTCGACTGGCTGAAACTGCTGCTGGCCGAGGACATCCCGGCAGAGGCCCTGCGCAGCCAGGATAGCAAGGCCATCGTGCCGCCGCTGCACGGCGCCCTGCTCAAGAACGAGCAGGACGTGCACCTGTTCGAGCGCCTGGTGTACATGTCGAGGACGAATCGATGATCAAGGCAGAACCGGTCACGCTCGAATTCAATGGCCTGCGCCTGGAACCGCTGGCGCCGCACCACGAGGACGGCCTGCGGGCGGCGGCAAGCGATGGCGAACTGTGGAACCTGCGCGTGACCAGCGTGCCGGAGCCGCACAACGCCCTGCAGTACATCGCCACCGCGCTCGAGATGCGCGACCGCGTGCCCTTCGCCGTCATCGACACCCGGAGCGGCGCCCTGCTCGGCACCACCAGCTACCACGACGTCGTGCCCGCGGCCGACCGCGTGGAGATCGGCTATACCTGGTATGCCAAGCGTGTCCAGCGCAGCCATGTGAACACCAGCTGCAAGCTGCTCCTGCTCTCGCACGCCTTCGACACGCTCGGCTGCGCGGTGGTCGGCCTGCGCACCGACGGCGAGAATTTCGCCTCGCAGGCGGCGATCGAACGCCTGGGCGCGCACAAGGACGGCCGGATCCGCCACCACATCGTGCGGCGCGACGGCACACCGCGCGACACCATCATGTACAGCATCCTGCGCAGCGAGTGGCCCGCCATCAAGCGCGCCCTGCACGAACGGCTGGAGCGGCACGCGGGAACCTGAACCATGCTGATCGATTTCTTCTACGCCCTGCGTGATGCGAAAGTCCCGGTCACGATCAAGGAATTCCTGACCTTGCTGGAAGCGATGCAGCGCCAGGTGATCCTGCCTTCGCTGGATGAGTTCTACTATCTCGCGCGCCTGACGCTGGTGAAGGACGAGGCCCACTTCGACCGTTTTGATCGTGCCTTCGGCGCCTACTTCAAGGGCGTCAATGCGGTGTTCGACGAGAAGGCCGAGATTCCGCTCGACTGGCTGCTCAAGCGTTTCGAGCGCGAGCTCACGCCCGAGCAGAAGGCGGCGCTGGAAAAGCTCGGCTACGACAAGCTGCAGCAGCGCCTGGAAGAACTGCTGAAGGAACAGCACGGGCGCCACGAAGGCGGCAACAAGTGGATCGGCACCGGCGGCACCTCGCCCTTCGGCCATGGCGGCACCAACCCGGAAGGGATCCGCATCGGCGGCCAGGGCCGCAACCGCACGGCGGTAAAGGTCTGGGAGCAGCGCAGCTACCGCGACTACGACGACGAGCGCGAGCTGGGCACCCGCAACATCAAGGTGGCGCTGCGCCGCCTGCGCCGTTTCGCGCGTACCGGCGCCGCGGAAGAACTGGCGCTGGACGACACCATCCGCGCCACCGCCAGCAATGCGGGTTACCTCGACATCCGCATGCAGCCCGAGCGCAAGAACCGCATCAAGGTGGTGATGCTGCTCGACGTGGGCGGCACCATGGACGACCACATCGAGCGCACGGAAGAACTGTTCTCGGCGGCGAAGAGCGAATTCAAGAACATGGAGTTCTACTACTTCCACAACTGCGTCTACGACTACCTGTGGAAGAACAACCGGCGCCGCCACAGCGAGCGCTTCCCGACCTGGGACGTGCTGCGCAAGTACCCGGCCGACACCCGCATTCTCTTCGTGGGCGACGCCACCATGAGCCCCTACGAGGTGCTGGCCCCGGGCGGTTCGGTCGAGTACAACAACGAGGAAGCCGGCGCGGCCTGGCTGGCGCGTTTCACCAGCGCCTTCCCCAAGTTCGCCTGGCTCAATCCGGAGCCGGAGCACTTGTGGGAGTACCGGCAGTCGATCGCCGTGATCCGGCAAGTCATGAACAACCGGATGTTCCCGATCACCCTCGAAGGGCTGGAACGGGCAATGCGGCTCTTGAGCAAGTAGGAGCTTTCGCACATCAATCGTGCGCGACAAACCCTCTTGTAGAATTGTTAACAGACTGTTGGGGTCGGCTCCGCCGTCACCCAAGGAAAACCAATTCGACGAGGGGATCCGATGCCCGACTTGCTGCCCATCCTGACCAGCCTCGCATGGCCGATCGCGCTCGCCGTCGCCTGGCTGGCCGGTGAATTCGGGCAGCGCTGGACCGGCCTGCCGCGCATCAGCTTCTACGGCCTGGTCGGCTTCGCCCTGGGCGCCTCGCAGATCGGCGTGCTGCCGTCGCCCGATGCCGGGCCGGTCGCACTGCTGGCCGACGTCGCCT
This sequence comes from Pseudomonadota bacterium, assembly GCA_040758275.1. GTDB lineage: Bacteria > Pseudomonadota > Gammaproteobacteria > Burkholderiales > Burkholderiaceae_D > Telluria. Next base: position 10,330 of record JBFLVV010000043.1, read on the forward strand.
TCGGCCTGATCCTCTTCGAACTCGGCTACCGCATCAACCTGCGCTGGCTGCGCGTCAATCCCTGGGTCGGCGTGGCCGGCCTGGCGGAAGCCCTGCTCACCTTCGTCGCGGTCTACCTGGTCGCCCTCGCCTTCGGCAGCTCCCAACTGATTGCGCTGATGATGGCCGCGCTGTCGATGGGCACCTCGCCCGCCACGATCGTGCGCGTCATCAACGAGCAGCGCAGCTCGGGCCAGGTCACCGAGCGCGTGCTGCACCTGACTGCCCAGAACTGCGTGCTGGCGGTGTTCGCCTTCAACGCCATCATTGGCTTCTGGATCTTCCGTACCTTCGACGCGGTGGGCGAAGCGCTGTGGCAGAGCACGGTGGGACTGGCCGGCTCCCTACTGGTCGGCGCCGTGTTCGGCGTCGTGGTGCCGGCCCTGCTGCGCACCATCCACAACCCGCGCCAGGACGCGACCGTGGCCTTCGCCCTGGCCATCGTGCTGCTGGTCGCGATCTGCGACGCGGGCACGCTTTCTCCCTACATCGCCGCGCTCAGCTTCGGCCTGACGGCGCGCCACCGCCGCGTCGCCTTCAGCAAGGCGCAGCGCAACTTCGGGCCGCTGGGCGAGCTGCTCACCGTGCTGCTCTTCCTCTATGCCGCCTCGACACTCGACTGGCGCCAGATCGCCACCGGCAGCGCGCTCGCCGTCATCGTGGTGCTGGTGCGCCAGATCGCCAAGACGGCGGGCGTGATGGCCTTCGCCCACCTGTCCGGCGTCTCCTGGCGCAAGGGGGCGCTCACCGGCCTCGGCCTTGCGCCGCTGTCGGTGTTCGTCATCCTGCTGATCGAGCATGCGCGCCACGCCGGCGTGCACGTGGTCGAGGAGCTGCGGGCCATGGCGGCGGTCACGATGCTGCTGGAAGTGTTCGGCCCCGTCATCATCCAGCGCGCCCTGGTCTGGGCGCGCGAATCGTCCGCCGAGGCGCCGGAGCAGAACCATGCCGCTTGAAGCCTTTACTTCGTCCCAGCCGCTCACCTTCGGGGTCGAGCTCGAACTGCAGCTGGTCAGCCTGTCCGACTTCGACCTGACTGCGGCCGCGCCCGACCTGCTGCACCTCTTGAGGCGCAAGCCCTTCCCGGGCAATGTGACGCCCGAGATCACCGAGAGCATGATCGAGATTAACTCGAGCGTGCACTCGTCCTACGGCCCGCTGCTGGCCGAGCTGCTGGACATCCGCGACACCCTGGTAGCCGCCGGCGACCAGCTCAACGTCGGCATCGCCGGCGGCGGCACCCACCCTTTCCAGCACTGGTCGGAACAGAAGATTTCGAGCAAGCCGCGCTACGAATACCTGTCGCAGCTCTACGGCTACCTCGCCAAGCAGTTCACGGTGTTCGGCCAGCACGTGCACATCGGCTGTGCCAACGGCGACGACGCCCTCTACCTGCTGCACGCGCTGAACCGCTACCTGCCGCACTTCATCGCCTTATCAAGCTCCTCCCCCTTCGTGCAGGGGCATGATTCCGGCTTCCAGTCGGCGCGCCTGAATTCCGTGTTCGCCTTCCCGATGAGTGGTCGCGCACCTTTCGTCCACACCTGGCAGGAGTTCACCGACGTGTACTTCGCCAAGATGGAGCGCACCAACATCATCAAGAGCATGAAGGACTTTTACTGGGACCTGCGGCCCAAGCCCGAATATGGCACCATCGAGCTGCGCGTGTGCGACACGCCGCTGACGGTGGAACGGGCCGCCGCGATCGCCGCCTACCTGCAGGCCCTGTGCCGCTACCTGCTCACGCGCGAGGAAGAAGCGCCCGTCGAGGACGACTACCTGGTCTACAACTACAACCGCTTCCAGGCCTGCCGCTTCGGACTGGACGGCGCGATCACGCATCCGAAGACCTACGAATCGCTGCCGCTGCGCGAAGACATCCTGGCGACGCTCGAGAAGATGATGCCGCATGCGGAGGCGCTTGGCAGTGTGGAGGCGCTGCAGCACCTGGCGGAAGCGGCGCGCGAAGGAAGCGACGCGACCCAGCTGCGGCACGTGTTCGAGCGTGAGGGCAGCGTGGAAGGCATGGTCAATGCCGCCATCCAGCGCTTCCGGGGTGACCGGCGTATGCGGATTCGATAAAGGGTGCAAAACTCTTGCCATCAGGAAACAAGCATCGTTACACTGGGCGCTGTCGAATGGCCGTAACGGGCCAGTCCAGCTTCCCTACAGACGAGAGCCAAATGTTTCCTTTACCGCCAAGCAGCAAGCGACTGTTCCAGGCCCTGGACGCCTACACGCCCGTGCCCAAAAGTGAAGAAGAGGCGCGCGATTTCTACCCGCTGCATTCCGCGTTGAGCGATTGGAAAAACGCCTTGTATGGCCGCTTGCCGCGGGAGGAATATGAAAGCGGTACCTGGCCTGCGAGTCCGGAACTGCTCGATGCGATGCGTGCCGCACTCGCGGATCAACGCGGCAATTATGCGGGTGACGAGCTGGCGTATTGCCTGGTGCGTTGCGGATGCCGGCAAGCTGAGACGATTGCCGGTCTCTCGGCCTGGGACGCACAGTTGTTTCGCTGGAGCGCAGCAGGGCTGCGGGCGCGTGACCTGCTTGCGAAATTTGCGCAGATCGGCATCGCGGGGAGCCCCGAGCCCGAAGACCTGGATCGTCTCGATCGCTGCCTGCTTGATCCAGCTGCGGCGCTTGCGCACTACAGCAGTGGTAACGTCACGGGTACGGTGTTAAAGGGCAAGACCTTCCTGGCGTCCCTGTACTCGAGCGGCGACCACCACGACCATGTGGGGCTGTTCGAAAAAATGGCAAGCCACGCCGGGCTCGGGCAGCAGATCACCAACGTCCGCCAAACGGCAATGAACGACGAGGATTTCACCGCCAGCGCGGAGGCGCAATTGGACGGCATCGTCCCGGACGCATTGAAGAAAACGGCACAGTTCGCGGATCCGGAAACCTATTGGAAAATGTCCTTCGATGTCGAAGGGACCTCGCAAACGGTGTTCATCCCAGGAAGCTTTGCGTGGATGAACGACGTTGCCTTGGCCTTGCAGTTCGATGCGCTGCTGGCGCGCCTTGGACGTCCTGAGCGCGTGCTGCGGTTCGGCGCGGGGCGCAACGAAGGCGACTCGTTCTGGGGGCACTACATCATCGCCGAGCCCCGGCAATTTGCTGCACTGTGCGGCGAACTCGGCATCCCGCTGGATCCTTTTACCACGGCAGGACAAGCCTGATCGTCCGCCCCGGCCTTACAAGAGCTGCCTGTGCGCTGCGCGCGAGTCGGGTGGTGCGCCGGTCCGCTCGTCCAGGCCATAGTCGCGCATGACGTGAGCGACACGCAGCCGGTAATCGCGAAAGATTCCGCTTCTGCCCTGCGCCTGCGCCGCCCGGTGCGCTTCCCGGTTCCGCCAGCACGCCACCGCCTCTTCATCGCGCCAGAACGACAGCGACAGGAAGCGTCCCGGCTGCAAAAGCGACTCGAAGCGCTCGATCGACACGAAGCCGTCGATCGTCTCGAGCTCCGCGCGCAGCCCGGCGGCAATGTCGAGGTAGGCCTGGCGCTGCCCCTCGGCCGGCTCGACCTCGAAGATCACGGCAATCATGACAGCGCCTCGCGTCCCAGCGTGCCCTCGACCACTTCCGTGAAGGTGCGCCATTCGCGCAGGATGAAGCGCTGTTCCTGCGCCAGCGCGAAGTTGGCGCGGGCTTCCGGATCTGTCTTCAGGCGGCTGCGGTAGGCCTCGTAGGCGGCCAGGCTGTCGAAGGCAACCAGGCCCCAGGCTTCGTCGTTGGTCCCCTCGTGCGGCAGGAAGTAGCCCACTAGGCGTCCACCCAGGCGCGGAATGATGCGGCCCCAGTTCTCGCTGTAGCGGCGGAAGTTCTCGCGCTGGAAAGGGTCGATCTGGTAGCGGATGAAGCAGGTGATGGTCATGTGGACTCCTCGTGTGAATGGATGCGGCCATTCTGGACGTTTGCATGCCGGGATGCTTCGGCTAAGATCGAAGCATGGGACCGAATATCACCACCATCGCCGCGCTCGTCGGCGACACTGCACGCGGCCAGGTCTTGAGCGTACTCATGGCCGGCCGCGCGCTCACCGCCACCGAACTGGCGGATTCCGCGGGCGTCACGCGCCAGACCATCAGCACCCACCTGGCGCAACTGGTCGACGCCGGCATGCTCGCGGTCGAGAAGCAGGGACGGCACCGCTACTTCCGCATCGCCGACGAGGACGTCGCGCAGATGCTGGAAAGCCTGATGGGTGCGGCTGCCCTCGCGCGCTCGCCGCGTGTGGGCCCGCGCGAGCCGGCGCTGCGCAAGGCACGCGTCTGCTACGATCACCTGGCGGGGGAACTCGGGGTGCTGGTGTATGAAAAGCTGGCGCAGCGCGGCGCCTTCGCGCTGGCCCCAGGCGGGATTGCCCTCACGCCGCTGGGAACACGGGCGATGGAAAAGCTCGGCGTGGAGCTGGCGCCGCCCAAAGGCCGCCGTCCCTTCTGCCGCACTTGCCTGGACTGGAGCGAACGGCGTCACCACCTTGCCGGCACCTTGGGTGCGGCGCTCCTGTCGCGTTTCGAACAGCTGGGATGGGCCAAGCGGGTGCCGGATTCCCGCGTCATGGCATTCAGCGCCGCGGGAGAAGCGGCGCTGCGGGACTGGCTGGATTGACTCAGTTGGCGGCGACTGGTTTGCCGCCCCACTGCCCCTTCATGAAGCGCGCCAGCAGCGGCTGCTTCGCCGGTTGCGGACGCGGCAGCTTTTCGTCCACCAGGCCGGCCCAGCGCTCGGCCAGCTGCTCGCAGGTGGCGCGCAGCACCGGGTCGATATCCGGCAGGCGCGACAGCGCACACAGGTGGCGCTCGATCACCGAGGCCAGCTTCACACAGGGCTGCTCACCGTCGCCGCGCGCGGTGTAATGCGACATCAGGTGCAGCAGCGAGGCCACCAGCATCACGTCCTGGCTGCGCGGCTCCTGCGAGGGCAGCGCCGGGTCTGCAAACGGAATAGTCATGCACGCTTCTCCTAAACGGCTGCCAATCAAATGAGAATCATTCTCATTCAATTATTGTCCGGTCACCGGACGAAAGCAAGCGTTTTCGGCAAACGTGTTCGAGGTGAAACAAACTCCGGAAATCAGAGCCGGGTCTCGCGCGCGGCGCGCAGGAATTCGTCCAGCACCGGCGTGCAGTCCAGCAACTCGGTGCCGCCGGCGCGGTGGAATTCCGGGTGCCACTGCAGGCCCATCACGAAATCGGCGCGTTCGTAGCGGATCGCCTCGACGATGCCGTCCGGCTCGGAATAGGCTTCGACGCGGATGTCGCGCCCCAGCTCCCTGACCGCCTGGTGGTGGATGGAGTTAACGATGGGCCGCTCGACGTGGCCGAACATCTTGCCCAGCGTGGAGCCGGCAGGGAAGCGGATCGCGTGACGGTGGGCATCGTAGATGTCGTGCACGTGGGCCAGCGCTTCGGGGACGTTGGTGGCGACGTCCTGGTAGAGCGTGCCGCCGAAAGCGACATTGATCAGCTGGCAGCCGCGGCAGACGCCCAGCACCGGCTTGCCGGCGTCGACGAATTCGTGCAGCAGCTCGAGCTCGTAGACGTCGCGGGCGCGGTCGCCGCTCCATTCGGGCCGGGTCGGCACTTCGGAATAGGTTTGCGGCGCCACGTCCGCCCCGCCCTGCAGCACCAGGCCGTCGAGGTGGCGCGCATAGTGGCGCAGAGTGATGTTGCTGGGGTGGAGCAGCCCGTTGGTATTCACCGTTGGGATCATGAACACCAGCACGTCGCGCGACATCACCCATTGGGCGATCGACTCCTCGAGGTACTGGAGATTCTTGCTGAGCAGGCCCCGGGCACCGGGTTCGGGGTGGAAAATGCGCGCCGACACGCCGATGTGCAGCGTCCGGTTCATGAAGTCGCGGTTGAAGCGCTCACGCAGCGCGCGCCAGCGCGAAGTCAGGACGCGCCCCGCCAGCGCGAGCGGCGTGTCGCCGTCCCGCTGGTATTTTGCGTATCCGCGCATGGTCTGCCCTTGCGTCGCGCGCCGGTCGGGCACCCGTGCAGGCGTGTCAAGACGCTTGTCGACAGGAGGGCCCGGCGTTTCATCAACGGTTTTTCTTTCGTCTTGCGCCATGACTCACAATATAGCCGGGCTGCGACCGCGCACGATTCGGAATTGTTACAAAAATCTCATCACTGTCGTCAGATGCGACAGTATCAAAACGGCAGCTTGCGGGAATTCCTATTTCGGTTAATACTGTATGCAATTACAGTAGTTTTTCAGGCAGGGAGGGCCAGCAGCTTCTGGAAGGTGGCCACCAGGTGGCGGTCCGCTACAGGCTTGTCGAGGAGGCCGCGCACGCCGGCATCGCGGGCGCGCAGGCTGTCGTACTTGAAAGATTGCCCAACAAGAAAGAGCACGGCGGTACGCCCTGCCCCTTCCTGGGACTTGATGGCGCTGCTCAGGCTATACGGTTCGATGCCGGGCGCGCAGGTATTGATCATGACCAGGGAGACCGGGGTTTCGTCGCACAGCCGCACGGCGGCACGGGAGCTGTCGGTCCATTCGACTGGCCGGCCATAGCCGGGCCGGGCGCTGCCCGCCAGGCCGTCGCCGGGGCGGCTGCCGTTGCCGAGACTGGGGTCGTAAGCGGCGCCGAGCTTGCTGTGCACCACGCGCGCCACGTGGTCGCGGAAGGCGCCGCCCTTGTCGATGATCAGGACCGCGCCGTCCGGCGGCCCCTGGCGCATCCGCTGGTAATAGGCCGGGGCCTCGGTATCCGGCCCCAGCCGAGGCCTTCGGCGGCGCTCCGGCAGGCTGCACTGCCCGCTGGCGGCCAGCGCGGCCTGCGCCTGCACACGGGCGTCGAGCAGTTCGGCGAGGGTCGTGCAGAGTCGGCTTGGATCGACCGGGCGCGGCAGGGTACGCCGGCAGCTGGCGCCGTCGCCGCCGATCAGGAGGATGGGCTGCAGGGCGCCGGGCGGCAGGCAAGACAGGCGCGCCAGGGCAGCGGGGTTGCCGCCGTCGGCGATATAGAGGTCGGGTTCTTGCAAACTGTCGTCATGCAGGCAAAAATACGACGGCCCTGTCGCAGGGGCCTGCGCGAGCAGGAGTTCCAGCTGCGCGCATTCAGCCGGCGCGAACCCGACCAGGCGGATGGTGAACGGATATCTGGGTGCGTGCATCGCTTTTCCAGCCTTTCCCTGGCATCTTCCTAGCCAATCGTTTTAATCTAGCACAATGGTGCGGACTAACAAGCACAGTTGGATCGCTTGAAAAGATCAAATTTTTCCGCGCGACAAGATAGAATGCGCAAGCATCGAATTTAAGAACCTCAGCATGGCTTCCAAGAAACCCGCATCCGACTACAGCGAATCATCCATCCGCGTCCTCAAGGGACTCGAACCCGTGAAACAACGTCCGGGCATGTATACCCGGACCGAAAATCCGCTGCACATCATCCAGGAAGTGATCGACAACGCCTCCGACGAGGCGCTGGGCGGACACTGCAAGAACATCGCCGTGACGCTCAATACGGACGGCTCGGTCACGGTCGAAGACGACGGCCGCGGCATCCCGGTTGGACTGCACCCGGAAGAAAACGTGCCGACCGTCGAGATCGTCTTTACCCGCCTGCACGCGGGCGGCAAGTTCGACAAGGGCTCGGGCGGCGCCTATGCCTTCTCGGGCGGCCTGCACGGCGTCGGCGTCTCGGTCACCAACGCGCTGTCGACGCGCCTGGAAATCACCGTCTGGCGCAAGGATGACGACGGCAATGGCGTGCACGACCTGGCCTTCGAAAACGGCGAACTGGTCGAGCCCCTCACTTCCCGCCCCCTTGAGCGCGGCGGCAAGAAGAACGGCACCCGCGTTACCGCCCGTCCCGATCCGAAATATTTCGATTCGCCGACCATCCCGCTGGGCGACATGCAGCGCCTGCTGCGCTCGAAAGCCGTGCTGCTGCCGGGCGTGACGGTCACGCTGACCAATGCCAAGACCGGCGACGTCCAGACCTGGCGCTACGACGAAGGCCTGCGCGGCTACCTCACCGAAGCGCTGGCCCAGACCTCGGGCGGCCAGACCGTGATCCCGCTGTTCGAAGGCGCGCAGTACGCAGCCGCGGGCGACGAAGGTTTCGCCGAAGGCGAAGGCGCGGCATGGGTGGTGGCCTGGACCGAGGAAGGCAGCGTGGTGCGCGAGTCCTACGTCAACCTGATCCCGACCGTCAGCGGCGGCACCCATGAATCCGGCCTGCGCGACGGCCTGTTCGGCGCCGTCAAGGGCTTCGTCGAGATGCACTCGCTGCTGCCAAAAGGCGTCAAGCTGCTGCCGGAAGACGTGTTCGCGCGCGTTTCCTTCGTGCTGTCGGCGAAAGTGCTGGACCCGCAGTTCCAGGGCCAGACCAAGGAACGCCTGAACTCGCGCGACGCCGTCAAGCTGGTGTCGACCTTCACCAAGCCGCCGCTCGAGCTGTGGCTGAACCAGCACGTCGAATACGGCAAGAAGCTGGCCGAACTCGTCATCAAGCAGGCCCAATCGCGCCTGCGTTCGCTGCAGAAGGTCGAGAAGAAGAAGTCCTCGGGCGTGGCCGTGTTGCCGGGCAAGCTCACCGATTGCGAATCGAGCGACATTACCCGCAACGAACTGTTCCTGGTCGAGGGCGACTCGGCGGGCGGTTCGGCCAAGATGGGCCGCGACAAGGAATTCCAGGCCATCCTGCCGCTGCGCGGCAAGGTGCTGAACTCCTGGGAAACCGAGCGCGACCGCCTGTTCGCGAACAACGAGATCCACGACATCGCAGTGGCGATCGGCGTCGACCCGCACGGCGTGGACGACAACCCGGACCTGTCCGGCCTGCGCTACGGGAAGATCTGCATCCTGTCGGATGCGGACGTGGACGGCTCGCACATCCAGGTCCTGCTGCTGACCCTGTTCTTCAAGCACTTCCCCGCCCTGTTCCGCAGCGGCCACATCTGCGTTGCCCGTCCGCCGCTGTACCGCGTCGACGTGCCGGCGCGCGGCAAGAAGCCGCTGCAGAAGCTGTACGCGCTGGACGACGGCGAACTGCTCGCGATCGAGGACAAGCTGAAAAAGGAAGGCCTGAAGGAAGGCGTCTGGAGCATCTCGCGCTTCAAGGGCCTGGGCGAGATGAATGCGGAACAGCTGTGGGAAACCACGATGAACCCGGATACCCGCCGCCTGCTGCCGGTGGCCTTCGGCCAGTACAGCCTGCCGGAATCGGCTTCGCGCTTCAATATGCTGATGGGCAAAGGCGAAGCCGCCGCTCGCCGCGCCTGGCTGGAAGAACACGGGAACGAAACGGAAGCCGACATCTGACGTCGCGCCTGCCGAACAGAACGAATAGATCATGACGACGCAAGCAAGCCTCTTCGAACAACAACACGAGCCGTCCGACGACGTCGAGACGCTCACCCTCTCCACCTTCGCCGAGCGCGCCTACCTCGACTACGCCGTCTCGGTGGTCAAGGGCCGCGCGCTGCCGGACGTGTCGGACGGCCAGAAGCCGGTCCAGCGCCGCATCCTGTACTCGATGCACGAACTGGGCCTGGGCCACACCGCCAAGCCGCGCAAGTCCGCCACCGTGGTCGGCGACGTGCTCGGTAAACTGCACCCGCACGGCGACCAGTCGGTCTACGACGCGCTGGTGCGCATGGCGCAGGATTTCTCGCTGCGCTATCCGCTGATCGACGGCCAGGGCAACTTCGGCTCGCGCGACGGCGACGGCGCGGCGGCGATGCGCTACACCGAAGCGCGCCTGACGCCGGTGTCGCGCCTGCTGCTCGATGAACTCGACATGGGCACGGTCGACTTCCAGCCGAACTACGACGGCTCGACCACCGAGCCGCGCCAGCTGCCGGCGCGCCTGCCGATGGTGCTGCTCAACGGCGCCTCCGGCATCGCGGTCGGCATGGCCACCGAGATCCCTTCGCACAACCTGCGCGAAGTGGCGCAGGCCGCAGTGGCCCTGATCCGCAACCCGAAGATCACCCACGCCGAGCTGATGACCCTGATCACCGGCCCGGACTTCCCGGGCGGCGGCCAGATCATCACTCCGGCCTCGAACATCGCCGACATGTACGCGACCGGCCGCGGCTCGCTCAAGGTCCGCGCACGCTGGAAGATCGAAGAACTGGCGCGCGGCCAGTGGCAGGCGGTGGTCACCGAACTGCCGCCGGGGACCTCAGCCCAGCGCGTGCTGGAAGAGATCGAGGAACTGACCAACCCGAAGATCAAGGCGGGCAAGAAGACCCTGCTGCCGGAACAGCTGGCACTGAAGCAGACCATCCTGGGCGCGCTCGACACCGTACGCGACGAATCGGGCCGCGAGGCGGCGGTGCGGATCGTGTTCGAACCGAAGTCGAAGAACCAGGACCAGGGCGAGTTCATGCTGATGCTGCTCGCCCATACCTCGCTCGAAACCTCGAGCCCGATGAACCTGGTGATGATCGGCGGCGACGGCCGTCCGCGCCAGAAGGGCCTGACGGACATCCTGCAGGAATGGGTCGACTTCCGCTTCGTCACCGTGCGCCGCCGGACCGAGTTCAGGCTGGGCAAGGTCAACGACCGCATCCACATCCTGGAGGGCCGCGAGACCGTCCTGCTGAACATCGATGAAGTCATCGCCATCATCCGCAATTCGGACGAGCCGAAGGCTGCGCTGATCGAGCGCTTCCGCCTGTCGGACCGCCAGGCCGAGGACATCCTCGAGATTCGCCTGCGCCAGCTGGCGCGCCTGGAAGCGATCAAGATCCAGCAGGAGCTGGCCGAGCTGCGCAGCGAAAAGGAAAAGCTCGAGGACATCCTGAATAATCCGTCGAGCATGAAGCGCCTGATCATCCGCGAGATCGAGCAGGACGCCAAGCAGTACGGCGACGAGCGCCGCACCCTGATCGAGGAAGCCGAGCGCGCGGTCGCCGAGCAGAAGGTCATCGACGAGCCGGTGACGGTGATCGTGTCGGAAAAAGGCTGGGTGCGCGCGCGCACCGGCATCGGCCACGACCCGGCGCAATTCACCTTCAAGGCCGGCGACTCGCTGCTGCAGGCCTTCGAGTGCCGCACGATCGACTCGCTGATCGGCATCGGCAGCAACGGCAAGTCCTTCTCGGTGCCGGTGGCCGCGCTGCCGGGCGCCCGCGGCGACGGCGTGCCGATCACGACCCTGGTCGACCTGTCGGGCGGCGTGCGCATCCTGCACTACTTCGCCGGCAATCCGGACACCCGCCTGCTGCTCAGCACCTCGAACGGCTTCGGCTTCATCGCCAAGGCCGGCGACATGATCAGCCGTCTGAAGGGCGGCAAGTCCTTCATCACCCTGGACGAGGGCGCCGAGCCGCTGCCGCCGCGGATCGTGGTCGATACCGCCGGCGCCGTGGCCTGCCTGTCCGAGAAGGGCCGCGTGCTGGTGTTCGGCATCGACGAGATGAAGGTGCTGACCAACGGCGGCCGCGGCGTGATCCTGATGGAGCTGGAACCGAAGGAAACCCTGCTGGCGGCGCAGCCGATCACCCAGAAGGGCGTGAACGTCATCGGCACCTGGGCCGGCTCCAAGCCGCGCACGGTGGAGCTGTTCGCGTCGGGCCTGGAGCCGCACTTCGGCAAGCGTGCGCGCAAGGGCAAGCCGCTGTCGGCGAAGCTCAAGGCGCAGGACCTGGCGATGCGCTCCACGGATGCTAATTCGTAATCCGTAGGGTGGACGGCTTCGCCGTCCGCGCGTTCGACTAAATGATGCGTCGTCACTGAGCATCCGGGAGTTGAACGCGCGGTCGGCACAGCCGACCACCCTACAAAACAAAACGCCGGCTCGCGAGCCGGCGTTTTTCATTTCAGCCGATGCCGGTCAGTGCTTGGCAGCGGCCTTGTGCACATCAGCCGCAGCTTCGGCGCGCACCTGCTCGGTCTTGGCCGCAGCTTGTGCCTTGTCCGCTGCCGCGTCGACCTGGGTCTTCAGCAGCTTCTCGTCGGCCTTGATGAATTTCTTGTCGGCCTTCAGGTTGGCGTCGGCGATCTTTTCCTCGGCTTTTGCTGCCGCCTTGGCGCGGTCTTCCGGATCGGCCTTCGCGACTTTCTCGACCGCGTTGGCGTGGGCCTTCACGGCGTCAGCGTGGGCTTCGGCCTTCTTCTCGTTGGCCTTGGCGACTGCCTTGTTCACTTTCTCGTCAACCTTGGCGGCGTTCTTGATTTCCTTGGCTTCGGCCTTCACGACTTCCTTTTCCGCCTTGGCTTCCGCTTTCACGACAGCGTCGGTCGCAGCCGGGGTGGTGGTGGTCTGGGCGGTGGCGGCGGTGGCGAACAGGCCGGCGATGAGGGTGGCGATCAGTTTGTTCATGATGGTTCCTTTCCGGTGAGTGGTCACGCAGTGCTGTGCAGCCGCGTAATAATTTTTGTCTGACAACGACTCCAGAATAGGCCGCCAACCCTGCCGGGTCTGTTAGCCACCCCACGCACTTCCGGTGACATTTGTAAGCAAACTTTACTGCCGAGCAGGCCCCGCATACAGGTCGATGATCTCGCTCACACCGTCCTGGCACACCGGACAGAATGCTTCGCTGCGGTCGAACATCAGGCACTGCATCGCCGGGCGGTAGTAGCCGCTGGCCTCGTAGTTCGCACCTTCGAAGGCGCCCACATCGTGGCGATGCTGTTTGCCCGCGAACAGCGCTTCCGTTGTTTTCAGGTCTTCGCGGAACAGCGCGTTCATCTCGCTTTCGGGGCGGTTGGCCGCGCGCAGCGCTGCGCGCTTCTTCTGGTAGGCGCGCGAGGCCTCCTCGTATTCGGCCTTGGGCCAGGGTGTCGGCAGCGGCGTGCCCGGCTTCACGTGGCGCTTCCACTTCAGATTGGCCGGGTCGCGCAGCGCGGTGGCATTGGGTTCCCACGGCTCCATGCGCACGCCGCCCGTGGCATAGGCCACCGGCGAGGTGTAGTACTCGTCGGCCAGGCCTGCGAAGTGGTGGCCGAATTCGTGCACGAAGAGGTAATCGGCCCACTCGTTGCCCGCCGCCGCCGTGCTGAACTGGCCATAGATGCCGCCGCCGCCATAGGTCTCGTTGTTCACCAGGATCTCGATGAACTCATAGGGCGCGTGCTGGGCGATGTCGCGCAGCGCGCGGTTGTCCAGGGTGAGCACGTAGCGCTCGCTGCCGAAAATGTCATAGCGCGTGCCAAGCTGCGAGGCATGATGTACGCCGGTGGACGGACGGGTGATGCCCGATTCGTTTGTCGGCACCGCCAGGCCCCAGACATTGAAGTCCTTGGCACGCTCCTTGAAGGGAGAGACCGTGAACAGGTGCTTCACCAGGCGCCGCGCATCGCTTTCGAATTTCTTCATCTCCGCAGCGGTGTAGCCGTCGCCCAGCACCAGCAGGTCGACCTTGTCCGCCGAAGGACCATTGACGTGGATCGGGATCGGCTTGGCGGGCGCCGCGGGCTGCTTCCTCACCACCTCCTGCGCATTGGCGTCGACCTCGACGCTCCACGCCACCGAGAACTGGTTGCGCTCGTCGCGTTTGAGGATGCGCACGCGCACCGGGCGGTCGAACTTCGGGAAGCGCACCGATTCGTGGAAGGCGCGGCTCATGCGGTTCGCCTCTTCCGTCGTGCGCCACTCGCCGAAGACGGTCGAGAAGCCGCGCGAATACAGCAGGTCGCCGGTCTTCGCATCGACCACTTCGACGCGGTTCTGGCCGCGGTTGGTATCGTCCAGGTTGCGCGCGGTGTTGCCCGGCCAGGGCAGCGGTTCGATCACGACGCGCTCGAGCGCATACGAATCAAGCAGGGCGTTGCCGCTATGGGCGTAGTCGACGCGCACGGTGGCCGGCTGGGCGGCATGGGCAATGCCTGCGGCCAGCGCCAGCGCTGCGGCAAACAGGCGGTAGGAAAGATGGAACATGGACGATCCTCATGAGACGAAGGTCGTCCATTCTACTGCGCTCAGCCTGCCATTCCGGCAATCACCTGGCTGCCGCGGTCTCGGCCTGGCGGTACTGGTACAAGGGCCGCCGCACCACGATCGGCCGGATATCGAGCCGCATGTTGTAGACCGAATAGGTTTCGGTCAGCAGCGACATATAGCCCACGCTGTCGTTCGTGCGCGTGAGCTTGAACTCGAAGCCGAGGTCGGGCTGGGGGCCGTGGGGGCTGTCGAGCGAAAGACCGATGGCTTCACGCTGGTCGCTGTCGATCAGCCGGGACATCAGGTCGACCACGGTCGTGTTGCCGAGGATGTCGGCCGAGAACAGCGGTTCGCGGAAATAGGGCTTGGCGGGATCGAGCTTGTTGTCGATCTTGTCGCTGCCCGGCGTGAAGACGTGGGTGCGCAGGTTGAAGCGGTCGCCGTTGTCCAGGTAGCTCAGGCGCACATTGCTGACGTCGAGCGGGCCGTCCTGCGCCACCGCCCTCGACAGGTCGACCAGCAGGGCGCCGCGATAGCCGATCACCTCGACCTCGCGGTTCGGCCCCACTACCATGGCGGTGTTCTCGTCGATCCCGAGGCCGGTCTTGTAGCCCTTCTTGAGCATGGCCGGCACCATGCGCGCGAAGCGCCCGCGCACCAGGAGGTGCTGGTCGACGAACACGTCCTCCCCGATGAAGCCCAGGCCCGGCGCGATCTCCCTGCCCTCGTCCAGGCCCAGCCTCATGGTGGCCAGCACCGGCTTCGGGTAGCCGAACATGGTGCTGCTCATGATGGCGGCGCCGGCGCTCGAGCCGGCCAGCATGCCGCCACGCCGGTAGAGCTCCCACAGCGCATCGAGCATGCGGGTATTGCCGCCGTCGGGGCGCCGCAGCGCGCGCGTGATGCGGCCCTGGTCGCCGCCGGCGAAGAAGGCGCCGCCGGCCGAGCGCACCGCGTCGGCCAGCGCCAAGTCCTCTGCCGCGGCCTGGTAGTCGGTGCCGGCCAGGCGCACGGCGACCGGCACGAAGAAGGCTTTCGCGCCGTAGGCATTGAAACGGTCGACCAGGAACTTGCCGGCTTTATCGGGGCTGGCGGAAGCGGAGGCGAAGACGGCGATGCGGGCGCCCTTGCCGCCTGCGAGCTGGACCATGCGTTCCCACACGGCCGCATTGTCGCCGCGCAGGGCGCCGCCGATGATCACGAGATGGCCCTTGGGCGGGGGCGGGACCTCCGCCTTGTCGGCCCAGCAGCTATTACCCGCCAGTAGTAGAAAGGCGAGCAAGGCGCGACGGAGAGCCCGGGCGGCGACCTGGAACATTACAGCTTCCTTCTCGTTGAAGACTATCGTAAGCCTGATTCGAGAAGGGCGTCGCCGTGTTGAGTATGCTCAGGACAAATATATGTTCGGAAAGTAACGTTCCATCAGCGTTTCCGGACGCTGCGGCGTGGTGAAGCCGAAGCGTTCGTAGAGGCTGTGGCAGTCGGTCGTGGCGAGCGTGAAGCGGCGCAGTTTCTGCAGGCTCGGGTGGCGCAGCACGACGCCGACCAATTGTTTGCCGTAGCCGTGGCCGCGGTATTCCGGCACCACGAACACATCCACCAGGTTGGCGAAGGTGGCGAAGTCGGTGATCACGCGCGCGAAGGCGATCTGGCGGCCGTCGAGGTAGCCGCCGAAACACAGCGAATTCTCGATCGCGCGCTCGACCACGGGGCGCGAGATGCCGACCGCCCAGGTGCTCTGCTCGCTCAGGAAGCGGTAGATCATCGGGATGTCGAGCTTCGTCTGATCGGTGCTGACCTGGAAGCTGGAGTCGTTGGTAATCATGGGACCCGTGTCTGGTTCTGGCTTAAAAGTGAATTCTAGCGCCGTTTGCCAGTAATACAACACGCGATTGGACGTCCTTGCGTCATGCGCAATGACGTCCACCGCGCCCAGCTCAACCGTTGCGCAGGTAGCGCTCGGGCAGCTGGAGCTTGCTGTCCTCGGCGCGCCAGATCAGGTTCAGCACGTACCAGCGCTTGCCGTCGTGGATCAGCTGGATGCTGTTGACGCCGCGCATGAAAGGCTTCGCATCGTCCTTCGCGTGGCGCGCCTCGTAGGTGCTGAAGACGTGGGCGATCTGGCCGAAGGTTTCGGTGGTGCGGGCCAGTTCGGTCTCGAAGAAGCCCATGGTGGCGAAGGCTTTGGTATTGCGCGAGATATAGTCTTCCGGCGTCAGGCTGCGCAGCACATAGCTGCCGTCCGGGCGCATGCCGACCGCGCCCATGCGGCCCTCGGGCGAGAACAGCGAGCGCATGCGGTCCCAGTCGCGCGGCGCGCCGGCCGGGCCGGAGATCACGTCGTAGAGCGCGGCGACGATGGCGTCGATCGAGGCGACGTCGGCGGGGCGGGCCGCCGGCAGGCCGGGTGCGGCCTTGGGCGGTGGCGGCGCGATCGCGGTCGGCGTCGCGCCGGGTACCGGTGGCGTTGCCTGCTGGGCCGCTGCCGGTACGCAGCTTGCCGCCGCCAGCAGCGCCGCCGCGCCGAGTTGTGTCAGTCGATTCATGTCTCCCCCTTTGTTGTCATTTAATGAAGCTTGGCCACATCATCACGCATTTCCACTGGCTTGTCATCCACCACGGATGGGGCGAAGTGGTCCGACCTGCCAGGCAGTTATAATCGTATGATCCCCAACCGAGATTCCACCATGACCGATCAATTCTCCAAGAAAGCCGAGGCCTGGTCCGCGCGCTTCACCGAACCCGTTTCCGACCTCGTCAAGCGCTACACCGCGTCCGTGTTCTTCGACAAGCGCCTGGCGCCCTATGACATCCAGGGTTCGCTGGCCCATGCCGAAATGCTGGCCGCCCAGGGCATCATCAGCGCACAGGACCGCGCGGAGATCGAGCGCGGCATGGCCCAGATCAAGAGCGAGATCGACGCCGGCACCTTCGAATGGCTGCTGGACCTGGAAGACGTGCACCTGAACATCGAGAAGCGCCTGACCGAGCTGGTGGGCGACGCCGGCAAGCGCCTGCACACCGGCCGCTCGCGCAACGACCAGGTGGCGACCGACATCCGCCTGTACGTGCGCGCGGCCATCGACGACATCGTAGGCCTCTTGAACAGCCTGCGCGGCGCCCTGACGGATCTGGCCGAGCGCCACGCGGACACCATCATGCCGGGCTTCACCCATCTGCAGGTGGCGCAACCCATCACCTTTGGACACCACATGCTGGCCTACGTCGAGATGTTCGGCCGCGACCTCGAGCGCATGCAGGACGCGCGCCGCCGGGTAAACCGCCTGCCGCTGGGCGCGGCCGCGCTGGCCGGCACCACCTTCCCGATCGACCGCCTGCGCGTGGCCAAGACCCTGGGCTTCGAGGACGTCTGCCACAACTCGCTCGACGCCGTCTCGGACCGCGATTTCGCCATCGAATTCACGGCCGCCGCCTCCCTCATCATGATGCACATCTCGCGCTTCTCGGAAGAGCTGGTGATGTGGATCAGCCCGCGCATCGGCTTCATCGACATCGCCGACCGCTTCTGCACCGGCTCCTCGATCATGCCGCAGAAGAAGAACCCGGACGTGCCGGAACTCGCCCGTGGCAAGACCGGCCGCGTGTATGGCCACCTGAACGGCCTGCTGGTCCTGATGAAAGGCCAGCCGCTGGCCTACAACAAGGACAACCAGGAAGACAAGGAACCGCTGTTCGACACCATCGACACCGTCCTTGACACCCTGCGCATCTTCGCCGACATGGCGGGCGGCATCACGGTGAAGGCCGAGAACATGCGCTCCGCCGCGCTGCAGGGCTATGCGACGGCGACCGACCTGGCCGACTACCTGGTCAAGAAGGGCCTGCCCTTCCGCGACGCGCACGAAGCCGTGGCGCACGCGGTGCGCGCCTGCGACGTGGCCGGCTGCGACCTGTCCGAGATGGCGCTCGAGAAGCTGCGCGAGTTCTCGCCGCTGATCGAGCAGGACGTGTTCGCGGTGCTGTCGCTGGAAGGTTCGGTGGCGGCGCGCGACCACGTGGGCGGCACCGCGCCGAACCAGGTCCGCAAAGCCATCGAGCGCGTGCGCAAGCAACTGGCCGAATAATGGACTTGGCGGGCGGCCGCGCCGCCCGCCATCCTCACCCTCCGCGCTTGTCGCGGCCCCGCTGGCGGGCCTCCTTCATCAGCACCTTCCACTTCCCCCTTTCGGCAATCCGATCCAGCGGCGTCTGTTCCGCGCGCTGCACCTCGCGTAGAAGCTTGCGGTAGTTGCGCAGCCGATCCGCATCCACCACGCCCCGTACCGCGCATCCCGGCTCGCTCTCGTGCACGCAGTCGCGGAACTGGCACTGCTCCGCCAGCGCGGCGATGTCGTTGAAGGACAGTCCCAGCTCTTCCTCGTCCGCATCCGGCTGCCAGGCGCGCAGGCCCGGTGTGTCGATGATGCAGGCGCCGCCCGGGCAGCGGTGCAGCGAGCGCGCGGTGGTCGTGTGGCGGCCGCGGTCGTCCCCATGGCGGGTGCCGCCGGTGGCCTGGCCGCTGCCCGTGAGGGCATTGGTCAGGGTCGACTTGCCGACGCCCGAGGAGCCGAGCAGCACCAGGGTCTGGCCGGCGCCCAGCCAGGGCGCCAGCATCCCCGCATCATCCTGCTGGGCAGGGTGCAGGCTCAATGCCGGCACGTCGTCCGGGATGCGCTGGCGCAGCTGGGCGATTTTCTCGCTTGCGTCGGTGCCGATGTCGGACTTGGTCAGCACCATTACGGGCTCGACGCCGCAGGCACGCACCACGGCGATATAGCGCTCCATGCGGCGCGGATTGAAGTCGTTGTCGAGGCCCATCAGGAGCAGGGCCGTGTCGACGTTGCTGGCCAATACCTGGCGACCGGAGGGCGTGCGCCGCGTCAGGCGCGTGGACGGCTCGAGGACGCTGTCGATCCAGTATTCGCCGGCGCTCTCGATGAGGAGCACCCAGTCGCCGACCACGGCCGGCTCCATGTGGCGCAGGTGACGCGCATGGAAGGTGTGCTTGCCGTCGTCGAGCGTCATCGCGTCGCGCTGGGCGGCGGTGACGCGGGCGAGGCGCTGTTGCGGCTCGGTCGCCGCGAGTTGTGAAAGTTGCGAAATAAAGTACTGCTTGAATCCGATCCCGTGCAGGGTCGGGAAATCGATGTCGATCATGACGATGTGGTTTCCAGTTCGAGGTGCGCAACGGGCGTGCGCAGGCAACCGCTTGGTAGCGGCAAGGTCGAAGAGTGGAAGGTCGGCGCGCTATCGCGCCAGGCACATCGTTTGTGGAGTGATGAGCGGATGGATCAGGCGGCCGACCGGAGGGCGGTATCAGGCTGGTTCATGCTTTGTCTCCTCGGATCGGTTGTTGGGATGGCTAGTCTGGCAGCAGCCGGCAAGAAGGTCAAGGGCGCGATGCGCCCTGGCGGTTTGCGCTATGCTGTTCGCCCAGCCGCCTGTGACCGGCCCATCAACCGACAACGAGACTTCCGTGACGCCAAGCAATCCTAAAGTCCTCCCCTCCCGCGAGTATGCCGCCTTCCTGTTCGACATGGACGGCACCATCCTTACCTCGATCAAGTCCGCCGAGCGCGTCTGGAACGCCTGGGCCGTGCGCCATGGGCTCGACCCCGTGAGCTTCGTGCCGACCGTGCACGGCAAGCGTACCGAGGACACCATCCGCAAGCTGGGCCTGCCCGGCGTCGATCCGGTGGCGGAAGCGCTGGGCATTGCCCTGGCCGAGATCGAGGACGTGGGGGACATCGAAGAAATCCGCGGCGTGGGACGTTTCCTGGCCAGCCTGCCGACGGACCGCTGGGCCATCGTCACCTCGGCCTCACGCCCGCTGGCGACCGCGCGCATCGCCGCCGCCGGCCTGCCGCTGCCGCCCTTGCTGGTGAGCGCCGAAGACGTGAAAAATGGCAAGCCGGCGCCGGATCCCTTCCTGCTGGGTGCACAGAAGTTGGGCGTGAATCCGCAGGATTGCCTGGTGTTCGAGGACACGCCGATCGGGCTGGCGGCAGCGGAAGCGGCCGGCATGGACAGCATCGTCGTCACTGCCACGCACACGCATCCGGTCGAGACGCGCTCGGCGCCGGTGCCCGATTACGCCGATCTCGTTGTTGTTCGGCTAGACAACGGCATGCTGAAGGTGCAGAGGAAGATCGGCCACTGATGGGGTTCGTAGGGTGGGCAGATTCTGCCCACGCGGTCAAATCACGTCTCTTGGCCCGCTCCGTGGCGCAAATCCGTGCGCTGACCGCGTGGGCAAGAGACTTGCCCACCCTACGAAAACCCGTATCACTCGGCTTGTACTGGGGGGATCGGCACCCACATGAGGAGCATCGACATTCCTCATGGAGGTGCGCATGCACCGCTATCGCAACACGAGCGGCGAATCCGGCGTCGTCGCCTACGATATCGACAAGGACTCGATCACCATCCAGTTCACCGGGGGCGACCGCTACCTCTACACGGAGCGCAGCGCCGGCCCGGAGAATATTGCCAAGATGCAGGAACTGGCCCGCGAAGGCCGCGGGCTGTCCACCTTTGTCAGCCAGCACATCCGCTCGCGCTATGCGCGCAAGCTGAACTAGCTGCGCTTCGGGTAGGGCGTGCCGTCCTTGTGCTGATAGGAATCAGTCGCGCCGTCGTATTTCAGATCGATATCGGGGTATTCCGCCGCATCTTCCCGGATGCGCGAACCGACGCACAGGAAAACACCCGGCCCCCAGCTGCGGTTGATGAGATGGTGCCCGTTCGGCTTTCCACCCGGGAAGGCCGCGCAGTCCCCTGCCCGCATGATGGTCTCGCCTTCGTCGGTGACCAGCACCAGCTCGCCCGACACCATCATCACGAACTCGTCCTCGTGCGAGTGCCAGTGGCGCTGCGAGGATGCGGCGCCGGGCTGGAGCTCGACCAGGTTCACGCCGAACTGGCTCAGGCCGCCGGCGTCACCCAGCGCCTGCCGGGTACGTCCGTCGACCAGCTCGGCGAAGGGATTGGGGTAGCCGGTGCCCTTCACCACGGGAATGCTGCTCAGGTCCAGTCTCGACATGCGGTGATCTCCTATTGGTTCGCGGCAATAGCGTCGCTTCAGCCGCGCTTTTGCACCAGCGTCAGGATATCGTAACTCGCCACCAGTTCGTCGTTCTGGTTGGTGACCTGCACGTCCCAAGCCACCACGCCCTGCCCGCGTCCCTGCTCATCCGTGCGATTGCGGTCGACCTTGCGCTTGCAGGTGAGCCTTGCGCGGATGGTATCGCCGATCGCCACCGGCGCGACGAAGCGCAGGTTGTCCAGGCCGTAGTTGGCCAGCACCGGACCCGGGGCCGGCGACACGAACAGCCCTGCCGCCGCCGACAGCACGAAGTAGCCGTGGGCGATGCGCTTGCCGAACTGCGTGTCCTTGGCCGCGATCTCGTCGAAGTGCATGTAGAAGTAGTCGCCCGAGACGCCGCCGAAGTTGACGATGTCGGCTTCGCTCACGGTGCGGCGGTGGGTCAGCAGCGAGTGGCCGACTTCCAGGTCTTCGAACCAGCGGCGGAAAGGATGGACCTCGGTTTCCTTGACTGCACCGCCGCGCACGTATTCCCCCGTCACGGCGCCCAGCATGGTCGGCGAGCCCTGAACCGCGGCGCGCTGCAGGAAGTGCTTGACGGCGCGGATGCCACCCAGCTCTTCGCCACCGCCGGCGCGGCCCGGACCGCCGTGCTTCAGCTGCGGCAGGGGCGAGCCGTGGCCGGTGGAGTCCACGGCCGATTCACGCTCGAGGATGTGGACGCGGCCGTGCGATGCGGCGGCGATCGGCACCGCGTGGGCGGCAATCGCCGGGTCTTTTGTGACGAGCGTCGTCACCAGGCTGCCCTTGCCGCGTGCGGCGAGAGTCAAGGCTTCGTCGATGTCGCGGTAGGTCATCACGGTGGATACCGGGCCGAAGGCTTCGATGTCGTGGACGGCGTCGTTGACCATCGCGTTGCGGCACAGGAGCAGGGTCGGCGCGAAGAAGGCGCCAGCAGCTACGCCTTCACCCACCGGATTGAAACCGTCGCGGGCGCTGAACAGGACTTCGTTGCCGCGTGCGAGCATCTCGACGCGTTCCGACACGTCGCGGTGCTGGTCCATCGAGGCCAGCGCGCCCATGCGCACACCTTCGACCTTCGGGTTACCGACGGTGATCTTGGCGAGGCGCTCGCGCAGGCGCGCGCCCACCGCCTCGGCATGCTGCTCGGGCACGATCACGCGCCGGATCGCCGTGCACTTCTGGCCGGCCTTGCCGGTCATCTCGCGCGCGACTTCCTTGACG
The DNA here is from genome assembly GCA_040758275.1 of Pseudomonadota bacterium. Classification (GTDB taxonomy): domain Bacteria; phylum Pseudomonadota; class Gammaproteobacteria; order Burkholderiales; family Burkholderiaceae_D; genus Telluria. The sequence continues at coordinate 32,526 of JBFLVV010000043.1, forward strand.
AACAGGTCGAACTCCGGGTCGTCGGGCGTGACGTCGGGGGCCAGGATCGCGCAGTTGAGCGAGTCGGCTTCGGCGGTGAAGGTGACCGCTTCGCGGATCAGGTTCTGGTTGGCCTTCAGCTTGGCGGCGGTGTCGGCCGAGCCGGTGAAAGTGACGGCGTCGAAGCCGCCCAGGCGGTCGAGCAGGTCACCTGTAGAGCCGATGACGAGCTGCAGCGCGCCTTCCGGCAGCAGGCCGGATTCCATCATCATCTTGACGGTCGCGTGGGTCAGGTAGCTGGTGGCAGTCGCCGGCTTGACGATGCAAGGCATCGCGGCGAGGAAGCTCGGCGCGAATTTCTCCAGCATGCCCCAGATCGGGAAGTTGAAGGCGTTGATGTGTACTGCGAGACCGCCGCGCGGCACCAGGATGTGGGTGCCGGCGAAGCCGCCGCGCTTGCCCAGGCTAATTGCCGGCCCTTCGTGCAGCACGTTCGACGACGGCAGCTCGCGCGAGCCCATGCTGGCGTAGGCGAACAGGGTGCCGATGCCGCCTTCGACGTCGACCCAGCTGTCGGGGCGGGTGGCGCCGGTCAGGTGCGAGATCTCGTACAGCTCTTCCTTACGCTCCATCATGTAGAGCGCCAGGGCTTTCAGGCGCTGGGCGCGCTTCTGGAAGTCGAGCTGCATCAGGGCCGGGATGCCGGTCTTGCGGCCGTAGGTGACGGCTTCGTCGAAGTCGATCTTCTCGGCGTGGGTGTGATAGATCAGTTCATTGTTCAGCGCGCTGTGCAGCGGGGTATGTGCTTCGGTACCGTGCCAACGGCCGGCGATCAGGCTTTGCAGGGTGGCGATATTGCCCATGTCGTTCGTCTCCGTTCTTGTCTCTTCAGGATTTCGGCTTGTGCATGCCGCTCGGGTCGAACGCGATGCCCTTGCGATCCGGCTCCACTTCCGTCAAGGCTTCGACCTCGCGCATCGTCTCCAGCGAGCGCACGTTCAGCTCGTGGTACTGGCGGGTGCCGAAGCTCTTCCACTTCACATCATCAATCGTCAGCTCGCGCATGATCTTCGCGGGCGTGCCCATCACCATGCTGCGCGGCGGGATGACCATGCCCGCCTTCACGAAGCTCATCGCGGCGACGATCGATTCCTCGCCCACGACGGCCTTGTCCATCACGACCGCGTTCATGCCCACCATGGCATTGCGCTTGATGCGGCAGCCGTGCAGCACCGCGCCGTGGCCGATGTGGCCGTCGACTTCGACCACCGTGTCTTCGCCCGGAAAGCCGTGCATCACGCAGGTGTCCTGCAGGTTGGCGCCCTCTTCCAGGACCAGGCGGCCGAAGTCGCCGCGCAGCGAGGCCAGCGGGCCGATGTAGCAGCGCGGGCCGACGATGACGTCGCCGATCAGCACCGCGCTCGGATGCACGTAGGCGGTGGGGTGCACCACCGGCCGCACGCCGTTGATCTCGTACACCTTGACCATGCTTACACCCGCTCGACGATCAGGGCGATGCCCTGGCCGACGCCGATGCACATGGTGCACAGGGCGTAGCGGCCCTTCGACCGGTGCAGCTGGTTGACGGCGGTCGTCACCAGGCGGGCGCCGGAGGCGCCCAGCGGGTGGCCGAGGGCGATAGCGCCGCCGTTAGGGTTCACGTGCGCCGCATCGTCCGGCAGGCCGAGGTCGCGCGTCACGGCCAGGCCCTGGGCGGCGAATGCTTCGTTCAGTTCGATCACGTCCATCTGGTCGAGGCGCAATCCGGTTTGCAGCAGCAGCTTCTTCACCGCCGGCGACGGACCGAAGCCCATGATGCGCGGCGCCAGGCCGGCGGTGGCCATGCCGACCACGCGGGCGCGCGGGGTCAGGCCGTTGCGCACGGCCATCGTCTCCGAAGCGAGCAGCAGTGCGCAGGCGCCGTCGTTCAGGCTCGATGCATTGCCGGCGCTGACCGAACCGTCAGGGGTCACCACGCCACTCAGTTTCGCCAGCGCTTCCATGCTGGTCTCGCGTGGCTGCTCGTCGGTGTCAAAGACTCGCGACTCGCCTTTCTTTCCGTGAATCGTGACCGGGATGATCTCGTCCTGGAAGAAGCCTTCCGCATTGGCGCGTGCCCAGCGTTGCTGGCTGCGCAGCGCGAAGGCGTCCTGGTCTTCCCTGGCGATGCCGAATTCGCGGGCCACGTTCTCGGCGGTCTCGGGCATCGAGTCGATGCCGTACTTCGCCTTCATGAGCGGGTTGACGAAGCGCCAGCCGAGGGTCGTGTCCTCGATCTTGGCGGCGCGCGAGAAGGCGCTGTCGGCCTTGCCCATCACGAAGGGGGCGCGGGTCATGCTCTCGACACCGCCGGCGATGATCAGCTGCGCCTCACCGGCGCGGATGGCGCGGGCGGCAGTGCCGACGGCATCCATGCCCGAACCGCACAGGCGGTTGATCGTGTTGGCCGGCACCTCTTGCGGCAGGCCGGCCAGCAGCGCGGCCATGCGGCCGACGTTGCGGTTGTCCTCGCCGGCCTGGTTCGCGCAGCCGTAGAACAGGTCGTCCACGGCGCCCCAGTCCACGTCCTTGTTGCGGGCGATTAGCGCGGCGATGGGCAGCGCGCCCAGGTCGTCGGCGCGCACGGTGGCCAGCGAACCGCCGTAGCGGCCGAAGGGGGTGCGGATGGCGTCGCAGATGAATGCCTCAAGCATGGTGTCTCCTCTGGTTTAGTTTTTTGGACGCTTGTCGACCACGCGACGCGCCTTGCCGGTCAGCGTGCGTTCGATGCCGCCTGGCGGGGTCAATGTCACACGGGTGGTCACGCCCACATAGGTCTTGATGCGATGCTGGAGCTCGCGGCACAGCGCGTCCACATCGCTCGGGGCGATCGCGGCGTCGCGCAGCTCGCCCAGCACCTCCAGCGTGTCGAGGTGGCCGTCGCGCGCCACCACCAGCTGGTATTGCGGCGCCAGCGCCGGCATCTTCAGGATGATCTCTTCGACCTGGCTCGGGAACACGTTCACGCCGCGGATGATCAGCATGTCGTCGGAACGCCCCGTGATCCGGCTAATTCTGCGCATCGAGCGCGAGGTCGGCGGCAGCAGGCGCGTCAGGTCGCGGGTGCGGTAGCGGATGATGGGCAGCGCTTCCTTGCTCAGGGACGTGAACACGAGTTCGCCCTCCTCGCCGTCGGGCAGCACTTCGCCGGTATCGGGGTCGATGATCTCGGGGTAGAAGTGGTCTTCCCAGATCACCGGGCCGTCCTTGCTCTCGATGCACTCGCTGGCCACGCCCGGGCCCATCACTTCGGACAGGCCGTAGATGTCCACGGCGTCGATGCCGGCGCGCGCTTCGATCTCGCTGCGCATCGCGTCGGTCCAGGGCTCGGCCCCGAAGATGCCGACCTTGAGCGAGGACTGCGCCGGGTCGAGGCCCTGGCGCGCGAATTCCTCGACGATGTTCAGCATGTACGACGGCGTGACCATGATGATCGCGGGCTTGAAGTCCTGGATCAGCTGCACCTGCTTCTCGGTCTGGCCGCCCGACATCGGGATCACCGTGCAGCCGAGCTTCTCGGCGCCGTAGTGGGCGCCCAGGCCGCCGGTGAAGAGGCCATAGCCGTAGGAGATGTGGACCATGTCGCCCGCGCGCCCGCCGGCGGCGCGGATCGAGCGCGCCACCACGCTGGCCCAGGTGTCGATGTCGCGCTGGGTGTAGCCGACCACGGTGGCTTTACCCGTCGTGCCGCTCGATGCGTGGATGCGCACCACCTGTTCGCGCGGCACGGCGAACAGGCCGAAGGGATAGTTGTCGCGCAGGGTCTTCTTGTCGGTGAAGGGGAACTTCGCCAGGTCGCTCAGGGACTTCAGGTCTTCCGGGTGCACGCCGGCCGCGTCGAAAGCGGCGCGGTAGTGCGGCACGTTTTCGTAGGCGTGGTGCAGCGACCATTTCAGGCGCTCGAGCTGCAGGGCCTGCAGCTCGTCGCGGCTGGCGCGTTCGATCGGTTCCAGCTCATCTGGAGCAGGGGTGCGTTGGACCATTCCGGCCTCCTATCGTGTTGCAAAAGCGGTACTGCTAGAGTTCGGCCACCATCCCGCTGACACGGTGCGACTTCCCGCGGAACAGGGCGATCTTCTTCCCTTCCTGGTTCGTCACGGTGATGTCGTAGACGCCCGTCTTGCCCTGCAAGGCCTGCTCCACCGCCTCGGCCACCAGCACGTCGCCCTCGCGGCCAGGGGCCAGGTAGTCGATGGTGCAGCCGGCGCCCACGGTATTGAAGTTGTGCGAGTTGCAGGCGAAGGCGAAGGCGCTGTCGGCCAGCATGAAGATGTAGCCGCCGTGGCAGGTGGCGTGCCCGTTGAGCATGTCACCGCGCACGCGCATCGACATGCGAGCGTAGCCCGGACGGATCTCGTCGAGAAGCATGCCCAGGGCCTGGCTGGCCGGGTCGCGCTCGTACATGGTCTTGCCGGCCAACTCGGCCAGCGCCTGCGGATTGCTATGCATGGAAGCGCGCTCCAGACGGATTGGCGGCGAGCTTGCGGCGCAGCAGCGGCGAGACGCGGTAGCGGTCTTCGCCATAGCTCGCGGCCAGGTTCGACAGTACCGTCACAAGCTGCTGCAGGCCGATGCCGTCGGCCCAGGCCAGCGGGCCGCGCGGGTAGTTGACGCCCTTCTGCATCGCGATGTCCACGGCTTGCGCGCTGCACACGCCCTGGTTCACGGCGTCGGCCGCTTCATTGGCCAACATCGCGACGGTGCGCATCACGGCCATGCCGGGCACGTCGTCCAGGCGCGTGACCGCGAAGCCGGCGGCCTGGAACATGCCGACCACCGCCTTGTAGGCGGCGTCGCTGCACTGGTCGGCGCGCGCCAGCGCGATGCGGGTGGCCTTGCCGGCGTCGAGCAGCAGGTCGTAGATGACGGTATCTGGATGCCAGGTTTCGGCTGCGCGCTCGGTGGCGCTGCGCCCATCGGTGAGATAGACGGCGGCGCCCGCGCACAGGAAACCGGGCGTACCTTCGAATGCCTCGTGGCGCGGCAGTTCGAAACCGGCGCTTGCCAGGCGGGCCGCCAGTGGCGCAAGAAGGCTCGATTCACCGCCGATCAGCGCCACCGAAACCGGCCTCGCCTGCGGTGCTTCGGTGTGCGCGGCCGGCTTTTCGACGCCTTCGCCGTAGCGGTAGAAGCCGCGGCCGGTCTTGCGGCCCAGGAAGCCGGCGTTGACCAGTTCCTGCTGCAGGATCGAAGGGGTGAAGCGCGGGTCGCCGAAATAGGCGTTGTAGACGGAATTCGTCACCGAGAAGTTGACGTCATGGCCGATCAGGTCCATCAGCTCGAAGGGACCCATGCGGAAACCGCCGCAGTCGCGCAGCACGGCGTCGATGGTGGCGGGGTCGCCGGCCTGCTCCAGCAGCAGGCGCAGGCTTTCCGCGTAATACGGGCGGGCGACGCGGTTGACGATGAAGCCCGGCGTCGATTTCGCGTGCACCGGGCTCTTGCCCCAAGCTTCGGCGGTGGCGTAGACCGTGTCGGCGACCTGCCTGCCTGTTGCGATGCCACTGATGACTTCGACCAGCGCCATCAGGGGCACCGGGTTAAAGAAGTGCATGCCGACCAGGCGTTCCGGATGGCGCAGGGGTGCGGCGATCGCGGTGACGGAGATCGACGAAGTGTTGGTGGCCAGGATGCAGTCATCAAGCACGATGCCTTCCAGTTCGGCGAACAGGGCGCGCTTGGCGTCCAGGTTCTCGACGATGGCTTCGACGACGAGCGCAGCGCCTGCGGCTTCCTGCAGGCTGCCGATGCGCTTGAGGCGTTCGCCTGCAAGGTCCGCTTCGACGGCGCCCATGCGGCCTTTTTCGACCAGCTTGGCGTAGGTGGCCTTGATGCCGTCGATGGCCTTGTCGGCCGCTTCAACGCGGGTATCGAACAGCAGCACCTGGTGGCCGGCGGTGGCCGCCACCTGGGCGATGCCGGAGCCCATGGCGCCGCTGCCGACAACGGCAATAACGCTTTCCTTCGGGAGTGCCAGCATGTGATTACTCTCCCTTGAAGTGCGCCGGGCGCTTGGCGATGAAGGCGGCGACGCCTTCGCGGTAGTCGTGGCTGTAGCCGAGTTCGCGCATCATCTCCCCTTCCAGCTTGAGCTGCTCCGGCAGGGTGTTGGTCCAACTGGCTTGCAGGGCTTTCTTGGTGAAGGCCAGGCCCTTCGTCGGCGCGGCGGCGAAATGCTCGGCCATGGCCATGGCCTGGTCCATCAGGGCTTCGTCCGGCACGCAGGCCCAGATCAGGCCCCACTGCTCGGCCTTCTCGGCGCTGAGCTTTTCGCCCAGCATGGCCAGGCCCGTGGCGCGCGCCTGGCCGATCAGGCGCGGCAGGTGCCAGGTGCCGCCGGTATCCGGGATCAGGCCCAGCTTGCAGAAGGCCTCGATGAAGCTGGCCGATTTTGCGGCCAGCACGATGTCGCAGGCCAGCGCCAGGTTGGCGCCGGCGCCGGCGGCCACGCCGTTGACGGCGCAGATGACGGGCATCGGCAGGGTCTTGAGGGTCAACACCAGGGGCGCGTAGAACTTCTCGACCGACTCGCCGAGGTCCACGCCCGGGGCGCCCGGTGCGACCGCGCGGTCCTGCAGGTCCTGGCCGGCGCAGAAACCGCGGCCGGCGCCGGTGAGGACCAGCACCCGCACGGACTTGTCGGCCTGGAGTTTGTCGAGGGCGTCGCGCACCTCGAGGTGCATGGCCTGGGTGAAGCTGTTCAGGCGGTCGGGGCGGTTCAGGGTCAGGAGGGCGATGCCGTTCTCGATCTTGAACTGGATGGATTCGTAGCTCATGGTTGTCTCCTCGTCTTCTTGTTGTTTGTGGGACCGCTTACTCGGCGATATCGAAGTCCACGACCACCTTGTCCGTGATCGGGAAGCTCTGGCAGCTCAGCACGAAGCCGCGCGCCACTTCGTAGTCTTCCAGCGCGTAATTCACGTCCATCTCGACCTGGCCGTCGAGCACCTTGCAGCGGCAGGTCGAGCACACGCCGCCCTTGCAGGAGTAGCGCATGTCGATGCCGGCGCGCAAGCCGGCGTCGAGCAGGGACTCCTTGTCCTTGTCCATCGTGAAGCTGGCCGCGTTGCCGTCCATGATGACGGTGACCTCAGTGAGATGCTGCGCGCCCGCCTCGATCTTGCGCGGCTTGTGCTCGTGCTTCGGGATGCTCGCCGCGAACAGCTCGATGCGGATCTTTTCCTTGGCGAGGCCCGCTTCCTGCAATGCGCGCGAGACGCCGTGCATCATGTCTTCGGGGCCGCAGATGAAGGCGACGTCGATGTCGCGGATGTCGATCCAGTGCTTCAGAAAGTGGCCGCACTTCTCTTCGGTGATGCGGCCGTTGAAGAGTTCAATGTCCTGCTGCTCGCGGCTCATCACATACACCAGCTTGAGCCGGTCCATGTATGTGTCCTTGAGATCGGTCAGCTCGTCGCGGAAGATCACGCTCGAGGATGCGCGGTTGCCGTAGACGATGGTGAAGCGGCTCTTCGGCTCGGCCAGCAGGGTCGTCTTCACGATCGACAGGATGGGCGTGATGCCGCTGCCGGCGGCGAAGGCCAGGTAGTGGCGTTCGCTCTGCGCATCGAGCGGCACGTTGAAGTGGCCCATCGGCGGCATCACTTCGAGGGTAGCGCCGGGTTTGAGGTGTTCGTTGGCCCAGCTCGAGAACAGGCCGCCGCCGACACGCTTGATCGCCACGCGCAAGGTGTCGTCCTGCACCGCCGAGCAGATCGAATAGGAACGGCGCACGTCTTCGCCGTCGATCATGGCGCGCAGGGTCAGGTGCTGGCCCTGCTGGTAGGCGAATTGCGGTTTCAGCTCCGGCGGGACGTCGAAGGTGACGGCGATGGCGTCGCGGGTTTCATGCTTCACCCTGGCGACGGTCAGTGGATAGAATTTGCTCATCTTAGTGACACTTGAAGTAGTCGAAGGGCTCGCGGCAGTCGAGGCACTTGTACAGCGCCTTGCACGGGGTCGAGCCGAATTCGCTGGTCAATTGGGTATGCGGCGAGCCGCAGTTCGGGCACGAGACCTCGGGCGCGGCGCGGCGGCGGATGCCGGCGTGCAGGCCGCTGATGTCGATCGCCTGCTGCACCGGCGGTGCGATGCCGTAGCCCTTCAGGGCGGCCTTGCCGGCCTCGCTCATCCAGTCGGTGGTCCAGGCCGGAGAGAGGCGGCTGACGATGCGCACGTCCTCGATGCCATGCGACAGCAGGGCTTCCTTTACCGAGTCCGAGATCACCTGCATCGCGGGGCAGCCCGAGTAGGTCGGGGTGATCGTCACCACGCAGGTTTCACCATGCGCGCCATCGAAAACGACGTCGCGCACGATGCCGAGGTCCACCACCGAGATGACCGGGATCTCCGGATCGGCGACCTCGCCGAGCCAGCCCCAGACCTGGTCAAGGGTGACGCCAACCGCGCTCATTACCACTGTGCTCCCGGATAGGCGCGCTGCAGGAACTGCATCTCGGCCAGGATGTAGCCGAGGCGCTCGGTGTGGCGGCCCTGCTTGCCGCCGCGCTGCATGTACGCGTCCGGCGACGGCATCGTGAGCGTGGCTTCGTTCAGCACGTCGGCCAGGTGGTCGAGGAAGTGCTTGCGCAGTGGCTCGGCGCTTGGCGCCACGCCCTGCTCCACCATCGCGTTGTCGACCTCGTCGTAGATGAACATCTCGCCGCTGTACATCCACAGCTCGTCGAGTGCGGTCTGCATCTTGGCGTGGCTGATGTCGGTGCCGTCACCCAGGCGCACCACCAGGTCGCCGGAGCGGCGCAGGTGGTAGGTGACTTCCTTGATCGACTTCTGCGCGATCTCGGCGATACGCACGTCGCTCGACTTCGTCAGTCCATCCATCAGGAAGTAGTGCCAGGTGTCGAACAGGAACTGGCGCATCATGACGTCGGCGTAGCTGCCGTTGGGCTGTTCGACCAGCAGGCAGTTGCGGTAATCAAAGGCGTCGCGGTGGAAGGCGAGGCGGTCTTCGTCGCGCCCCTTCCCTTCGAGTTCGCCGGCATAGCTGAGCCACATGCGGGTCTGGCCCAGCAGGTCGAGCGCGACGTTCGACAGCGCCATGTCTTCTTCCAGCGCCGGGCCCTTGCCGCACAGCTGGCACAGCTGCTGCGAGAGGATCAGGGCGTTGTCGCCCTGGCGCAGGAGGTATTCGATCTTTGCATCCACGGCCGGACTCACAGGTTCTTCACTTCTTCCGGCATCGGGAAGAAGGTGGGGTGGCGGTAGACCTTGCTGTTGGCCGGCTCGAACAGGGCTTCCTTGTCGTTCGGGCTGCTGGCGACGATGTCCGCGGCGCGTACGACCCAGATGCTTACGCCTTCGTTGCGGCGGGTGTAGACGTCGCGGGCGTTGTTGATCGCCATCTCGGCGTCAGGGGCGTGCAGGCTGCCGACGTGCTTGTGGGCGAGGCCGTGCTGGCTGCGGATGAAGACTTCCCACAGGGGCCATTCTTTGCTCATTTCTTGTGTCTCCGTGATGCGTATTCGATGTGCGGGCGTGAGTTGAACGCGTGGGCGGGGGACCGCCCACCCTACGCGGCAGCTTTGGCGGCGGCTTTCTTGTCGGCGTGGGCATTGAGCGCGTCGCGGAACCATTCGCCGTCTTCATACGCTTTCACGCGGGTGCGCAGGCGCTCGCGGTTGCAAGGGCCGTTGCCCTTCAGGACGTTCTGGAATTCGCTCCAGTCGATCTCGCCGAAGTCGTAGGAGCCGCGCTCTTCGTTCCATTTGAGGTCCGGGTCGGGAATGGTCAGGCCGAGGTATTCGGCCTGGGGCACGGTCTGGTCGACCATGCGCTGGCGCAGCTCGTCGTTCGAGAACAGCTTGATGCGCCAGGCGGTCGACTGGGCGCTGTTGACCGATTCGGCGTCCGAGGGGCCGAACATCATCAAGGAAGGCCACCACCAGCGGTTCAGCGCATCCTGGGCCATCGCCTTTTGCTCGGGCGTGCCCTGGGCCAGGCTCATCATGATGTCGTAGCCCTGGCGCGCGTGGAAGGACTCTTCCTTGCAGACACGGATCATGGCGCGCGCATACGGACCGTAGGAGCAGCGGCAGAGCGGGATCTGGTTGATGATGGCCGAGCCGTCCACCAGCCAGCCGATCGCGCCCATGTCGGCCCAGGTGAGCGTCGGGTAGTTGAAGATGCTCGAGTATTTCGCTTTGCCCGAGTGCAGTGCCTGCAGCAGCTCGTCGCGCGAGACGCCGAGTGTTTCGGCGGCGCTGTACAGGTAGAGGCCGTGGCCGGCTTCATCCTGGATCTTGGCCAGCAGGACCGACTTGCGCTTGAGCGTCGGCGCGCGCGTGACCCAGTTCCCTTCCGGGAGCTGGCCGACGATCTCGCTGTGCGCGTGCTGAGAGATCTGGCGGATCAGGGTCTTGCGGTAGGCCTCGGGCATCCAGTCCTTGGCCTCGATCTTGATGCCGGCGTCGATGCGCGCCTGGAACGCCTGTTCCTCGGCGCTCATGTCGTCCTCGGTACGGACTTTCTTGAGTCCGGTCTCCACCATTTGTGCGTACATGTCGGTCTCCATTGCGAACTTCTGCAAACCATAATACGATACAAAAAATCAGATGTACACCGAAATTTTGAATCATATTGCGAACTCTTCAACATGGCAGAACTCAGCAGCGGCGCCTGGATCGACCACTTCCTCAGCAGCGAGCCGCCACGGCATAAATCGCTGGTGATGACCCTGTGCGGGGACACGATCGCCCCGCATGGCGGCGCCTTCTGGCTGGGCAGCATGATCGAGTTACTGGGTCCGCTCGGCGTGTCGGACCGGCTGGTGCGCACCAGTGTGTTCCGCCTGGTGCAGGAAGGCTGGCTGGTCGCCAGCCGCGAGGGACGGCGCAGCCGCTATGCGCTGGAGCCCAAGGCCCTGCCCCGCTTCGAGCGCGCCAACCGCCGCATCTATTCGGCGCCCGGCCTGCATTGGGACGGCCGCTGGACGTTTGTCCTGGCCCCGAACGGCAGCATCGACGGCGACCTGCGCGCGCTGCTGCGCAAGGAACTGGAGTGGGAGGGTTTCGCGATGCTGGCCACCGGCGTGATGGCGCATCCCGCACCAGACGGCGACACACTGCGCGAAATCCTCGCGCGCGCCGGCGCCGACGGAAAAGTATTCGTGTGTGACGCGGCAGAGCTGCCGGGCGTCGGCTCGCGCCCGCTGCCGGAACTGGTGGGCGATGCCTGGGACCTGAGCGCCGTGGTGGCCGCTTACCGCGGCTTCATCGATACCTTCACGCCGCTGCTGGGCATGCTGGATAAACCGGCGGAGTTGCCGCCGCAGGACGCCTTCGCGATCCGTACCCTGCTCATCCACGCCTACCGCCGCGTGCAGCTGCACGACCCGGTGCTGCCGCTGGCGCTGCTGCCCGAGCCCTGGCCCGGGAGCGAGGCCTACGCGCTCGCCGGCCGCATCTACCGGCTGACCCAGGCGCGCGCGGAGGAGCACGTCATGACGATGCTACGCAAGGAAGACGAGGCCACACCGGAAGCGGACGAAGGATTCCATGAGCGCTTCGGTGATCTCGACTAAACGCGGTATCATCACCGCTTTCTGCCAACACCCGATACCAGGACACACCATGTCTATCAAGATCAGCAGCCAGTTCGACGCTGGCGCCATCGAGGTCGTGAACGCCACGAGCGCGAACGCCATCGACCTGAACATCCGCAAGGATTCGCACGCCGACATCATCCAG
>JBFLVV010000044.1:0-43892 GCA_040758275.1 Pseudomonadota bacterium
CACTTCGACCGTCTTGGCATGCCTCGACTCTCATAACCTCAACTACCCGAACCGCCCGGTGCGGACCCGCATGCCGGGTGGTGTGGCAGGGGACCGGCTAGACTATCTAGCCGCCCCTATGCCGATCAGGCACCGAACAGGGTGTATTCCATGCCGTCCTGGATGGCGGCGATCACCTGCGCCTTGTTCTCGTCCGACTCGCTGAAGGTCGCCAGCACCAAGGCGCGCGACAGGCCGTTCCCCAGCACCAGCATCCAGTGGTCATAGCCGCCTTGTTCATACGGGCGATGCAGTACGTTCTCGTACAGGCGCGTCACGAACTCGTGGTTCGTGGTGTTGCTGCCGTAGAGCTCGGCGAACTCCTCGCTTGCCAGGAAACCGCCCGCCACCGTCTCCAGCGAGGCCCCGTGGTCGAGCACATGGGTCCAGGCGCCCAGGCCGCCCGCGTCCGGCTTGCGGTCGAAAGCGGCCTGGTAGATGCGGTAGGCCTTGCCGGCGGCGCCGTCGACGTCGAAGGCGACCATGCTGCTGCCGAACTGGAGACGCTCGACATTGCCCAGCTGGTCGACGCCGCTCGCGTTCACCACCTCGCGGATCAAGCCGTTCTGGCGGATCGTGTAGTCGCCGCGCGCACCCTGGAACACCACGGTGTCGAGACCGGCGCCGCCATCCACATGGTGGTGGTCCGAGAGCAGGGTGATGGTGTCGCGGCCGTCGCCGGCTTCCGCATGCAGCAGGCCGCCACCGCCACCCAGCACGATGCTGTCGTCGCCCTCGCCGGAGGCGACCGTGAACGCCTGGCCGATCCGGCCCGGCAGTTCGACGCGGATGCTGTCGTTCCCCGCCAGCAGGCCGGCGCCCGGCATGGCCACCGAGCCGCCCAGCGACAGTTCGTCGACCAGCACTTCCACGCCGCTCATCTTGACCAGGCTGCCGTCGCGGAACTGCAGGTCGAGGCTGTTCAGCTGGCCGGTCACGCCCAGCTCGCCGTCACCTTCGACGATGTCGCGCACGACGCCCGAGAGATTGAAGCTGCCCTGGATGCTTGCGGACAGCAGCAGCTTGTCCGCCGTCATGCTCAGGCTGTTGATGGATCCGCCCAGGCGTCCACCGGCGTCGACCGTGATCGCCCCCCGGGCGCTGAGGCTGCCGTTGCCCAGCATGGGGTCGTACCAGGACGAGCTTTCCGGCAGCAGCGAGGTCACCGTGATGGATTCGGTGAGCGAGGAGATCCGGGTGGCGGTCGGCTTGGCGCCCGTCATGTCGTAGTCGAAGCGGTACAGGCCGCTCTGTTCCGACATGCCTTCCTCAGGGATGAAGAGCTTGGCGCCGGTCGCCGTGCCCGTGCCCTTGCGGGCATTCGGGTCGGCCACCGTCACGCCGGTGAATTCGTCGTAGGCCTTGTCGGGAAAGTCGAGGCGGAGCTTGCCGTTGGCGAGCACGAAGCTGCTGACGTCGCCCGAGTCGTCCTGCACGCCGACGGCGGCGTCCACCATCATGATGCCGAGGTTGGCGAGCAGGTCGCCGTCTTCCGGATCGGGAGTATTCAGCAGCACGCCGTCAAATGCCGCCTGCGTCAGTTTCAGTTCGATGTTCGCCATTGCATCCCTCAAAAAAGTGTCTTGGATGCATCATGTTACCAGTCAATGCCGAACTTGTAACTATCGGTAGGAAATTTCCAACAGTTGGCTCAGGGCTGGTGTTCGCGCCGGGCCAGCGCCTCGCCCAGCATCACCAGCACCGGGCCGTGGCCGGGCGCGAGGCCGCGCGCCAGGTCGCGCAGGGTCATGCGCTCGATGCGTTCGTCGGGCCGGCTGCAGTTCTCGACGATCACGACCGGCAGCTCGGCGCGCCGGCCCTCGGCCAGCAGGCGCTCGGCGGTGGCGGCGGCTTCGCGGCCGCCCATGTACTGCACCAGGGTGTCGGTTTCCGGCAAGGCAGGGTGATCCGGCTGATCGGGCGCAGTGCTCGAGGTGAAGAAGGCGACGCTGCGCGCCACGCCGCGCTTGGTGAGGGGCTGCTTGGTGGCCGCCGCAGCGGCGACGGCCGTGGTGATGCCGGGGACGACCTCGACCTCGATGCCGGCTGCTTCCAGCGCGCGCAATTCCTCGTCGGCGCGGCCGAACAGCATCGGGTCGCCGCCTTTGAGGCGCACGATGCACCGGTACTTGCCGGCGCAGTCGACCAGCTGCTGGTTGATGAGGGTTTGGGCGGTGGAGCGCTGGCCCGAACGCTTGCCGACGGAGATCAGCTCCGCCTGGCGGCACAAGTCCAGCATCTCGGGGGTGACGAGGGCGTCGTAGAGCACCACGTCGGCTTGCGCCAGCAGGCGCGCGCCGCGCACGGTGATGAGGTCGGCGGCGCCGGGTCCGGCGCCTACCAGATAGACTTTGCCCAGTTCCGCCATACCTCTCCTTCGCTTATTGATCCAGCCGGATCATACCCGCAGCGACGGTCTGGTGGGTGACTTCATCGATCAGGATGAAGGCGCCCGTCGCGCGGTTGTCGGCGTAGGCGTCGGCGGCCAGCGGCTGCTGCACGGCCAGTTGCACGGTGGCGATGTCGTTCAGCTTCAGGCCTTCGGCCGCGTGCCTCTGCTGGGTGTTGACGTCCAGGATGCTGTCGACCTGCTTGATCTTCGCGGCGGTCTGGCGGGTGCCGTGCTTGATCCAGTACTTGCGGCGCGCATCGAGCGGCTCGTCCGACATCCAGCACACGTCCGCCACCACCTGCTTGAGCAGGGTCGCCGGCTGCTCGCTGCCTGCCAGCAGGTCGCCGCGGGAGATGTCCAGGTACTCGTTCAGCAGCAGGGTCACCGACTGGCCGGCCGTCGCCGATTGCAGGGAACCGTCGAAGGTCACGATCTCCTTCACGGTCGCCGTCTGGCCCGAGGGCTGCACCACGAGCTTGTCGCCGACCGATACCTTGCCCGACTCGATGCGGCCCATATAGCCGCGGAAGTCGTTGGCTTCATGGCCGTTGTGGCGCGCCACCAGCTGCACCGGGAAGCGGAAGGGGGCGGCGTGCGATTCGTCGTAGACCGACAGCGACTCGAGCAGCTCGATCAGGGTCGGGCCTTCGTACCAGCCCATCTTGTCCGAGCTCTCGACCACGTTGTCGCCGGCCAGGGCCGACAGCGGGATCGCCGTCACGTCCTTCAGGCCCAGCGAGTCTGCAAACGCGCGGTAGGCCGCGACGATGCGTTCGTAGACGGTGCGGTCGTAGTTCACCAGGTCCATCTTGTTGACGGCCACGATCACGTGCTCGATCTGCAGCAGCTTGGCGATGGTCGAGTGGCGCTTGGTCTGGGTCAGCAGGGTCACCGAACCGTCGTCACCCAGCTTTACCTTGGAGACGTCCACCAGGATGATCACGGCGTCCGCGGTCGAGGCGCCGGTCACCATATTGCGGGTGTACTGCTCGTGGCCCGGGGTGTCGGCGATGATGAACTTGCGCTTCGGCGTGGCGAAGTAGCGGTAGGCCACGTCGATGGTGATGCCCTGTTCGCGCTCGGCTTCCAGGCCGTCGGTCAGCAGGGACAGGTCGATGGTATCGCCCACGGTGCGCTTGTGCTTGGAGCGCGAGACGGCGGCCAGCTGGTCGGCGAAGATGCCCTTGCTGTCGAACAGCAGGCGGCCGATCAGGGTGCTCTTGCCGTCATCCACCGAACCGGCGGTGATGAAGCGCAGCAGGCCGCGCTGATTCAAATTATCGAAGGAAGTGTCAATGCGGGCGTTCATCAGAAATATCCTTGCTTCTTGCGTTTTTCCATCGACGCTTCCGAGGTCTGGTCGTCCATGCGGGTCGCGCCGCGCTCGGTCACTTCGGTGACGGCGGTTTCGGCGATGATGTTCTCGACCGTGGCGGCGCTGGACGCCACCGGGCAGGTGCAGGAGATGTCGCCGACGGTACGGAAGCGCACGGTGCGGGTCTCGATCGCTTCGCCTTCACGCACCGGGGTCAGCGGGGTGAGAGGCACCAGCAGGCCGTTACGCGGGATGACCTGGCGCTCGTGGGCAAAATAGATCGAGGGCAGGGCCAGCTTCTCGCGGGCGATGTACTGCCAGACGTCGAGTTCGGTCCAGTTCGAGATCGGGAAGACGCGCATGTTCTCGCCCGGGTGGACGCGGGTGTTATACAGGTCCCACAGTTCCGGACGCTGGGCCTTCGGGTCCCACTGGCCGAATTCGTCGCGGAAGGAGAAGATGCGCTCTTTCGCACGGGCCTTTTCTTCGTCGCGCCTGGCGCCGCCGATGCAAGCGTCAAAGCCGTGTTCGGCGATGGTTTCCAGCAGGGTCACGGCCTGGGCCGCATTGCGCGAGTCGGTGGCCGGGTTACGCAGGCGCACGGTGCCGCGCTTGATCGAGTCCTCGACCGAGCCGACGATCAGGCGCTCGCCGAGTTCCGCCACACGGGCATCGCGGAAGGCGATCACTTCGTCGAAATTGTGGCCGGTGTCGATGTGCACCAGGGGGAAGGGGAATTTACCCGGACGGAAGGCCTTCTCAGCCAGGCGCAGCAGCACGACCGAGTCCTTGCCGCCGGAGAACAGCAGGGCAGGGTTGCTGCATTCGGCGGCCACTTCGCGCAGGATGTGGATGGCCTCGGATTCCAGGGCGTCGAGGTGGCGCGCATTCACGTCCGTGAGAACGGCCGGATTGTCGAGTAAGGTCGTCATAGTGTTTTGCCTGTTTGCAGCGGCTCAGGCCGCTACGGATTTAATGCGAATCAGTTTGCCGTCGACCAGGTGCAGGCCGCATTCCTTGGATTCGGGGTTTTCCCACCACCAGCGTCCGGCGCGCACATCCTCGCCCGGCTGGATGGCGCGGGTGCAGGGTTCGCAGCCGATCGAGGGGTAGCCACGGTCATGAAGGGCGTTGTAGGGCACATTGTTGGTGCGCAGGTACTCCCAGACATCTTCCTCAGACCATGCAGCCAGGGGATTGAACTTCTGCATGCCGTGGGCCGCATCGTCTTCCTGTACGGCCAGCTCGGCGCGGGTGGTCGACTGGGCGCGGCGCTGGCCGGTGATCCAGGCCTGCTTGCCATCCAGGGCACGGCCCAGCGGCTCGACCTTGCGGATGCGGCAGCATTCCTTGCGCATCTCGACGCTGTCGTAGAAGGCGTTCAGGCCGTTCTGCGCCACATAGGCCTCGACCGCGTCAAGCTGGGGCCGGAACAGGGCGATCTCGTAGCCGTAGGTGTCGCGCACGCGGTTCAGCATGTCGAGGGTCTCGGCATGCAGGCGGCCCGTCTCGAGCGAGAAGATGCCAATCGGCAGCTTCGCCTTCAGGATGAGGTCGGTCAGGACCATGTCCTCGGCGGCCAGGCTCGAGGCGAACACGGCGGGCGAAAAATCGCGGGCGATGCGCGCCAGGATGGCTTGCGTTTCTTCGACGCGGCGGTGCAAGTCGCTCATGGTGTGTCCTTTAGATACCCGCGCCGACGTCCGTCAGTTCCGGCGGCGTGCCGCGCGGGGCACGGCGGAACAGCGGCAGCGGCTGGTCGACCGAGGCCTGGTAGGTTTCCGAGAACACCGTCAGGCCCTTGAGGGCGTCGTGGATGCTGCGGTCCTGGCGGGTGGCGAAGGCGTCGAAGCCGACACGCGACAGCGGCCACAGCTGGTCACGCAGCACGTCGCCGATGGCGCGCAGCTCACCTAGATAGGCGAGCCGCTTGCGCAGATTGAAGGCGGTCGAGTAGCCGCGGCCGTCCGAGAACTTCGGGAAGTCCACCGCGACCAGCGCCAGGCGGCCGAGGTCGTCCTTGATACTGGCAGCCTGCTCGTCCGGCGCCAGCCAGACCGCGATGGCGGCGCGCCGGCTCAGCGTCTCCCGCTGGGCCTGCCACACGGCGAGTGGCACGATGATCTTGCCTTCCGGGACGTCGACGGCTTCGGGCGTTTCGCCTTCAAGCAGGCGCAGCACGCTCCAGTCGTCGTCGACCACCTCGCGGTGTTTGATGATCTGCTTGTGCAGGACAAAATCAGGCATAGTGGTCTTCTCCAACCAGTTCGCCCGCCGCGATCGGCGTGGCATAGACGTGTTCCTTGAATGGCGCGATGCCGAGGCGCTGGGCGGTGTCGACAAAACGCTCGCCTTCGTAGCGTTCGCGCACATAGACTTCCAGCAGGCGGCCAATGACTTCCGGCATCTGCACGGCCGAGAAGGACGGGCCGATGATCTTGCCGATGGCCGAGTTGTTGCCCTGCGAGCCGCCGATCGACACCTGGTACCATTCGCTGCCGTCCTTGTCGACGCCGAGGATGCCGATGGCGCCCACGTGGTGGTGCCCGCAGGCGTTGATGCAGCCCGAGATGTTCAGTTCGATGTCGCCGATGTCGTGCTGGAAGTCGAGGTTGTCGAAACGCTCGGCAATCGCCGCCGCGATCGGGATCGACTTGGCATTCGCCAGCGAGCAGAAGTCGCCGCCCGGGCAGGAGATGATGTCGGTCAGTAGGCCGATGTTCGGCGTCGCCAGGCCCTTGGCCTTCACCAGCTGCCACAGTTCGAAGAGCTTGCTCTGCTCGACATCGGCCAGCACCAGGTTCTGCTCGTGGGTCACGCGCAGTTCGCCGAAGCTGTACTTGTCGGCCAGGTCGGCCACGAAATCCATCTGCTCGGCGGTGGCGTCGCCCGGCGGCACGCCGGTTTTCTTCAGCGACAGCACCACGGCGGCATAACCCGGCACCTTGTGCGGCTTGACGTTGCGGTTGACCCAGTTGGCAAACGCGCGGTTGTCGGCGCCGTTGCCCGATCCTTGGGCGGTCGGATCGATGTCTTCCAGCTGGGCATAGCCGTGCGGCTGGAACCACTGGGCCACGCGGTCGAATTCGTCCTGGGTCAGGGTTTCCGGGCCGTCCTTCAGGTCTTTCCACTCTTCTTCGACCTGGCGGGTGAATTCCTCGACGCCCAGGGCTTTCAGCAGGATCTTGATACGGGCCTTGTACTTGTTGTCGCGGCGGCCGTGCTGGTTGTACACGCGCATCACGGCTTCGGTATAGGTCAGCAGGTGCTGCCAGGGCAGGAAGTCGCGGATGACCGAGCCCAGGATCGGGGTACGGCCCATGCCGCCGCCGGCCATGAACTTGAAGCCGACTTCGCCCGCATCGTTACGCACCAGGGTCAGGCCGATGTCGTGGATGGCGATCGCGGCGCGGTCTTCCACGGCGCCGTTGATCGCCACCTTGAACTTGCGGGGCAGGGCGATGAACTCGGGGTGGAAGGTGCTCCACTGGCGCAGGATCTCGGCGAAGGGGCGCGGATCGATGATCTCGTCGGCCGCCACGCCGGCGAATTCATCGGTCGTGATGTTGCGTATGCAGTTGCCCGAGGTCTGGATGGCGTGCATCTCGACCGAAGCCAGGTCTTCCAGGATCTGCGGAGTGTGCTCCAGCTCGATCCAGTTGTACTGGATGTTCTGGCGGGTGGTGAAGTGGCCATAGCCACGGTCATATTTGCGCGCGATATGGGCGAACATGCGCATCTGCTTCGAGGCCAGCAGGCCGTAGGGCACGGCGACACGCAGCATATAGGCGTGGCGCTGCATGTACAGGCCGTTTTGCAGGCGCAGGGGCAGGAATTCTTCTTCAAGCAGCTCACCCGACAGGCGGCGCTCCACCTGGCTGCGGTACTGTGCGATGCGTTCGCGCACGATGAGATGGTCGTAGTGGTCGTAGCGGTACATGGTCTCGTCCAATGGGGGCAAACATTGTCCACCCGTTAAATGTTGGGTCAAGTGTAAGCATCACGCTATATATTCCAAACTACGGAGAATTCATTTGCTTATATGCGTAACTCGAATAAGCATCTTAAAATGTCGTCTGCTGCCGCATTGACAAGAACCATTACAACCATCGCCCACTCTTCATGAACCTTCACCAGCTGCGCTTCGTGCGCGAAGCCGTCCGCCAGAACTACAACCTGACCGACGCCGCCAAGGCGCTGTTCACCTCCCAGCCCGGGGTCTCGAAAGCCATCATCGAGCTCGAGGAAGAGCTCGGGGTCGACATTTTCACCCGTCACGGCAAGCGCATCCGGGGGCTGACCGAGCCCGGCCGCCTGGTGCTGCAGTCGGTCGAGCTGATCATGCAGGAAATCGACAGCCTGAAACGCATCGGCAAGGAATACGCGGCCCACGACAGCGGCAGCTTCACCATTGCCACCACCCACACCCAGGCGCGCTACATGCTGCCCAAGGTGGTGCAGGCCTTCATGCAGAAGTTCCCCAAGGTGCGCTTGTCTTTATTGCAAGGCAATCCGAAGCAGATCGCCGACATGGTCAAGAACGACCAGGCCGACCTGGCCATTGCCACCGAGTCGATCGCGGCGGTGGAGGGCCTGATCACCCTGCCGTGCTACCAGTGGGAACACGTGCTGGTGGTGCCGCCGGACCACCCGCTGACCCGTTCCAAGGCGGTGTCGCTGGAAGAGATCGCCTCCTACCCGGTGATCACCTACGACGCCGCCTTTGCCGGCCGCAGCAAGATCGACCACGCCTTCGGCCTGCGCAACCTCAAGCCGGACGTGCTGCTGGAAGCCATCGACGCGGACGTCATCAAGACCTATGTCGAGCTGGGCATGGGCGTGGGCATCATCGCCGGCATGGCCTTCGACCCGGAACGCGACCGCAGCCTGCGCGCCATTCCCGTCGGCCAGCTGTTCGGCATGAACATCTCGCGCGTGGCAGTGAAGCAGGGCGCCTACCTGCGCAGCTACATCTACACCTTCATCGAACTGCTGGCCCCGACCCTGAACCGCAAGATGGTCGAGTCGGCGATGCGCGGCGGCGAGAACTACGAGCTTTAACAAGGAAATACCATGAGCACTAGCAATTCTGTCGTCGATTTCTTCACGAAGATCGCCGACCACTACGACGCCCAGTTCCACGACGAGAGCGACGAAGACCGCCAGGACGACCTCGACGACGTGGCCGAGCAGGTCGCGGAACTGATGCGCGGCCACACCGTGCTGGAACTGGGTTGCGGCACCGGCTACTGGACCGATGTGATCGCCGAGACGGCCACGCAGGTCATCGCCACGGACGCCAGCGAAGCGATGCTGAACGTGGCGCGCGAGCATGGCGAGGGCCTGGACAACGTGCGCTACCGCGTGGTGGACGCACTCGACATTCCCCTGGATATCGCCGAGGGCGGCAAGATTACGGCCGTGTTTGCCGGCTTCCTGTGGTCGCACCTGCGCAAGGAGCAGCAGGACGCCTTCCTCGCCGGCCTGCGTTCACGCATCGGCAAGGATGCGCTGCTGGTGCTGATCGACGACGAATACGTCGAGGGCGCCAGCCCGACGGTCGCGCGCACCGATGCCCAGGGCAATACCTGGGCCCAGTTCGTCGACGCCGACGGCAATCGCCACGAACTGCCGAAGAACTATCCCACCGACAGCGCCCTGCGCAAGCGCCTCGGCACCGCCGTCCGCGAGATCAAAATCGGCCGCTGGGATTCCTGCTGGGCGCTGACCTGCCGCCTGAAATAACACCTAGGTGTCAGGTCTGACAAATGGACACGGGCTCAACAATAAGCGCGAATAACGCTCGAGCTCGTGTCCGAATGTCAGACCTGACACCCTGGTGTAGAGTTAGAACCCGCCGCGGCTGCCGCCAATACTGATGCCGCCGCTGCCGGACGGGCTCCCGCCGCCCGGCATGCCGCCGGCGCCGCCCGGTCCGCCGCGACCGCGGCCGCCGCCTTCCGGTCGGTTGCCGCGCTCAGGCTTTCCTTCTCCTCCCGGCCCGCCCGGCTGGCGCTCCAGCATGCTTCGCACATGGGCCATCAGCTTGGCGCGCTGCGCGTCGTCGAGTGCGTCGTTCATCAAGAGCCAGGTTTCGCGCAAGGCCAGGTCTTCGGCCTGGGTGGCCGCTGCGTCGGCGTCGAGCGGAGCGGCAAGCGTGCGCAGCTCGCCGGCCGGGTTGCCTGCCAATGTCCTGGCCGCCGCGTCGAGTGCGTCGCGGCGCTCCTTGCGCGTGCGCAGGATGGTGCGGGTCTTACGTTCGCTCTGTTCCCACAGCAGGCGCTGGTTCTCGTTCAAGGCCAGTTCCTTCCGGATGTCCGGGGCCTGCATCAGGAGGTCTTCGGCGCGCCAGTCCGAAATCGGAATGGCCTGGACGGCCGGCAGGCAGAAGAGCAGGGCGGTGGCGAGGGCAAGAGGCAGACGTTTCATGGAGAGGCTTCGAAATGAGGGGAATCCATTGTCTGTTGCCCAAAGGTAAAGCGCGGTTACTCAGCTGTAAGGAAATGTTGCTGGCGCCATGTGCGGATAAATCAGTCTTTTAGCCCGTTTTCCTTTCCTCCTTTTGGCTTGATGCTACCCGTACCGCATAAGCCCTCGGTTTCTGTGACGGACGTCACACAAAGTGACAGGCACGGCGGGCACCATGCGTCCATTCATAGAACAGGAGAAACCCCATGGCCGTCCATACCGAAGCGATCCAGAAGCTCTATGTCGCCTACTTCAGCCGTCCGGCAGACTACGATGGCCTGGCGCATTGGGAAAAGGTTTTGGACCAGGCCCAGGGTAACCTCGACCTGGTATCCAGCTCGTTTGCGCAATCGCCGGAATTCAAAGCGCTGACCGCGGGCCAGACGCATGAGCAGATCATCAACCAGATCTACAAGAACCTGTTCAACCGCGATGCCGATCCGAGCGGGATGGCGTTCTGGACGGCCCGCCTGCGCGAAGGCACCTTCAGCGTCGATCAGATTTTTAAAGTCATCGCCGACAACGCCTCGGACAGTGACGCGCCGGACAGGACGACGTACGCCAACAAGGTCACTGCAGCAACTGCGCTCACAGCCGAGTTCGACACTGCCATCGAAGTCATTGCCTACACCGACGCGAAATCCGTCAACGTGGCCAAGGCCTGGCTGTCAACGATCGGCGACAGCGCCTCGCTGAACCATGCGCTCGAGCCGGAAAACCTGGACAAGACCGTCGGCGAGATCGTGGATGCCAGCGTCATTATCGACGGAAGCTGGCCGATGTTCAGCCTGACCACAGGTGTAGACACCCTGAAAGGAACGTGGAGAGATGACCAGTTCGAGGGCACCTTCTCGAGCGGCCCTGCATCCGGCACGCTGGGTGCACAAGACACGATCGACGGTGGCGGCGGCAGGGACACCCTGCTCATCCTGGGCGAGAGCGGCACCCTTACCCTGCCGAAGTTGAGCAACGTTGAAACCATTCTTCTGGCCAACCAATCGGAGACGGGCAAGCTGGTCCTGACGCTGACGTCATCGACCGGGCTGGAGTCGATTTCCGGCCGCACGGCCGGCCAGCTGACCATCGACCTGTCGGCCCACGAGGGGGCGCCGATCCGTGTCCGGGGTGGCGATGGCGCCGATACACTGACCGCTTCGATGGGCATCAATGCACAAGCCGACGAGCTCACTGGTGCCTACGGTGACGACACCTTGTTTGCCGGTAGCGGAGGCGCACGGTTGGCCGGCGGCGCGGGCGCCGACAGGTTCGTTCTGGCGCCGACAGCCGCTGGCTTTGGCACCAACAATGCATCCACTTACTCGATGATTGAGGACTTCACTGCCGGAGACCTGCTGCAGCTCAAGTGGCTCGATGGCGCGGCCGTCCCTTCCGTGACAGCTTTTGCAAAGCTGGGCGCCAGCCTGAACGAATCGACGGCGGTGTTCTCGAACTACGTCAACGCCGCCATCGCCCAGGCTCATGCCGGCGAGGCCGTCTGGTTCAGCTACCAGGGCAATGCCTATGTGGTGGTCGACAGCGGCGCCGAGTCCGCGGCTACCTTCGCTGCGGGACAGGACCTGATCGTCCAGCTGACGGGTGTCGACCTGACGGAGGTCTCGTTCAACGCCCAGTTCGGCACCATCGCCCTGGCCTAGGCGCTTTCCCCGGCTACCCGCCCGACATAAAGTGAGGGCGGGTCCTCTCTGTCGTCGACGTCACCGATATACTCGGACGAGCACGTCACTGGAGAAACCATGCCTGGCCGCTTCGTTCGCAGAACCATTCTGGTATCGCTCGCTTGCTGGACCCTGGCCGCACAGGCTGGGGAGACCCCGGCGCCCGTCGTGCGCAGTGCGGTGCAGCTCGAGTCGGTGCTGGCGTCCAGCCAGCCGAGCCCGCTCGACGCCTTTACGCCCTACGGCAAGCGGCGTTTCCTGCAGTCGCTGCGCTGGAGCGAGCGCGGGCTGAGTACCTTCAGTACCGTCCCCTTGCTGCGCGAACTGGAGCCCCGGCAGCTCGCCGACGTGCTGGCCTTCATCGATGCGAGCGTCTACCTTCCCATGCTGGAGAAAGAGCTGGTCGGCGCGCCGCTTCGGCTGCCGGCGCCGACGGCGGATGCCGTAGCGCGCCTGGCGCGGATCGAGCGCTTCCTGGACGGCGATGAAAGGCGCCGCGACGACACGGCTGGCGCGGTGACGATGACGGACGACGCGCAGATGGATCGCCGCTTCGCCGCGGTCTTCGGCCAGCGTCCATCCCGGTTCACGCTGCAGGAGCTCCCTGTGGGCGACCTGCCGCCGTACTTCGACGCCGCAGCGCTCGCGGCGCAAGGCGGGATGGATTCCGTCGCCAGCCAGTTCCTGATGGCGGTGTACGAGGAGATGCGGGCGCGCGGTATCGATACCCGCCGCACCTTCGACGACACCGTGCTGCGTCGCATGCTCGCGGCGCGCGCGTTCGAACAGGCACGGGCATTCGCGGCCACGAAGCCACACCTGGCGGGACGGACCATCCCAATGGTGAGCGATCCGCTCGGGCCGGGCTTCAAGGGGCGCAGCGCCTATCGCTTCGATGCCGCCACCAGCACCCTGGTCCGCGAAGCGCTGCCGCATCCGCATGGTCCCGAACTCGTGATGGTCGTCGATACAGGCTGCCAATTCTCCGCCAACGCCCTGGCGGCGCTGCGCGATGACGCCGCGCTGCGTGCGCGCTTGCTGCAGGCCGGCCTCGTGCTGGTGACGCCGCCGCGCTCGGTATTCTCCGCCGGTTTCATCGACGAATGGAACAAGTCCATCCCCGGCATCTCGATACGCCTTCCCTACAGCGTCGCGCAATGGCAGGCGATCGACGTTGCCGGCGTGCCGCGTTTCTTCCTGCTGAAGGAGGGCAAGGTCGTCGGTCAGGTCACGGGGTGGCCGGCGGCGGGCAACAAGGCGGAACTGCTCGCGCTGCTGGACGGCGCCGCCAGGTAGCTCAGCGCGCCGCGTCGAAGTCGAGCGTGTCCGGATCGTCGTCGATCGGGGTCGGCGCGCCCCGCAGCTTGAGCCACACGAAGCCGGCCACGCCCGCCGTCAGCGAGGCCAGCAGGATCGCCATCTTCGAGGCATTGATGGCGTCGGGCGCGCCCGTAAACGCCAGGTTGGTGATGAAGATCGACATGGTGAAACCGATCCCGCCGAGCAGGCCGGCGCCGATCACGTGGCGCCAGGCCAGGTCCAGCGGCAGGCGGCACAGACCCAGCGCCACCGCGGCGAAACTGAACAGGACGATGCCGACCGGCTTGCCCGCTACCAGGCCGAGCATGATGCCCAGGCTGTTCGGCGACAGCAGCTCTTCCGCCCAGCCGGCGGCAACCACGATGCCGGTGTTGGCCAGTGCGAAAATGGGCAGGATCAGGAAGGCGACCGGCTTGTGCAGCAGGTGCTCCAGGCGGTGCGAGGGCGACTTCTCGTCGTCCTGGCGTGCCGAATAGGGGATTGCGAAGGCCAGCAGCACGCCGGCGATGGTCGCATGCACGCCGGACTTGAGCATCAGGAACCACATCACGGCGCCGCCCACGAGGTAGGGCAGCAGGGCCATCACCCGCAGCACGCGGTTCATCAGGACGAGCAGTGCGAACACCGCCAGCGCGCCGGCCAGGTAGGCAACCGACAGCCCGGTGGAATAGAACAGGGCGATGACGATGATCGCGCCCAGGTCGTCCATCACCGCCAGCGCCGTCAGGAAGATCTTCAGCGAGGCCGGCACGCGGCTGCCCAGCAGGGCCAGGACGCCGAGCGCAAAGGCGATGTCGGTCGCCATCGGGATGCCGACCCCGGCCTGGGTCGGGCTGCCGTTGTTGAAGGCGAAGTGGATCGACGCCGGCACCACGATGCCGCCGATCGCGGCCAGGATCGGCAGCAGGGCGTTGCGCAGGTCGGACAGCTCGCCGTTGTACAGCTCGCGCTCCAGCTCGAGGCCGATCATCAGGAAGAAGATCGCCATCAGCGCATCGTTGACCCAGTGTTCGATGCTCAGGCCGGCGACGTACTGCTGCCAGAAACCGAGCCAGGACGGACCAAAGGGTGAATTGGCGAGCGCCAGCGAGAGCAGGGTGCAGAGGATCAGCACGATGCCGCCGGATTTGCTCGACGCGAAGAAGGACTTGAAGGTGGAGGAGAGGCGGACGGAGGTGAAGAAGGGCATGATGGTCGCAATGAAGCCGCGTGGCGGCCCGACCATCGCGCATCCTGTCGTACCGGCGGTACGAACACCCGTTCCAAGTATAAATGAAATCCGGCCCTTTCGGGCCGGAAATAGTGTAGAGCCTCAGCGCCCGGTGGTCGGGGCCGGCGCGGTGCTGCCGGCCAGCGGGTCGGGCTGGGCGCTTGCTCCGCGCTTGACCCAGTAGTCGGCGTTCTCGATGCCGAGCGCGACCGGATCGAAGACCGGATCCTTGCCTTGCGCCTTCTGCGCCTCGTAGTCGCGCAGGCACTTGAAGGCGACATTGCGCATCAACAGAATCGCGATGATGTTCAGCCACGCCATCAGGCCCACGCCCAGGTCGCCCAGCGCCCAGGCGGCATCGGCGGTCTTGATGGTGCCGTAGAAGGTGGCGCCGATGATGGCTACTTTCAGCAGGAATGCCATCCAGGGACGGCCGGTCGTGCGGTTCAGGTAGGCGATATTGGTTTCGGCGATGTAGTAGTAGGCCACGATCGTCGTGAAGGCGAAGAACAGCAGGGCGATGGCGACGAACAGCGATCCGAAGCCGGGCATGATGTTTTCCAGTGCCGTCTGCACATAGCCCGGGCCGGCGGCAACGCCTTGCACGCCGGTGAACATCGGCGTGCCGTCCGGCGCCTGCACATTGTACTGGCCGGTGATGAGCAGCATGAAGGCGGTGGCCGAGCACACGAACAGGGTGTCGACGTAGACCGAGAAGCCCTGCACCAGGCCCTGCTTGGCCGGGTGGCTCACTTCCGCCGCCGAGGAGGCGTGCGGGCCGGTGCCCTGGCCGGCTTCGTTCGAGTAGACGCCGCGCTTGACGCCCCACTGGATCGCCATGCCGATGATGGCGCCAAAGGCGGCATCGGCGCCGAAGGCGGAGGTGAAGATCAGCGAGAGGACGGCCGGCAGCTGGTCGATGTGCATGGCGACGATGATGCAGGCCACGACGATGTAGCCCAGCGCCATGAAGGGCACCACGTATTCAGCGAAGGTGGCGATGCGCTTGACGCCGCCGAAGATGATGAAGGCCAGTGCGATCGCGAGGATGGCGCCGGTGACGGTGGTGTCGACGCCGGCGGCGGTCTTGAGGCTCTCGGCGATCGAGTTGGCCTGCACGCCCGGCAGCAGCACGCCGGTGGCGAGAATGGTGACCAGGGCGAACAGCACCGCGTACCACTTGATGCCCAGGCCCTTCTCGATATAGAAGGCGGGGCCGCCGCGGAACTGCTTGTCGATCGATTCCTTGTACACCTGGCCGAGGGTCGACTCGACGAAGGCCGAGCTGGCGCCGAGGAAGGCGACGGCCCACATCCAGAATACGGCGCCCGGGCCGCCGAAGGTGATGGCGGTGGCGACGCCGGCGATGTTGCCGGTGCCGACGCGGCCGGCCAGGGTCATGGTCAGGGCCTGGAAGGAGGACACGCCCTGATCCGAGCTTTTACCGTCCATCATGAGACGGGTCATTTCGCGCACGTGGCGCAGTTGGAGGAAGCGCGAGCGAATCGAGAAATACAATCCCGCGCCCAGGCAGAGCGCGATCAGGGCAGGGCTCCAGACCCAACCGTTAATGAGGTTCACCAACTCATTCATACATCTTCCCCAAAGCAACAAATGTCATCGAAAGACGGCCGAAAACGCTGCCCGGCCCATTATGGAGAGCAACGATACCCGAAGAATTATCTAATTCCTATTGTTATTTTTTGCTGCACTGCCGCGTGCCTCAAGGCGATGCAGGCGGTCCCGGCGCGCGCCATCCAGTAGCGCACGGCGGCACGCTTTCGGTGCACGAATACGTCAATGGAGCTTGATCGCGGCCGCGTTGGCGCCCTCGCGCAGCTCGATCGCGGCATCCTCGAAGGAAGGCGGCCCGAAACGGCTGACCGGGTTGCGGCTGAAGCCGTAGTTTTCCTTGGGGATGCCGATGAAGTTGCGGTCCAGCTCCTTGTTCTCGTTCTCGTCCTGGTAGGCCAGCACGGCCCAGGTGCCTGCGGGGATGTCCTTCAGGGTGACGACGGTCTCGCCCGCCTGGGCCGGCGCCGTGGCGCTGTAGGCGCATTGCTTGAGGAAGCGTTCGCGGTCGCAGACGGCGACGTTGACCTTGCCCCTGGCCGTCACGCCCGAGACACGGACTTCGACCGTGGCGGCTGCCAGCGCCTGGCAGCTAGAGAAGACAAGGCCGAAGGCGAGGAGGACGGTGGAAACGCTGCGCATGGTGATCCTTTCGTAAAGTGGAAATCTGTACCGTCGATGAACCGCCGGCTGCCGCCTTGGCAATGGTGCGGCGCGAGGGGTGTGGTAGGCTTGCGCCATGCTGATCAACGCCGCCATCGTCCTCGTCACCATCGTGCTGATGGAAGTGTTTTCCATCGTCGCGCACAAGTACGTGATGCATGGTTTCGGCTGGGGCTGGCACAAGTCGCACCACGAAGCCCGCAGGGGCTGGTTCGAGAAGAACGACCTCTACGCTGTGGTCTTCGCCGGCGTGGCCATCGCCCTGATCTGGTTCGGCACACGCGGCTTCTACCCGCTGCAGTGGATCGGCGCCGGCATGACGGCCTACGGGGCGCTCTACTTCATCGCCCACGACGGCCTGGTGCACCGCCGCTGGCCATTTACCTACACGCCGAAAAGCGGCTACCTGAAGCGCCTCTACCAGGCCCACCGCATGCACCACGCGGTCGAGGGACGGGAAGGGGCGGTCTCCTTCGGCTTCCTGTATGCGCCGCCGGTGGCCAGGCTCAAGCAGGACTTGCATGCGCTGCATGGGGGACGCCTGCAGCGTCAGCCGCGCCCGGACGACGCCACAGAGCCGCTGGACGGGCTTGCCGCGCGCGACCACGCGAACTGAGCGCGCTCGCGCCGCCTTTCAACAGCAGCCATACCTTCGCCGCCTTGCTGGTGCCGGTGCGTTCGTCCCAGGCGTGAACCCCGCGGCGCTTCACTTCGATGCCGATCTGGCGATAGACATTGCGCGCGCTGGCGATTGCCCAGGCCGAGCGCAGGGGCAGGGCTTTCACGCCTTCGGCCGCCGAGTCGTAATAGGGTTCGGCATGGTCGACCAGGCGCGCAGCCAGCACCGCCAGGGCGGCGCGGTGGCGCGGCGCGGCCAGTTCCTCGCGCGGAATGCCCGCCTCCTTTAGCCACTGGGCCGGCAGGTAGCAGCGGCCCATGCGCGCATCCTCGACGATGTCGCGTGCGATATTCGTGAGCTGGAAGGCCAGTCCCAGGTCGCAGGCGCGGTCCAGAACGTCCTCGTCGACCGCGCCCATGATCGAGGCCATCATCAGGCCGACCACCCCGGCCACGTGGTAGCAGTAGCGGAGAAGGTCGTCGAAGGTCTCGTAGCGCGCGTCCGCGACGTCCATGGCGAAGCCGGCCAGGTGGTCGAAGGCGTAGCGCGGCGCGATACGGTGGCGCAGGGCGACTTCCTGGAAGGCGGCGAAGGCAGGGTCGCGCATCTGCTCGCCCGCATAGGCGCGGCGGGTCTGGTCTTCCAGCTGCGCCAGCGCGCCGGCCGCGTCATGATGGGCATTCGCGACATTGAAACCCAGCTCCTGGCCGTCGACCACGTCGTCGCAGTGGCGGCACCAGGCATAGAGCATCAGGACGCTGCGCCGCGTCGCCGGGTCGAACAGTTTCGCGGTCGCGGCAAAGCTCTTCGAGCCGACTTCGATGGTGCGCGTCGCGTGCTCCATCAGGGCTTCGCTCATGCCGGCACCTCCTCGCGGCGCGCGGCGCGCACTTCTTCCAGCATCAGGCCGGCAGTGGCCTTGGCCGAGCCGATCACGCCCGGCACGCCCGCGCCCGGGTGGGTGCCGGCGCCGACCAGGTAAAGGTTGGCCAGCTCGCTGTCGCGGTTGTGCGGACGGAACCAGGCGCTCTGGGTGAGGATCGGCTCGAGCGAGAAGGCCGAGCCGTGGTGGGCATTGAGCTGGTCGCGGAAATCGAAGGGCGTGAAGATGCGGCTCGTGACGAGCTGGCTGCGCAGGCCGGGCATGTAGCGCTCTTCGAGATAGTCGAAGATGCGGTCGCGGTAGCGCGGGCCCTCGACCTCCCAGTCGATCGGCGCATTGCCCAGGTGGGGCACCGGGGCCAGCACGTAGTGGCTGCCGCAGCCGGGCGGCGCCAGCGAAGGGTCGGTGACGCAGGGCGCGTGCAGGTAGAGCGAGAAGTCCTCGGCCAGCTCCCTGCCGCCGAAGATGTCCTTGATCAGGCCCTGGTAGCGCGGGCCGAAGCAGACCGTGTGGTGCTGGAGCTGCTCGTGGTGGTGGTCCAGCCCGAAATAGAGCACGAAGAGCGAGTTGCTGAAGCGCTTCCTGCGCAGCGCCTCCGACTCGGCCTTGCCGCGCGGGTGCTTGCCGAGCAGCTTGTCGTAGGTGTGGACCACGTCGGCGTTCGAAGCCACGGCGTCGGCAGCAAAGCGGCGGCCGTCTTCCAGCCGCACGCCCGTGACACGCTTGCCGCTCGCCTCGATCTCGGCCACCGGTGCATTGACTTCGATGCGTCCGCCGATGTCCTCGAACAGCTTGACCATGCCACGCACCAGGGCGCCGGTGCCGCCGCGCGGGAACCACACGCCCCACTGGCGCTCGAGCGCGTGGATCAGGGTGTAGATCGAGCTGGTCGCGAAGGGATTGCCGCCCACCAGCAGCGAGTGGAAGGAGAAGGCCTGGCGCAGGTGCTCGTCCTCGATGAATTTCGAGACCAGGCTGTAGACGCTGCGCCAGGCCTGCAGGCGCGCCAGCTGCGGGCCGGCCGAGATCATGTCGCGGAAGGAGAGGAAGGGCACGGCGCCCAGCTTCAGGTAGCCTTCCTCGAACACGGCTTTCGAGTACGCCAGGAAGCGCTGGTAGCCTGCCACGTCGCGCGGGTTGAGCGCGTGGATCTGGCGGTCGAGGGCCTCCTGGTCGTTGGCGTAGTCGAAGTGGCTGCCGTCTTCCCAGCACAGGCGGTAGAAGGGCGTTACCGGCAGCAGCTCGACATAGTCGGCCAGCCGCCTGCCGGCGGCCGTGAACAGCTCCTCGATGCAGGACGGGTCGGTGATCACGGTCGGACCGGCGTCGAAGACGAAGCCCTGGTCCTCAAAGACATAGGCGCGGCCGCCCGGCTTGTCGCGCTTTTCCAGCAACGTGACCTGCATGCCGGCGGCCTGCAGGCGGATGGCGAGCGCCAGGCCGCCGAAGCCGGCGCCGATGACGACTGCGTTCTTCTTCTGGTTCATGCTGGCTTCCTGATCTGGTCGGGGTGGATCTTGATGGCTGCTGCAAAGGCTTCGCCCACGGGCACCGGCGGCTTGCCGGAAAGCAGGCGCGCCTTGTCCTGCAAGCGCAGGCGGCCGGCGTAGAAGCGCGCGATCAGGGGCGCGGGCAGGCGGTAGAAGCGCTGCATCACACGCCAGCGCGACTCCGGCCGGCCTGCGAGGAAGAGCATGCGGTTGAGCAGGCGGAAGAAGCGCTGGCTTTCCCAGGCGCACCTGGCCTCCTCGCGGATGGCGGCGAAGAGACGCGGCGCGTCCAGTGCCTCGGCCGGCAGGCCGGCGATGTGGTCGGCCAGGCGTACCGCATGCGGCAGCGAATAGCCGGTGGTCGGATGAAAGAGGGCGGCGCGCAGGCCCGAGCAGGGCTGGCCCTCCATCTCGTCCCAATAGGCGTCGAAGTCGCCCGCCAGCACGATGGGGAGCGAACCGTGTTCCTCGCGCAGCATGCTTGCCACCTGCCAGCCGCGCGCGGCGATGTAGGCGGCGATGTTGGCGCGCAGTCGCCCCGGCTCCCAGGCGGCGCTGTCGACGTAATGGGTGTCTTCGACGAGGATGCGGTCGGGCTTGAGCGGCAGCAGGTAGACGAAGCGGTAGCCGCCCTGCTGTTCGACGCCGGCGTCCATGATGACGGGCGCCTGCAGGCCATGCGGGGCGGCCAGAACCAGTTCCTGGCCGAGGAAGGTCTGGTAGCCGAGCGACATATGCCTGGTCGCGCGCATGCCGCGTCCGTCGATCACGGCGCGCGAGGTGAGGACTTCACCGCTTGCCAGCGTGACGGTAGTCGGGCTCAGGCCGGTGATGTGGGCGCCGGTCCGCAGGCGTAGGCCGAGGTCCGCTGCGACGATGCGGGCGAAGTCTTCGGAGGCGATGCTGGCATAGCCCCCATCCAGGGTGCGCTCCAGTTGCGGGAAGGCGACCTGGTAGCCGGGCCAGCGCTGCGAAACGAGCGGTGCGATCCACGTCCACTCTTCCGACGTCAGGTCGCTGTCATGGAAGGACCAGGTATGGTTGCCGCCGATGTGCTCCCCGCTTTCCACCAGCAGGACGCGCAGCTCCGGGCGTCGCTGGCGCAGGCGCCAGGCGATCAGGCCGTTGGCCAGCCCCCCGCCGGCCAGGATCAGGTCGTAGGGTTTAGTCAAGGCCGGCCACTTCTTCCTGCGGAACGCCGCGCAGTTGCAGCGCCGCTTCGATGATGTCGGCCGCGCGACGCGTGCCGCCGCTTGCGGCGACGCTGCCGGAAAGTCGCTCCAGCGCCGCGGCGAACTGCGATTCGTCCAGCAGGCGCTTCAGCAGCTTCGCCATCTGACCGCTCGAGGCGAACTGCGGCGAGGCCTTCAAGCCGATGCCCGCGTGGACGACGCGGCTGGCCGTACCCGGCTGGTCGAAGGCGATCGGCAGGGCCAGGATCGGCGTGCGCGCGGCGATGGCGTCCATCACGGTGTTCGAGCCCGCGTGCGAGACCACCGCATCGGCGCGCGCCAGCACGGCCTGCTGCGGCGCGAACGCGCATACCCAGGTGGCGCCGGCCTGCTCGAGGGCGCGTTCCTGGCGTGCGTCCAGGCCGCCACAGTGGGCGATCAGGAGCTGGACGTCGAGTTCGCGGCAGGCGTGGGCGATGCGGCGGAACACGCCGAAACGCTGGCCCTGCAGGGTGCCGAGCGAGGCGAACACGAAGGGCCGGCCAGCGTCGATTGGCGGCATGCGCGACTGCTCGGGCATGTGCTGGATGCCGGGCGGGCGCAGGGGACCCACGTGGTGAAAGCGCGCCGGCAGCGCGCGGCGTGGGAAGTCGAAATCTTCCACGGTCTGGCTCACTTGCGCCAGCGGCGACAGGCATTCGTGCAGTCCGCTGCGCGGCGCCAGCTTGAGGCGCGCGGCATTCGTGGCGATGCTCCGTCCGTGCGGCCCCATCATCCAGTCGTAGACG
The DNA here is from genome assembly GCA_040758275.1 of Pseudomonadota bacterium. GTDB lineage: Bacteria > Pseudomonadota > Gammaproteobacteria > Burkholderiales > Burkholderiaceae_D > Telluria. The sequence continues at coordinate 21,608 of JBFLVV010000044.1, forward strand.
CGGCTGCTGCCTTCGACGATCTTGCGCGCACGCTCGCTGTCCTCGTAAGCGAAAGGCATGACGGGCAGCGGAATGCCTGGTTCGCGGTTGACCGGCAGCGCGCAGGCGACCGAGACGAAGGGCAGGCCGAGGCCCTCGGCCACCAGGCCGCCGGCCGCTTCCATCTGGTCGGCGACGATGGCGTCGATGCCGAGTTGGTCGATGGCGCGCGGCAGCTCGCGGCACAGCATGTCGGTGGACGCGGCCATGTCGAGGATGACGCGGCGCAGCCCCAGCGGCCCGCCCGGATTGGCGGCGCGGCGCAGCGACTCCGCCAGCGAGCCGGGAGGGTGGGTATGGGCGCCGACGGCGTGAAAGCCGATGCGCGGGTCGCGCACGTACTGGCTGGCGTCCGGCCGGTGGAGGAAGGTCACGCGGTGCCCGCGCGCGACGAGTTCGCCGCCGAGTGCTTCCAGCGCGTTGAAGTGGCTGTAGAAGGCGGGTGCGACAACACCGAAATGCGCCATGCGATCGCTTCCCTCGGGCTTCAGTTGACGCTGAGCGCGTGCGTGCGCGTGGCCGCGGCGTCGGCGAAAGGCATGGCGCCGCCCGCAAAGCGCAGGCGCGAAGCGCCGCGCGCGAACAGGCCGGCCACGAAGCGGCGGGTGCCCGCCTCGCTGCCGAGGGCCTCGACCAGGTGGCGCTCGGCATCCGACAGGTGTCCGGCCAGGCGCCGCTGCGCCTCGTCCAGCCCGAGCGAGACCAGCAGGGTGTTCTTGCCCAGGTCCTTGCCGGTGTCCTTGCCGGTGACGGCGCTGTCGTTGCCGGGCAGGTCAAGGAAGTCGTCGCGGATCTGGAAAGCGTGGCCGGCCGCCATGGCGAAGGCGCGCAGCGAACGCGCCACCTGTTCCTCGGTCTGGGCGATGATGGCCGCCATGTCGACCGCCACGCCGAGCAGCACGCCGGTCTTGAGTTCGTTGGTGGCGGCGATGGCGTCAAGGCTGCGCGCGCCGCCGTGCAGGTCTTCGAACTGCCCGCGCACCAGGCCCTGGGTGCCGATGGTCTCGGCCAGGCGCGCCACCAGGCGGGTGCGCGTGATGGGCGGGATGTCCTGGGCGGTGGCCAGCACGCCGAAGGCGCGGCTGAGCAGGGCGACCGAGGCGAGGATGGTGACGTCCTCGCCATACTGCACGTGGATGGCCGGCTTGCCGCGCCGGAGCTGGGCATTGTCCATGCACGGCATGTCGTCCAGCATCAGGGAAGCGGCATGCACCATCTCGACCGCGCAGGCGACGTCGACCAGGGCCGGCGAGGTGCAGCCGAGGTCGCGCGCAACCAGCATCACGAGCAAGGGGCGCATGCGCTTGCCGGCGCTGAGCGCGCCGGCGCGCATGGCGGCGCTCAGGAGGTCGGTGTGCTCGCCGCTGCCTTCCAGCAGTTCGTCGATGCGCTGCTCGATGCAGTCGCGCAGTGCCTCGATCTGCTCTTCGCTGTCCGCGAGGTCGAAGCCGTCGAATCGCCGTGTCGCTGTAGTCATGCGCAAACCCCTTTAGCCGAGTGCCGCGATTTGTCAGAATTGCTGACGATCATACCGGATGCAATATTGATTAACCGTTAATTGTTTCAATCGTGCGCGGGGTGGCGCAACGGCCGAAAAGCCGCCTGCGCACCACCGCATCCTTGTTACACGCGTATTAAACTTGAAATTTCGGCCACGTTCGTTAGCCGCGCTCAGGAGAGCGGGTCAAGCGTGGGACGGGAAGGGATGTTGCAGAAATGACGAAGCCGGCAAAAGCCGGCTTCGGGAAGACCTTGTGCCGCGCGGGAGGCGGCAGCGGAGGGCTTAGAACGAGTGACGCACGCCCAGGGAGAACACCGACGGATCGGCGCCCAGTGCGGTGGCGGCCGGGGTCACGTTGGTCGACGAGGAGTTGATGCCGAAGACGGCACGGCCGTTGTTGCGCAGCTGCGCATAGGTCGTGTAGATGTTGGTGCGCTTCGACAGGTTGTAGGTGTAGGCCAGCGAGACGGTGTTGCCCTTGGCGCCGGTTTCGATCTTCTGCTGCTGGAAGTTCACGAAGAACTTGTTCGGACCGGTGGTGTAGGCGACGCCGATGTTGGCGTTCTTGTACTCGTTGTTCGGGCCGGTCTGGTCGGCGACCAGGTAGTTACCCTTGACCTCGAAGGCGCCGAAGTTGTAGCCGGCGCCAGCGCCCCATTCCTTGTCGTCGCCGGTGGCCAGGCGTTCGATCTGGTGGTAGCCGGCGCCCAGGTACAGGCCGCCGTTCTTGTATTCCACCGATGCGCCCATCAGGTCGCCCGAAGGATCGACGGCCTTTTCGCCGGTCGAGTAGGCGGCGTTGACGGTGAAGCCGGAGAGCGAGTTGCTCTTGTAGTTCACCGAGTTCGCCAGGCGGCGGGTCAGGCGCGTGAAGGCCGACAGGTTGCTGCCGAACATGCCCTGGCCCAGGGTGTCCGAGGCGGCGGCGACGGCGGCGATCGGCGAGTATTCGCGGCCGACGGTCAGGGTACCGAAGTCGCCCTGCAGGCCGACCACGGCGCGGCGGCCGAACAGGCTCGAATCAGCGGCGCCGGTGTCGAGGGAGACGCCGGCTTCGATGTTGAACAGTGCTTTCAGGCCGTTACCCAGGTCTTCGGTACCGCGGAAGCCGATACGGCTGCTCGACTGGTTGCCCGAGTTGATCACAGTACGATGGCCTTCGCCCGGGGTGTCGGTGTTCTCCACGGCGATCGCAGCGTCCATCACGCCGTAGATGGTGACATTGGTCTGGGCGTGGGCGAACAGCGGGAGGGACGACAGCAGCGCAGCTGCCAGGCACTTAAACTTCATGTAGATCTCCAGTTTGGTTTGGACAGGATGTCGAGCTTTTATCACTCGGATCGACGCGGATATTACGGGGGGAATATGTCCGCTTGATGACACCCTGATATGCCAAACACTCAACTGGCCGGCGCCTCCACGTGGTCATGGGCGGCGATGGGGATGGAGATGTCGATGCGCGTGCCGGGCGGTTCGTCGGCGCTGATGGCGATCTCGCCGTGCAGGGCCCAGACCCGTTCGCGCATGCCGACCAGGCCGAGCGACGAGACCTTTTCCATGTCTTCGGAGCGGATGCCGCGGCCGTCGTCGCGGATCGTGACCAGCAGGTCGTGGTTGCTGCGCTCGAGGGTGAGCACCACGCTGCTCGCCTCGGCATGCCGGGCGATGTTCGTGAGCGCCTCCTGCACGATGCGGAACACGGCGGTGCTGGCGACGTCGTCGAGGCGCAGCTCGTCCTCGTCGGCCAGCAGCAGGCAGGCGATGCCATGGCGCTCGCAGAATTCGTCGCGCAGGCCCTGCAGCGCGAAGTAGAGGCCGCCTTCGTCGAGGGCGCGCGGACGCAGGTTGGTGGCGATGCGGCGCAGCGAGGTGATGGCGGTCAGCAGATTGCTCTCCATGCCATCGAGCAGGTGCCCGCTGGGTTCGGGCAAATGATTGTGCTGGCGCAGCAGGGTGAGATCCATGCGCAGCGAGGCCAGCAGCTGGCCGAGATCGTCGTGCAGCTCGCGCGCGATGTGGGTGCGTTCTTCTTCGCGGATGGTCTGCAGCGCCGAGGACAGCTGGCGCAGCTGGTCGTGCGAGCGCGCCAGTTTTTGCTGCACGAGGTGGCGCTCGGACACGTCGCGCAGGATCACGGTATAGACCAGGCGGCCGTCCTGCTCGATGCTGGAGATCGAGCCTTCGATCGGGAACAGCTGGCCGTTGGAGCGGATGCCGGTGACGGCGTAGTCGGTGGCGCGGCGGCCGGCGCGCCCCCCGCCGGCAGGAAAATAATCGAGCGGCAATTTGGTATCGCGTCCCGGCGCCTGGATGAAGCGCGCCAGCGAGCTGCCCCGCATATTCGCCACGCTGGTGGCGAACATATGGGCCGCGGCCGGGTTGGCGAACACGATCACCGCCTCCTCGTCGATGGAGAGGATGGCGTCGCTCGCGCTGTGGACGATGCGGCGCCCGTCGACCCGGCGCACCTCGGCAGGCGGGCGGCGCGCGGCGCGTGCGCGGCGCAATGCCGCGGCCGCCTGGCTGGCGCAATAGCCGCCCAGGAAGCTCACTACGAGAACCGCCGTGCCTGGCGTGCGGCGGCGCTGGCGTCGCTGTGGAGTCATGCGGAAGAGCTGCGTGTCGTGGCCGTGGGGCCGGGAGCTCTACATTACGTGGCGGGGCGGGGAGGTAGCTTGATGCCACACAAGGTGCTCCGTAGGGGGCACCGGGGCGCGTAGCCGGCTTCGCCGTGCGCGCGTTCAAATTACCGTTGAAACCACGCGTCATGGCTGCCCACGCGGGAGTTGAACGCGCGGACGGCAGAGCCGTCTACGCGCCCCGGTCCACCCTACGAAACCTGGAAGCGCAGGCCGTAGTTGTCCAGCGTACCGGGCAGATGCGCCGGATCCAGTTTCCGGTTCTCCAGCCGCAGCGTGTACTTCTCCAGCAAGGCCGCCAGCAGATTGCTGCTCGTCATCAGGACCAGGTGGCGCCCCGGACAGATCACCGGCCCATCACTAAAGGGAATCAAGGGCCAGTCGCGCTTGACGCCTTGCTCCCAATCCTCGCGCCACAGCTCCGGCGCGAAGCGGTCGGCGTAAGGCAGGTGGGCGTCGTCACGGTGGAAGAAGGGCGCGTGGACCAGCACGCCGGTTTCCGCCGGCATCGTGCCGTCTTCCCACTGCGTTTCCGCGCGGCTCTGGCGCAGCACCATGGGCGTGGTCGGCCACAGGCGCAGCGCTTCCAGCACGGTGGCGCGCAGGAAGGGCAGCTGCGGCTTGCCGTCCCGCTCCGCGATCTCCTCGCGGGCGCGCTGCAGCTGTTCCGGGTAGCTGTCCAGCAGGGCCAGGGCGCGGAAGCTGGCGATCACGGCCGCATCGAAGGCGAACAGCCACTGCGGCACCTGCTGCCTTGGCTCGGTAAGGGCGTTGCGCGGAATCTGCGCCATGAAGCCCGCCAGGCTGCCCGGTTCCGCGCGGTCGAGATACATCTGGATGCGCTCGAGGAAACGCTCGCGCTTGCCGCGCATCTTCGGATGGAAACCGGCCCAGTTGGCTGCTCCGCGCAGGCGCGTGATCAATGCCTGCAACTCATGGTCTTCAGCTGCGGAGTTGCCCAGCACGATGCGCCGGATCAGGCGATACCAGCCCTGCGACCAGACGTCCCAATCGAGGCGCCCCTGTGCCCGCGCGGCCTCCAGGATGCGCGCCGCTTCTTCTTCAACGAGCGGCAGGAAGCCCGCGGCCATCCTGTGCATCGGATGCGCGGTATCGAGCGCGGCTTCGTTGAAGCGGCGCCGTTCCGACCGTTCGGCGCCCTCCGACAGCAGGACGGCCTTCGGTTCGAAGTGGGAGAGGGCGCCGCGCTTCTCGGTACTGGCGGGCGAGAACGGATCGGGTGAGCCGTCCAGCACCCGCTGCGCATGCCGCGGATCCAGCACCACGGCCTGCTTGCGGATCGGCAGGGGCAACATCAGGGGACCGCGTCCGTACTTGTCGCGCAGCTTCTGCATGCGCTGCACGGCGCGGCGGTCGAGGTCGAGCTTCTCGGCCAGGGCCACCATCGGTGGGCGGCGGATGATGACCCCCTGGGCAACTACGGGGGCGAAGACCTCGAGGCCGAGGGCGAGTGTATCCAGTACGCTGGCCCGGGGCAGGCCGGTGGCGGTGGTGCCGGATTTTGTGAGGCCGCGGCCGATGGCGAGGCCGGCGCCGAATGCGCCCAGCACGCCGGCGGCCAGGAAGAGGGAGTCCTTGCGCGTCTTGCTCATGAAACGTCCTGTCCAGTTCGGTAAAGCTTGACTTTACGATAACTGCCCGGGACGCCGCGCACGGACGCCGGAGGGATTACATCTGCTTGAACAGGTGCAGGAAGCTGCGACTGACTTCGAGCTTTTCCGGACGGCCCTTGACCAGCACCAAGTGGCGGCCGCGGATGTCGCGCGTCACGCCCTCGATCGCGTTGACGTTGACCAGGGTGGCGCGGTGGATCTGCCAGAACAGCGAAGGATCGAGCTCCTCGGCCAGGTCGCGCACGGGTTTACGGATCAGGGCCTCGAAAGAGGCGGTCTGCACGCAGGTGTATTTTTCGTCGGAGCGGAAGAACAGGATGTCTTCCACCGGAATCATGCGCAGGTCCTGGCCGATGCTGGCCTGGATCCATTGCAGGTGCTTCTGCTTGGGCGCCGCGATCTTCTCGGCCAGCTGCGACAGCATCTGCTGCACGCTGTCGTTGACCTTCTCGCCCGGCCGCTCGAGGCGCTGCTTGAGGCGGTCGACGGTAACCTTCAGGCGCTCCGGCTCGGTAGGCTTGAGCACGTAGTCGACCGCGCCGCGCTCGAAGGCTTCGACCGCGTACTGGTCGTAGGCGGTGACGAACACGATCTGGCTGCGGTCGCCAATGTCGCGCGCCGCTTCCATGCCGGTCTTGCCGGGCATGCGGATGTCGAGGAAGGTGAGGTCGGGGTGAAGCTGGTCGACCAGTTCCACCGCTTCCTCGCCGTTCTTCGCCTCACCCAGGATTTCCAGTTCCGGCCACGCCTCCGACAGCCGCAGCCGCAGTTGGTCGCGCATCAGTCTTTCGTCATCGGCAATGATTGCAGTAGGCATGGGAGTTCCGGTAGCTGAATGAAGAGTAACAATTATTCAATGAAACGGCGCGGCAGGCAAGCCGATGGCCGGGCTTATTTGGACAACTGGTACGGCACTTCGATCATCGCGATCACGCCGCTCGGGCTGTTGGCCGCGATGTGCAGGCTGGCCTGCTCGCCGTGCAGCAGCTTGAGGCGGTCGCGGATGGTCTGCAGGCCCAGGCCGGTGCCGTCGCTCGGCACCACGCCGAAGCCGACCCCATCGTCGGTGACGGTGACGCGCAGCTTGCTGTCGACCACTTCGGCCTGGATCCTGAGGGTGCCGCCTTCGGGCTTGCATTCGAGGCCGTGCTTGATCGCGTTCTCGACCATGGACTGCAGCATCATCGGCGGGAAGGCCGCGCTGCGCAGGCCGTCGGGGATCTGCATCACGACGGTCAGGCGTTCCTCCATGCGCATCTTGAGCAGGGCCAGGTAGGCCGTCACCATGTCGACCTCGCGCCCGAGGCCAGTGACCACGGCGTTGTCGCGCATCTGCGGCAGCACGGCGCGCAGGTACTGGATCAGGCTGCGCTGCATGGCCGAGGCGCGCGGCGGGTCGACCTGGATCAGGTGTTCGACCGAGGCCAGGGTGTTGAACAGGAAGTGCGGCTCGACCTGGGCCTGCATCATCTGCATCTTCGTTTCCGACAGCTGGCGCTGCATGGCCTCGCGCTCGGCGGCGGCGTTGGCGATCTGCGATTCCGCCTCGGCGCGCTTCTTGCCGCCCACCAGGGCCTTGGTGCCGAACAGGGCGAGCACGAAGAGCAGCACGAAGTTCATGAACCAGGTCGAGGCCTGCTTGTGGTAGCGCGAGACCTTCTGCTCGGCCGCATCCTCGACCGCGACTTCGATCGCGTTCGACAGCTCTTCGGTGATTTGCGGCGGCAGCGCGATGTGGACCGAGTCGCCGTCGGGGCGGATGGTGGTTGAGGGCGGACTCGGCGGTTCCGGCGTGTCCGGCGCGTCCGGCGCCTCGGGTGGGCTGACCGCAGGGTCGGCCGGGGCCTCCGGCGGGACGGTCGAGGCGCCGCTCTTCGGCCGGCTGCGCGGATTGAAATGGATGCCGCTCTCGTCGATGAGGATGGCGGCGTCGCTGCGCCTGTCCGGGCTGCGCTCGGCGCGGGCTTCTTCTTCGGCCGGGCGCGAGAACAGTTCTTCCTGCAGGATGGCGCCGGCGGTCAGGGTCAGGATCGCAAAGAGAAAAAACTTCCACCACGACAGCTGGGTCACCCAGGTCGCCACCGCGTCGAAGCAGCGGTAGAGCCACGACAGGACGCTGGAAAAATGGTTCTGGCTTGTGTTCCTTGCTTGCATGGTCTGGTGTTCGAGTCGGTTCGCTGGCACGTGCAAGCGGCGAGTGTACTCTGTCGCCGCTCCCGCGTGCCGCAAAAACAACATTGCCGGCATCTACAACTGTTGGGATGATGCAACTTTACCCAATGCCGCTAGGCCGGGCCAGCGCCGTGCGACAGCCTGCACGATCCGGGGCATGGACTGCATCCGGTCCAGCCAGGATGCGCCCGTCCCGGAATGCGCCAGCGCAAAGGCTGATGGCCGGAAACACTGCAAGGTATGGTTTTTGGTTTTCATGAGGGGATGTGCGATGTTAGCCGAACACCTTGCCGAACCGTCCGCCGTGCAGCCACGTGCTCCCGGCGGCAAATTCCGCCTCGTCACCCGCAGTGACTTCGATGGCCTGGTCTGCGCGGTCCTGCTCAGGCACCTCGGCCTGATCGACGACATCCTCTTCGTGCACCCGAAAGACATGCAGGACGGCAAAATCGCCATCAGCGGGCGCGACATCACGACCAATCTGCCCTACGTGGCTGCCGCCCACCTCTCGTTCGACCACCACCTGTCGGAAACCATCCGCAACACGGGCGTGCGCGAGAACCACGTCATCCATCCTGACGCGCCTTCGGCGGCGCGGGTCGTGTACCGGCATTACGGCGGCGCCGCTACCTTCCCGGCGGCCTGGAACGACATGATGGTGGCGGTCGACAAGGCCGACGCGGCGCGCTTCACGCGCGACGAGGTGCTGTTCCCCCAAGGCTGGAACCTGCTGAACTTCCTGATGGACGCGCGCACGGGCCTCGGACGCTTCCACGACTTCCGCATTTCGAACTACCAGCTCATGATGGCCCTGATCGACTACTGCGCGCTGCAGCCGATCGAGCGCATCATGGCCTTGCCGGATGTGGTCGAGCGCACCGAGCTGTATTTCGCCCACAGCGAGCGCTGCAAGGAACAGATCCGCCGCTGTGCCCGTGTCTACCAGAACCTGGTGGTGCTGGACCTGCGGTCGGAAGAGGTGATCTATGCCGGCAACCGCTTCATCGTCTACGCGCTCTTCCCCGAGACGAATATCTCGATCCACGTGCTGTGGGGTCTGAAGCGGAGCAACACCGTGTTCGCGACGGGCAAATCGATCCTGAACCGGACGTCCAGGACGAATATCGGTCCGCTGATGCTGGAATACGGCGGGGGCGGGCACGAGAACGCGGGTACCTGCCAGGTCGACAACGAGCTGGCCGAGGATGTGCTCGGCGCGCTCGTCAACCGCATCAACAAGGACGGCTGAGGCGGCGTTCGATCGGTCAATGCCCGGCGTGGCGGGCGCCGATGCGGATGCATCCGAGCGCCGCACACGTTACCGCCAGCCCCAGCGTGAGCCCGCCGATCATGCCGGCCAGGTGCAGAGGCGCGAACAGCCAGGCCAGCATGTAGCCCAGCCCGCCCAGCACCAGGGCCCAGCCCGCGAAACGCCGTGCCGCCTGGTCCGCCGCCGGCGAGGCGCAGCGCATGCGCTTGGCGAGCGCCTTCGGAATCGCGTTCGCATACACCACCACGACGCCGCCCAGCAGGGCGCCGGCCAGGCGGCGCGCCCATTCAGGGTCGAGCCAGGCGGGCGAGGCCCAGGCGATCAGGCCGGCGGCGCCGAGGATGAACAGGGCGCCCAGCACGGCGCGGCACAGCTGGGAAAAGCGGGACGACGGCTTCATGGTTTCTCCTTCTCGGGTGAAGCGGAGGATGGTTCGGACCGGCTGACGTTCAGCCCGAATACCTGCGCGAATCCCAGCAGCGCGTCCTCGAGCACGGACAGGCGCAGCCGGTAAGTGATCGTGCGGCCCTGCTTTTCCGGCTCGATCAGGCCGGCCGCGACCAGCACGGCGAAGTGGGCCGACATGGTCGGCTTGGACACGTCGAACAGCTCGGCGAGTTCGCCGGCGCCCATCGGCCCCTGCTGCAGGTGCTGGAGAATGGCGCGCCGGGTCGGATCGGACAGGGCTTTGAATACGGAAGTCATAGGTCGATTGTTAGCTAAATATCGAACTATTGCAAGCGTTTTTTTCGCCGCTACCCCGTCACTGCGCGTGATAGCGCTGGTCGAGCATCTGGCGCACCGCGTCGGCTGCCAGCGGCTCGCTGAACCACTGGCCCTGCAGCTGGTCGCAGCCATGCGACTTCAGGAACTCGACCTGCGCCTCGGTTTCGACCGCTTCGCCGACCACGGCCAGTTCCAGGTTGTGGCCGATGTCGATCAGGGTCTTGGCCAGGCTGCCGCGGCCGTCGCGCGTGATGTCGCGCACCGCGGCCTTGGACAGCTTCACCTGGCGCACCGAGAGCTGCTGCAGGAAGTTGAGGTCCGAGATGCCTTTGCCGAACTCGTCGAGCGACAGGGCGACGCCGGCTTCGCGCAGCTGGACTGACAAGTCGCGCCCGAGCCCGGGGTTGCGGATCAGGTCGGCTTCAGGGATCTCGATTTCCAGCGAGCCCGGCGGCAGGCCATGGCGCGTCATGCGTGCGGCCAAGCCGGCAATGAAGCCGTGCTGGCTGTACTCGCGGTGCGACACGTTCACCGACACCGGCAGGCCGGTGTAGCCGAGCTGGCGCAGCTGCTGGAGAAAGGCGCAGGCCTGGTCCAGCACCCAGCTGCCGATCTCGACCATCTGGCCGGTCTCTTCGGCCTCGGCGAGAAAGCTTGCCGGCAGCATGACACCGTGTTCCGGATGGCGCCAGCGCAGCAGGGCCTCGAAGCCGCGTACCTTGCCGCTGCGCGCATCCATGCGCGGCTGGAACAGCAGGAACAGCTCGTCGTGGTCGAGGGCGCTGCGGATGCCCCTGGCCAGCGCGGCGCGCTTCTCGTCGGCCGAGCGCATCTCGGGCGAGAAGAAATGCACGCCGCCGCCGTTGCCCTTGGCGTGGTACATCGCCATGTCGGCGCCGCGCACCAGTTCGGCCGGGCTGAGGCCGTCGTGCGGATAAAGCGCCACGCCCAGGCTGGCGCCGACCGGGATCTCGTTGCCTCCGAAGGCGACCGGCATCGTCATCGAACGGCGCAGGCGTTCGACCATGCGCAGGGTAAAGCGCACCGAGGGCTGGTCGACCAGCACCAGCACGAATTCGTCGCCCGACATGCGCGCCACCGTGTCGCTCTCGCGCACGGCCGCCTGCAGGCGCCGCGCCACCACCTTGAGCACCACGTCGCCGGCTTCGTGGCCGAAGGTGTCGTTGATGGTCTTGAAGTTGTCCAGGTCGATGAGGACGGCCGCCACCATCGTGTGATGGCGATTGGCCAGGTGCACCGCATGGTCGAGGCGGTCCCACAGCAGGGTGCGGTTGGCCAGGCCGGTGAGGGGATCGTGGTTGACCTCGTGCTCGAGGTGGGCGGTGCGCTCCTTGGTGGCGGTGACGTCCTGCAGGATGCCGATGAAGTGGGTCACTTCGCCGTGCTCGTCGCGCACCGGGGTGATGCGCAGGTCGTTCCAGAAGATGTCGCCGTTCTTGCGGCGATTCCGGAATACCACATTCACGGCGCGCCGCTCCTTGATGGCCAGGCGCACCTGGCTGCGTTCGTGGGTGTCGAACTCGGGCGCGGTCATGAAGCGCGGGTCGCGCCCCATCGATTCCTCTGCCGAGTAGCCGGCGATGTGTTCGAAGGCCGGATTCACGTACTCGATGATGCTGTCGTTTCCGACGCAGCGGGTGATGACGATGCCGTTGCTGGCCGCGTGCAGGGCGCGTTCGCTGAGCATCAGCTGGCGTTCCTTGGCGCGCCGCTTGGCGATATTGATGCCCATGCCGAACAGATAGCTGTCGCCATTGCAGGCAATGAGGGCTCCGCCCACCAGCATCGGCGTCTCGCGCCCGCTGCGCGACACGTAGTTCATCTCCATCGACACCTCGGCGCCTTCCTCGAAGACGCGGCGGATGTTCTCGATGGCCAGGGGACGCTCGTGGGCCTCGAACATGTCGAGCACCTGGGCCGCGGCCAGTTCGTCGGGCGTCATTTCGGTGAGGCGCTCGAGGTTGTGGTTCCACAGCACCAGGCGGCCGGCGCGGTTGATCGCATAGAAGGTGCCGGGCAACAGCTCGACCACCTCGGACAGCGGCGTGCTGGCGACACGCACGGATTCGTCGGGAGATTCATGCGGCGAGACCGTCACGCTGGCGGTCCAGCCCTGCGGGGCGCCATCCGCATCATACTGGCGCAGCAGCGCCAGTCGGGCCTTGCCGTCGATACCGCCGGCAAAGCGCATCCTCACCTTGCCGCCACCGGCCGAGGCCAGGGCGGGCCAGGCGGCCGCGTCAAGGAAGAGCTCGACAAGCCTTCGTCCCGGCGCCTGGGCAGGCGTCCAGCCAAACATGGCCGAGGCCGCCGGATTCCAGCTCACGATCGTGCCCTCGTCATCAAGCAGGAAGGTCACCTGCGCGGATGGTTCGATGAAGGACATGCCGGCACCCTTTGTAAAAGCGCTCGCTGGAAGCCCAGATTACACGCCTTTGCTGGTGGGTGGCGCAAAACAACAAAGCCACGGCGAACCGTGGCTTTGAAGATATGGAACCGCGAAAGGCGCGATCAGGCCGCGACGATTTCCTGCTTCGGCGGCAGCGCGATCTCGTTGTTCACGCTGAACTGGTAGTCCTCGAACACGTGCTGGGCCGACAGGATCTGGTAGCTGCCGTCCGCCAGGCGGTGGGTGGTGTCCTTCAGGCGGTAGGTGAAGTGGCCGCAGGTCCAGCAGTTGAAGTTGCGCATGTGCGTGCACAGGCAGGTCTTGTCCATGACGGAGATGTTCTTGCCGTCCGGGCTGGCCTGCACTTCGCGGTTGTACGAATTGATGTAGGCGCAGTTGCCGGTCGCGTCCAGCAGGTAGCCGTAGGATTCGCAGCCGGGGCGGATGCCCGAACCGATCGCCGGCGTGCTTTTCAGCATGCGCATCGGATAGCCGGTCGGCGAGACGCCGTTGACGATGATGTCCTCTTCGCTGGCGCGGAAGTATTCCTGCTTGACGTTGTCCGGCATGCCGCACTCGTGGGTGACGGTGAAGCGGGTCGCCACCTGCACGCCGCCGGCGCCTTTCTCCAGGAAGCCGACCGCGTCCGAGCCGGTGAAGATGCCGCCTGCGGCGATCACAGGGATATCCAGGTTCTGCTCGCGCATGAAGACGTGGATCTCGTCCATGATGGTGTGCAGGTCGTACTGCTTCCAGTCCTCGATGCCGAAGCCCAGGTGGCCGCCGGCCAGCGGACCTTCGACGATGATGTAGTCGGGCAGGCGGTTCAGGCGCGAGACCTTTTTCAGGAACAGCTGCAGCGCGCGCACGGACGAGACGATGATGCCCAGCTTGGTATCGCGGAAGCGCGGGTGGTCCTTGATCAGCTCGAAGGAACCCAGGTGCAGGCCGGCCGACATGGTGATGCCGTCGATGCCGGCGTCCATCGCGGCCGACAGGCGGGTGCGCAGGGTTTCCTTGGGCGCGTTCATGGTCAGCTTTTCCATGCAGTTCACGAAGATCAGGCCATCGCCTTTCTTCGCTTCCATGGTCGAGCCCACGTGCAGGCGGGTCGCTTCAGCCAGGCGGTCGAGGTCGAACTGGACCACCGCCTTGTTCATGTTGTTGATGTTGAACTTGTAGAGCTTGGTCTTGTCCTTGACGAAGGTGGTGTCGAACTTGCGGTCCGAGACGTCCTGCACCATCGCATCGGAGATGTGGCCGATGCCGCCCAGGCGGGCCGCTTCCAGGGCCAGCTCGGAGGTCGAGATGTCCACGCCCATCCCGCCGATCATGATGGGCACGTACTCCTTGTTGCCCAGTCGCAGGCGGAAATCATCAACACGTTTCATTGCAATCCTTAAACCTTCGTTTTACCGCGCGTCCATACGCGCCATGGCCGCGCGTCGCACGGCCAGTATTCTACTCCCAGGCGGGCACGAGGCCACGCCCCATTGCGGCTGCCGTTTCCTTTAGTCGCGGAAGTTGTTGAAGGCCAGCGGCAGGTCCTGGATATCCTTGCGCAGCAGGGCCATGGCAGCCTGCAGGTCGTCGCGCTTGGCGCCGGTGACGCGCACCGATTCGCCCTGGATGCTGGCCTGCACCTTCATCTTGCTCTCTTTGATCAGCTTGGTGATCTTCTTGGCGTCCTCGGTCTCGATGCCGTTGCGCACCTTGATGACTTGCTTGACCTTGTCGCCGCCGATCTTCTCGATCTTGCCTTCGTCGAGGAAGCGCACGTCGACCTTGCGCTTGGCCATCTTGTTGATCAAGACGTCCTTGACCTGGCCGAGCTGGAAGTCGGAGTCGGCGAACAGGGTCAGTTCCTTTTCCTTTTGTTCGACATTGGCCGAGCTGCCCTTGAAGTCGAAGCGGGTGGTGATTTCCTTGTTCGACTGTTCGACGGCGTTCTTCACTTCGACCATGTCTGCTTCGCAGACGACATCAAACGATGGCATGGCGTTTTTCCTTTTTCTGGTATTGCTAAATAGATGAATCCCTCTATTTTAACGGACAACGTCCCCGGGAGCCATCAATTTGCCCGTACGGAAACAGCCTGAACCGGGCTTGCACCCGCATTGGCCCCTATAATGCTCGAAAAACACCCTCACGCCATGCACGCCATCCTCCACGACCATCCGCTCGATTCCCTGAACACTTTCCGCATCCCGGCAAGGGCCCGGCACTACCTTCGGGTGGACGGGGCGGAGCAGCTCGCGGCCCTGCGCGCCGACCCAAGACTCTCCGCGCTGCCGCGCCTGGTGCTGGGCGGCGGCAGCAATATGCTGTTCACCCGCGACGTCGAGGGTGTCGTGCTGCACATGACCGGCCTGGGCAAGGAAGTGCTGGGCGAGCAGGACGGCAAGATCCTGGTGCGGGCCCAGGCGGGCGAGAACTGGCATGCCTTCGTGCAGTGGACCCTGGCCCAGGGCCTGGGCGGACTGGAGAACCTGTCCCTGATCCCCGGCACGGTGGGCGCGGCCCCGATCCAGAACGTGGGGGCATACGGCACCGAAACCAAGGATGTGTTCCATTCCCTAACGGCATTCGACATGGCCAGCGGCGAGGTCCGCACGCTGGATGCTGCCGCTTGCCGCTTCGCCTACCGCGACAGTATCTTCAAGCATCCCGAGGGCCGCGCGCTGGTGGTGCTGGACGTGACCTTCGCGCTGCCGGCAGCGTGGTCCCCGAACCTGCGCTATGCCGAGCTGGCCAGGGCGGTGGAAGAGGCCGGCCTGGCCGTGCCGACGCCCCAGGACGTCGGCCGCACAGTGGAAGCGATCCGGCGCCGCAAGCTGCCCGATCCGCTGGAAATCGGCAACGCAGGCAGCTTCTTCAAGAACCCCGTGGTATCGCGGGAACACTGCGCGCGCCTTCTGGCCGAATTCCCGAACATGGTGCACCATGCACAGGCGGACGGCAGCGAGAAGCTGGCGGCCGGCTGGCTGATCGACCAGTGCGGCTGGAAGGGCAGGTCGCTGGGCCGGGCCGGCGTCTATCCGAAGCAGGCGCTGGTGCTGGTCAACCTGGGCGGCGCTACGGGAGACGAGGTGGTGCGGCTCGCGCGCGCCATCCAGGCCGACGTCAAGGCGCGCTACGGCGTCGAACTCGAACCGGAACCGGTATTCATCTAGCGGAGGCAGGCATGATCAAGGCAGTCGTGACGGGCCACTCGCGCGGCCTGGGCGCCGCGGTGGCGGCCGAACTGATGGCGCGCGGCATCCCGGTGCTGGGGCTGGCGCGCGGGCATGCCGAAGTGGCCGAAGGCATGGAGCAGGCGGCGGTCGATTTCGGCGATGCCGCGGCACTCGGCGCGTGGCTGCAGGGCCATACCCTGGGCAGCTTCCTCGCGGGAGCGGATACCGTGCTGCTGGTGAACAACGCCGGCGTCGTCTCGCCGGTGGGCCCGCTGGCCGAGCAGGAGCCGGCAGCCGCGCTGCGTGCGGCCATCATCAACGTCGGCGCGCCGCTGGCCCTGTCCGCCGCTTTCGTGCAGGCGGCGCCCCAGGCCGAGCGGCGCATCCTGCACATCTCGAGCGGAGCGGGACGCAGCGCTTATCCAGGCTGGAGCGTGTACTGCGCAACCAAGGCGGCGCTGGACCAGCACGCCCGCGCGGTGGCGCTCGACGGCGACCCCCGGGTCCGCTGCGTCAGCATGGCGCCGGGCGTGATCGACACCGACATGCAGGCGGAGATCCGGGCCACGCCGGACACGCGCTTTCCGCTCAAGCAGCGCTTCGTCGACATGAAGGAGGGCGGGGTGCTGGTCAGCCCCGCCGAGTGCGCGGCCAAACTGGTCGACTGCCTGCTGTCGAAGCGCTTCGGGCAGGAGCCGGTGGACGACCTGCGCAACGGCGCCTAGCCCCACCACCACCCGAGGTGTCACATCCGAGGTGTCAGGTCTGACAAATAGACACGAGCTCAGCCTTGGAATCCGTCTAATGCTGAGTTCGTGTCCGAATGTCAGACCTGACACCAAGGTGTTACACCAAGCCGCTTCGGGCACGGGCCGGTGGGGGGGGGGGCGCGTGAAGGCGCCTAGCGGGCCTGCCTGGCCAGCAGGCCTTCGAAGGCGGCCGCAGGCAGCGGACGCGAGAACAGAAAACCCTGGCCGAAGTCGCATCCTGCGCGGCCCAGGCAGTCGCACTGCTCCTGGGTCTCGACGCCCTCGGCGATGACCTTCAGGCCGAGCTTGTGCGCCATGACGATGATGGTTTCGGTGATCGTGCGGCTGAAATTGTCGTGGACCAGTTCCTTGACGAAGGATTGGTCGATCTTCAGGTAATCGATGTCGAGGCGCTTCAGGTAGCTCATCGAGGAGTAGCCCGTGCCGAAATCGTCGATCGACACCTGCATGCCGCTCGCCTGCAGTGTGGCCAGCTTGTCCATCACGGTGTCCGAGAGGTTCAGCAGCAGGCCTTCGGTGATCTCGACGTTGATGCAGCGCGGGCCCAGCCGGATCGCGTCCAGGTGGGCCACCCAGTCGGCGGCCTCGGTCTGGGGCTGGAACTGGACCGGCGACTTGTTGATGCTGATCTGGAAGTCGCGGCCAAGCAGCTCCGACCAGTGCTTCGACTGCTGCGCCGCGGCGCGGAACACCCAGTTGCCGATTCATGGATCAGGCCCGATTCTTCCGCGACCTCGATGAAGGTGTCGGGCGAGAGCAGGGCGCCGGACATATGGCGCCAGCGCAGCAGGGCTTCCGCCTTGACGATGCCGCCCGAGGCGAGGTCGACGATTGGTTGGAAATACAGCTCGAGCTGGCCGTCCGGCACGGCATGGCGCAGCTCGGCCAGCAGCTTGAGGCGGCGGATCGCGGCGGCCTGCATGTTCGCTTCGAAGAAGGTCAGCTGGTTGCGCCCGCCCGACTTGGACCGTTACATCGCGTGGTCGGCGTTGCGCATCAGCTCTTCCGGGTCGGTGGCGTCGTCGGGGAAGCGGGCGATGCCGATGCTGCCGGCGATGTAGAGCAGTTCGGCCTGGATCTGGAAGGGCTGGGCGAGCGCGTCCAGGATGGCCTGCGCAACCGCCTCGATGTGGGCCAGTTCGCCCACCTCGGTGAGGATCACCGTGAATTCGTCGCCGCCGAGCCGCGCCACGGTATCGCCCTTGCGCACGCAGGCCTGGATGCGCTGCGCAGCCTCGACCAGCAGCAGGTCGCCGGCGTCGTGCCCGAGCAGGTCGTTGACTTCCTTGAAGCGGTCGAGGTCGATGAACAGCAGCGCCGCTTCGCCCGCCTCGTCGTCGGCGCGGCGGATCGCCTGTTCGAGGCGGTCGCGGAACAGGGCGCGGTTGGGCAGGCCGGTCAGGGCATCGTAGTTGGCGCGCCGTTCGAGTTTTTCGGTGAACTGGCGGATGGTCTCTTCGCTGTGCTTGCGGCTGCTGATGTCGTCGATGAACCCGGACCAGCTGGTGGCGCCCTCGGCGCCCGGGGACGGCGTGGCGATCACCTCCCGCCAGCAGTGTTCGCCGCTGGACATCTCGACCTGGAATTCGGCCCGCAGCGGCTGCATGCCGCTGGCCGAGCGTTCCAGGGCGCGCCGCAGGCGGGCGCGGTGGGGCGGGACGATGCGCGCTACCAGGCTGCCGAGGTCGGACTGGATCGCGGCCGGAGCCAGCTCGAACAGCGTGTGCGCCATGTCGCTGATGAAGGGGCAGGTGAAGCTGCCGTCGGCATGGCGCACCAGCTCGAACAGGGCGCCCGGTACCTGCTGCGCCAGCCGGGCCAGCCGTTCATGGGTTTCGGCCAGCGCCTGCCGCATCTGCCAGGCTTCGGTGATGTCGGTGATGGTGCCGATCATGCGCAGCGGCTGGCCCTGGGCGTCGCGCTCGACGATGCTGCCGCGCGAGCGCACCCGGATCCATTCGCCGGTGAAGCGCCGGATGCGGTATTCGCAGGTGTACAAGGCTTCGTCGCCGGCGAGATAGCGCTCGATGCAGCGCCGCACCTGGGCATTGTCGTCGGGGTGGATGCGGCTGGTCCAGATCTTCGGCGTGGCGCCGTCCAGGTTGCCGGAGGCGCCCATGATTTCCTTCCACTTGTCCGAGAAGGTGACGGAGTTCTCGTCCAGGCGCCAGTCCCAGACGCCTTCGCCGGTGCCGTTCAGCGCCAGTACCAGGCGTTCTTCTTCGCGCCGCAGCGATTCGGCCAGCCGCCCCTGGGTGGCGAAGGCCTCTTCCAGCGCACGGTGGGCCTGCTGCAGCTTTTCCTCGCGGTGGATCATGTCGGAAATGTCGTGCACGGTACCGACTAGATGGGTGCAGCGGCCCCCGGCATCGTACACGGGCGTGACCGAGACCCGGCCCACCCTGCGGCCGGCAGGAAAGTCGCTGTGTTCTTCCCAGCGTTGGGTCTGCCCGCTGCGGATCGCAGTGCGGTAATGGTCGTGCACCAGCGAAAGCGAAGGCTCGCGGATGACCTCGTCGATGGTCTTGCCGATGACCTGTTCCGGCTTCAGCTGGGTGGCCTTGTAGAAGGCCGGGTTGACGTAGACGAAGCGAAAGGTTTCCCTTTCTTCGACCGCGCACTGGTAGACGACGTCTTCGATGTTGCTGTAGATGATGGCGATCGCATCGGCGCCGGTCGCGACCGGGCCGGCCGCCGGCAGGTGCGCCGCGGCGCGGCCGCTGCCCTGCGGCCGGGTGCTGCCGGTGTCGACGTCGGAAGACATGCGCGCTCGAAGGAGGACGGTGCCGCCATTCTAGCGCGGAAGATAGACCCGGGCCGTTCAGGTGAGGTGGCGGGAAGGCCGGAATCCGGCCGGGCGGCGCGCAGCAAGTGCTGCCGCCCGCATCAGCACGCCTGTCACCTGTTCGCCAGCTTGTCTTCCACCCGGCGCGCGCGCGAGGCGGGTTCCGGATGGCTCGACATCAAGGAGGCGCCACCGCCGCCCAGCTTGGCCAGCTTGCGGAAGGCCGAGGCCAGCGCGGCCGGGTCGTGCTTGTACTTGCGCATGAAGTCGAAACCGTAGTCGTCGGATGCCGTTTCGTCCTTTTGCGAGAACTGGGCGTTCGCGAAGGCTTCGATCGTCTTGGCGTTGGCGGCAACGGCCTTCCCGACCGAACCGCCCGCGACCCCGGCCGCCTTGGTCCCGGCGGATACCAGCAGCGCGTTCTTCATCTGCGACTTGCTGTGCCCCAGCTTGGTATGCCCGATCTCGTGGCCGATGACGCCGCGCAGCTCGTCATCCGTCATCATGTCCATCAACCCCTTGTAGACGCGGATGCTGCCGTCGGGCGTGGCGAAGGCATTGACCTCATCGAGCATGTAGACGGCGAAGTTCAGCTTCAGTCCATCCTCATTGTCGAGCCCCTGTGTCAGCCTGGCCAGGCGCCGGGCGTACTCGCTGCCGGCCGGTGCAATCTGGTTCTGACGGTCCATCTGCGCCATCATGTCGCGCGATCCTTCGATGATCTGCTCGTCGCTCAGCGAAGCAGCCTTGGCGAGGTCGGTGCCGATGCTGCGCAGGCTCTTCAGATCGACTGCGTGGACATGGGCCGTGCAGATCGACAGTACAAGGACAACAGCGGACTTCGTCAGTTTCTTCATGGGGCGCGTCCTCCAAAGAAGGGTGGGAAACCCCGGAGGATGGCATGGAATGGCTCAGTGAAATTGAGCGATTGCATTGCCGTTGACTGTCGTCAACTAGGGCCGGCACAGGCCGGAACCCAGGTCCATCGCAAGCCACTACTTTTTCCTACTGACGCACCCCTGCGTCCGGCAAACGCACCGCGCTGGCTTGCTCCTGCCGGCGTCCATTGAGCAGCACACCGATGACGCTATGGCGCACCAGCAGCTGGTAGCTGAGCAGGCACACGGCCGTCGTGGCAGCGATGTTCATCAGCATCTTCGGGCCGGCGCCCAGCGGCAGGCTGTAGACGAGGATGCCGAAGCCGATCGTGCCCAGCATGTGCACCAGGAAGACCCAATAGGAACTGTCGGACACATAGCGCAGGACGCGGTTCTGGCGCGGCAGGTAGCGCAGGGCCAGGCCGAGGAGGGCGAAGCTCCACAGCCAGCTGCTGAGGTTGTAGAGGAAGGCGATCCGCAGTTCGATATGTCGCACGGCGGCCCCGTCGGTGAGGAAGGATTCCAGGGCGTCGAGCGCCAGGACGAAGATCACCAGTCCGGCTATCGCATACTTCCAGCAGTGCCGGGAGAAGTAGGGGAACAGCAGCTCCTGGTGGCGGTAGGCCAGCAGGCCGGCAATGAAGAACAGGCCATTGTGCAGGATTTCGGGCAGTTGCGGAATGAAGGAGCCGCTCGACGCGAGCATGCCTGCGCGATAGGAAGAACCGATCGCGGCCAGCGGCAGGGCGAGCAGCAGCGGTCCCCACCAGGAAGAGGCGAGTGCGCGGAAGACCTTGTCCACGCCATCGTGCACGCCCCCAGGCAGCCGCGACCATACCGGCGCAAGCAGGGCGGTCAAGAGGCTGAACCAGATGAGGTAGTACAGGAACCACATGTGCATGGTGTTGAAGGGCGAGGCCTTCGGGGTCTTCCTGGCCAGCAGTGTGATGTCGATGCCCGCGCTGCCATGCGCCATCTTGTGCACGTAGACCAGCATCAGCACCGTCGTGCAGACGATCAGGATGGGCCAGAAGATGACGAAGGGCAGGGCCAGCCTGCGCATGCGGTGCGCCAGCATGCCCTTGTTGCCGCGCCGCGCGACCAGCAGGGCGACGAAGAAGCCGGCCAGGATGAAGAACACCGGCATGCGGAAGGCGTGGATGAAGAGGAGGATCAGGTCGGCCAGTTCGGATGTCTGCGCGTCGCGCCAGGGAAGGGGCGAGTCGCCGGTCGTGTGATTGAGGGCGACATGAAGCAGGATACCGAGCCACATCATGAGGGCGCGGAGATTGTCGAAAGCGTGCAGTCTGCCGGCTTGATCCATATGCGACCTTTCAGCGGCCGCGATGCCGGCCTGTCTTTATCGCCGCTTATTCTACGTGGAACGCTTGCTCCATCAAGACGTCGAAAGACGATTATCCGACCGGGATAAGGTATGCATGCCAATCGGCGGCAGGCCGTGAAAGGGCCGCGCTCCCGCGCCCATGAAAAAAGCCACCCGAAGGTGGCTCCTGAAGAGAGCGAGGCGCCCTTACTTGCCGCGTGCCGCACGCGCCTTCGCGGCGATGCGCATGCGCAGCGCGTTCAGCTTGATGAAGCCGCCCGCATCCGCCTGGTTGTACGCGCCGCCGTCTTCGTCGAAGGTGGCGATGTTCATGTCGAACAGCGAATCGGTCTTCGAATCGCGCGAGACGACGATCACGTTGCCCTTGTAGAGTTTCACGCGCACCCAGCCGTTGACGGTCTTCTGGGTGTGGTCGATCAGGGTCTGCAGCGCGACGCGCTCCGGGGCCCACCAGTAGCCGTTATAGATCAGCGAAGCGTAGCGCGGCATCAGGTCGTCCTTCAGGTGCGCCACTTCGCGGTCCAGGGTAATCGATTCGATCGCGCGGTGGGCCTTGAGCATGATGGCGCCGCCCGGGGTTTCATAGCAGCCGCGCGACTTCATGCCGACGTAGCGGTTCTCGACCAGGTCGAGGCGGCCGATGCCGTGCTTGCCGCCCAGGCGGTTCAGTTCCGCCAGCACTTCCGCGGCGCTCATGCGCTTGCCGTTCAGCGCGACGATGTCGCCCTGTTCGTATTCGATGTCGAGGTACTCGGCTTCGTTCGGCGCCTGTTCCGGCGACACGGTCCAGCGCCACATCGATTCCTCGGCTTCCGCGCTCGGGTTTTCCAGGTGGCGGCCTTCGAAGGAGATGTGCAGCAGGTTGGCGTCCATCGAGTAGGGCGCGCCGCCGTTCTTGTGCTTCATGTCGATCTCGATGCCGGCGTCTTCCGCGTACTTC
>JBFLVV010000045.1:0-43751 GCA_040758275.1 Pseudomonadota bacterium
GCGCGCGGAAGAAGTCATCTCCTACCAGGCCTACCACGACATCCTGACCGACCTGCCGAACCGCATCCTGTTCAAGGACCGCCTCGGCCTGGCCGTGATCCAGGCCAAGCGCAAGCAGACCGAGCTCGCGGTGATGTTCATCGACCTGGATCGCTTCAAGCTGGTCAACGACACCCTCGGCCACGTCAAGGGCGACGAGCTGCTGCAGCAGGCCGCCACCCGCCTGAAGGGCTGCCTGCGCAAGGGCGACACCCTGGCGCGCCAGGGCGGCGACGAATTCACCATCGTGCTGCCCGAGCTGCGCGACCGCGACGACGCGCGCGTCATCGCCGACAAATTCCTCGAAACCCTGCAGGCGCCGTTCGACCTGGACGGCCACGAGGTGCACATCTCGGCCTCGATCGGCATCGCGATCTACCCGACCGACGGCGAATCGATCGACGAGCTGCTGCGCCACGCCGACATCGCCATGTACCAGGTCAAGGCCCAGGGCAAGAACGGCCACAGCTTCTACCATACGTCGATGCTGGACGTGTCGCACCAGAAGATCGCCCTCGAGCAGGCCCTGCGCCGGGCGCTGGAGCAGGACGAGCTGGAGATGTATTACCAGCCGCAGATCGACGCGCTCACCGGCCGCATCGTCGGCGCGGAAGCCCTGATGCGCTGGAACCACCCGACCCGCGGCCTGCTGTCGGCCGGCGAGTTCCTGCCTTTCGCGGAAGAGAACGGCCTGATGCTGCCGATCTCGGACTGGATGATCGGCGCCCTGTGCCGCGACATGCTGCAATGGAATGCCACCGGCACCGACCACGTGCGCCTGTCGCTGAACCTGTCGCCGCAATACCTGGACCGCGGCGACTTCTTCGAGAAGATGCGCAATGCCCTGGTGCGCTACGGGATCGCGCCGGGCCAGATCGAGGTCGAGATCACCGAGAACATCTGCATCCGCAATCCGCAGTACGCGATCGAGCAGCTCAATAAACTGTGCCAGCTCGGCGTGTCGGTGGCGATCGACGACTTCGGCACCGGTTACTCCTCGCTCTCCTACCTGCACCGCTTCCCGATCCACACCGTCAAGATCGACCAGTCCTTCGTGAAGGAGATCCACGAGGAAGGCGGCCATTACCCCGTCATCCTGGCGATCATCTCGATCGCGCGCGGCCTGGGGCTGAACCTGATCGCGGAAGGCGTGGAGACCGAGGAACAGGCGCGCTACCTGCGCTCGAACGGTTGCATGACGATGCAGGGCTACCTGTACTACCGCCCGATCCCGCTGTCCGAGTTCATGAAGGCGCTGCGTACCCAGCCGACCCTGTTCGGCCTGCGCGCAATCCAGGCGTAAGCCAAGGCCATGCTCGACATCCCGGCCCAGTCCAGCGAAGGCGAAGAACGCCATACGGCTGAATACCTGCGCGTGAAGGGCATGGCCGAGCGCGGCGTGCCCACGGCCCAGCACAGCCTGGGCTTCATGTACGCCAGCGGCCAGGGCGTGGCCCGCAACGACGAGATGGCGGTGGCCTGGTACCGCATGGCCGCGGCCAGCGGCCTGGAACTGGCCCAGTACAACCTCGGCGTGATGTACCAGAAGGGCCAGGGCGTGGGCCAGGACTACGGCCAGGCCGCCTACTGGTACCAGCGCGCGGCAAGCCAGGGCTATGCGCCGGCCCAGTACAACCTCGGCTGGCTGTATGCGAAAGGGCAGGGCGTGCCGAACGACGTGGGGCAGGCCCTGCACTGGTTCAGCGCTGCCGCGGAACAGGGCGAGCCGGGCGCCCAGCACAACCTGGGCATGATGTACGAGACCGGCAAGGGCGTGCCGCAGGACTTCGACATGGCCGCCAGCTGGTACCGCCGCGCGGCCGAGCAGGGCTATGCGCGCTCGCAGTTCAGCCTCGCCCTGCGGAGCGGCGGCGAAGCGGCGGTGGACTGGTTCCGCCAGGCCGCCGAGCAGGGCTATGCGCCGGCCCAGTTCAACCTCGGCCTGCGCTACGACAAGGGCCAGGACGTCGAGCAGGACAGCTTGCGCGCCATCCTCTGGTACGAACGCGCCGCAAGCCAGGGCCACGCCAGCTCGCAGTTCAACCTGGCCCTGATCCACGACAGCGGGCACGGCGTGCCGCGCAACGAAACGCTGGCCCTGGAGTGGTTCCGCCGCGCCGCCGAACAGGGCCACGCCGGCGCCCAGGACACCCTCGGCCTGCGCTACGAGCATGGCCAGGGCGTCGAACGCGACCCGGCCCAGGCCGCCCACTGGTACCGCGAAGCGGCGGAGCAGGGCATGCCCTCGGCCCAGTACCACCTGGCCCAGCTGATCGACGCCGGCAATGGCGTGCCAAGCGACGCGGAAGAAGCGGTGCGCTGGTACCGCAAGGCGGCCGAACAGGGCCACCTGCGCGCCCAGTTCGACCTCGGCCTGCGGTTCGAAGCCGGCATCGGCGTGGCGCGCGACGAGGCCCAGGCGCTCGACTGGTACCGGCGCGCGGCGAACCAGGACTATGCGCCGGCCCAGTACATGGTCGGCATCCTGATCGACCGCATGGAGCACGGCAACCCGATGGAAGCCACCGACTGGTTCCACAAGGCCGCCGACCAGGGCCACGCCCTGGCCCAGTTCGAGCTGGGCCTGCGCCACGATTGCGGCAAGGGCATCGAACGCGATTACGAAGCGGCCCACTTCTGGTACCTGTGCGCCGCGCGCCAGGGCCATGCGCGCGCCCAGTTCAACCTCGGCGTGATGTATTCGGCCGGCCAGGGCGTGCAGCGCGACCTGGTGCAGGCCTATGCCTGGCTGCAGCGCGCCGGCGGCGCCGGCGTGGCGGCCGCCTCCAGCTACCTCAAGAAAATCACGGCGCGCATGGAGCCGCAGCTGCTGGCGCAGGCGCAGAACTTCGTGTGACTTTTCTGCGTCCATACAGGGGACGCCGGGCTGACATATGCACCCATTACACCTAGCGCGGGCATACCGTTTCCTGTAGGGTGGTCGGCTGTGCCGACCGCGCATGCAGCCAGCGTTTGCGTGGACGGGACGTACTTACAACAACCAGTCCACGAGACGCCATGAAAAAACTCGCCCTCCCCATGCTGCTCGGCCTCGCCGCCTTCGCAGCAGTGCCCTCGCAGGCCGCCGCACCGTCCGCAAAGCCCACCGTCTTCGACCGCAAGGCCTACAGCATCGACCATAAAAAATTCGTGCTGCCCAACGGCCTGACCCTGCTGGTCCATACCGACCACAGCGTGCCCGTCGTCGGCGTGAACATGTGGTACCACGTCGGGTCGCGCAACGAGAAGCGCGGCAAGACCGGCTTCGCCCACCTGTTCGAGCACTTCTTCTTCAACGGTTCCGAGAACTACCCGCACGGCTTCCGCGAGGCGATGGACGACCTGGGCGCGAACAACCGCAACGGCACCACCAACACCGACCGCACCAACTTCTTCGAAGACGTGCCGGTGTCGGCGCTGGAGCGCACCCTGTTCCTGGAATCGGACCGCATGGGCTTCCTGGGCAACTACATCTCGAAGGAGATGCTGGAGCGCGAGCGCGGCGTGGTGTCGAACGAGAAGCGCCAGGGCGAAAACCAGCCTTATGGCCGCGTGCGCATGGAAATCTCGGCCAAGATGTACCCGTACTCGCACCCCTACTCGTGGTCGACGATCGGCTACATGGAAGACCTGCAAGCCGCCTCGCTGGAGGACATCAAGGAGTGGTACCGCACCTACTACGGCCCGAACAACGCGGTGATATCGCTGGCCGGCGACATCACGCCGGAGCGCGCCTATGAGCTGGTCAACAAATACTTCGGCGCGATCCCGCCGGGCCCGCCGCTGCCGCGCACCGAGAAGTGGATTCCCCAGCTGGACCGCAACATCCGCGACGAGATGGAAGACCACGTGCCGCAGGTGCGCATCTACCGCAGCTGGCACGTCTCCAGCTGGCGCGACGACGACACCCAGCGCCTGAACCTGCTGGCGGGCGTGCTGGCCGGCTCGAAGAGCGCGCGCCTGGACAAGCGCCTGGTGTACGAGAAGGGCCTGGCCACCAGCGTCAGCGCGGGCGTGAACGATGCTGAACTGAGCGGCACCTTCACCATGACCGCCACCGTTAAGCAGGGCGCCGATCCAATGGAAGTCGAGCGCGAGATGGAGCGCGTGCTGGCCGAGCTGCTGGAAAAAGGTCCGACCGAAGCTGAACTCAAGCGCGTGAAGACCAGCGACCTGGCAGGCTTCGCCCGCAGCGTGGAGCGCCTGGGCGGCATGGGCGGCCGTTCCGACGTGCTGGCCGAAAGCGAGACCTTCGGCGGCAAGCCGGACGCCTACCTCGACCGCCTCGAGCTGTTCGCAAAGAGCACCCCGGCCGACGTGAAGCTTGCGGCCAACCGTTGGCTGCGCGGCAACCACTACACCATGACCGTGCGTCCATCGGCCAAGCTGGCGGCGACCAAGTCGACCATCGACCGCAAGCAGCTGCCCGCCCTGGGCGAGGCGCCGGACGTGAAGTTCCCGGCCCTGCAGCGCGGCCAGCTGAAGAACGGCCTGAAGGTCGTGCTGCTCGAGCGCCACACCGCGCCGATCGTCAACGTCTCGCTGGCGGTCGACGCCGGCGCGGCTTCCGACACTACGCCCAAGGCGGGCGCCGCCTCGCTGGCGCTGGATCTGCTGGACAAGGGCACCAAATCGCGTGATGCCTTCGCCCTGTCGGACGCACTGGAAAACCTCGGCGCGCGCCTCTACACCGCAACCGGCCAGGACCAGTCCCTGGTGCGCCTGCAGGCCACCAGCGCCAACCTGGCGCCGTCCCTGAACCTGATGGCCGAAGCGGCGCTGGCGCCGAGCTTCCCGCAAGACCAGTTCGCCCTCGCGAAGACCCGCCGCATCGCCGGCATCGGCCAGGAAAAGGCGCAGCCGAACAGTCTGGCCCTGCGCCTGATTCCGTCCCTGCTCTACGGCGCGGAGCACGCCTACGGCAAGCCGGCTTCCGGCTTCGAGGGCAGCGTCCAGTCGATCACCCGCGACGACCTCACCGCATGGCACGCCACCTGGTTCAAGCCGGGCAGCGCCACCATCGTCGTGGCCGGCGACACCACCATGGACAAGCTCCTGCCGATGCTGGAAGCGAGCTTCGGCAAGTGGCAGCAGGGACAAGCCCCCGCCAAGAAGATGAGCACCGTGCCTGCGACCCAGGGCAAGCGCCTGATCCTGGTCGACAAGCCGGACGCGCCGCAGTCGACCATCGTCGCGACCCACGTCTCGCAGGTCCAGGGCCAGCCGGAAGACCTGGCGATGGAGCCGGTCATGATGAACTTCGGCGGCATGGCGACCTCGCGCCTGAACCGCAACCTGCGCCTGGACAAGCACTGGAGCTACGGCACCCAGGCCCGCTTGACCGACGTGCGCGGCCAGCGCCCCTTCTACATCATCGCGCCGGTCCAGACCGACAAGACGGTGGAGGCGATGCGTGAAGTGCAGAAGGAGCTGCGCGGCGTGGCCGGCGAACGTCCGCTGGTGGGTGCCGAGTTTGAGAGCATCATGCGCAACATGACGGCGCGCCTGCCGGGCCGCTTCTCGACCCTCGCCGCGCTGGAAGCAGCCGGGCTGGAAACCGTGAACCTGGGCCTGGCCGACGACTACTGGAACAAGTACGCGTCGAATGTGCGCGCATTGAAGCCGGAGCAGCTGGGTGCGGCCTCGGCCAAGTTCATCAAGCCGGATGAGGCGGTGTGGATCGTGATCGGCGACCTGCGCAAGATCGAGGCGGGTGTGCGTTCGCTGGGCTGGGGTACGGTGAGCGTGGTTGACGCCGACGGCAAGCCGATCCGTTGATCTGGAAGTTGTAGGGTGGGCGGGGGACCCGCCCACCCTACGAAAGCCGAACCGCCATTCTGGGGCCATGCCCCGCCATTGAACCGCGCACAGTTGACCCCGCTCACCTGTGCATACGCGCGCGATAGTATACTGTATGCCCATACAGTTAAGCTCTCGCGATGGAACTTACCGACAAGCTAGAAATCCTGGCCGACGCCGCGAAATACGACGCGTCCTGCGCCAGCAGTGGCGCGCCGAAACGTAGTTCCGAAGACAAGGACGGCTTCGGCGCCACCACCGGCATGGGCATCTGCCACAGCTATACGCCGGATGGCCGCTGCGTGTCGCTGCTGAAGATCCTGCTCACCAATTTCTGCATCTACGACTGCCAGTACTGCATCAACCGCCGCTCGTCCAACGTGCCGCGCGCCCGCTTCTCGGTGGAAGAGGTGGTCAAGCTCACGCACGATTTCTACGTGCGCAACTACATCGACGGCCTGTTCCTCAGCTCGGGCATCATCCAGTCGGCCGATTACACGATGGAGCAGCTGGTGGCCGTGGCGCGCCAGCTGCGTGAAGTCCATAAATTCCGCGGCTACATCCACCTCAAGACCATTCCCGACGCCGATCCGCTGCTCATCGAGGAAGCGGGCCGCTGGGCCGACCGCCTGTCCGTCAACATCGAGCTGCCCACCCACGACAGCGTGAGCCGCCTGGCGCCCGAGAAGAATGTCCACACCATCAAGCTGGCGATGGGCTCGATCCGCCGCAAGCTGGACGAAAAGCGCGAAGAACCCAAGGCGCCGAGCTTCGCGCCGGCCGGGCAGAGCACCCAGATGATCGTCGGCGCCGACGGCAGCGACGACCACACCATCCTGAACACCGCCGAGACGCTCTACGGCAGTTATCAACTCAAGCGCGTCTATTACTCGGCCTTCAGCCCCATCCCGCAAAGCCCGAAGAGCGTGCCGCTGGCGCCCCCGCCGCTGCTGCGCGAGCACCGCCTCTACCAGGCCGACTTCCTGCTGCGCGGCTACGGCTTCACGGCGGGCGAACTGATGCCGACGTCGGGCAACCTGGCGCTCGACGTCGACCCCAAGCTGGGCTGGGCCTTAGCCAACCGCGAGCACTTCCCACTCGACCTGAACCGCGCCGACGAGACCATGATCGCGCGCGTGCCCGGCATCGGCATCCGCAACGCCAAACGCATCGTCGAGCTGCGCCGTATCCGCCGCATCCGCTGGGAAGACCTGTCGCGCCTGCGCTGCAGCATGAAGAAGCTGGCCCCCTTCATCGTCACGGCCGACTACAAGCCGGTGCAGGGGGCCGCCAGCTCCCACCTCCTGCGGCGCCACCTGGCCGACGCGCCCGAGCAGATGAACCTGTGGCCGGAACTGCAGGCAGCATGAATCCGAACGCCGCCGCCATCGCCGCCAGCGCCGCCGCAAACGGCGGCGCCTTCCTCGAGGTGGGCAACTTCGCCGAATGGCGCGAGGCGGCGCGCGAGCTGCTGCGCGCCGGCGTGCCGCCCGAGGCGGTGACGTGGACCAGGCCGGGTGCCGACGACCTGTTCTCGGGTGCGACGCCAAGCGCCGGGCCGCCCGATAATGCAGCCATTCCATCCAATCAAACGACGGCGCCGCACCTGCCACGCTCGCTGATGGAGATGCTTGCCCGCGCCGCCTGCTTCCGGGACCCGGACCGCTGGGCCTTTCTCTACCGCGTGGTGTGGCGCTGGACCCAGGGCGAGCATGACGTGCAGTCGCCCGCCGACCCGGACGGCGGACGCCTGCATGCCATGGTGAAGGCGGTGCGCCGCGAGGAGCACGACATGCATGCCTACATCCGATTCCGCGAACGTCCCGTGGACGCCGGACCGCCGCGCTTCGTGGCCTGGTTCGAGCCGCGCCACGACGTCCTGCCCCAGGTGGCCGAGCATTTCGTCGCCCGCATGGGCAAAGTCAGCTGGATGATCGCCACGCCCGACGCCAGCGTGCTGTGGGACGGCGCCACGCTGCACAACACCGGTCCCCTGATGTCGAGCGCGGCGGATCTCGACGATGCGGGCGAAGCGCTCTGGCTCACCTATTACCGCAGCATCTTCAACCCGGCGCGCGTGAACGCCCAGCTGATGCAGAGCCACATCCCGGCGCGCTTCTGGAAGAACCTCCCCGAAGGCGCCATCGTGCCCTCGCTGGTGAGCCAGGCCGAACTCGGCGCACGCAAGATCGGGCAGGTCCAGGCGGTCGGCGCCAAGCGTGGGGCCACGACGATCCCGATCTCGGCGGAGAAGGCCCAGCCGGACCGCGAGCAGCCCTCCAAACTCGATGAATGCAGGCGCTGCGAGCTGTGGCAGTACGCCACCCAGGCCGTGCCGGGCGAGGGCTCGAAACGTGCCCCCATCATGATCGTCGGCGAGCAGCCCGGCGACCAGGAAGACCTGGCCGGCAAACCCTTCGTCGGCCCGGCCGGCAAGCTGCTCGACCAGGTCTTCGCCCAGGCCGAAGTGGACCGCAAGGCCATCTATCTGACCAACGCGGTCAAGCACTTCAAGTGGGAACCGCGCGGCAAGCGCCGCCTGCACAAGACCCCGGTCCAGCGCGAGATCGAGGCCTGCCACTACTGGCTCGAGAAGGAACTCGCCGCGGTCAGGCCGAAGGTCATCGTGGCGATGGGCGCCACGGCCCTGAAGTCCGTCATGCGCAAGGGCACGGTCGCCTTGAAGGATTTCCTCGGCAAGCCGGTGCGGGTCGACGGCTGCTGGGTGGTCACCATCTACCACCCGTCCTATGTCCTGCGCGTCCCCGACGAAGCGTCCAAGCACGAAGCCTTTTCCGTCATGGTGAAGGGCCTGAAGCTGGCGCAGGAGCTGCTCGAGCGGCCCGACACGCCAGGCCCGGCTTGACGCCGTCCGCCGGCGCGATTGTTGCGCCGGCGACGCATGAACTGAAAAATTCTGTTATCGAATATTTACATTTCCGTGAATATTCACATTCGTCTCGTAAAATTTCCGTACGGCACTAATTGCTGAGTAAGCGGAGGCGGCTCGACGCCCCGCCGGATCTTGACGAGACTTCCATGACTTCCCTGTATTCCCGGCTCCTGCCGGCCTTTCTGCTGGCGCCAGGCATGTGCGCCGCCCAAGCCGGCGACGCCGCCATCTCCAACGCGCCGGTGCTGACCACCAGCGCCACGGTCACCCTGGCGTCGCAATACGTCTCGCGCGGCATGCGCCAGACCTGGGGCCGCCCCGCGCTGCAGGCCGGCGTCGACGTCGTCCACGCGAGCGGCTGGTCGGCCGGCACCTGGACGTCGACCGTCAGCGACCGCTTCATCGAAGGCGGACGCGTCGAATGGGACCTGTACGGCGGCTATGCCGGCACGGTCGGAGCGCTCGGCTACAGCCTGACGGTGCTGCATTACCGCTACCCGGGCGCCCGCATTGGCGCCGCCGGCACCAAGTACGACTACACCGAACTGGCGCCCGGCCTGAGCTACAAGTCCCTGTATGCGAAGTACTACCGCACCGTGTCGCGCGACTTCTTCGGCATCACGAACGCACGCGGCACCGGCTACCTGGACGTCGGCGCCAACCACGAGCTGGGCGGCGGCTGGACGCTCAACCTGCACCTGGGCGATGGCCGCGTCGCCGGCGCCGGCAACGACCTCTGGGACTGGCGCGACGCGAAAGCCGGCGTGACCAAAACCTTCGACGGAGGCTGGAGCCTTGCTGCCGCCTACACCCGCGCCTGGGGCGCCACCGACGCCTACGACCGCTACACCACCGGCGTGGCGCGCGCAGACGGCGCCATCGCCCATTCGAATCCCGCCAAGGGCACCTTTACCGTAAGCCTCACCCGCACCTTCTGAGAACGAGAGAGACGACCATGAACAAGCAAATCAGCAGCACGCGCCGCGCCTCCTTTTCCCTCACTTCGCTGTCCCTGACCGCCAAGATCTGCATCACCGCGACCATGCTGGTGGTGGCGAGCATGGGCGTGACCTCCGCCTTCATCGCGGTCAAGAACAGCGCGAGCGCCGAGGAGGCGGCGATGCGCGAGGCGCGCGCCCTCACACTGGAAGCATCGGCCCTGCTCAAGAGCCGCATCGCGGCCAACCTGGCCACGCTGGAAAGCGTCGCCTCGACGCTGGGCGCGACGCAGGCAGGGGGCCAGGCACTGACGCGCGACCAGGTGGCCGCACTCGTACGCGCAAACCTGGTCGGCTCGGAAGACTTCATCGGCAGCTCGGCCGCCTACGAGCCGGACGCATTGGATGGCCGCGACGCCGAGTTCGCCGGCCAGGCGCCGCTGTACGACGCCACCGGCCGCTACATGCCCTACTGGTCGCGCACGCCGGACGGCAAGGTGAACGTCGAGCCCATCGTCTTCACCACGACTCCCGGCGGCAACGACTGGTACGACGTGCCGAAGGCCAGCGGCCGCTCGCACTTCACCGAACCCTATATGTACCCGATCGCCGGCAAGGACGTGCTGATCGCCTCGCTGGCCGCGCCGATCCGCGTGAACGGCCAGTTCACGGGCGTGGTCACCGGCGACTTCCAGCTCACCAAGCTTGGCGCGATGCTGGCCGAGATGAAGATCATGGACCAGGGCACGCTGACCCTGGTCTCGAACCGCGGCCTGTACGCCAGCAACCGGGATCACGCCCGCAACGGCAAAAAGGCCGACGACCTGCCGGCCGAGGCGCTGGCGGCGGTCGCCCAGGGCAAGTCCTATGAATACCTCGATGCCAAGGGCCTGGTGCACGTGCTGCAGCCGCTGCGCATCTCGCCCGACATCGCGCCGTGGGCCATCTCGCTCACCTTCCCGCACAGCGTAGCCACCGCGCCGGCGCGTGAACTGGCCGGCTACGCGGCGCTGGTCTCGGTGCTGTGCGCCGTGGTCGCCGTGTTCGTGATGGTGGCGGTGCAGCGCCGCCTGACCCGTCCGCTGCGCGTGCTGGGCCACGCGATGACCGACCTCTCGGGCGGCAACGCCGACCTGAGCGCCCGCCTGGAAGTGCGCGGCAACGACGAGCTGGCGGAAATCGCGCGCGGCTTCAACGTCTTCGTCGCCAAGATCCAGGACGTGCTGGCGCGCGTGCGCACCAGCTCCGATGCGGTGGCGGTTGCGTCAACCGAGATCCGCCAGGGGAATGCCGACCTGTCGGTGCGCACCGAGCAGCAGGCCAGCGCGCTCGAAGAAACCGCGGCGTCGATGGAAGAGCTGAACAGCACCGTGAAGCAGAACGCCGACAACGCCCGCCAGGCCAACCAGCTGGCCGGCTCCGCCAGCGACATCGCGACGCGCGGCGGCGAAGTCGTGGCCCAGGTGGTCGACACCATGGCCTCGATCAGCGACGCATCGAAGAAGGTGGTGGACATCATCGGCGTCATCGACAGCATCGCCTTCCAGACCAATATCCTGGCGCTGAATGCGGCCGTCGAGGCGGCGCGCGCCGGCGAACAGGGCCGCGGCTTCGCCGTGGTGGCGACCGAGGTGCGCAACCTGGCGCAGCGCAGCGCCGCCGCCGCCAGGGAGATCAAGGCCCTGATCGGCGACTCGGTCGACAAGGTGAGCATGGGGACCATGCTGGTCGAGGAAGCCGGCAAGACCATGCACGAGGTGGTGTCGAGCGTGCGCCGCGTCAGCGGCATCGTCGCCGAGATCAGCGCGGCCAGCAGCGAGCAGAGCGCCGGCATCGGCCAGGTCAACCAGGCCATCGTGCAGATGGACGGCGTGACCCAGCAGAACGCGGCCCTGGTCGAGGAAGCGGCCGTCGCGGCGGAAAGCCTGCAGGAGCAGGCCGCCACGCTGGTCGCACTGGTGGGCGAATTCAGGTTGGAAGCGGCAGGCGAATCCCAGCCGGCCGCGCGCCCGGCCAAGCTTGCCCCGGTGCCGGCACGGCTGTCCCTGCAGGCGGCGTAAGGGCAGGGTGGCCCCGATTCCATGCGCCGCGCATGGAATCGCAGCCGCATCGAGGCGTTTAAGCATCGGCTCATCTTGCCGCACTACGCTGCGCGGACTACCAACAACAAGGATGTCCCGATGCTGAAACGCGTACTGTTCACCGCACTGTGCCTGGCCTTCTGGTCGACCCCATCGCAGGCCCAGTCGGAGCTTGACGCTGCGCCCCCGGCGGCCGATACCGCCGCCGATGCAGCGCCGCCGGCGCCGGAACAGATCCTGGTGGTCGGCCAGAAGCCCGGCCCCGGCATGTGGAAGGTGTCGAAAGGCGACCACGTGCTGTGGATCTTCGGCACCTACTCTCCGCTGCCGATCAAGATGGACTGGCGCTCTCACGAGGTCGACGCCGTCATCAAGCGTTCGCAGGAATACCTGGCGCCGCCGGGCTCCAAGCTCGACCTGCCCATCTTCGCGACCGCGCTGGCGCTGCCCCAGCTCATCGGCATCAACAAGAATCCGAACGATGCCACCCTGCGCGATGTCCTGCCGCCGGAGGTCTACGCGCGCTGGCTGCCGCTCAAGGCAAAGTACCTGCCCAAGAACAAGGAGCGTGAGCGCCCCCTCATCGTGGCCCATGAACTCTACGGCGCCGCGCTGTACCAGGCCGGACTGACTTCCAGCACCGAAGTGCGCAAGCAGATCGAGACGATGGTGAACGACAGGAAGGTCAAGGTGACCCGCTCCATCATCGACGTGAAGATCGACAATCCGCGCGCCCTCCTCAAGGAAATCAAGAAGGCGCCACTTGAAGACCTGGCCTGCTTCACCGATACCCTGACGCGCCTGGAGACCGACATCGATGCGATGCGTGTGCGCGCCAACGCCTGGGCCAGGGGCGATATCGCCGGCATCCGCAAACTCGACTTCGTCGACCACCAGGAAAGCTGCGCCAACGTCATGCGCAACAACGCGGCGCTGCGCGACCATCCCGCCTTCAAGGAAGCGGAGCCGCGTATGCGCGCGCTGTGGCTCGCGAATGCCCAGGCCGCGCTGGAGAAGAACGAATCGACCTTCGCGCTCCTGTCGATCAAGGACTTGCTCGATCCGAAGGGCCTGGTGGCCGCGTTGGCGGCGAAAGGCTATACCGTCGAGCAGCCGGAATAATGCTTCTCGAGCGGCCGTAGGGCAGGTGTCGAATTTTTTTACAGTAAATACATTTGGCTTCCCATCTGGTTGATAATGGGAAATCTTAAGTGTTTGAAGGTTAAGAAGATTGTCTTATGAATATACCTCTGGCATAAGAATTGCTTATAAGAATTCAAGCTTGTATTCAATCATTAATGCCAAGGAATAATCCATGAAGTACGTTTCGGGCCTGATCGCCACTGCGGCCCTGCTGGCCTGCACCTCCGCCTCCGCTGGCGTCCTGCCGGTGACCACCTTCGGTGAGCTGAAAGGCGCCACATTCGGCGGCAGCGGCATTCCGAACCATGGCGTCGTCATCACCACCCTGGGCAACCTTACCCTTGGCCTGACTGCGACCCAGCGCTATTTCGGCGACAACCTCCTCAACAACGGCAAGGACACCTTCTATGCCGACCCGGGCGTGCGCCAGGTCAAGGACAAACCGGACGGCACTACCTGGAACTTCAGCTACTTCATCCAGGACAAGGACCAGACGGCCCTGAGTAACAGCAATTACACGTTCAGCCTCCTGTTCGACTTCGATGCGGGCGCAAACACGGCCGAATCGAAGCTGGGCATCGTCGATCCAACCTTTTTCTCGACGAGCGGCAACACGGCGCAGAACTCGCAGAACCTGATGTTCCCCTTCCTGTCCATCCCCGTGTTCGGCACCACACCGCCGGCCGGCGTGTTTGACGCCACCGCCAACGGCCAGTACAGCTTCGCGCTGGTGGCCTACGACAAATCCAGCAACGCCGAAGTGGCCCGCGCCGCGATGTTCGTCCAGGTCGGCCCGGAAGCGTCGGACGTGCCGGAGCCGGCATCGGTGGCCCTGCTGGGCCTGGGCATGAGCGGCCTGGCGCTGGCGCGCCGCCGCAAGCAGGCCAGGTAAGCCCGCATTGCGCTGGCCGGTGCATGCATTGGGCCAGCGCATTGCCGCCGTCTGGAAATTTGTCAAACGGTACACAAGCCGCGTAGAATGCGCATGTCGCGGGTGTAGCTCAATGGTAGAGCAGGAGCTTCCCAAGCTTAAGACGAGGGTTCGATTCCCTTCACCCGCTCCAGTCTTTCCTCCGGCGGCCTTGCCCGCATCAGCCATACGCGGCTGCCGCGCCCCTGATCCAGGCTGCTGTTGACCACCGCGACGGCCCCCTCCGCGCTCACTGCCAGCTTGCTGCCCAGGATGCCCTGCTGGCTGCCGCTGCGTCCCTGCGCATCTGCGCTGCCGGGGATGAAGGAAGGGCGGCCGAAACCGGCGCCCATGTCGATCACATGCCACATGCCCTTGCGATCCACGCCCTCCCAGGTGATGTGCACGCGCCCGTGCCCGTCGATGGCAAGTTGTGGCGCAGCCGCGCCGCTCCCAGGCGTGGAAAGCGTGCGCAGCTCCTTGCCGGCGCGCGCATAGCGGATCACCGGCGCACCCTTGCCGGCTTGCTCCATGTACGCCAGGTGCAGCCGGCCACCGCGGTCGAGCGCCAGGCGCGGCGCATCCGCACGCTCCCCCGGCGCACCCGTCAGGACGGGCGGCCCGAAGGTGGCGCCGCCGTCGCGCGACAGGGCGACGCGAATGTCGGCGTCCGCATCTTCGCCGACGGTCCAGGCAAGGTAGACCAGTCCCCCTTCACCGACGGCGAGCGCCGGGCCACGCGCCGGAGAAGAAGCCGTGCCCGCGATCCGCTGGGGCGCCATGAAGCTGCGGCCGCCATCGCGCGAGCGCGCCAGCCACAGCGCGCCGTCGTACTCGGTCCACGCGGCGATCACGCTGCCGTTCGCACCCGCCGCGATGTCTAGGCTGCCGTTCGACCAGATAGCGCGGCTCAAGCGTCCCTTGCCGTCGCCGCCCCTCGATGCCGACAGGTTCAGCGGCTCTGAAAACGTGCGCCCGCCGTCAAGCGAGCGCGCGGACAGGATGTCGCCGCCGTGCGAGCCACCGGAGAAGATGATCTCCTGCCAGAGCACGTGGAGCGTGCCTTCTTCGCCGCTTGCGAGGCGCGGCATCCACGAAAAGGTCGCCGGGCTGCGCGAGACGTCCACCGGCTCGCCCCGCGGCTTGCCGCGCGCATCGAGCACCCGCAGCAGCACCTCCTTGCGCCGCTGGTCGACCCACGCGACGGCCAGCGCGCCGCCGGGAAGGAAGACGGCGGTGCCGTCGTCGACGTAGTCGTAGTGCGACTCGTTCTGGCGCCACGGCCCCTTGATGCCGCCGCCCTTGGCGATCTCCACGACAGGCAGCCAGGACAGGGCGCGCGAGGCAGGCGCCGGAATGGCGGGCAGGGCCGCCAGCAGGACTGTGCCGGCGAGCAGCCGGCCAAGGCGATGGATGCGCATGTGAATTCCCGGACGCGGTATGCTGGCATCCTATCCGCCACGCCAGCGAGGGAGCGCCCGCCATGCAGTCCGACTTCCATATCCGCCGCCGCGTGCTGGCCACCCTCGCCGCCCTGCCGGCCATCGCCACCGCCCAGCCACAAGGCCGTCCCACGCTCCTGACGCGCGCGATCCCCTCGTCCGGCGAGCAGATTCCCCTGGTCGGCCTGGGGAGCTGGATCACCTTCAACGTCGGCCGCGACCCGCAGGCGCGCGCCGAGTGCCAGGAAGTCATGCGCGCCTTCTTCGCCGGTGGCGGACGGCTCATCGATTCCTCGCCCATGTACGGCTCGGCGCAGGACGTCATCGGCGAGGCCGTGGCGAAGCTGCGGCCGGCCCGGCTGTTCTCGGCCGACAAGGTCTGGATCGGCGCCGGCGAGCAGGGACCAAGCCAGGCAGAAACCTCGCGCAGGCTGTGGCGCGTGCCGCGCTTCGACCTGCTGCAGGTGCATAACCTGCTGGCGTGGGAAGCGCACCTGCCCATGCTGCTGCGCATGAAGAAGGAGGGCAAGCTGCGCTACGTCGGCATCACGACCTCGGAAGGGCGGCGGCATGGCGAGATCGAGAAGATCATGGCCAGCCAGCCGATCGACTTCGTGCAGGTCTCCTACAACCCGCTCGACCGCGAGGTCGAGCAGCGCATCCTGCCGCTGGCGCGCGAGCGCCGCATCGGCGTGATCGTCAACCGGCCCTTCCGCCAGGGCGACCTGACGGCGGCGCTCGCGGGCAAGCGCCTGCCCGGCTGGGCCGCGGAGCTCAGGTGCGGCAGCTGGGCCCAGGTTCTGCTCAAGTTCATCATCTCGCATCCGGCCGTGACGTGCGCGATTCCCGCCACCTCGCAGATTGCCCACGTGCGCGAGAACCTGCTCGCCGCAACCGGCGTGCTGCCCGACGAGGCGCTGCGCCGCCGTATCGTCCAGGACGTCGAAAGGCTGGCATGAGCGAGTGGTGGACCTATTCGTTGTCGGATTTTCTGATGTTCTCGGCGAGGAGCTACTACCGCCAGTTCGAGCTGATGAACCGGGAGCTGTGGCCGCTGCATCTCCTGGTGCTGGCGGCCGGGGTGCTGCTCCTTGCCTGCATGCTGAGGCCGCGCGCGGCGGCATCCCGCACCGCATTCGCCGTGCTGGCGCTTGCCTGGGCCTGGGTCGCATGGGCCTATCATCTCGAGCGTTACGCGGACATCAACACGGGCGCGCCATGGTTCGCTGCTGGATTCGGTGTGCAGGCTGTGCTGCTGGCGTGGATGGCGCTGCGCACGGCAGCGCAGCCGGCAGCGGGCGTCCAGAGCTGGCTCGCACGGTTCCTGGTGATTGCAGCCCTGGCCTATCCTCTGCTCGCGCCGCTCGCCGGACGCAGCCTGATGCAGGCGGAAGTCTTCGGGCTCGCGCCCGATCCGACTGTCGTCGCCACGTTCGGAGCATTGCTGTCCTGGCGCGCACCGTGGCCGCTCTGGCTCATCCCCTTGGCGTGGTGCGCAATCAGCAGCGCGACGCTCCTTGAGTTGCGAGCGGCGCAGGCCTGGGCGCTTCCGCTGTTGGTCCTGCTGCTTATCGCTGTCCGTTGCCAGGCAGTTTGGTGGCCAGCAGTTTTCGAAGCGAAGCGCCGCGCAGATCCTGATAGACAACGTCGTTGATGCGCCAGGCTGCGCCGGACTGCTTCATATGAAAAAGCAGCTTCGCCTTTTCGCCGCTGGAGGGCGAGGTGAATGCCACTGCGATACGTCCGGCGCTTTCACGCTGAATGGTGAAATCGCTCACGGTGGCGTCCTGCGATCCGAACAGCGGATCGAAATCCATATTGCAGACCTCGGCCCGCCGGCTGACGCACTCGCGGTCCTGGACAATCAATGCCGCAAGTGTGGGATCGAAATACTGCCGCAGGACCGCATTATCTTGCAGTTGAAGCGATTTACCAAAAACATCCTGTGTCGTACCGAGCGCCTGCCAAGCAAAGTCCTTGTATAGCTTCACAATGAGCGCCATGTCGCCGGGAGTTGCCTTGGGTGGTGCAGCCAAAGAATTTGAAAACGGTGCGCCCGCCAGTAGGACGGCCGCGAGAATCTGCTTATGGACGGTAGACGACATAGCTCGGCTTCTCCTTTCGGTAACCAGGACCTGACCAGATATCGTTCTGGACAAAATCCGAAATCCAGCTCTTGCCATCGAATCCGGCGATATGACCGGCCGGATTGCCGCTCTTGTGCGGCTGAAGAACGACCACGTCACCCTTCTTGAAATTGAATTGGTCCAATTTATCGATCGACAGGGGTTGGAATCCGATTCTGACCAGTGTTGGTCCCCAATCCTTTGCATAGATGGGATATCCACTTGTCTTCGCGCCGCCAGCTTCCAGCGCTTGGCGTACCCATCGAGCGCATCGGCCCTGACTACGCGCGCAAGCGTTCTTGCGTAGATGTGCTGTGAACTTGTCGATGTCTATTCCCATAGTTGGCCTCGCGTGAACACGTTGGTGATTGTTCACGGAGTGCCGGCATTGGAAATTGCGCGACTTCAATCTCTAGTGCGAAACTCCTTCATAGTCGAACAACACGCTTAAGCACTAAGTAGATCACCCGACCGGAACGACTCTGTCCCCGCGATCTTGCAAACGTGCATGCCCCGCAGCAAATGCCGATGCGCCGTACTGGCGAACAGCAGTCCCGCATGGCCGGCCGACAGCGTCGTCACCTGGCCGGACACGGGGTTGACGATGTCCGCCACCGGCTCGCCCGCCTCGACCATATCGCCCAGCCGCTTGTGGAACACCAGCACGCCGGCGTGCGGCGCGGCCAGCGGCTCGACGGCGTTCAGCGGCGTCGCGCGGCAGGGCGTCTCCGGCAGCGGCAAGAGGGGAATGTCGAGCACGCCCGCGTGGCCGAGGTATTGCAGGATGGCCTGGGCGTCCGGGCGTGCGTAGTCGTAGCGCACGTCGTTCTCGCCGCGCAGCTCGACGGTGACGGCGGCGCAGGCCGGCGGGATGGCCGTCCCCTCGAAATGGTCGGCCAGGTCCCACCAGAGGCGGCTACAGGCTTCATCGAAGGCTTCGCCGCCCGAGGCCTTGGCGACCAGCAGCACGCGCGCGCCGAGCAGGGCGGTGAGCGGGGCGACCGTCTCCACCAGCGGGGTGCCGGTGTACATGTGCATCAGCGCTTCGTTATCGCAGTGCAGGTCGAGCACGACGTCGGCGTCGATCGCCATCGACAGCAGGGTCTTCTTGAGCGTCTCGACGTCGTCCTTCGGTTCCCACAGGGCGACCTGCTGGCGCGCTTCCTCGCGGATCAGGGCGACGTTGGCGTCGATGTCGCTGCCCAGCCGGCCATCGAGCGACTTTTTCAGTGCGTCGGCGACGTGCAGGTACATGCGGTTGAAGTTGATCCCGGTCGGCAGGTGGTAGCGGCCGAAGGGCGCGCCGTGGATGACCTGGGACAGGCCGATGGGGTTGGCCGCCGGCACCAGGATGATCTCGCCCTTGATCTTTCCCTCGGCATCGAGGCGATCGAGTTCCTGGCGCAGCAGGTGGGCCACCAGCATGGCGGGCACCTCGTCGGCATGGACGGCTGCCTGGATGTAGACCTTCTTGCCGCTGCCCGGGCTGCCGTAGTGGATTGACGTCAGGTGGGCGGTGGCGACGTTCTCGTCGACGGCGATCGGGTGTTTCAGCGAGTGCATGGCGGGCGCTTCCTAAGCTCGGCAAGGGAAAACCTGATTATGCGCGATTCCGGCGCGGCGCTTCGCACGTTGGCGCCTGGGCTATAATGACAGCCGTTTTTTCCTCATCCCTTCTTCCCATGTCTCTTGAAAAGCCCCCCAGCAACGGCCCGGCGCGGCCCATGCTTTACGATCCGACCGAACACCGCATCCGCAGCTTCGTCACGCGGGCCGGCCGCCTGTCGACGGCGCAGGCGCGCGCGCTGGAAGAGCTGGGACCGAAGTACCTGGTCGAGTACAAGCGCGAAGCGCTGGACCTCGAGGCTGCTTTCGGCCGCAAGGCGCCCGTGATCCTGGAGATCGGCTTCGGCATGGGCGATACCACCGCGCACATCGCGCGCCTGATGCCGGAAAAGGATTTCATCGGTGTCGAGGTGCACACGCCGGGCGTGGGCAGCCTGCTCAAGCAGATCGGCGAGCAGGGCATCACCAACCTGCGCCTGATCCAGCACGACGTGGTCGAGGTGCTGAACCACATGATCCCCGACGGCTCCCTGGCCGGCGTGCACGTGTTCTTCCCCGACCCCTGGCACAAGGCGCGCCACAACAAGCGCCGCCTGATCCAGTCGCCTTTCGTGAAGGTCCTGTGCGACAAGCTGGCGCCGGGCGGCTACCTCCACTGCGCGACCGACTGGGAAGACTACGCGGTGCAGATGCTGGAAGTGCTGGGCAACGAGCCGCAGCTGCAGAACACGGCCGAAGGCTATGCGCCGCAGCCGGAGTACCGTCCGCTGACCAAGTTCGAGAACCGTGGACTCAAGCTGGGGCACGGGGTGTGGGACCTGGTCTTCACCAAGAAGTAAGGTTTACCGTAGGGTGGGCGGGGTGATTCAGGCCAGTGGCCTGAATCACGAACGCCCACGCGGTGATTGGTAGCGCGTAGAGATGCGCGCTGGCAGATCTTGCCAGGTTTGACCGCGTGGGCAGAAACCTGCCCACCCTACAAAGTCAACGTCGTCAGACCGTGACCTGCGAACGCCGCGCGTACCAGCCGAAGTACAGGATCACCGCATAGCACACCGCCGGCACCACCAGCGACATCTTCAGGCCGGCCTCGTCGGCCACATGGCCCATCAGCAGCGGCACGATGGCGCCGCCCACGATCGCCACGCACAGCAGCCCCGAACCTTCCGCCGCACGCTTGCCCAGCCCTTCGCAGGCGAGGGTGAAGATGGTCGGGAACATGATCGAATTGAACAGGCCGATGGCAAGCAGCGTCCAGCCGGACAGTGCGCCGGTGGAGAGGCCTGACACCAGCAGCAGGCCGATGGTCGCGAGCGCCGCGAAGGCCAGCACCTTGCCCGGTGCGACCAGGCGCAGCAGACCCGCGCCGATGAAGCGGCCGATCATCGCGCCACCCCAGTACAGCGGCACGTGCTTGCCCGCTTCCTCCGCGCCCAGCCCCAGCACCTGCGACTCCATCAGGTAGTTCACGATGATCGAGCCGATCGCCACTTCCGCGCCCACGTAGAGGAAGATGCACAGCGCGCCGAGCGCGAAGCGCGGCTGCTTCAGGAGGTCGA
Source organism: Pseudomonadota bacterium (assembly GCA_040758275.1). GTDB lineage: Bacteria > Pseudomonadota > Gammaproteobacteria > Burkholderiales > Burkholderiaceae_D > Telluria. Next base: position 20,497 of record JBFLVV010000045.1, read on the forward strand.
AGGCTTGCAGGATGTTGTCCGTCGGCGCCGCGGTCTCCACCAGCTTGCGGCGGTTCAGCCACACGGCGAAGGCCAGCAGGCCAAGCGCGATCGCCAGGCCGATATAGGTGTTCACCACCACGCGCGTCTCTTCCTGGCGGTAGGCGTCGAGCGCCGCGCCGCTCAAGGTCGTCACGTCGACCGTCGCCAGCGAACCCAGGATCAGGATCGCGCCCACATAGGGGAAGACCGTGGTGCCGAGCGAATTGAAGGCCTGTGCGAATGTCAGGCGGCTCGACGCCGTCTGCGGCTTGCCCAGCATCGAGATCAGCGGGTTGGCCACCACCTGCACGATGGTGATGCCCGAGGCCAGCACGAACAGCGCCAGCAGGAAGGTCACGAACACGCCGGAGTAGGAGGCCGGGATGAACAGCAGGCAGCCCACCGCCATCGTCACCAGGCCCACCACGGCGGAGCGCATGTAGCCGATGCGCTGGACGATGGCGGCCGCCGGAATCGAGACGAAGAAGTAGGCGGCGAAGAAGGCCGACTGCACCAGCATCGCCTGGGCGTAGCTGAGGGTGAACAGGTCCTTCAGTTTCGGGATGATGACGTCGTTCAGGCTCGTGATGCCGCCGAAGACGAAGAACAGCGCGAAGACGAAGCTTTGCAGGCCGGGCGCGTTCACGGGCACGTAGCTATCCGCGCCATCTTTCGAAGGCGCGGCGGTAGTGCTGGTGGGAGTGGGTGTCGGAATTGCCATGGTGTCTTGGATTGAATTGAATCAACCCAAGACACTACATCATCTCGTTGATGATGGCGACGATTTCATCGCCGTAGGACACCAGCTTTTTCTCGCCCACGCCCGACACGCCGCGCAGCGCGTCGATCGAGGACGGCTTGACCTTGGCGATCTCGCGCAGGGTCGCATCCTGGAACACGACATAGGCCGGCACCCCGTGCTCGCGCGCGGTGCCCATGCGCCAGGAGCGCAGGCGCTCGAAGATCTGCTGCTCGGAACGCGACAGTTCCATTTCTTCGTAGCCGCTGCTGCGCGAGGAGGAAGGCCGCTTGGCCTTGACCGGCTTCTGGTACTGGCGCAGCTGCACCTTCTGCTCGCCCTTGAGCACCGGACGCGCGGCGTCGGTCAGCTTGAGGGAGCTGAAGGCATCGTGGTCGACCGTGACGAAGCCGAGCGCGATCGCCTGGCGCACGATGGCGCGCCACTCCTGCTCGGAGCGGTCGGCGCCGACGCCGTAGACGGTCAGCTTGTCATGGTGCCACTGGCTGATGCGCTCGGTCTGGGCGCCGCGCAGCACGTCGATCACGTGGCCGGCTGCAAAGCGCTGGTCGACCCGATAGACGGTGGACAGGAGCTTTTGCATCGGCACCGTGCCGTCGACCTGCACCGGGGGGATCAGGCAGGTGTCGCAGTTGCCGCAGGGGCCGGAGCGCTCGCCGAAGTAATCCAGCAGGCGCATGCGCCGGCAGCTGAGCGTTTCGCACAGGCCGAGCATGGCGTCGAGCTTCATCGACAGCACGCGCTTGAAGGTCTCGTCGGCCTCGGATTCGTCGATCATCCGGCGCTGCAGCACCACGTCCTGCAGGCCATAGGCCATCCAGGCGCTGGCGGGTGCGCCGTCGCGGCCGGCGCGGCCGGTCTCCTGGTAGTAGCCCTCGATGCTCTTGGGGAGGTCGAGGTGGCACACAAAACGCACGTCCGGCTTGTCGATGCCCATGCCGAAGGCGATGGTCGCGACCATCACGATATTGTCTTCACGCAGGAAACGCGACTGGTTGGCGGCGCGCTGGCTGTGCTCCATGCCGGCGTGGTAGGGCAGGGCCTTGATCCCGTGCTCGCACAGGAAGTCCGCGGTTTCCTCGACTTTTTTACGCGACAGGCAGTAGACGATGCCGGAATCCTGCGGGTGCTCGCTGCTGATGAAATCGATCAGCTGCTTGCGTCCGGTGGTCTTCTCGACGATGGAATAACGGATGTTCGGGCGGTCGAAGGACGAGACGAACTGGCGCGCATCGTCGAGTTGCAGACGGTGCGCGATTTCGGCGCGGGTCTGCTGGTCGGCGGTGGCCGTCAGGGCGATGCGCGGAATGTTGGGATAGCGCTCGTGCAGGACCGACAGGCGGATGTACTCGGGCCGGAAGTCGTGGCCCCATTGCGAGACGCAGTGGGCCTCGTCGATGGCGAAGAGGGCGATCGGCGAGGCGTCGAAGAGCTCCAGGCAGCGCTGCGTCAGCAGGCGCTCGGGCGCCACGTAGACCAGGTCGATCTCGCCATTGCGCACTAGGCGCTCGATGCGCAGGGTCTCTTCGAAGGTCTGCGTGGAGTTGAGAAAGGCGGCGCGCACGCCGACCTCTTCCAGCGCGTCCACCTGGTCCTGCATCAGCGCGATGAGCGGAGAGACGACCACGCCCACACCCTCGCGCAGCAGCGCGGGGATCTGGTAGCACAGCGACTTGCCGCCGCCGGTGGGCATCAGGACGAGTGCGTCGCCGCCACCCGCCACGTGTTCGACGATCTCGGCTTGCTGCCCGCGGAAGGCGGGATAGCCGAAGACCGTCTCGAGGACGTGCAGCGCGCGCGCTTGAAGCTCGGAAGTCATGCTGAGAATGTTCTTACTGAAGTAGCTGCTGGATGGTTATTCCGCCCAGGTCACCAGATCGAAGTGCGCGGTCACGAGAACGAGGATACCGAATACGATACGGTACCAGGCGAAGATCGTGAAGTCGTGGGTGCTGATGTAGCGCAGCAGCCAGCGCACGCACAGGAAAGCCGAGGCGAAAGCGGCCAGGCCGCCGAGGCCGAACATCGGGATGTCGGCCACGGACAGCAGGTGGCGCTCCTTCACCACCGAGTACACGGTGGCCGAGAGCAATGTCGGGATCGCCAGGAAGAAGGAGAATTCGGTGGCCGCCTTGCGCGACAGGCCGAACAGCATGCCGCCAATAATGGTCGCGCCGGAACGGCTGGTGCCGGGAATCAGGGCGAAAGCCTGGGCGACACCTACTTTGAGGGCATCGACCGGGCTCATGTCGTCCACGCTTTCCACCCGCGCCACGTGCTTGTCGCCGGTATGGCGGCGCTCCACCCACAGGATGATCAGGCCGCCGACGATGAAGGCGGTCGCGACCGGCACCGGCGAGAACAGTTCCGCCTTGATCGTCTCGTTGAACAGGAAGCCGAGCAGGGCCGCCGGAATGAAGGCGATGATCAGGTTCGTCACGAACTTGCGCTGCTTCGGATCCGAGCTCAGGCCGGTGGCCACATTGGCAATGCGCTGGCGGTACTCCCAGATCACGGCCAGCATGGCGCCGGCCTGGATCGCGATTTCGAAGACCTTGACCTTGTCGCCGGTGAAATTGAGCAGGCTGCCCGCCAGGATCAGGTGGCCGGTGGAAGAGATCGGGAGAAATTCTGTAAAGCCCTCGACCAGGCCCATGATGATCGCCTTGATGGCGAGAAGGATATCCATGTAGTCGTAACAGTCGGTCAGCGATGAAGGTGGGTTACGGATGCTTGTGGGGGTGCGGCGGGCTCGAAGCTTACCATGCACGAGGCCGGCGCCATTGCGCGCGCCTGCCTCTTGTGCCCGGTATGAGATTGTACCGCGTGGACATTACTGCTGGGTTATAACGCGCGCGAGACATATGCATTTCTGTCGTGCGCCGGCCCCGCAAACGCGTGCTACACTCAAACCCATGAGTATTTTCGTGGTCCTCATCCTTGCCGCACTCGCCTGGGCGGCATTCCATGGTTGGCAGTTGCCCAACGCCTTGCGTTACCGTCCCTCCCAGGGCCGGGCCTGGCGCAGCACATTCCCCTCAGCTTCCCGTAAAGACATCCGCGACTTCCTGTCGGTGTTCGTGTCGGCCTTTTCCTGCCGCGACAGCGAAAAGCTGCATTTCCGCCCCGACGACGAAGTGCTCGGCATCTACCGCGCGGTCAAGCCGACCCGGCGGCTGCCGGACGCGCAGGAGCTCGAAGCGCTGGCGAAAGCGCTGCGCGACAAGTACGGCCTGATGCTCGACGAGATCTGGCACGAGGGATTGACGCTGGGCGGGCTGTTCCAGCGGGTGCAGCAGGCGCGCGGCAAACCTGCCGCGGCGTAAGCGCTCGCAGGCCTGCCTGCAGATTACCCGTCCTGAGTAGGGCGGGCTCTTGTATTTATGGCAGCACGCTCCCACGTGCCGGCCATGCTCAAGCAAAAACTCAACTGGAAGCGGCCCCTGTTCTATCTGCTGCTGCCGATCTTCCTCGTGATGGTCTTCCTCGGCTTTCCCTTGCCGGTCGCGCCGCCGCCCGCCACCAAGCCGGCGCAGGAGCAGACTGCCGTCGTCAAAAAGAAGAAGAAGCGTTTCGGGCTGCTGCGCCCGGGTGGCGACGATGGCGACAGCAACACCGGGGGCAGGTCTGACATCTAGACACAAGCTCAGCCGTAATGCCACAAACATCGGGCATCACAGGATGAGGTCGCGTCCGGATGCCAGCCCGGTTTGACCGCAGATGTCTTCAGCCGGCAAACACGACGTTGATCGTCTCGGCCGTGACCGCCGTCGAGCGATCCTCAGGGTAGTACAGCTTGCCGTCGTCCTCGATGGTGGCGAGCAGGCGGGTACGGATCAGGCGCAGCGCCAGTCCCAAGGGCTGCATCGAGCCTTCGCCGCAGATGTCCGGGTATTGCCCGTCGATGCCATCCAGGGCGGCCGGACAGCGCCAGAAGGTCGCTTCCTCGAGATAGGGCTTGCCTACCTTCGCCGTCACAGCGACTTCGCTGCCGTCCGGCCTGACCAGGACGTAGTGTTGTTGCGCGATCGGATTGTCTATAGGGCTTTTGATCATCTTGGAGAGAGGTGTGAAAAAGCGCTTTATGGTAGCGCGTTTTGCACAAGCTACTTGCGCTGCAGCGCCTGGAACACGATCGCGGCGACCACGAAACCCGCGCCGACGAACTGGCGTTCACTCAATGTCTCGTCCAGCAACACAACCGAGAGTACCATCGCCGCGAGCGGCGCCACCGCCGTGAACAGCGACACCTCATTGGCGCCGACCCGCGCCGAGCCTGCGTACCACGCAATGAATCCGGCAAAGGTCGGAACGAATGCGTAGTAGACGGCGCCGAGCAGTGCTTCCGTGGGCAGCTGTGGCGCCGCAAGCAGCTCGAAAGCCGCCGGAATGATGCTGGCGCCCAGGCCAAGCGCCACGAGCACGGTCGACAGCACGAGCGGCGATAAGGGCGTGCGCAGGCGGCGGTTGAGCAAGATAAATATCCCTTCGCAGACCACTGCGGCGCCCACCAGCAGGTTGCCCTCCAGGGAGCTGCCGCCCTGTGCCCCGGCCGTCATATACAGCACCCCACCCGCGGCCAACACTACTGCGAGCCAGGCGCGCCAGCCCGGCCGTTCACCCAGCAGCAGCACGGACAGCAGCAAGGCGACCACCGGCAGCGTGCCCGTGATGACGCCCGCGGTGGCCGCGCTCGTCAGCCGGAGCCCGAGCAGCAGAAATGCCGTGAAGCCCACGCTACCCGCCGCCGCCTGCGCCACCAGCAGCCAGCGGTCATGCCTGCACAGTCGCGGGATGGTCTGCCTGGACCAGCGCAGGGCCAGCACGAAGGCCGGCAGCGCGATCCCGAGCCGTAAAGCATTGGCCGTGAATGGCCCGATGTCTGCCATCCACTTTCCTGCCACGACAGTGCTCCCCACTGTCGCCATGGCGAACGACAGTTGTACATACCCTTGAATTGAACGCATGCCCCATCCTCCTTGACGCAAAGCGTAAGGAAGAAGGGGAATCGTTTCTTGTACAAAATTGCGTCGTCAGGAAAAGGCACGGCGGTAGGCAGCCGGCGTGATGCCGAGCGCGCGCGTGAACAGGCGCGTGAGATGGCTTTGGTCGGCAAACCCCGCATCCGTTGCCGCCGTGACGACGGGGATGCCTCGCGCCAGGAGTGCCCGCGCCAGTTGCAGGCGCCGTTGCATGAGGTAGGCATGGGGCGTCAGTCCGAAGGCGCGGCCAAAGCCGCGCACCAGCTGGAACTTGTCCATGCCGGCGGCCTGGGCCAGTGCGCCCAGGGAAAGTTGTTCGGATGGGCAGTCATCGATGAGCTGGCGCGCCAGCCGCAGCCGCCCTGGCGCCTCGACCCTCCCGAGGGAGCGCCCTGCCGCCAGGCCAAGCAGGCGCATGCCTTCCTGCTCGACCAGCAGGCCGTCGGCCTCCATGCGCGCCAGGGTCGTGCAGGTCTGGAGCAGCAGGGTGGCAAGTCGTGCGTCGCTCAGGACCGGGCGCGCGAACTCGTAAGCGTCGGCTGCGCCGGCAACGAAGCCCGGGTCCATGTAGAGCATGAACCAGCGGCGCGGCCGGTCGCCGAGAGGCATGCCGTCGTGGACTTCGTCAGGGTGAACGGTGATGCAGTCACCGGGAAGCGCTTCGACTGTCCCGGCACAGCTGTGCGAAGCCTGGCCTCCATCCATCACCAGGCCGAGGCCGAACTGGCCGTGCGTATGCCTGCCGAAGCTGCGGGCCGACTCGGTGACGATCGCCTGCACGCCAGGAAGATGGGTGCGCAGGGGGCGAACATGATGGAAGAGGGCTGCCATGAGCATCATGGTAGCTGATGAGGGCCTGGAAAGCAGCCCAGGCGGGAGGAAGAGGAATCGCCCCGCTCAGGCCGGCGCCGTCGCCCGCTCCAGCGCGTCCAGCCACCTGATCGCCTGCTCGCGGCTGCTGCCGCACATCTCTGCCGAGGGCTGCAGGCCGCCGCAGAAGGCGGGGCGTTCCGGCTTGCCGAAGATGCGGCAGCGGTTGTCCTCGGCCAGCTGCACGCAGCGCACGCCGGCCGGCTTCCCCTCGGGCATGCCGGGAATCGGGCTGGTGATCGAGGGCGCGGTGCAGCAGGCGCCGCAGTCGCTGCGGCATTGCATGGGGATCGAGGCGGTGGTCATAAGCCGGACAAGTATACCCGCCTTGACGCCCGAAGCGGGCGCGTCGCCGCTGCATTTCCTGCTACGTTGTGCCTATCGCACAGTGCTCGTGGAGGCCCGTATGTCCAGTCCCCTGAAACCCCTGAATCGCCAGGTCATGGTGATCACCGGCGCCACCAGCGGCATTGGCCTGGCCACCGCCCAGGAAGCGGCGAAGCAGGGCGCGAAGCTGGTGCTGGCGGCGCGCGGCGCGGATGTGCTGGATGCCGTGGTGCAGGGGCTGGTGGACCATGGTGCCGAAGCCATTGCGGTGATGGCCGATGTGGCCGAACGCAGCGATGTCGAGCGCATCGCCCGGATTGCGGTCGAGCGTTTCGGGCGCATCGATACCTGGGTCAACAACGCCGGCGGCACCATCTACGGGCGCCTCGACGAGGTGAGCGAGGAAGACAGCCGGCGCCTGTTCGACATCAATTTCTGGGGCATGGTGCATGGCGCGCTGGTGGCCTTGCCTTACCTGAAACGCCAGGGCGGGGCCCTGATTAACCTCGGCAGCGAAGCGTCCGAAGTCGCCATCCCCATGCAGGGCATGTACTCGGCCAGCAAGCACGCGGTGAAGGGTTTTACCGATGCGTTGCGCATCGAGGTCGAGCAGGTCGACCAGGCCCCGGTCTCGATCACCCTGATCGAGCCGACCGCGGTCGACACGCCGCTGCCCCAGCACGCGCGCAACTACATGGACCGCGAGCCCAGGCTGCCTTCGCCCCAGGTCGACCCGCACCAGGTCGCTGACGCCATCCTGCATGCGGCCGTGGTCCCGATGCGCACCGTGCGGGTCGGACTGGCGGCCGAGCTCGACATCATGCTGGAACGGCTCGCGCCCGGCGTGGCGGACCGCCTGTCGGTGCTGCAGGTCCCGCGCCAGCAGCGCGACAGCCCGCCGCGCGAGCCGGGCGGATCCCTGTATGCCTCGCGTGCAAATGGCCGTATTTATGGGCCGGGCGCCAGCTAGCCGTTTTGGTATTGACAGTTTCGTCTAAACAACGTTTCGATTGACTGCTCTACACGCCCCATCTATATTCTGTGGCTCATGAGTTAGTTTCTAGGCAGAAACATGCAATGTCCACTCGACAGCAAGCCGCGCTGGGAACGCCGCAAGGATGCCCGTCCCCAGGAGCTTCTTGCTGCCGCGATCGACCTGTTCGTGGAACGGGGCTTCGCCGCCACTCGCCTGGAGGACGTCGCGCGCCAGGCCGGCGTGTCCAAGGGCACCCTCTACCTGTATTACACGAACAAGGAAGAACTGTTCAAGGCCGTCGTGCGCGAAAGCATCGTGCCCGTGATCGGCGAGGCCGAGGTCTCGATCACCGCCTTCGAAGGCCATAGCGGCGACCTGCTGCGCATGGTGATGCTGAACTGGTGGCAGCGCGTGGGCCAGAGCAAGGTGTCCGGCATCAGCAAGCTGATCATGGCCGAGGCGGGTAATTTCCCCGAACTGGCCAAGTTCTACCAGGAAGAAGTCATCACCCGCGGCACCCGCATGATCTCGTCCATGCTCGAGCGCGGCGTGGCGCGCGGCGAGTTCCGCACCATCGACGTGACCCAGATGACGCAGGTCCTGATCGCGCCCATGATGATGCTGATCACCTGGAAGCACTCGGCGGTGGCGCCCTGCGACTGCGCCGAACTGCAGCCCCAGGCCTTCCTCGATGCTTTCCTCGACATGGCCCTGCACGGCCTGCTTCCGCAGACCGCCCGGCAGCCTGCCTGAGTTGCCGTTTGCATCATTGCGCCGTTTTTCAGGCGTTCAACCCCTCCAAACTGCAGACTGTCGCAATTTACCCTGGTCCCGGGGAGCCCATCGCTAAGATGTGCGTCCTGAGGCCGTTCAACGATAAAATATCGGATTATTTATTTTTCCACCGAGAACTCAGATGAATATCGAACAAGCCCGCTTCAACATGATCGAACAGCAGATCCGCCCGTGGAACGTCCTGGACCAGGACGTGCTGGACATGCTGCACGTCGTCAAGCGCGAACAGTTCGTGCCGGCGGCCTACCAGAACCTGGCTTTCGCGGACGTCGAGATCCCGCTGCCGGGCGGTGAAGCGATGTTCAACCCGAAGGTCGAAGCACGCATCATGCAGGAACTGGCGGTCAAGAAGCACGAGAACGTCCTCGAAATCGGCACCGGTTCGGGTTATATGGCGGCACTGCTGGCGCACAAGGCGCGCCACGTGACCACCGTGGAGATCCAGCCGGAAGCGGCCAAGCTGGCGCGCGAGAACCTGGCCAAGGCCGGGATCGACAACGTGACCGTCGAAGAAGGCAATGGCGCGGCAGGATGGGAAAAGGGTGCGCCGTACGACGTGATCGTCGTGTCGGGCGCGCTGCCGGTGCTGCCGGAAGCGCTGGTGAAGCAGGTGAAGGTGGGCGGCCGCCTGGCGGTGATCCTGGGCGAAGCCCCGGCGATGAGCTTCAACATCGTCACCCGTACCTCGGAAACGGCGACCGACACGGTCAGGATTTTCGAGACCATTGCCAAGCCGCTGACTGGTGCGCAAGCGCCGTCGCGCTTCCAGTTCTGAGGCCGCGATGCAGCACGTGACCGCCCCCGAGTTGGCCGCCAGGCTGGCCGACCCGGCGCAGGAACAGCCTTTGTTGCTGGACGTGCGCGAAAACTGGGAATTCGAGACCTGCCATATCGCAGGCTCGACCCAGATACCGATGCACCTGATCCCGCTGCGCGCCGGCGAACTGCCAGACGAGCGCGAGATCGTGTGCATCTGCCACCACGGAGCCCGCAGCATGCAGGTCGCGAGCTTCCTGGAACGTAACGGATTTGAAAACGTAACGAACCTGACGGGCGGTATACACGCCTGGGCCGTACAGGTCGATCCTTCGATGCCGAAGTACTGACCTGATTCCAAACTTTTGATGACTCCTGTGGAGAATGCAATGCAGAAACCCCTACTTGCCGTGCTGCTTGCCAGCGCATTTTGCTCGCTGAATGCAAGCGCGGCCGACCTGATCCAGGTGTACCAGCAGGCACTGGCCAACGACGCGACCTTCGCCAGCGCGCGTGCGTCGGCAGCCGCCGGCCGCGAGCGGATCACGCAGGGGCGTGCAGGGCTTCTCCCGGTGGTGGGCATCACCGGCAGCAGCATCAAGAACGATCGTGACGAATCGCCGTGGAACGAAAATGCGGTGATCGGCACCGACCCCGTCACCGGCGCCGACATCCGCGTGCCGGGAGGCGGCTCGAACCTGCGTACCTCGCAGTACCAGATCGCGCTGACCCAGCCGCTGTTCCGCTGGGCCGCCTGGGAAACCTACCAGCAGAGCAAGCTGCAGCAAGCTGTCGCCGAGGCGCAATTCGCCCAGGCCCAGCAAGACCTGATCACCCGCGTGGCCCAAGCCTATTTCGACGTGCTGGCGGCCCAGGACAAGCTGGAGTCGACCCGCGCCCAGAAGACCGCCGTGACCGAACAGCTGGCATCGGCCAAGCGCAACTTCGAAGTCGGCACCCAGACCATCACCGACACCCACGAAGCGCAGGCGGCCTATGACCTCGTGATCGCCCAGGAATTCGCGGCCGTGAACGACCTCGACAACAAGCGCAATGCCCTGCAGGCCATCATCGGCACCGAGCCGGCCAGCCTGGCGCCGCTGAAATCCGGCATCACCCTGAACGCGCCTTCGCCGGCGAACGTCGACCCGTGGGTGTCCTCGGCCGAGAACCAGAACTACGGCGTGACCGTGTCGCAGCTGCAGGTGGAACTGGCCAAGCGCGAGATCTCGAAGACCCGCGCCGGCCATTATCCGACCCTCGACCTGGTGGCGGGCCACACGCGCACCAAGGTCCATGGCCGCAGCGACAGCTCGGGCGTGGGCACCAACAACAGCATCGGCGTGCAGTACACCGTGCCGATCTTCAGCGGCTTTTCCGTCACCAGCCGCGTGCGCGAAACCATCGCCCTGGAAGACAAGGCGCGCAACGACCTCGAAGCCAACCGCCGCCAGGCCGCCCTGCTGGCGCGCCAGTCCTACCTCGGCGTGAACAGCGGCATGGCCCAGGTCAAGGCGCTGGAAGCGGCGGAAGTGTCGAGCCAGTCGGCGCTGGAATCGAACAAGCTGGGTTACCAGGTGGGCGTGCGCATCAACATCGACGTGCTGAACGCACAGCGCCAGCTGTACCAGACCCGCACCGACCTCTCGCGTGCACGTTACGACACCATCCTGAACGGCCTGCGCCTGAAGGCGGCCGCCGGTTCGCTGCGCGAGTCGGACCTGGCTGCGGTGAACAACCTGCTCGAAAAATAAGCATCTGCGGCAGGGTGACTTGCCTGTCAATTGTTAAAAAGCCCGAACCTTCCCGGTTCGGGCTTTTTCTTTATGGAATGCGCTAAGCGCTTGATTTCAACCTGAAATAGTTGACGCACGACAAGTCGCGCGCAGCCGGATTTTTTTGCAAAACTGATAAACTGGCAAGGTTAATGCTTAATTAAACGGCAGGCTGCAAGAGCCTGCTAGCACTGGTGCTCCAGAATCAGATTTCTATTCCCTAAGGATAAATAACATGCAAAAGAATATCGCGATTGTCGGCGCCGGTTTCTCCGGGGCCGTCATTGCTCGTCAGCTGGCGGAAGCCGGCTACACAGTCGAAATCTTCGAATCGCGTCCGCATATCGCGGGCAACTGCCATTCCGAGCGCGACGCCGAGACCGGCGTCATGGTGCACATCTACGGTCCGCACATCTTCCACACCGATATCGAGCGCGTCTGGGAATACGTGAACCGCTACAGCCGCTTCATGCCTTACGTGAACCGGGTCAAGGCGATCACCAACAACAGCGTCTACACGCTGCCGATCAACCTGCTCACCATCAACCAGTTCTTCGGCAAGACCTTCCGCCCGGCCGAAGCCCAGGAATTCCTGGCCTCGCTCGGCGACAAGTCGATCGAAAACCCCGTCACCTTCGAAGACCAGGCGCTGCGCTTCGTCGGCCGCGAGCTGTACGAAGCCTTCTTCAAGACCTATACCGTCAAGCAGTGGGGCATGCAGCCGACCGAACTGCCGGCCAGCATCCTCAAGCGCCTGCCGGTGCGCTTCAACTACGACGACAACTACTTCGCGCACAAATATCAGGGCATGCCGGAAGACGGCTACACCGCGCTGGTCGAGAAGATCCTCGACGTGCCGGGCGTGACCGTGCACCTGAACACCACCTTCGATCCGGCCAACAAGGGCGACTACGCCCACGTGTTCTACAGCGGCCCGATCGACGCCTGGTTCAAGCACACCGAAGGCCGCCTGCCTTACCGCACGCTGGATTTCGAAGTCTTCCGCGACACCGGCGACTACCAGGGCAATGCCGTCATCAACTACTGCGACGACAGCCAGCCCTATACCCGCATCACCGAGCACAAGCACTTCTCGCCGTGGGAAAAGCATGAGAAGACGCTGATGTACAAGGAATACAGCCGCCAGTGCGAGGAGAAGGACATTCCCTACTACCCGATCCGCCAGGCGCGCGACAAGCAGCAGCTCGAACGCTACGTCAACGTGGCGCGCGAGGAGCCGAACGTGACCTTCGTTGGCCGCCTGGGCACCTACCGCTACCTGGACATGGACGTGACCATCAACGAGGCGCTGTCGACGGCCGACAAGTTCCTGGAGTGCGCGAAGAGCAATGCGCGCATGCCGGCCTTCGTCATCGATCCGCTGGCCTGATCTTTGTAGGGTGGGCGGGTTCCGCCCACGCGTTCAAATCACGTGGCTCGGCCCGCTCCCTTGCTGGCATACGTGCGCTGAACGCGTGGGCGGGGGACCGCCCACTACGGTCACCGGCTTTTACGCCACTCGATCATCTCCGCGATCGTCAAAATCGGGAAGCCATGCAAGGCGGCGAACTCCTCGATCTGCTCCCCGCGCATCATCGTTCCATCCGGATTCATCAACTCGCACAGCACCGACGCAGGCTGCAGGCCCGCCATGATGGCGAGGTCGACCGAGCCTTCGGTATGGCCGGCGCGCGCCAGCACGCCGCCCGGCGTCGCGCGCAGCGGGAACACGTGGCCCGGACGCACCAGGTCTTCGGGCTTGGCATCGGATGCGATGGCGGTGCGAATGGTGGTGACGCGATCGACGGCCGAGACGCCGGTGGTCACGCCGTGGCGCGCCTCGATCGAGACCGTGAACGGGGTGCCGTAGCGGCTGCCGTTCTCCGCCGCCATCGGCGGCAGTTCCAGTGCGCGCACCTTGTCGGCGGACAGGCACAGGCACACGATGCCGCTGCATTCGCGGATCAGCAAAGCCATCGTTTCGACGCTCAGCTTTTCAGCGGCGACGATCAGGTCGGCCTCGTTCTCGCGATGGAAATCGTCGAGCAGGATGACGGGGACACCGTTGCGCGTGGCTTCCAGGGCAGCGTTGATGCGGCCTTCGAGATCGGTGCTGTAAAGGGTAGGGGTAGTGCTGACTAACATGTGAGACGCTCCTCGCAAAATGGCTATGGCGAAAAACGCATCAGGGCAAAGCGAATACGCACGCTCACCCAGCCACGGACGTGACAAGGCAAGCGCGTGACAGCGCACATCTTCTTTCATCCGGACTATACCGTCGGCCCTGGCCTCTCACCAGGTCTGCTGACCCTGCTTTCGCAGGCGCTCGCGGGCTCGGCCCATTGCAGGCCATACCGCCGGTGGGGAATTGCACCCCGCCCCGAAGACGTATTGATTGTTGCCTGGCGATCCAGGCGGAAGAATTGTAGCAGCGCCCGGCAGAGCTTGCCGGGCGAGGGCCGATTTAGCTGGAGAGGCCGGCGCCGGCTGCGTTGTCCTTGCGCTCGATCAGCTCGACCTTGTAGCCGTCCGGGTCGGTGATGAAGGCGATCACGGTGGTGCCTCCCTTGACCGGGCCTGGTTCACGGGTGATGTTGCCCCCTAGCTCGCGCACTTTGTCGCAGGTGGCGTAGATGTCCTCGGCCGAGATGGCGATGTGGCCGTAGGCGGTGCCCATGTCGTAGCTGTCGACGCCGTAGTTGTAGGTCAGCTCGAGTTCGGCGTGGTCGGGGTTGCTGCCGTAGCCGAGGAAGGCCAGCTTGTACTTGTATTCGGGGTTATCGCTGGTGCGCAGCAGTTTCATGCCGAGCACATTGGTGTAGAAATCGATGGAGCGTTGCAGGTCGCCGACGCGGAGCATGGTGTGCAGGATGCGCATGGGGGTGTCTTTCTGAGGGTGAATCGGAAAGGGGGCATTTTATGCGCTGGCAGCGGAACGTGCAGGAGGTGCTCACATGCGGCGCGACCGTCCATACGCAGGTTGACCGCGTGGGCGGGAAGACCCGCCCACCCTACGAAAACCAGGTCAGTTTTCGAGTTTCGAGGTCAGGGTGATCTCGGCGTTCAGGAGCTTGGAGACCGGGCAGTTTTCCTTGGCCGTCTGGGCTGCCTTGTCGAAGGCTTCCTGGCTGGCGCCGGGGATCTTCGCGACCAGGTCGAGGTGCACGGCGGTGATCGAGAAGCCGCCTTCGACCTTTTCCATCGACACGGTTGCCGTGGTGCGCAGTTCCTGGGCCGTGAGGCCGGCCTGGCCGAGCTGGCCGGACAGGGCCATCGTGAAGCAGCCCGCGTGGGCGGCTCCGATCAGTTCTTCGGGATTGGTGCCGGGGCCGTCCTCGAAGCGGGTGTTGAAGCCGTACTGGGAGTCCTTGAGTACGCCGCTGCCGGTCGAGACCGCGCCCTTGCCATCCTTCAGGCCGCCGCTCCAGACGGCGCTGCCATTGCGTTTGATCGTCATTGCCTGGGTTCCTTTATCGGTTCTTGCCCGGTTCCGAGTCGACGGAATCGTGGCGGGTCATCGAGCGGTGGCGGTCGGGCTGCGGCTTGGCCTGGCCGGTGGCGCCGGGCGCCGGGTCGACGGCGCGGTCCAGGCCTTCGTCGTTGGTGCCGTAGCAGTCGGTGTTCTGCAGGCCCTGCGCGATGTCTTCCGCGGCCTGCTTCATGACGCCGCGCGGTTCCTGGTCCTGGGCGTCCGGGCTCTCGTCGCGCTCGTGTGGCTGGCGCTTGACGTCGTCGCCGTGTTGAATCGGTGCCTTCGTGTTGACGAAGCGGTCTTTGGTTTCGGTCACCATGTTGCTCTCCTTGCATGTGCTTTGACTGAATCCTAAGCTTTCGCTGCGGATGGAGTCGCGCAATTGGACCTGGCCGTGGGATTAAGTGATGCTTTTTTGCAATTGAACCGCTAACATGACGGTTGGACTCCCCGCCTGGATCGCACCGTGACCACCGACGCCCTCATCGAACACCAGCACGCCGCCACTTGCAAGAACTGCGACGCCACGACCAACGGCAATTTCTGCCACCAGTGCGGCCAGGCCACCCACCTGCACGTGCCCAGCGCGCGCGAATTCCTCCATGAGTTCATGGCGCACTATGTGGCGATCGAGGGCAAGCTGTGGCGCTCGCTCAAGCTGCTGCTGTTCAAGCCGGGCCTGCTGAGCCGTGAATACATCGAGGGCCGGCGTGTGCGCTACGTCGAACCGCTGCGCCTCTACCTGAGTTTCAGCATCATCTTCTTCGCCATGATGAAATTGAGCGGCGTCGAGATCGTCAGCAATATCGGGACACGAACCGATGCGCCGGCGGCGATCAGCGCCCCGGCCAGCCCCCAGGCGCTGCAAACCGAGGATCCCACTGAGTTCATGAAAATCAAGGAGGAGTTCATTGCCTGGTTAGGAGGCAGGAACGCCTTACTGGCCAAGCGTGCGGAACGCTTGCTCGACCAGCCGGAAGCGCAGGTCAAGGAGACCTTCAAGCGGGTTTTCTACAGTTACGCGCCGTATGCGATCTTCCTGATGATGCCGGTTTTCGCTTTCTACCTGAAGCTGCTCTACCTGGGCAAGGGCAGGCGCTATGGCGAGCACTTCCTGTTCGCCCTGCACAGCAATGCCTTTGCCTTCCTGATGCTGAGCCTGTTCATCGTGGCGGACGGCTGGAACTTCGTGCGCTTCGTCCTGCTGGCCTGGCTGGTGTTCTACCTGCCGACCGCCATGCGGCGGGTCTACGGCGGGGGGCGGACCGTGACGGCGCTGCGCTGGATCGTCCTGATGTTCCTGCACCTGGTTACGCTGGCGGCCTTCGTCCTCTCCGCGGTGCTGAGCGGCGTGCTGCTCTGAACGGCGAATCTTGCCGGTGGCGCGGCGCTCCCTTATACTGTTTATTTGTACAGTCGTTTACCGAGCGCCCACCGGGGCCGATATAGCAGACGCAGGGATAATCGGTTAATCTCGCTGCTCCCGACCAACCATCCGATACCATGCCTGTGACGCCTGAAACGCAACAAATCATCGCGCTCGTGGTGCGGCAGAACACCCCCGGCATCGACGAGCCCGTGAAGCGGCTGGTCGACTACCTGGGCGAATCGGGCTACCGCGTGGTGTTCGAAGCCGACACCGCCGCCCACCTGGGGCTGCCGGGCATCGAGGCCATGAACGTGGCCGAGATCGGCGAACGCGCCGACTACGCGGTGGTCATGGGCGGGGACGGCACCATGCTGGGCATCGCGCGCCAGCTCGCCAGGTACGACATCCCGCTGATCGGCATCAACTCCGGCCGCCTGGGCTTCATCACCGACATCCCGATCGACCGCATGGTCCCGGCCCTGGACGAGATCCTGAAGGACGGCCAGGCTAGAGCCGAGGAACGCACCCTGCTCGAAGCAAGGGTAGTGCGCGACGGCGCCGAGATCTATTGCAGCGTCGCCTTCAACGACGTGGTGGTGGCGCGCGGCACCGGCGCCGGCATGGTCGAGCTGAGCGTCACCGTGGACGGCGAATTCATGTACAACCAGCGTTCGGACGGCCTGATCGTCTCGACGCCGACCGGTTCCACGGCCTATGCGCTGTCGGCCGGCGGCCCGCTGCTGCATCCGCGCCTGCAGGGCGTGACCCTGGTGCCGATCGCGCCGCACGCGCTGTCGAACCGCCCGATCGTGGTGCCGGAATCGAGCGAGATCGTGGTCGAGCTGGTCGCGGGGCGCGACATCAGCGTCAACTTCGACATGCAGACGTTTACGAGCCTGCAACTGGGCGACCGTATCGTCATCTCGCGCTCGCCGCACACGATCACCTTCCTGCATCCGCGCGGCTGGAGCTATTACCATACGCTGCGTGAAAAGCTGCACTGGAACGAATACCCGACCAACGAAGGCAAGCTCACCTAATACGAGCATCGAGCCACGACAGGAGACCCGATTTTTCATGCTGCGCACACTTACCATCCGTGACTTCGTCATCGTCGACACGATCGAACTCGAGTTCTCGAACGGCTTCACGGTGTTCACCGGCGAGACCGGCGCCGGCAAGTCGATCCTGATCGACGCGCTGCAACTGGCGCTCGGCGGGCGCGGCGACGCGAGCATGGTGCGCGAAGGCGCGGCCAAGGCCGACATCACCGCCGAGTTCACGCTCGGGACCACGGCGCGCGCCTGGCTCGCGGCCAACGAAATCAGTACGGAAGAGGGCATCGCCCTGGTGCGCCGCGTGATCGACAACGCCGGCCGCTCGAAGGCCTGGATCAACGGCGTCAGCGCCACCGCCACCCAGCTGCGCGACCTCGGCGAGATGCTGGTCGACATCCACGGCCAGCACGCGCACCAGTCGCTGCTCAAGCTCGAATCCCAGCGCGAGCTGCTCGACAACCAGATCGCCGTGCGCGATCCGGAAGCCACCGCCGACGTGCTGGCGACCGAGACCGCCTACAAGGCCTGGCGCGCCCTGGTGCGCCAGCGCGAGGAATTCGAGACCGACGCGCGCAATGTGCTGCTCGAGCGCGAGCGCCTCGAATGGCAGGTCGGCGAACTGGATAAACTCGCGCCGAAGGCCGGCGAGTGGGCCGAGATCAGCAACGAACACAGCCGCCTGTCGCACGCCGCCAGCCTGCTCGACGGCGCCCAGGAAGCGCTGCAGGCGATCTCGGAATCCGACAGCCCGATCCTGTCGCAGCTGTCTTCGCTGAACTCCAGGCTCGGCAAGCTGGTGGACGTCGACGCCCAGCTGCAGGCCGTGCTCGACTGCATGGAGCCGGCCCGCATCCAGCTGCAGGAAGCGGTGTATGCGCTGAACAACTACATCGACAAGGTCGAGCTCGACCCGGACCGCCTGCGCGAAGTCGACGCCCGCATGGAGGCGCTGCACAGCGCCGCGCGCAAATTCCGCACCACGCCGGAAGAGCTGCATGAAGAGCATGCGTCCCTGAAGGCCAGGCTGCAGCAGCTGGCCGACGCCAGCGACCTGGAAGGCCTGCGCAAGCAGGAAGAGAAGGCCAAGGCCGCCTATATGGAGGTGGCGCGCCGCATGTCGAAGCGCCGCGCCGCCGCGGCCGTCGAGCTGGGCCGTCAGGTGACCGCCGCGATGCAGGAACTGAGCATGAGCGGCGGCAGCTTCGCCGTGGCCCTGAACGAAGCCGAACCGGGCGCGCATGGCCTGGAGCAGGTCGAATTCCTGGTGGCCGGCCACACCGGCGTGGCGCCGCGTCCGCTGGCCAAGGTCGCATCGGGCGGCGAACTGGCGCGCATCTCGCTGGCGATCGCCGTGATCACCGCGCACGCCACCACGACGCCGACCCTGATCTTCGACGAGGTCGACACCGGCATCGGCGGCGGCGTGGCCGAAGTGGTCGGCCGCCTTCTGAAACGCCTGGGCCAGCAGCGCCAGGTGCTGTGCGTGACCCACCTGCCGCAGGTGGCCAGCCAGGCCAACCAGCACTTCCAGGTGGCCAAGGGCACGACCGGCGAAGGCCGCACCGTCTCGCGCATCGACGTGCTCGACAGCCGCGCGCGGGTGGAAGAAGTGGCGCGCATGCTGGGCGGGATCGAGATCACCGAGACGACGCGCAAGCATGCGCGGGAGTTGCTGGCGTCGTGAAGCTGCTTGGCGGCTCAGGCCGCCGCTTGCGACGGCCTGGCCGGGCTTGCCTGCTCCTGCCTGCCTTTTTCCTTGCTCCTGAAGCGAACGTGCAGTGTCGTGCCGGCTGCTTCAGCCACGCCGGTGGTCTTCAGTTCCAGGTAAGCCTGTGCACGCACGAGTTCGCCGAGCTTACCGAATCCGTAGTTGCGGGAGTCGAAGGCGGGGTTGGTTTTTGTAATGAGTGATCCGACAGCCGAGAGCAGAGCCCAGCCGTCTTCCTGCATGGCTGCGGTAACGGCATTCCTCAGGATGTTTTCCAAGGGTTTTCCCTCCGCCGTTTCAACAGCAGGAACAGGGGTAGGGGATTTCTCAGTCCGCAAAATTTCGGTGTAGATGAATTTATCGCAGGCGGCGACGAAAGCCGGCTGCGTCTTCTGTTCACCAAATCCATATACCACCAGCCCGGATTCGCGAATACGTGTTGCAAGCCGAGTGAAGTCACTGTCCGACGACACCAGGCAAAAGCCATCCACACGCCCTGAGTGGAGCAAGTCCATGGCGTCGATGATGAGCGAGGAATCGGTCGCATTCTTCCCGGAGGTGTAGCTGAACTGCTGGATCGGCTGAAGTGCGTTCGCATTCAGGGATTCCTTCCACCCCTTCAGGTTGGGCGTGGTCCAGTCTCCATAGACACGCTTGACGGTGGCAACACCGTATTTCGAGATCTCCACGAGTAGTTGTCGCACGATGGACGACTGTGCGTTGTCCGCGTCGATCAACACGGCCAGGCGAGTATGGGATTGGTTTGCCATGATGAGCTGGCCTCCTGTTGGGTGGTCTTCCGCTCCGACAGGAAGCGCCGGAACTATGCAGGAGTATGCAACAAGGAAATATTTGCGGCTGAATCTGCCAGTAGATTATCTAATTTGGATAAACCACACGGCATGTACTCGCTACCGGTATTTGCGTTCTGTGGCAAAGTAGCCAACGTTCCGCATCCGCGGTTCCGTCCACAACAACACAGGAGGAAGTCCAAATGAGCATCGACAAAGTGCTGTACCGCGCCCAGGCCACCTCGCAAGGCGGCCGTGAAGGCAGCTCGAAAAGTTCCGATGGCGTCCTGAACCTGCAACTGAGCACCCCGAAGGAACTCGGCGGCGGTGGCGGGCCCGGCACCAATCCCGAGCAGCTGTTCGCGGCCGGCTATTCGGCCTGCTTCCTGGGCGCGCTGAAATTCGTCGCCGGCCAGGCCAAGGTGGCGCTGCCGCAAGATCTCACCGTGACCGGCGACGTCGGCATCGGCCAGATCCCCACCGGCTTCGGCATCGAGGTCGACCTCACCGTCCACGCCCCCGGCATGGACCAGCAGCAGCTGCAGGAGCTGGTCGACAAGGCCCACATCGTCTGCCCCTACTCGAACGCCACGCGCAACAACATTGACGTCCGCCTGCGCGTCACCACCTGAAAAGGGCGTGAAAAATTCCGCCATGGCTGCGTTGCCTCGTCTCGCCGTACTAGCGTACTGTCTTCGACTCGGCGCCTTGCCCTGGCGGTTTTTTCACCCCCTTTAAACTGACCCGCTGTTGTAAGCCTTCCACATGCGCGGTGGGAGGGGAGGCCAATTTATAATAGCGGCTTCCTCTCCACCTTCCTTGCTCATGCCATTCAGAAAAGAACCGCCTTTCACCCACGGTACCGTGCCCGGAAACGCCATCGTGCTGGTCAACCTCGGCACTCCGGACGAGCCCGGCCGCAAGGCCGTGCGCCGTTACCTGAAGCAGTTCCTTTCCGATCCGCGCGTGGTGGAAATCCCCTCGAAGGTATGGTGGTTCATCCTGAACTTCTTCATCCTGCCTTTCCGCTCCGGCCAGTCGGCGGCCAAGTACCGCACCATCTGGACCCGCGAAGGCTCGCCGCTCAAGGTCCATACCGCCAGGCAGGCTGCGCTGTTGGGCAAGCAGCTGGCGGAACGCGAACATGAAAACGTGAAGGTGGTGATGGCGATGCGCTACGGCTCGCCGTCGCTGCCCGAGGTGCTGGACCAGCTGAAAGCCGAGCACGTCGAGCGCATCGTCGTGCTGCCGGCCTATCCCCAGTATTCCGGCACCACCACGGCCTCGGTCTGGGATGCCGTCTACGCCTACTTCGGCAAGATCCGCAACGTGCCCGAGCTGCGCCTGGTGAAGCACTACCATGACCACGAGGGCTATATCGAGGCGCTGCGCGAGCGCGTCGAATCGTATTGGGAAACCCACGGCCGCGGCCAGAAGCTGGTGATGAGCTTCCACGGCATCCCGAAGCGTACCCTGATGCTGGGCGACCCGTATTTCTGCGAATGCCACAAGACCGCGCGCCTGCTGGCCGTCGCCCTGGGGATGGGCGCGGACGAGTACATCGTCACCTTCCAGTCGCGCTTCGGCAAGGCCGAGTGGCTGCAGCCCTACACGGCCCCCACGGTGCAGGAGCTCGCCCGCCAGGGGCTCGAGCGCATCGACGTGATCTGTCCCGGCTTCACCAGCGACTGCCTGGAAACCCTGGAAGAGATCAATATGGAAGTGCGGCACGATTTCGAGCAGGCGGGCGGCAAGGAATTCCACTACATCCCCTGCCTGAACGACTCGCCGGCCTGGATCGCGGGCCTGGCCGAGATCGCCGAACAGCACCTGATCGGCTGGCCGACCATCCTCACCCCGGCCCAGCGCGCGGCCCAGAAGCGCGATGCGCAGGTGGGCGCGCAGTACGCGGCCCAGTTGGGCGCGCCGGCCAGTGTTGCCGACCTGTTAAAATAAACGGTTATCTGAGCAGCGGCGAACGCTTTCCGTAGGGTGGGCGATCCCTCGCCCACGCGTTCAGCCAGCGTATGAAAGGACGATACTTCTGCTCATCCAGGGTTTGGACGCGTGGGCGGAGGACCGCCCACCCTACGAATGCCAGGGGCTGGCACTGATCCCGACGTAGCACAGCCACGCGAGCACCGCGAGGGTGTAGAGCACGACAGCGCCACTGATCAGTTGAAGTCTCATGATGGTTTCCCCGACGCTTTTTGCAAGCTTGACAGGAAGGTTAAGACTTTTCGTCGGGAAATGATTGCGGTAAACCGTAAATCTTGTAACAAATGATTTCCACTTTTTCAGCTGGTACCTCTGCAATACCCCTTGAAAATGTAGGAGATCGCCCCATCTGGTGGGCTGTGTGTCAGGCAGGACACGTTGTCAATTCAGCCAAGTCCTTGATTCTAGGAGTTTTTTCGATGCAAGACCAAGAAAACCAAGAGGTGTCCCAGCAGCAGGCCCAGGCCGACGCCACCACCTCTGCCGCCAACGAAGCCGCACAGGCAAGCGCCGGCCAGGCTGGCGTGCCCCCGGCCGCCGAGTCGGCCCAGTCGGCCCAATCGGACCTGGAAGCCCAGCTGAGCGCCACCGAAGCCAAGCTGGCCGAAACCCACGATGCTTTCATGCGCGCCAAGGCCGACGCGGAAAACATCCGCCGCCGCGCCCAGGAAGACGTGAGCAAGGCCCATAAATTCGCTATCGAAAGCTTCGCCGAGGCCATGGTGCCGGTGCGCGACAGCCTGGAAATGGCACTGAAGGTCGAAACCCAGACCGTGGAAGCGATCCGCGAAGGCGTCGAAATGACGCTCAAGCAGCTCACCGCCGCGTTCGAAAAGAACCGCCTGGTCGAAGTAATGCCGCAGCCAGGCGAGAAGCTGGACCCGAACAAGCACCAGGCCGTGGCCGTGGTGCCGTCCGAGCAGGAGGCCAATACCGTGGTCGCCGTGCTGCAGAAGGGCTACATGATCGCCGACCGCCTGCTGCGTCCGGCCATCGTGACCGCTGCTGCGCCGAAGTAATCGCAAAGGAAATGCGAACGGCGCGCTGACGGGACGGATTCTTGCGGCGGCTGAGTATCGCCGCCGCTCCCCCTTGAAAGCACGCAGTTTTTCCCAATATTCGAATCCATCCGAAACTACAGTATTTAAAAGGAAAACAAATCATGGGCAAGATCATCGGTATCGACCTGGGGACCACCAACTCCTGCGTCGCCATCATGGAAAACGGCCAGCCGAAAGTCATCGAGAACGCTGAAGGCGCGCGTACCACGCCGTCGATCATCGCGTACCAGGAAGATGGCGAGATCCTGGTCGGCGCGCCGGCCAAGCGCCAGGCCGTCACCAACCCGAAAAACACCCTGTTCGCAGTCAAGCGCCTGATCGGCCGCAAGTTCGACGAGAAGGAAGTCCAGAAGGACATCTCCCTGATGCCGTACGCGATCACCAAGGCCGACAACGGCGACGCCTGGGTTGGCGTGCGCGACAAGAAGCTGGCGCCGCCGCAGATCTCGGCTGAAGTCCTGCGCAAGATGAAGAAGACCGCCGAAGACTACCTCGGCGAAGAAGTGACCGAAGCCGTCATCACCGTGCCGGCCTAC
>JBFLVV010000046.1:0-43702 GCA_040758275.1 Pseudomonadota bacterium
CTTGTCGGTCAGCTCTTGCGGGAAAGACGGCACGGTCTTCGGGAAGTAGCCCCAGTCGAACAGCACCGGCACGCCGGCGATCTCCCAGTGGCCGCTCTGCGTGTCCTTGCCGGTCGACTGCTCGCGTGCGACGCCCCAGGCGCCGGTGAAGCCGTCGCGCAGGCCGAAGCCCGGCGCCCACTCGCCGCTCGCCTTGTGCGCGGCGGCGGCCAGGCCCAGGCGTTCCAGGTTGGGCAGCGACATCGGCTTGCCCTCTTTCGCGGCCCACTCGGCGATGTGGCCAAAGGTGTTGGCGCCCGCATCGCCGTATTTGTCGGCGTCGGGCAGCGCGCCCAGGCCGAAGGAGTCCAGCAGCAGGATGAATGCGCGTGACATAGTCTCTACCTCGCTCTGTTAAGCCTCTGCGCGCGGGATCGCGCCCAGGCGCTCGATGAAGGAATGGATCAGGGTGACCAGGCCCTTGGCGGCGACTGCCGCGTACTTCAGGGTCTGCTCGTGCGACAGCGGGAACGGGGTCAGGCCTTCGGCCAGGTTGGTGATGGCCGAGACGCCGGCGACCTTCAGGCCGCAGTGGCGCGCCGCGATCACTTCCGGCACCACCGACATGCCGACCACGTCGGCGCCGAGCGCCTTGAAGGCGCGGATTTCGGCGGCGGTTTCGAAGTTCGGGCCCGGGCAAGCCAGGTAGACGCCTTCGTTCAGGGTGATGCCCTTGGCGGCCGCGGTTTCCTTGATCAGGGCGCGGATGTCCGCGTCGTAGGCATTGGCCATGCTGAAGAAGCGCGGGCCGAAGCGCTCGTCGTTCGGGCCGGCCATCGGGCTGCCCGGCAGCAGGTTGATGTGGTCGTTCAGGACCACGACGCTGCCCGCATCGACTTCAGGGCGCAGCGAGCCGGCCGCGTTGGTCACGAACAGCAGTTCGCAGCCGATCAGCTTGAAGGTGCGCACGGCGGAGGTCATCACGCTGGCGCCATAGCCTTCGTAGAAGTGGCCGCGGCCCTTCATGCACACCACCGGCACGCCGGCCAGGGTGCCCAGCACCAGCTCGCCCGCATGGCCGTGCACGGTGCTGATCGGGAAGCCCGGCAGGTCGGCGTAGCTGATCGAGACCGCGTCCGTCATCTGCTCGGCCAGCACGCCCAGGCCGGAACCCAGGATGAGGGCGACGCGCGGCGCGAATCCGGGCTTGCGCGCCTTGATGACTTCTGCTGCTTCGAATGGAGTGTTGCTGAACATGATTGTCCTTGTGGTGTGCAGTACGGGAGAGATGAGGAGGGGCTGGCACCGGTCTTGCTGCTGTGTGTTGCTTGAAGAGCAGCTGCCAACGGCACATATGAGCCTGAATATTATAACTATGCATGAGGGGCGATATGTATGGCAAATACCATTTTTCTTGTCGATTTATTGGTTTAAAAAATAAATCAACCGGTGTATCGTTGTCGTCCACCATAGTATGTTTGACTCCAGCCAGACATTTGTCTAGTATCATCAAACACTTGTTTATAACCCAGGACCGACAGTGAGCGAGCAGCCCAAAAAAGAACAGCTGTATGAACTGATCCGCGCGAATCCCTTCATTTCGCAGCAGGACTTGGCAAGCCAGCTGGGGCTATCGCGCTCGGCCGTGGCCAACTACATCGCCACCCTGGTGCGCGAACGCCGCATCCTGGGGCGTGCCTACGTGCTGCCGGACCGCCGGCCGATCCTGTGCATCGGTGCGGCCAACCTGGACCGCAAGCTGCGCACCCTGGCCAAGCTGGTGCCTGCCACCTCGAATCCGGCCTCCCAGAGCGAATCCTTCGGCGGCGTGGCCCGCAACATCGCGGAGAACCTGGCCCGCCTGGGCGCCCCCAGCGCCCTGATCACGGCGGTCGGCAACGACGCCTCCGGACGCGCCCTCCTCGCCCAGGCCGAGGACCTCGGGATCGACACCCGCGGCACCCTGCGCCTGGACAGCATCGGCAGCGGCACCTACACGGCGGTGCTGGACAGCGACGGCGAAATGGTGGTGGCGCTGGCCGACATGGCCTGCAACGAACACCTGACGCCGGGCTTCATCGCCAGCCGCCAGCAGCAGCGCCTGGGCGCGGCCCTGGTGGTGGCCGACCTGAACCTCCCGCTCGAGACGGTCGCCGCCCTGGTCGAGGATTCGGCCCGCGAAGGCATCCCGCTGGTGCTGGTGGCGGTCTCGGAACCGAAGATGGCGCGCCTGCCTGCGCGCCTCCCCGGCCTGCGTCTCCTGATCCTCAACGAAGGCGAGCTGGCCGTGCGCGTCGGGCGTGCGCTCGGCAGCCTGGACGCGATCGCCGCCGCCTGCGCCGAAGTACAGCGCCAGGGCGTGCAGGACCTCATCGTCACGCGCGGCGCCGGCGGCGTGCTGTACACCAGCCCCGCCGGCCTGCAAAGCCTGGAAGCGCCGCGTGCGGAGGTGGTCGACGTCACCGGCGCCGGCGACGCCTTTGCCGCCGCCGTTTGCTGGTCGCTGCACGCGGGAGAGCTCGACCTGGGCGTGGCATGCCGCCGCGGCCTGCAGCTGTCCGCCATGACGGTGGCCTGCGCGCAGACCGTCTGCCTCGATATCGAACCGGGGCTGCTCGACGGGCCTGTGAATCAATTCAACGAAACCGTATTGGACTAAGCATGCAATCCTTCCTCCTGTTCTCGCCCGAAGTGGCGGCCGCGCGCGCTAGCGGCAAGCCTGTCGTGGCGCTGGAATCGACCATCATCTCGCACGGCATGCCCTACCCGCAGAACGTGCAGACCGCGCGCGAGGTCGAACAGATCATCCGCGACGCCGGCGCCGTGCCGGCCACCATCGCCATCATTGGCGGCAAGATCTGCGTGGGCCTCTCCGAAGAGCAGCTCGAGCTGCTGGGTGCTTCCCCGGACGCGATGAAAGTCAGCCGCCGCGACCTGGCCTATGTGCTCTCCACCAGCAAACTCGGCGCGACGACGGTCGCCGCCACCATGATCTGCGCCCAGCTGGCCGGCATCGAGGTCTTCGTCACCGGCGGCATCGGCGGCGTGCACCGCGGCGCCGAGACCAGCTTCGACATCTCGGCCGACCTGCAGGAACTCGCGCACACCAGCGTGGCCGTGGTCTGCGCCGGCGTGAAGTCCATCCTCGACATCGGCCTCACTCTCGAATACCTGGAAACCCATGGCGTGCCGGTGCTGAGCGTCGGCCAGCCGGGCTTCCCCGCCTTCTTCACGCGCGAATCCGGCTTCAAGGCCGACTTCCAGCTCGACACGCCCGAAGAGCAGGCTTCCTTCATCCGCACCAAGTGGCAACTGGGCCTGAAGGGCGGCGTCGTGGTCAGCAATCCGGTGCCTGCGGAATCCGCGATGCCGACCGAAGAAATCGACGCCATCATCCGGCAGGCGCTGGGCGAAGCGGAAAGCCAGGGCGCGAAAGGCAAGGCGGTCACGCCCTTCCTGCTGGCCCGCATCAAGGAACTGACGCAGGGCCGCAGCCTGGCGACCAATATCGCCCTGGTCAAGCACAACGCCCTGGTCGGCGCGCGCCTGGCCGTGGCCCTCAACGCCTGAACCCACACAGCGCCATGTCGATCGACCTGAAACAGCTGCGCTACTTCCTCGCGGTAGCGGAAGAAAAAAGCTTCTCGCGCGCGGCCGAGCGCCTGCACATCTCGCAGCCGCCACTGAGCCAGCAGATCATGAAGCTGGAAAGCGAACTCGGGGTGCGCCTGTTCACGCGCACCACGCGCAGCTTCGAACTGACGGTGGCCGGCAAGGCGCTGATGGTGGAGGCGGCCGAGCTGCTGGCCAAGATGCGCATGACGATCGACACCATCCGCCAGATCGACCGCGGCGAAGTGGGACGCCTGCGGGTGGGCATCGTCGGCTCCGCGATGTGGGGGCCGATTCCGGGATTATTGGAGCAGTTCCAGAGCCAGTACCCGCGCGTGACCTGGACCATCCACGAACTCGGCCCCAACGACCAGTGGGAAGCGCTGCGCGCGCGCCAGATCGACGTCGGCTTCTGGCGCGAGCCGAAGATCGAGGCGGACGTGCTGAAGCAGGCGAACATGCGCCAGGACCTGTGCTTCCGCGAGAACGTGTGCGTGGCGATCAGCGAGAAACACCCGCTGGCCCGCGAGGCGTCCATCGAACTGATCGACATCGCGAACGAGCCGATGCTGACCCTGCACCTGGACCAGTCGGCCGAGCCGCGCTACCTGATCCAGTGCTGCGTGAACGCGGGCTTCCAGCCGGCCATCTTCCAGGAAGCGGCCGAGCCCCAGACCCTGCTGGCCATGGTCGGCGCCGGCCTGGGCGTGGCCCTGCTGCCCGAGACCACCAGCCGCATCGGCTGGCCCGGCGTGCGCTTCCTCCCGGTAAAAACCAATCCGCCGTCGGCCAACCTGTACATCAGCTATCCGCTGCTGGACGACGCGCCGGTGGTGCGTGCCTTCCTGAACATCCTGTTCCCCGACGCGGCCACTACTGCCGCTTGATCTCCACCGCCACCGTGCTGAGCGAGGCGATCTGGTGGCGGCGCTCGCTCGGGCGGGTCAACACCCGCATGGTCACGTCCATCGGCACGCCGATGCGCGCCAGCTCGGTCGCGGCGCGCGGGCGCCCCTCGCTGGCGGCCTCGTGGATGGCGGCATCGATGAGCAAGGCGGTCTTGTAGTCGTTTCGTCGGTCCATGCGGGCAATCCTATCATTCTTGCCCGTGTGATCGGTCTTTGCAAAAATTGATCGAATAAAGTGTGTCGATTTAATGTCACTCACGACACACATTTTCTTTAATCTGCGTTACTTCGCGCACCGTCCGCACGCATGAGCTGGTGCAAACTCTTGTCAAAACATGAATAACCAGACCCACCTTGACAAGGAGCACATCATGAAAACCACCGCTACCCTCTCCGCCCTGATGCTGGCTGTTGCCGTGATGGCCACCGGCTGCAAGAAAGCCGACGACAACCCGAACATGGGCCCAGCCCAGGAAGCCGGCGCTGCCGTCGACGCAGCAGCTGCCAACGCTGCCCAGGAAACCCGCGAAGCCGCACAGAACGTGGAGAACGCGACTGAAAACGCCGCTGCACGCGTCGACGCCGCTGCCGACCGCGCGGGCGAAAACATCGAGCAGGCCGCCGACAAGGCCGGCGAGAACGTGCGCGAAGCCGGCGCCGAGATCAAGCAGGAATCGAAAGAAGCCGCTGCCGAAGTCAAGGCTGCTTCGGACAAGGTCGGCGACAAGACCGGCGCTGCTCTCGAGCGCGCCGGCGAGAAGCTGCAAGAGAAGCGTTAATCGCCTGAGCGGAGCCCTGCTCCGCTTGCCTCACCGCCACGCGGGCGCCGCGCACACCTAGTGTGTCGCGCCGCCTGCGTGCGCCTCGTCGCGCTCCACGCGCACCGCTAGCTCGACCGCGATGCGGATCCCCGCAACGATCTCTTCCAGCGCCATCGACGGTGGCGCATCCTCCCTGCCCTCGGCCTGCCCGGGCAAGAATGGCACGTGGATGAACCCCGCCTTCATCGTGAGCCCGCTCGCAGCTGCATGGTGCATCAGGCCGTAGAACACGTGGTTGCACACGAAGGTGCCCGCCGTCTGCGACACGCCCGCCCGCAATCCCTGCTCCCGCATCGCCGCCACCATGGCCTTGATCGGCAGGGTGGTGAAATAGGCCGCCGGTCCGTCCTCGTGGATGGGCTGGTCCACCGGCTGCCTGCCCGCGTTGTCGAGGATGGACGCGTCGTCCACATTGATCGCCACCCGTTCGACCGAGATCTCCGCCCGGCCGCCCGCCTGGCCGACGGCGATCACCACGTCGGGATGCAGGGCATCGACCATGCCGGCCAACGCCCGGTTGGCGTCTCCGAACACGCAGGGCAGCTGGCGCACCTCGACGCGGAAATCCTCGCCGCTCCAGCCCTCCAGCGCACGCACGGCTTCCCACGCGGGGTTGACGGTGGCCCCGTTGAAGGGTTCGAAGCCGGTCAGTAAAACGGTCTTGATCATCACTGGTTCATCAAAAAGTAGAGCAGGAAGACGTTCGCGCCCAGCAGCGGCAGCGCGGTCGGGACCTGGGCGCGGATCACCGCGTTCTTGTCCGGCAGCTCGAGCAGCGCGGCCGGCACGATATTGAAGTTGGCCGCCATCGGCGTCATCAATGTACCGCAATAAGCGCTGAACATGCCGATCGCCGCCATCACGGCGGGATTCGCGCCATAGACGCCCACCAGCACCGGGATGCCGACGCCGCCCGCCATCACCGGGAAGGCGGCGAAGCCGTTGCCCATCACGATGGTGAACAGCGCCATGCCGACGCAGAAGACCAGCACCGCGATGAAGCGCGAATCCATATTGATATAAGACGTCGTCACGTGCGCCACCGCCTTGCCCACGCCGGCCTCGGTGAATAGCAGGCCCAGCACCGCCAGCATGTGCGGCAGCACCACGGCCCAGCTCATCGCATCGACCAGGCGGCGCGCCTCGCGCATGCTTTGCAAGGGCGTCGAGCGGGTCAGCCAGCAGGCCGCCGCCACCGCCACGACGGAGGCGCAGCCCAGGCTCACCAGGGTCAGGTGCCTGTCCTCCAGCAGCGGCAGGCCGCCCAGCTGGACATCCTTGAACACGGTCGCGCCCAGCATCGTCACGACGGGCAGCAGCAGCGCGGGGATGAACAGGCGGTTGCCGAGGCGGCAGCTAGCGAGGCGGCGCTCGGCTTCGGGCGGCAGCTGCGCCTTGCCGGCGGCGACACCCTTGAAGCCGGCCACCAGCGCCATCACGATCATCAGCGCGCCGGCGATTGCCGGGGGTAGCCGTTCGCCCGCCAGGTAAAGCAGCGCGTACAGGCCCCAGAACAGCGCGCTCGTGAAACGGCGCGGATTGCTGTGGTCTCGCAGGTTCATCACGGCCACGAAGGCGAACAGCAGGCCGACCAGGACGTAGAAATGGTCAAGGGTGATCATGCCTTTGCCACCTCGCGCAGGATGTGCGCATCGAGGCGCCGCAGGTTCCAGGCATGGATGATGAAGGCGCAGACCGCCGTCGGGATGCCCCACAGCGCCATGTGCAGCGGATTCACGGCGATGCCCTCGGCCTGCAGGATGGTCTGCATCAGCACGATGGCCCCGAAGGCGACAAAGATGTCTTCGCCGAAGAACAGGCCGACGTTGTCGGTGGCGGCGGCCATGGCGCGGATGCGGTGGCGCACCTTCTCGGGCAGGCTGCCATGCTGGGCCTCGGCCGCGGCTTCGGCCATCGGCGCGACCAGCGGGCGCACCATCGAGGCCTGGCCGCCCAGGCTGGTCAAGCCCGCGGCGGCCGAGGTCTCGCGTGCGAACAGGTAGACGATCAGGAGGCGCCCCGCGGTCGCCGAACGGACTTTCGCAATCGCCGTCTGCGCGCGCTCGCGCAGGCCGAAGCGCTCCAGCAGGCCGATGGCGGCCAGCGGCAGCAGCAGGATCAGCGGCAGGTTGCGGGTCTTCACGAAGGCCGTGCCGAGCGACTCGAGGATCGCGACCACGGGCATGGCGGCCGCCAGCCCGGTGACGCCGCAGGCCGCGACCACCACCAGCACCGGATTGACACGCAGGAGGAAACCAAGGACGACGACCGCGACACCCAGCAGCGGCCACAGCTTGACAGCAGATTGCATGAACTCTCCGGCTCGGATTGGAAGCCGGAGAAGTCTACTCCAAGTTCATCACGTCACGGCTCAGCCCGGACGGACCGGATTGAAGGCGCCCTCGCCCACCACCGTGTTCCACTGGCGCACATGGAAGGCGCGCACCAGGCCGTGGGTGACGTAGGGGTCCCTGGCGGCGAACAGCTGCACCGGTTCGGGCGTGTCGCAACTGAACATCAGGACCGCATGGTCGCTCGGCTCCATCAGGGCGCCGGCGATCACCAGCTCTCCGCGCTCCTGCGCTTCCCAGGCCAGTTTCAGGTGTTCGTCGCGGAATTCGCCGCGGCGCTCCAGGTAGTCGGGGGCGAGGTCATACATGAGCAGGTAATGCACGGAGATCTCCATTCGATGGCACGCGCGGGACGGCGAACGACGATGGTACCTGATCGCGCCCAAGCGTGCGTTTCCCTCTTCGGCCCTATGTCACACTCGTGGCGACCACCCCACCCTTGCCAGGAGATCCGTCATGCAAAAGACCACCGTCGCCGGCCATTCGCTGCACTCGGTCCTGATGGCCGCCCCCGCCGTCCTCATTCCCTTCGGCTTCATCCTCGATGCCCTGCACAGCGCCACCGGCGACGAAGACTATGCCAAGGCGTCCTACCTGAGCATGGCCGGCGGCATCGCCGGCGGCCTGGTGGCCAGCGTGGCCGGGGCCGTGGACTACGCCGCGGAGAAGCCGCAGGGCGACACGAAGCACGATGGCCAGCTGCACGCCGCCCTCACCGGCGCCGCCATGCTGGCCGGCGCGGCCAACCTGATCCTGCGCCGCGAAGGCCGCCATGACAGCGGCGGCTCGCTCGCCCTGTCGGCCATCGCCGCCGCCGGGACCCTGGCCTCGAGCTGGTTCGGCATGCGCATGAGCGATGGCCAGCACGCCCAGGTCGGCATGGGGGCGGAGAATGCGCAGCAGGACGTGCGCATCGACCACACGGCGCTGGACGTCGAGCAGTACGTGGCGGCAGGGCCGTCGACGACCCTACACCCGCCGCAGTAGTTCGTAGGGTGGGCGGGTCCCCCGCCCACGCGGTCAAACTACGTATCCTGGGCCTGCTCCGTGGCTCGAATCCATTCGTTGACCGCGTGGGTAGAACTGCGGGGCCGCCCAGGCCCACCCTACAACAGCCTCAACTGTTGCGATATAGCAACTAAATCACCACCTTTTCGCCTTACTGTCCACTGAGCGAAGTGCCGCACATAACAAAGCTGAGCGGCAGGCGTAGACTGGCATCATGGACACATCGAAAAAAATGGCGGCGGGGATCACGGGTTTTGCGAGCTTCTTGTGGCTCACCCTGACGGCCGCCGTCGCGGCCAACCAGCGCCGCCTCGTGTTCAATCCCTGCATCAAGCCCGAAGTCGAAAGCCCGCGCAGCAGCGGGCACCGCACCCGCCCCATCGTCCTGCGCGCCAAGGACGGCACCCGCCTCTCCGGCTGGCTGCTCACGCCCCTGGTTCCGGGCCCGCGTCCCGCCGTGATGTATTTCGGCGGACGCTCCGAGGAAGTGTCCTGGGTTGCGCGCGACGCCGGCAAGCTCTTCCCCGGCATGACGGTGCTGGCCATGAACTACCGCGGCTACGGCCAGTCGCACGGCGTGCCGGCCGAGATCCACATGATCGAGGATGGCTGCCACCTCTTCGACTGGCTCGCCGCCCTCGGCCAGGTGGATGCCGCGCGCATTGCGGTGGTGGGCCGCAGCCTCGGCTCCGGCGTCGCCGTGCAGGTGGCCAAGGAGCGCCCCGTCCACTCGGTGGTCCTGATCACGCCGTACGACTCCATCCTGGCGATCGCCAAGCGGCGCTTCCGCGTGATGCCGATCGAGTACATGCTGCGCCACCGCTTCGAGTCGATCAAGTACGCACCCTCGCTCAAGGCCCCGACCTATGTGCTGCGCGCGGCGGAAGACGACGTGGTGCCGCATTCGCACACCGATCAACTGGTGGGCAAGCTCGCCACCCTGGTCGGCGACGACACGGTGCCGGGCTCGGACCACATGAACATTCCCTACCTGGAAGCGACCCAGGCGCTGATCGCCAGCTTCCTCACCAGGCAGTTCAAGAAGCCGGCCACGACGCCGCAACTGCCGCCGGCCGAGCCTCCGGCCATGCAGGCGGAAGTGGGCCCTGAAGTCGGCCCCGCCCCCGCGCCGGACGCCACTATCAAGACGGCCGCTGTCCCGCTCGACGCACATACGATGACGGCTATTGCGAAATAATTGCTGAAAATTGTCAGCAGTTATATTTCCTTAGAATAAATTGCCAAGTAAAATCGTATTTGTCATCAATATGTCGCTTGATGCATATTTGACAGGTTGCGCTGCGCAGGTCCGGAACGTCTCTTTGCGCAGTAACGTGGCCTGATTCGCCCGCCGCCGATGTTGTTGGCGAGCGACATGCATCATGCGCTGTCCGAGAGAATCAACACCGCGTTACAAATCGACACCCCGCGCACGCCGTGCGGCTGACACAATGCGCTACGCATTGCCCAGCTCCCTTGTGCGTGGACGATGCAGCTTGCGCTGCCCGTTCCAGGCTCAGGCTTGCGGCGGGTACAATATCGAAATTCCAGGAGCCTCATTCATGAAACTTAAGCAACTCAGCATGACCATCGCGGCGCTCGTCGTCGCCGGCAGCGCGGCAGCGGCGCCAGGCGCGCCCAAGCTCGGCATGGTCTACGATGCGGGCGGCAAGTTCGACAAATCGTTCAACCAGTCGGCCTTCGAGGGCCTGCAGCGCTTCTCGAAAGAGACCGGCATCAAGGTCTTCGAGGCGCAAGCCAGCAGCGACACCCAGGCCGAACAGGTCATGCGCGGCCTCGCCCGCAAGAAGCTGGACCTGATCGCCGCCATCGGTTTCTCGCAGACCCAGGCGGTCCAGAAGGTCGCGAAAGAATTCCCGAACGTGCGCTTCGTGCTGATCGACAGCATCGCGCAGGGTAACAACATCAACTCCGTGATGTTCAAGGAACAGGAAGGTTCCTACCTGGTCGGCGTCGCCGCCGCCATGGCCTCCAAGTCGAAGAAGCTCGGCTTCGTGGGCGGCATGGACATCCCCCTGATCCGCGCCTTCGCCTGCGGCTACGCGCAAGGCGCGAAGGCCCAGTATCCGAAGTCGGAAATCATCCAGAACATGGTCGGCACCACCGCCGCGGCCTGGAACGATCCGGCCAAGGGCGGCGAACTGGCGCGCGCGCAGTTCGACCGCGGCGTCGACGTGGTCTTCGCCGTGGCCGGCGGCAGCGGCATGGGCACGCTGCAGATGGCCAAGGAAAAGGGCAAGCTGGCGATCGGCGTCGATTCGAACCAGAACTACCTGCACCCGGGCACCATGCTGACCTCGATGGTCAAGCGCGTGGACGTCGCCGTCTACGATTCCTTCATGGCCATGAAGAACGGCACCTGGAAGGGTGGCGTCACCTATAAAGGCCTGAAGGAAGGCGGCGTGGACTGGGTCCTGGACAAGGACAACCGCAAGGTCGTCACGCCGGAGATCGAGAAGCGCGTGAATTCCGTGCGCACCGACATCATCAACGGCAAGATCAAGGTCATCGACTACCGCGCCGCGAGCAGCTGCCCGGTCTGATTCGCCTATCCCCATTCCGAAGCGCGCCGCGCCGGCTCAACCCGGTCCGGCGCGCTTTTGAATACAGCCCATCCCTTTTTTATTACAGATCGCAATGCAGCCAGCCGTAGAATTTCGCAACATTAGCAAGGCCTTCGGGGCCGTGCAGGCGAACGCTGACGTCAGCTTCTCGATCGCCAAAGGCTCGATCCACGGTGTGATCGGCGAGAATGGCGCGGGCAAGTCCACCCTCATGAGCATCCTCTACGGCTACTACAATGCCGACAGCGGCCAGCTCCTGATCAATGGGGAGGAACGCCAGATCCGCACCTCGCAGGAAGCCATCTCGATGGGCATCGGCATGGTGCACCAGCACTTCATGCTGGTCGAGAACATGACCGTGCTCGACAACGTCATGCTCGGCACCGAGGGCGGTTTCAAGCTGGCTGCCAAGCGCAAGGAGACGGAAAGCGCGCTGCGCGAGATCTGCGCCAAATACCGCCTCGACGTCGACCCGCTGGCCACCATCCATGACCTCTCGGTAGGCGCCCAGCAGCGCGTCGAGATCCTCAAGCAGATCTACCGCAGCGCCGAGATCCTGATCCTGGACGAGCCGACCGCCGTCCTGACCGCCCAGGAAACCGCCTCGCTGTTCGAGATCCTGCGACTGTTCAAGGAACAGGGCAAGACCATCATCCTGATCACCCACAAGCTGGGCGAGATCATGGAGATCACCGACCAGGTGACCGTGATGCGCGCGGGCCGCGTCGCCGGCGCCGTCGCGACGCAAGACACCTCGAAAGAGCAGCTGGCCAATATGATGGTCGGCCGTCCGATCGAAGGCAACCTGCCGCGCAAGCCCTTCAATCCGGGTGCGCCGGTGCTCAAGGTGTCAGGCCTGCAGCTGCAGGACAAGCAGGGCGTCAAGCTCCTGTCCGACATCGACCTCACGGTGCGCGCCGGCGAGATCGTCGCCATTGCGGGCGTGTCGGGCAATGGCCAGAGCGAGCTGATGGAAATCCTGTCGGGCATGCGCCTGCCCTCTTCCGGCAAGGTCGAATTCCTCGGCAAGGAACTGCCCTATGCTCGCCGCTCGAATGCCGACGGCCTGCCCGCCGAATTCCGGGAACTCGGCATCGGCCACGTGCCGGAAGACCGCCTGCGCGACGGCATCATCAAGGATTTCTCGGTGATGCAGAACACCGTGTTCGGCTACCAGGACCGCGTCAAGAACAAGGCCGGCCTGTTCGACTTCAAGGCCATCGCCGATCGCTGCGCCCATCTGCTCGAGGCCTTCGATGTGCGTCCCAAGAATCCGGACCTGCGCATCGGCCTGCTCTCGGGCGGCAACCAGCAGAAGGTCGTGATCGCGCGCGAAGTGTCGGCAAGCCCGAAGCTGATGCTGGTCGGCCAGCCGACCCGCGGCGTCGACATCGGCACCATCGAGAGCATCCACACCCAGCTGCTGCGCCTGCGCGACGAAGGCGTCGCCATCCTCCTGGTGTCGACCGAGCTGGAAGAAGTGCGCGCCCTCGCGGACCGCATCGTGGTCGTCTCCGGCGGCCGCGTCACCGGTGAACTGAACATCGACGAATTCGACACCACCCGCATCGGCCTGCTGATGGGCGGGATGCACAAGCACTGATATGAAAACGACTGAACTCCCACGCTGGGCCTCGGGCTTCGTCCTGCCAATCCTGAACCTGCTGTCGGCACTGCTCGTCGCCGCCCTGGTGATCCACCTGCTGGGCGAAAGCCCGGTGGAATCGCTGCAGATCCTGATCAACAGCGCCGTCATCAATCCGGAAGGCCTGAGCTACACGCTGTTCTACGCCTCGACCTTCATCTTCACCGGCCTTGCGGTCTCGGTGGCGATGAAGGCGGGCCTGTTCAACATCGGCGCCGAAGGCCAGATGTACCTGGGCGGCCTCGGACTGACCCTGGCCATGCTCGCTTTTGATGCGACGCTCACGCCCTGGCTCCTGATTCCGCTCGCGATGGTGGCCAGCGCCGTCTTCGGCGCCGGCTGGGCCTTCCTGCCGGGCTACCTGCAGGCCAAGCGCGGCAGCCACGTGGTGGTCACGACCATCATGTTCAACTTCATCGCCGCGAACCTGATGAACTGGCTGATCGTCGACTTCCTGATTCCCGAAGGCGACCAGAACCCGGCCAGCCGCACCTTCAGCGATGCGGGCGCGATGCCGCGCCTGGTGGACTGGTTCCCGGCGCTGGGCGACACCCCGCTCAACATCTCCTTCGTCATCGCGATCGTCGCGCTGGTGATCTACGGCGTCGCGATGTCGCGTTCTTCCTGGGGCTACAAGCTGCAGGCCACGGGCCTGAACCAGCACGCGGCCCACTACGCCGGCGTACGCATCAGCCGCATGATCATCGTGGCCATGCTGATCTCGGGCGCGCTCGCGGGCCTGGCCGCCGTGAACTCGATCATGGGGTCGACCCACTACCTGAGCCTGAACTTCCCGGCCGGCGCCGGTTTCATCGGCATCGCGATCGCGCTGATGGGCCGCCAGAACCCGGTGGGCATCTTCCTGTCCTCGGTGCTGTTCGGCGCCCTGATCCAGGGCGGCTTCGACCTGTCGCTGGAAAAACCGAACATCCCGCAGGAGACCTTCATTTTCATTCAGGGCCTGATCATCCTGTTCTGCGGCGCCATGGAAAACATGTACGCGCCGGCAGTCCTCAAACTGATCAACGCAACGCGCAAGGGGTAAAGCCATGGAAGACTTCCAGTTCGCCAGCATCATCGTCTCCACCATCCGCAACGCCCCGGTCCTGATCTTCGCGGCCATGGCCGGCCTCTTCGCCGAACGCAGCGGCGTGGTCGACATCGGCCTCGAGGGCAAGATCCTCGCCTCGGCCTTCGTGTCGGCCGGCGTTGCCTACGCCTACCAGGACCCGTGGCTCGGCATCGCCGCCGGCATCCTCGCGTCCGTGGCCCTCGCGCTGGTGCAGGCCTTCGTGTCGATCACCCAGAAGGGCAACCAGCTGGTCGCGGGCATCGCGATCAATATCGCGATGAGCGGCCTGACTTTCGTGGTCGCCCAGTACTTCTTCCAGCAGGGCGGCCGCACGCCGGACCTGGGCGAAGCGCGCCTGACCGACGTGGTCCTGCCGGGCACCGCGCTGGTCGCCGACATTCCCTTCATCGGCTGGCTCTACGGCCACCTGATCGGCGGCCACTCGGTGTTGGTCTACCTCGCCTTCCTGCTGCTGCCGGTCGTGCACTGGGTCCTGTTCCACAGCCGCTTCGGCCTGCGCCTGCGCGCCTGCGGCGAGAACCCGCATGCGGCCGATGCGGCCGGCGTGTCGGTGCAGCGCAACCGCTACGCCGCCATGCTGATCGCGGGCATCCTTTGCTCCTTCTCGGGCGCTTACCTGTCGATCGTCCAGAGCGGTTTCTTCCTGCGCGACATGTCGGCCGGCGCCGGCTACCTGGCATTGACCGCCCTGGTTTTCGGCAACTGGCGTCCGGTGTACACCGTGCTGGGCTGCCTGATGTTCGCCTTCTTCAAGGCGGTGCAGATCCAGGTCGAAGGCGTGGACCTGCCGGTCGTGGGCCGCATCCCGGGCTCGCTGATCCAGATGATTCCCTATGTCGTGACCGTGGTCGTGCTGGCGGGCCTGATGGCCAAGTCGGTGGCGCCGAAAGCGCTGGGCAAGCCCTTCGTAAAGTCGCGCTGATCATTTCCGCTCGCAAAGCAAATGGCCTGCATTTCTGCAGGCCATTTTTTTTGCCCTAGGCCACCGACAATTGCACAGTTTGTGAGCAAATGTGACGACCGTAAGCGTTTGTAATGTTGGTCAACAGGCATCGGCGTCGCCCCGTTGTAGCGTCAGGTGACACGATAACGTACGCCAGAAACTGACCAGAAAGGATTCATCACATGAAGCACATCGCTACCCTGATCCTCGCCCTGTCCGCCGCGTCGGCATTCGCCCAGACCACCACCCCGGCAACGCCCGCTACGCCGGCAACTCCGGCAACCCCGGCCACCTCGGCAACCCCGACCAGCCCGGTGCCGCCTGTAACCGACACCACGGGAACTGCCGCCACCCCCGACACCTCGACCAGCGGCGGCACCGGTGCCACTTCGGCAACCGCAGCGTCGCCAGCAACCCCGGCCACCGCGGCCACCCCGGCAACTCCGGCCAGCGCCGCCGACAAGACCGACACCAAGCAGGCCAAGAAGGACAAGAAGTCGAGCCACAAGGACAGCAAGGACAGCGGCAAGTAATCAGGCTGCCTACATCAGCGCCGGGTCGACGGTTTCCGCACCAAAGGCCCGGCGGCTTGAGCGCTTGAAGGTCCACATCACGCCCACCCCACCCGATACGCCGCTGTCCTTCACATGCAGCGGGCTGTCGCGGTTCGCCGCTCCCTTGAAGCTCTCGAAACGCACATAGCCGAACAGGCGCACGTCCTCGTTGATGCGGCGCGAGCCGAACAGGCCCAGGCGCGTCGCGATCAGGCCCGACTCCGCCGTGTAGGCAGCCCGGGTCGCGGTCGCATACTGCGGCGCCACTTCGTAGAAATGGCGGTTGATACGGCGGTCGCCCAGCACCACCGACAGATTCGTTTCCAGCGTCCACACGCCGCGTTCGCCCGCCATTTCGTAGGCTACGCGCGGCTCGAAGGTAGTGCCGCGTGCATGCAGGCCGCTCCTCGCTTCGATCACCGCGCGCAGGGGCAACTCGGCGCGGATGCGGCGATTGTTGCCCAGGTCCGCCAGGCGCAGCTTCAGGCGCGGACCGAATTCCAGCAGCGGTCCCAGGTCCGGCATGCCGGCGCG
This sequence comes from Pseudomonadota bacterium, assembly GCA_040758275.1. Classification (GTDB taxonomy): domain Bacteria; phylum Pseudomonadota; class Gammaproteobacteria; order Burkholderiales; family Burkholderiaceae_D; genus Telluria. Next base: position 16,034 of record JBFLVV010000046.1, read on the forward strand.
CTCGTCGACGTCGTCCGAGTCTGAGGGCAAGGCGCCGGCGAAGCCGATGTCGAATTCCGCCCGGTCGGAGCTGAACAGGCGCGCATTGATGCCGGAACGGTCGGCGCGCAGGATCTTGCCGCGGTAGACGATGTTCGGGAAGACCAGCAAGCGGTTTTCGCGCTCGTCCGCGCCGGGATAGGACGGCGTCGAGAGGCCGGCGGCGCCGAGGCCGAATTCCCATAGGGGGAGATTGGCTTCGGGATTGCTTTGCGCGTGGGCGGCAGCGGATAGAAGGAGGCAGGCGGCGCAGGCGGCCTTGATGAGAGTGGTCATGGTTTTCTTGGTCGGTTCAGGTGAACGCGATTCTATGCCAAGACCGCAGCGATGAGGGGTGTTGTAGGGTGGGCCTGGGCGGCCCCGCAGTCCTGCCCACGCGTTCAAATTACGTATCCGGGCCTGCTCCGTGGCCCATCATCATTCGTTGAACGCGTGGGCGGAGGACCGCCCACCCTACGAGAATTCATCAAGCTTTTTCGGGGAAGATCGCCTGCAGGATGGCCGCCAGGTTGTAGCCGCCCTTGATCAGCTGGGTCTTGGCAATCGCCGAGCTCGGCACCGGATAGTTCTGCGGCACTTCGAGCGAGAAGGTGTAGTAGGTCTCGCCCTTCTTGCTGGTCTGCTGGGTGAGCTTGCCCGGCACCACGTCGGCGTAGGCCAGCTTGGCCGCGATCAGCGCGTCGTCCGCCCACTGGTAAGGCCAGGTGATCGGATCGCCCGATGCCTTGCTCACCTGCGGGTTGCCGGCGATGGCGACTTCCGCGAACTGGGCCGGGGTTTTGGTCTGGATGCGGCGGAAGGCGTAGTCGACCGTGGTGCTGTCCCAGTAGGAGTGGAAGGGTTTGGTGAGCGCCTTCGGGGTGCCTTCGCGCACCGGGACCGGTTCGCCCGGGCCGATCAGGCCGTCGGCCAGCGCGGACACCTTGGCGTCGTCCAGCAGCAGGTTGTTGCCGCCGCGCGAATCGAAGATCGCGGTTTCGTCGACTTCCGCATGGGTCTTCGGCACCACGAACTTGCCGTCCTTCGACACGAAGGCCGCGCCCACGTGCAGGGGCTGGTGGATGTCGCCGGCGAAGTGGGTCAGGAGGATCAGCGCCTGGCGCTTGGTGAACTTGTGCGGGTTCAGCGCGGGGTCGGTTTTCCCTTGCAGGACCGCGATGCACTGCTTCAGGGTCTGGACGATGTCCACGTCCGCCGTGCCCACGCCGTGATCATGGTACTTCTCGAGCTGGAACGGCACGTCGGTGTAGTGGTAAGCGCTGTGCTTCGGGTTGCCGCTGACGTAGTCGACCATCTCCTGGGTCTGCGGTCCGCAGTAGCTGCCCTTGACGCAGTCGGCCCAGTTGGCGATCGATTCGAGCGTTTCGCCCGGCAACAGCAAGGCCTGGATCTGCTTCTGCGCATTGCTGCCCTTGAGCAGCTTGTCGGCGATGGCGCCGACCGCCTTGTGGCCGTCACGGCCCCAGGCCGCGGCGTCGAACGATGCGAAGGCGCTTGTCAGCGCGAGCACGCATGCCAGTTTTTTCATGTGATTCCCTAGTGTGATAAGCGTTTATTGAACCTTGATGATGCGCGCCGCTTCCGGAGCCAGGGACGCGCCCTGCCCTTCGCTTGCGCGCAGGTAGTCGGTGAAGGCGTCGAGGTCGAGCAGGCCCGTCTCGAGGCGATTGGTCCCCTTGGCGAAGTCGGGGAAGTTGTCGCCGCCCTCGGCCAGGAAGTTGTTCGCGACCACGCGGTAGGTTTTCGTGTCCTCGACCGGCTGGCCGTCCAGGGTCATGTCCAGCACGCGGCTGCCGACCGGCTTCGTTTCATTCCAGCGGTAGCTGAAGCCCTTCGAGACCTGCAGCATCGAGCCACCCGACGATCCTTCTTTCCACTGGTTCTCCAGGATGCGGCGGATCTGCGCGCCGGTAAGGTCCATCACCACCAGGGTGTTCCCGAAGGGGAGCACGGCCTGGGCCTGGCCGAAGGCGGCCACATTGTTCTCGCCCGCCTCGAGGTCCTTGCGGATGCCGCCTTCGTTCATGAAGCCGATGCGCGCGCCGACGTTGCGGGTGGCGGCCAGCACGGCGTCCGCGATCAGGTTGCCGAGCGGCGCTTCACCGGCCTCGTTCTGCTTGCGCAGCACCGGCGCGGCAGCCAGGCGCGCCACGGGGCGGTTCAAGGCCGCGCGGCTGCTTTCCTTCACCTTCGCGACAAAAGCCGCCATCTTCTCGTCGGCCGGATAGTCACCGGCCTTCATGAGGACGTTCTCGACCTTGATATCGGTGGGCACGCCGGCGCCCTTCTGCACCGTCATGGCCACGCGGGTGGCGAGGTGGCCGTAGGAGGCGCCCTGCGTCACGGTGCGTCCGTCGACCGTGCACAGGTAGCCCTGGTGGGTGTGGCCTGAGATGACCAGGCGCACGGCCGGGTCGAGCTTCTTCACCACGTCGACGATCGGGCCTTCGAGGTTGGTGCAGCCCGGCTCCAGCGGGTGGTCCTTGGTGGTGCCGCCCTGGTGCACCAGGGCCACGATCACGTCGGCGCCGTCCTTGCGCATCTGGGGAATGGCGCGGTTGATCGCTTGCGCTTCATCCTCGAAGCTCAGGCCCGCGATGCCGGAGGCCATGACCACCGAGCGGGTGTCCTGCAGCACCACGCCGACCAGGCCGACCTTGATGCCCTTGACCGTCTCGATGCGATAGGCGGGGATGAAAGGCTTGGCCGTAGCGCTGTCGATCACATTGCCGGCCAAGTAGGTGAACTTCGCGCCGCGATAATCCTTGGCCATCTGGCAGGCCTTGGCCGGGCGCGGCGAATCGCAGCCGCCGTTCTGCTGGCGCAGCAGTTCCTTGCGGCCGGCGTCGAATTCGTGGTTGCCGACCGCGGAGACGCGCAGGTCGAGCATGTTCATGGCCTCGATGGTCGGCTCGTCGGCCCACAGCGAGGACATCGCCGGGCTGGCGCCGACCAGGTCGCCGGCGGAGACGAAGAGCAGGTCCTTGTCCTGCTTGCGCCAGGCCTGCAGCGCGGCCGCGACGGCTTCGATGCCGCCGGCGCGGATCGCCTTCTCCTTGCCGCCCTCGGCATTGACCGGGACGTAGCGGCTCGGCTCGAGGTTGCCGTGGAAGTCGTTGATGGCGACGATGTTGATGGTCACCGGGGCGGGCGGCATGGTGGCGCAGCCGGCGAGGACGAGCGCCAGCGCGACGCAGGAAAGGCGTGCCGGGGCGCACAGGGAAACGGTCATGGAGTGTTCTCGGTTTTCTGGACGGGAGGCTTGTCGAGCCCGTCCGCATTATGGCATCTGCCTTGGGCTCCCGCCATCTTTACGGCGGGCCGGCTCAAGGGCCTTCACCCAATAAAAAACGGCCGGTGTCGCCACCGGCCGTCTTGTGTCTCAGCGCATCAACGCTTTGACGGAGTCGAGCTTAGAACTCGTAGCGAGCGGTCACCTGGACTGCCCACGACGATTCACCCTTGTTCTGCTTCAGGGTGTAGAACTCGACCTGGTCACGCACCTGGTAGACGTACTTGCCGTCTTGCATACCAGCGTACTCGACGATGTCACGCGAGTTCGCGCCGCCGCTGCTGAAGAAGCCGACTTCTTCGATACGGCCCCAACGCTTGTTGAGCATGTTACCGACGTTCATGAAGTCAAACACCAGCGCGCCCTTGTGACCCTTGAACAGGCCAGGGATCTCTTGCTGGATACGCATGTCGATGCTGTTGGTCCATGGCGAGAAACCCGAGTTACGCTCGACCACGCCGCCCTTGGCTGCGCGCAGGTCCTTGTGGCGTTCCACGACATCCCAGAAGCGCTGTTCGTTGACGTGGCTGGTCGCGGTGTCGCCCTTGAAGATGACTTCGCCCGAACCGAAGGCGCTCGGCACGTACATCAGGTCGTTCGCCTGGACGCCGTCACCGTTCATGTCGTTGCGGTAGGTCCAGCTGTACGGCTTGCCGCGACGGCCTTCATAGAAGGCGCCGAAGATCGTCTTGTAGGTGCCGAAGAAGGCCTTTTCCCAGCTCAGCGAGGCGCTGACACGGTCCTTCACCAGGTAAGCCGAGTTCGCGTCGACGTCTTCGTTCGGATTGAAGATCGAACGGCCGCGGAAGTTCGAGCCCGAGGTCGAATTGCCGGCGTTGCTGACTTCGGTTGCGTCGGTGTAGGTGTAAGCCAGCGACCAGCGCAGGCCACGCGAACGGCTGTTGCTCAGCTGGACAGTTGCGGTGTTGCCGCCGCCCTTGTCGGTGCCTGCGACCGCGATCACGTCGCCGAAGGAACGGTTGGCCAGTGCGCGCGAACGGTGACCCGAGCAGGCGCCCGAGGTGCTGAAGCTGCCGCTCGAGGTCGAGCAGGCGACGTTGTAGCCGGTCTCGGTCCAGAACATCTGGCGGCCGTCCGGGCCGGTGCGGGTCGGAGCGCCCAGGTTCAGGTGCTGGAAGTAGACGCCGTTCTTGACGTCGGTGTGCATGTACTCGAGGCTCACGACCATGCCGTACCACGGCAGTTCATGCTCGACCGCCAGGTTGGCCTTCCAGACCGACGGCTGGCTCACGCCAGGCAGGATCAGGTCGACGTTGGCAGCCGGGGTCACGCCGTTGATCGCGCGCTGGTTGTACGGATCCGCGCTGAAGACGCTGTTGTCCGGTGCGCAGGCCGCGTAGCCGGCGATGCCGCAACCAGCCGTGGTGGTGACCAGGCCGTTGTTGGCGAACGGGTTGCCCAGCCAGACGTTCAGCGCCGAACCTGCGAACAGGCCGAAGCCGCCGCGGATCTGGGTCGCACGCTTGGTATCCAGGCGGTAGTTGAAGCCGAAGCGCGGCTGGATCAGGTCGTCGCCGTCGATGGTGGTGGTGTTGTCGACACCGAAGCCGCCGGATTCCGGAACGATGTTGCGCGGGTTCGTGTTGTAGACGCCAGCCACTTTCGGCGCGGCCACTGCGGCGTTACGCAGCGGAACGTCGCTGGTCGACGCGCGGTCGTAGCGGATGCCGGCGGTCAGCTTCAGGTTGCGGTTGACCGACCAGGTGTCCTGGATGAACAGGCCGGTGTTGGCCAGGGTCCAGTCGGCGGTGGCGTCGCGCAGCGAGCGGCCTTGCTGTGCCAGCTGGGCCTGGTATTCGAAGGCACGGCCGCGCTCGAAGTTTTCCAGCACCGCTTTCTCGACCACATCGGCCGAGTCGCACTTCACGTTGGCCGCGAAGTTGTAGGTATAGGTCGAGGTCGAGTCGACGCAGTTGAACTCGTAGACGCCGAAGACGTTCTGCAGGTAGGAGTTGTACATGCTGTTGCGCATGTAGTCCGCACCGAACTTGACTTCGTGGTCGCCCTTGAGCCAGGTCGCGCCCACATAGGCGTCCCAGGTCGTGGTGTCGAGTTCGTTCATCTGGCGGCTGCGCTCGGTACCGAAGTTCAGGCTACGCTCGCTGCGGCTGGTGCCGGACGGGGCGCCTGCAGGCAGCTGGCCCGGGAATGCCAGGGCGATCGACGGCAGGGTCGAACCGTTCAGGTGGGTCTTGCCGCTGTCGCGGCGCGACAGTTTCAGTTCGGTCGAGAAGTCCGGGGTCCAGTCGCTGAACAGCTGGGCGACCGAGGACTCGAACTTCTTGTTCTCCGAGTACAGGTAGGAAGTCAGCGACAGCGAGCTGGCGCTGAAGCTCGGGAAGAAGGGCTCGACCTGGTCGGTCTTCTGCCAGCGGAAGCTTGCGCGGTGGTTGTCGTTGATGTTCCAGTCGACTTTCAGCAGGCGGTCTTCGACTTTCTGTTCGGCGCCGCTCGGGATGTCGCTGCTGCCGATGTCCATGCCATACTTGGTCTTGGCGATGTTCTGGATGGCGGCGATGGTTTCCGGACGGATGCCGACGTTGGTCAGGCTGCTGCCGATCGGGCCGTAGGACACGCCGTCCTTCGAGCTGGTCGAATTCTCGGCGCTGACGAACACGAACAGCTTGTCCTTGATCAGCGGGCCGCCCAGGGTCACGCCGCTGGTCTTTTCCTTGAATTCAGGCGCTTCGTAGTAGGTGTCGCTGCTGGCGTTGTAGCGCTTGCCGACCATGCGGTCGTCGCGGTACACGTGGTACACGCTGCCGTGCCATTCGTTGGTGCCCGACTTGGTAACGGCGTTGATGTTGGCGCCGGTGTAGCCCTTCTGGGTCACGTCGTAGTTCGAGATGTTGACCTGCACCGACTGGATCGCGTCGATCGAGATCGGCTGGCGTGCGGTCGGCAGGCCGTTCGATTCCAGGCCGAAGGTGTCGGTGATCGACACGCCGTCGATGGTGATCGAGTTGAAGCGCGAGTTCTGGCCGCCGGCCGAGATCTCGCCGCGCTCCTTGTCGGTCTGCGACAGGCGCGGATCCTGGCGGGCGTAATCGGCCAGCGAGCGGGCGATCGATGCCTGGGCCACCAGTTCGGCGCGGCCGATATTGGTGCCCGAACCCATGTTGCTGCTGTTGAACTTGTTCGACTGTGCCTGGCCGGTCACGTTGACGACCGCCACCTTCTGGCCCAGGGTGCCGTCCACATTGGAGGTTTCCGCCAGGTTGGTGTAGACGTTGTTGATGGTTTCAACGGTGCCGTCCTTGCTCATCGTGATCGTGAACGGACCGCCGACGCGCAGGCCGCGTGCGACGTAACGGCCTTCGGCATCGGTCGTGACCGTGCTGACAGAACCCGACTCGGCGTGGCGGATGACAACCTGCGCACCTGCGACCGGCTTGCCGTCCGGGCCGGCGACGCGGCCGCTGACGGCGGAAGTGGTGTTCTGTGCGACAGCCGGCGCAGCCGACAGCACAATCGACAAGGCCAGCGCCAGCTTGGTCAGCCGGATCTGTTTGTGAGTGATCATTGTTAAAACCCCAAAATAGACTTAATAGTTATTGGACGCCGGGAGACGTCCCTCTTCACAAGTACTGCAACCCTGGTTGCCGGAAGCGGCATCGCCGGCTGCCTTGAAACCGGGCGATTGTAGATATGAAATCTTTCATCGCTGTTACAGGCGGCCTTGGAAAAACTTCAAGCATATTTATTAACACCAATAAATATGCAGGAGCCCATACCAGCCCGACAAATACGTTTTTCCATGCATATTTATAGGCAGAGCCTATAAATCGGTCGAAAAACGGGGGATGGACGGGCTGAAGGGCGATGGTTCCGGGCAAAATCACAAGGCGCGATTATACGGAAGGCATTCTTCTATGAAATATTTAGAGTGGTTTTTTGAGAAAAGCGCAGGAAGGTCCGGAAAATTTGTGGCAAGTTGGCCACAAAAATTATATGAAAACTAATTTTCCGACTATCTGCGTTCGCGCAAGATAAGGCGAACGAACTGGACGGCAAGCTTGCCTTGCCGCCCGTATTGACAGGATTTCCGGCCTCGGGGAGCCGGCCTGCGGATTATTTTCCGGCAGCCTGTTTCAACATTTTTGCAACATCGGCCTCGAAGCTGGCGAAGCGCTCGTCGAGCTGGCGGGTCAGGCGCGCCTTCTCTGCAGCCGGGAGGAAAGCATACTTGATGCTGTTGTACGAGGTCCTCTTCATTTCGGCGTAGTTCGGCTTGTAGCGGCTGGCGAACAGCACGTACTCGTTGGACAGGGTGTGGCGGGTGACGCCGGCGTCGTCGGTCGAGATCACGTAGGGCACGCCATATTTACGGTAGATCGTCACCGGATGGTTGGCGCCTTCGATGCCGCTGATGAAGGCGTTCGAGGTCAGGTTGATCTCGACCGGGATGTCGTCCTTGCGCATCTTTTCCAGGATGGCCGGGGCGTTGCTCTCATGGGCCAGGTCGATGCCGTGGCCGATGCGGTTGGCGCCGGCCACCACCAGGGCCTGGTCGATGTGGAACTTCAGGCCTTCCGGCGGCACGTCGCCCAGCGCCAGTTCGCCCGCGTGCATGGCGACCTTCACGTCCGGGTAGCGCGACTTCAGGAAGCGGAACATCTTCATGTGCAGGGTGTAGTCGCGCATCGAGACCATGGTGCTCTCCTGGCCGACGATGTTGACGCCCACGATCTTGTCGCTCATTTTCGCGGCCTTGAAGCCGGAGACCATCGAGGAGAACACCTGCGAAGGATCGAGCAGGCGCAGCACATAGGTCTGGTAGCGCATGGTGAAGCGCTCGTCATCGATGCCTTCGGCGGCTTCGTGGATCTTCGTTACGAAGTCCTCGGTCTGCTTGCGGAAGTCGGCATCCTGCTCCAGCACCGCCAGCCAGGCGCCCATTTGCGCATCGAAGGCCTTGTCGTCGCCCACGTTGCGCCAGGCCTGCTTGTCAAACTCCTTGTTCACGACGAACGGCGACATCTTGAACATGGTCTCGATGTAGCTGACGTTTTCCAGGATGGCGCGTTTCTTGAGCTCCTGCAGGCCTTCGCGGAAGTTGGCGTTCGAGACCGGGCCGAAGAAGCCGAAGGTCTGGAAGAACAGGCGGTCCGGCGGCGGCTGGATCGCGCCGTGGTTGTTGAAGTCCTTGTTCGACCAGCGCTGCAGCAGTTCGCGGTAGGTATGGTCGTCGGCGTACACCTCGGCGGTGGACAGGCAGTTGCGCTCCTTCGCCGGCTTGGCCCGCTCGGCCGCCACGGCTTCCTTGCTGGTCTCGATGCGGTAAGTCCGCTTGTCGACGCAGTAGCCCTGCATGTCGAGGAAGTCGACGTAGGACTCGGCGTAGACCGAACCCGAATAGTGGTGGTGCAGGTCGCCGCCCTTGGGCATCCGGGTGAAGAACAGGGTCAGCTCGGAGGTCTTCGGCTCGCCGGCGATCAGGCTCGCGTAGTGGCGGGCCGTGGCGGTTTCGTTGGCGGTCGATGCCGGGCCCTTGGCCTGGGCGCTGGCAACGGCCAGGGCAAGCAGGATGCCGGCGGTCAGTTTGGTCTGCATGGGTCGGTACTTTCTGGTGCGGTTGATGCGGGTTTCGAGGGCCCGCGTGACCGCGCAACTCTATACGCTTGAGTTATTGTTGGCAATATCGCCATCATAGGGTGGACGGGTCTCCCGTCCGCGCGTTCAACTCACGGATGCGCTGTGGCGACGCATTCTCTAGCTGAACGCGCGGACGGCGAAGCCGTCCACCCTACGAACGACCATGCACCTGCCGGCCACCCGAATAGGTCGCCTTGACCGAGCGGTCGTCCCCCAGCAGGGCGAAGGCAAAGAGCAGTTCTTCCAGCGATTCCAGCTGCGCCGTGCGGCGCGCCATCAGGGGCGTCGCCTTCGGGTCGAGCACCACGAAGTCGGCTTCCGCGCCCGGCTTGAGGCTGCCGATCGTGCCTTCCAGGCCCATGGCGCGCGCCGCGCCGAGGGTGGCCAGGTAGAACATGCGCAGGGCCGGCAGGTAGCTGCCCTTCAGGCGCGCCACCTTGTAGGCTTCGTTCATGGTCTGCAGCATCGAGAAGGAGGTGCCGGCGCCGACGTCGGTGCCGAGCGAGAGCAGCGTACGCGCGCCATCGGCCTTTTCGAAATCGAACAGGCCGCTGCCCAGGAAGAGGTTGGAGGTCGGGCACACCGCCGCCGCCGAGCCGGTGGCCGCCATGCGCGCGAAGTCCTCGTCGTCCAGCCAGATGCAGTGGCCGAACAGGGCGCGCGGGCGCATCAGGCCGAAGCGCTCGTAGACGTCCAGGTAGCTGCGCGCCTGCGGATGCAGCTCGCCCACCCACTTGCACTCGTCCTTGTTTTCCGAGACGTGGGTCTGGATGAAGGTGTCCGGGTAGGCCTTCGCCAGTTCCGCGGTCGCGCACAGCTGGGCGTCGGTCGAGGTCGGGGCGAAGCGCGGCGTGATCGCATAGAGCTGGCGGCCGCGCTTGTGCCATTTGTCGATGAGAAGCGCGCTGTCGCCTACCCCGCCCTCCAGGTCGCGCAGGAAGTCGGGGCAGTGGCGGTCCATCAGCACCTTGCCGGCCACCATGCGCAGATTGCGCGCCTCGCTGGCCTCGAAGAAGGCGTCGACCGATTGCGGGTGCACGGTGCAGTAGACGACGGCGGTCGTGGTGCCGCAGCGCAGCAGCTCGTCGAGGAAGAACTCGGCGGTCGCGCGGGCGTGCGCCGGGTCCTCGAAGCGGCGCTCGGTCGGGAAGGTGTAGGTCTCCAGCCAGGGCAGCAGGCCCGGGCTCGGCGAGGCGATCATGTCCGTCTGCGGGTAATGCAGGTGGGTGTCGATGAAGCCCGGGGTGATCACGTGGCCGCGCAGGTCCTGCACGGTGGCGTTCGCCGGCAGCGTGGGGGCGAGCGCAGCGTAGTCGCCGGCAGCGCGTACCTTGCCGTCTTCGACGAGCAGCAGGCCGTCTTCATGCCAGGCGTAAGCCTGTTCGCTGAAGGCCGGGTCGGCGTGAAAATACAGCAAGCTCGCGCGGTAGGCTTGCACATTAGTGGGTGCGGTGGACATCTTATATTTTCGTTGAATCTTCTGGTTGGCGGCTTGCACCTTCCCATACGGTGAGCAGCTGCGCCGCCACGGAGGCCGCGATCACGGCCGGGGCCTTGCCCTCGATGCCGGGCAAGCCGATGGGGCAGACCATGGTGTCGATGCGGGCGTCAATGATGCCGCGTTCGCGCAGGCGGTGCTCGAACTGGCGGCGCTTGGTGTCACTTCCAATGAGGCCAAACCAATCATGCGCGCCGGGGCGGGACAGTATCGCGTGCGACAGGCGCAGGTCAAGAGCATGGCTGTGGGTCATGACCAGAAAGGTGGTGCCCTGTGGCGCGTTTTCAACAAGCGCTTCGGGTGTGTCGGTGGCTTCGACGGTCACATTGGCCGGGACCGTTGGCGGGAACAGGTCCTCGCGCTCGTCGACCCAGGTGACGCGGCAGGGCAAGTCGGCCAGGGCACGGACGATGGCGGCGCCGACGTGGCCGGCGCCGAAGAGAACCAGGTGCGCGCGCGGGGCGAGGACGGCGTCGATGAGCCAGAGGCGGCCGTCCTGTTCGATCACGTGGGTGCCGGCGTTATAGTCGAACTTCGGCGCATGCTCGCCTGCCAGCACGCGGCCGGCGGCGTCGAGCAATGTAGGGTGGGCGGGTCTCCCGCCCACGCGTTCAGACTTCGATAATGACTCGGCGATGCTAGAGCTGGCTGAACGCGTGGGCGGGGAACCCGCCCACCCTACGAAAACCGTACGCCACGTGTCTTCGTTGCGGCGCTTGTCCAGCAGCACCAGCTGCGCCGCATCCGCCGGCTCGAAGGCCAGCCAGGCGATCCCGCCGCAGCACTGCCCCAGCTTGGGCCCGAGCGGGAAGCGTTCCAGGCACGCCTCAAAAGCGCCCTGCTCCAGCATCGCGCGCGCCATTTCGAGCGCCCGGTGCTCCAGGTGCCCGCCCCCGATCGTGCCGCGAAAATCCTCGGCATCGACCAGCATGCGCGCGCCCGGCTCGCGCGGCACGGAGCCCTCGACGCGGGCGACCGTCACCAGCACTGCCGGCGCCAGCAGCTCCTGCGGCAGCCAGTCGCTCATCCCGCGCTCGCAGCGGATTCGACGGCGGCCACTGCCCTGAGGATCTCCTCGCAGGTGGCGGGAGCGTTCAGCGGCGGATTGACCTTGTGCCCGCCCACGCTCGACACCGCGTCGCGGATCGCGAAGAACACCGAGAAGGGCAGCAGCAGCGGCGGCTCGCCCACGGCCTTGGAGCGGTGGATGCTGTCCTCGACGTTGCGGTTCTTGAAGAGGCGCACGCGGAAGTCCTGCGGGCAGTCGGAGATGCCAGGGATCTTGTAGGTCGAGGGTGCGTGCGTCATGAGCTTGCCGGCCGGGTTCCACCACAGTTCCTCGGTGGTGAGCCAGCCCATGCCCTGGATGAAGGCCCCTTCGACCTGGCCGATGTCGATGGCCGGGTTGAGCGAATTGCCCGCGTCGTAGAGGGCGTCGGCGCGCAGCAGCTTCCACTCGCCGGTGAGCGTGTCCACCACGACTTCCGACACCGCCGCGCCATAGGCGTAGTAGGAGAAGGGGTGCCCGCTCATGGTCTTCGGGTCCCAGTGCAGGCCCGGGGTGGCGTAGAAGCCGTCGGACCACAACTGCACGCGCGCCAGATAGGCCTTGGCGACTACTTCGCCGAAGCGCAGCGCCTGCCCGGCGACGAAGACGGTGTCGTCGGCAAAACGGACCTCGGAAGCTTCGGCGCCGAACTCGGACGCGACGAATGCGGCCAGGCGATCGCGGATCTTGCGCGCCGCGTCCTGGGCGGCCTTGCCGTTCAGGTCCGCACCGGTCGAGGCGGCGGTGGCCGAGGTGTTGGCGACCTTGCTCGTGTTGGTGGCGGTGGCACGCACGCGGTCCAGGTCGACGCCCAGCTCATGGGCGACCACCTGCATCACCTTGGTGTTGATGCCCTGCCCCATCTCGGTGCCGCCGTGGTTCACCAGGATCGAACCGTCGACGTAGACGTGCACCAGCGCGCCCGCCTGGTTCAGGTGGGTGACGTTGAAGGCGATGCCGAATTTGACGGGAGTGAGCGCCAGGCCCTTCTTCAGCACGGGACTGGTGCGGTTGTACTCGTTGATCGCGGCGCGGCGGGCGCGGTAGTCGCTGCTCTGTTCCAGCTCGGCGACCAGTTCGTGGATGACGTTGTCGACGATCACCTGGCCGTAGGGCGTGACGTTGCGCTCCTGCTTGCCGTAGAAGTTCAGGCGGCGGATGTCGAGGGGATCGCGGCAGAGGTTGCGCGCGATCTCGTCGATCACGTACTCGATGGCGATCGCGCCCTGCGGTCCGCCGAAGCCACGGAAGGCGGTGTTCGACTGGGTATTGGTCTTGCCGCAGGCGGCGCGGATGTCGACGTCGGACAGATAGTAGCTGTTGTCGAAGTGGCAGACGGCGCGCGTGGCGACCGGCCCCGAGAGGTCGGCCGAGTAGCCGGCGCGCGAGACCATGTCCACTTTCGCGGCCAGGATGCGGCCCTCGCGGTCGTAGCCGACTTCGTATTCGTAGTGGAAGCAGTGGCGTTTTCCCGTGACGAGCATGTCGTCGTCGCGGTCGGCGCGCAGCTTCACGGGACGGCGGGTACGCACCGCCGCAATCGCCGCTGCGGCCGCCCACAGCGCCGACTGCGATTCCTTGCCGCCGAAACCGCCGCCCATGCGGCGGCACTCGACCGTCACGTGGTGGGAATGCAGGCCGAGGGCGTGGGCGACGACGTGCTGCATCTCGCTCGGGTGCTGGGTCGAGCAGTAGACATGCATGCCGCGGTCTTCGCCCGGGATCGCATAGGCGATCTGGCCTTCGAGGTAGAACTGTTCCTGGCCGCCGACGTGCAGCTCGCCTTTTACGCGATAGGGGGCGCTGCCGAAGGCTGCCTCGGCGTTCCCCCGTGCGAGTCGCATCGGCGGCAGCACATAAGACTGCGCGGCGCGCGCCGCCTGCGGGGTGAGGATGGCCGGCAGGTCCTCGTAGTCGATCTTTGCCAGCTTGGCTGCACGGCGCGCATTGTCGTGGCTGTCCGCGACGACGATGAAAACCGGCTGGCCCACATACTGGACCAGGCCGTCGGCCAGGATCGGGTCGTCGTGGATGATCGGTCCGCAGTCGTTCAGGCCGGGAATGTCCCGGGCGGTGAGCACCGCCACGACGCCGCGGCTGGCTGCTACGTGCTCGAGATCGATGCCGAGGATGCGCGCATGGGCGCGGCTGGACAGGCCGAGGGCCGCGTGCAGGGTGCCTGCGGTTTCCCGGATGTCGTCGGTATAGGTGGCCTGGCCCAGCACGTGCAGCAGGGCCGATTCGTGCGGGCGGGCGCGGCCGACTTCGGTCCAGCTGCTGTCAAGCTCACGCGAGAGTACGGGATTGGCGGCGTCGTTCATGTACGTTCTCCTTCAGGCCTGCGCGAAGGCGTTGACTGCAATGGCCGGCAGCGGATTGTCGACACGGGTCTCCAGCCAGAAGCGGCGCAGCAGGTTCTGCGCGGCCTGCATGCGGTAGTCGCTGGAGGCGCGCATATCGCTCAGCGGCGCGTAGTCCTCGCGCATCGCGGCCATGGCGCTGCGCATCGCCTCTTCATTCCAGGCCTGGCCGATCAATGCGGCTTCTGCCTTCGATGCGCGCTTTGGGGTGGCGGCCATGCCGCCGAAGGCGATGCGGGCATCTGCGACCACATCACCGTCGAGCGTGAGGGCAAAGGCGGCGCAGACCGCCGAGATGTCCTGGTCGAAGCGCTTGGCCAGCTTATAGGTACGGAAGCGCACACCCGCGCGCGGCAGCGGAATGCGCAGCGCCTGCACGAACTCGCCCGCCTGCAGGTCCTTCTGCTGGTAGCCGAGATAGAAATCTTCCAGCGCCAGCACGCGCTCGCCCGCCGCGCCGCGCAGCACGATCTGCGCGCCCAGCGCAATCAGCCAGGGCATCGAATCGCCGATCGGCGAGCCGTTGGCGACGTTCCCGCCCAGGGTGCCGGCGTTGCGGATCGGGAGCGAGGCGAAGCGCTGCCACATCTCGCCGAGCTCCTCCGGATAGTGGCGGCAGGCCGCGGCATAGGCATCGTTCAGGCTCACGCCCGCGCCGATCTCGAGCATGCCGTCGCGCTCACGCATGCCCTTGAGCTCTTCGACCTGGCCGAGGTAGATGATCTCGTTCAGCTCGCGCATGTGCTTGGTGACCCAGAGCCCGACGTCGGTCGACCCGGCCAGCAGCAGCGCAGCAGGACGTTCGGCGCGCAGGCGCACCAGTTCCTCGAGCGAGCGCGGCACGTGGAAGCGCTGGCCTTGTGCCTCATAGCTGAAACCATGCGCGCGCTGGAGCAGTTGCAGGCGTTCGGCCAGCGCGGCGCGGTCAAACGCGGCGGGCGGCAGCTCCACCATGCGGCGGGCCGCGTCGATGATGGGGCGGTAGCCGGTGCAGCGGCACAGGTTGCCCGACAGCGCGTCGTCGATCTGGCAGCGCGAGGGTTGGCGCCCGGAAAGCCCGTGGCTTTCCTGCTTCAGGTACATGCCCCATAGCGACATGGCGAAGCCGGGCGTGCAGAAACCGCATTGCGAACCGTGGCATTCGACCAGGGCCTGCTGGACCGGATGCAGGGAACCATCCGCCGCCTGCAGGTCTTCGACCGTGAACAGGGCCTTGCCGTCCAGGGTCGGCGTGAACTGGATGCAGGAATTCACGGCCTTCATCGCGAGCGTGCCGTCTTCCAGCGAACCGATCACCACGGTGCAGGCGCCGCAGTCACCCTCGGCGCAGCCTTCCTTGGTGCCGGTGCAATGCAAGTCGTCCCGCAGGTGCTGCAGGATGGTCTGCGTGGGCGACGCATCCCGTACTTCGTGGACGGCCCCGCGGTAGAAGAATCGGATCGGTTCGGACATGGTGGCTGGCTTTCAGGCAAGGGCGGAAGGCTAACACCACCGGACCCTCGACTTATAAGATTATCTTGATATTGCTTATCAATATATTCGTATATCTAATGGAACGCCCACACCCTTCATTCTAGGAAAGGATGCACCGTTTTCCAGTGATTCGCGATATCGATGCGCCGCGTGATCCAGACCCGCTCGTGTCCCTGCACATAGTCGAGGAAGCGCGCCAGCGCCGCGGCCCGCGCAGGACGGCCGACCAGGCGGCAGTGCAGGCCGATCGACAGCATCTTCGGCCGATCCAGTCCGTCCGGATCGCCCTCCGCATACAGCACGTCGAAAGCATCCTTCAGGTAGTCGAAGAACTGGGTGCCCGAGTTGAAACCCTGCATGGCGGCAAAGCGCATGTCGTTGGTATCGAGCGTATAGGGCACGACCAGGTGCGGCACCCGGCGCCCTTCCCCTGTTTCTACCTGCTGCCAGAACGGCAGGTCGTCGCCGTAGTGATCGGCATCGTAGGCGAAGCCGCCGTGCTCGACCACCAGGCGGCGGGTGTTGGGCGAATCGCGCCCGGTGTACCAGCCGAGCGGCGCCTCTCCCGTCAGCGCGCGCATGATCGCGACCGCCTCAATCATGTGGGCGCGCTCGGTGGCCTCGTCCACGTTCTGGTAGGAGATCCAGCGCAGGCCGTGGCAGGCGATCTCGTGCCCGAGCTCGCGGAAGGCGGCGACTGCTTCCGGATTGCGCTTGAGCGCCATCGCGACCCCGAACACCGTCAAGGGCAGGCCGCGCTCCTCGAACAGGCGCAGCACCCGCCACAAGCCGGCGCGCGAGCCGTATTCATAGAGCGACTCCATGCTCATGTGGCGCATCGGGAAGGCTTGCGCGCCGATGATCTCGGACAGGAAGGTTTCGGATGCGGGGTCGCCGTGCAGCACGCAATTCTCGCCGCCCTCTTCATAGTTCAGCACGAACTGCAGGGCGATCCGGGCTCCGCCGGGCCAGCGCGCATGAGGCGGGTTGCGGCCGTAGCCGGCCAGGTCGCGCGGGTAGTTCGAGTAGCTGTCCATGGCTTCAAGGAATGAGCGGGTATATGCCTGACTATATATTGCATGATGCACAACGGTATATGATTGCCCGCATACTTCAACTCAATCGGGGATTATGTCAGCCATGGCCAAACTGTCCACGCACGTACTCGATACCGCCCACGGCCGTCCGGGCGCCGGCGTGAAGCTCGAGCTGTACGCCATCGACGCCTGCGGCCGCACCCTGCTCAAGACCGCGCACACGAATGCCGACGGCCGCTGCGACGCCCTCCTCCTCGAAGGTGAGCACTTGCTCACCGGACAGTACGAACTGGTCTTCCATGCCGGCGACTACTTCGCCGCCCAAGGCGTGGACCTGCCCTCCCCGCGCTTCCTCGACCGCATCGCGATCGCCTTCGGCATCCATGACAGCACCCAGAACTACCACGTGCCGCTGGTGGTCACGCCCTGGTCCTACTCCACCTACCGGGGCAGCTGACAACATCCTGGCACAACCTCGGTGTCAGGTCTGACATTCGGACACGGCCTGGACAGTTGCCAGGCCTTAAAGCAGAGCTCGTGTCTATTTGTCAGACCTGACACCGATTGGGGCGGACACCGATTGGGGCGACTAGCAATCTTGCCGGTAGCGCAACAGCTTGAAGCTCGTTAAGATTGACGATCTATCAAGCTGGAGCGCCACGATGAAATCACTTGCCGGCACCCGCATCGCCATCGGCCTGGTCCAGGGCCTGGTCCTCTATCTGCTCTACCGCGCCGGCAAGGAGCTGTTGTGGCCGGCGACCATGCCGCTGCTCTTCGTGCCGCTGCTGATGGTGTCGATCTTCGCGCCGGTGCTGGCCATCAGCGGCCTGGGCCAGATGCCGCGGCGGCGCCTGCTGCAATGGGTGATGTTCGCCGCCGCGGTGATTGCCTGTCTGGCCTTCTATGACGTCTGGCGCATGATCGGTGCGCGCCTGCCGACGCCCAAGCCGGTAGCGGTCGAGCCCTCGCCGCAGCTGTGCTTCTTCCTGGCGGCAGGCTGCTTCATCGCCCACGCCCTGGTGCTTGCAGCCGTGGAGGAAGGCCGCCGCATCGCCGCCTACGCCACCTATTTCGAAACCGCCTGGAAGCTCGGCGTGCAACTGGCCTTCAGCGCCGTCTTCGTCGGTGCGACCTGGCTGGTGCTGCACCTGGGCGCCGCCCTGTTCATGCTGGTCAAGCTCGATTTCCTGCAGCAGGCCATCCGCGAATCGTGGTTCGCGATTCCCGTAACCACCTTCGCCTTCGCCTGCGCGATGCACCTGACCGACCTGCGGCCCGCCATCGTGCAGGGCATCCGCAACCTGCTGCTGGTGCTGCTGTCCTGGATCTTGCCGGTGCTGGCGCTGCTGGTCGGCGGCTTCCTCGCCAGCCTGCCATTCACCGGCCTGGAGCCGCTCTGGGCCACCCGCAGCGCGGCCAGCGTGCTGCTGGGCGCGGCCGCCGCCTTCGTGGTCCTGATCAACGCGGCCTGGCAGAACGGCGCCCTGCCGGTGGCCAGGCCGGTCGCCATCGCGGCCCGCGTCGCGGCCCTGCTCCTGGTGCCGGTGACCCTGCTGGCCATCTACGCCCTCGCCCTGCGCGTCAGCGATTACGGCTGGACCCACGAGCGCGTCTATGCCGCTGCCTGCATGCTGGTGGCGGCCTGCTACGCGGGCGGCTACGCGGCGGCGGCCCTGCGCCGCGGCTGGCTGCCGGGCCTGGCGGGCGTGAACATCGCGGCGGCCCTCGTGGTGCTGGGCGTGCTGCTGGCCCTGCTCACGCCGCTGGCCGATCCGGCGCGCCTGTCGACCAACAACCAGATGGCGCGCCTGGAGGCGGGCCGCGTGACGCCGGCTGAGTTCGACGTCGGTTACCTGCATTTCGACGGCGCACGCTTCGGGCGCGCAGCCCTGGCCCGGCTGGAGGCAGACGCCGGCCGGCCAGGCGCCGCCGAGCTGCGCCGGCGCATCGCCGCGGTACGCAAGCTGCAGAACCGCTACCAGCTAAACCGCTTGGGCAATGCCCCGCGGCTGGCCGACAACCTGCGCGTCTTGCCTCTTGGGGCCCGTCTGCCCGACAGTTTCATGAAGATGGACTGGTCCACGCTGGCCCACACGCCGCGCCTGCCCGACTGTCTGCTGCGGCGCGGCGAACGCTGCGACGCGCTGCTGCTCGACCTGAACGGCGATGCGCGGCCGGAAGTGCTGCTGTTCTCGGATACGCCCTGGCAAAATGCCTTCGCGACCGAAGATGCCGACGGGCGCTGGCGCATCGGGGGCAACTTCTCGGCCAGCCTCGCCTGCCCCGGTTGGCAACAGGCCCTGCGCGACGGAAAAGTGCGCGTGCTGCCGCCCGCCTGGCAAGACCTGGAAGTGGCCGGGCGCCGCATCACCGTCCAGCCGCATGTCAGGCCGCAAGACGAGTGCCGGGAGGCCGGCCCTGCCGAGGCGGACGCGCCCGGACCCTGAAACTTGCTATGCTTGGGCTCACCGAGAAGGAGAGTCCATGGCACTGCACATCGTTCATTTCATCGGCCCGATCAACCACAACTCCGCCGGCGCGATCCGGAATAACTGCCTGCAGGCCTTGCAGAACGGCGCCACCGAAATCGAACTGCACATGTCCAGCGAAGGCGGCAACATGACGGCCGGCTTCGCCCTGTATTTCTTCCTGAAGTCGCTGCCGGTGCCGCTCACCACCCACAACATCGGCAGCGTGGAATCGGTGGCCGTGGTCATCTTCCTGGCCGGACAAAAACGCTATGCCTGTCCCGGCACCCGCTTCCTGATCCACCCGCTGCACTGGGGCTTCGGCAGCCTGGTTGCTGCCGACCACTCGCGCGTGTCCGAATGGCGCGACTGTCTCGATTTCGATGCCGAGCGCTATGCCCGCATTTTCCTTGAGGCCACCACGGCGGCCGGCACCGCCACCGATATCCGCGGCAACCTCACGGGAAATGCCCGCATCTTCGACGCCGATGAGGCCGTGAAGGCCGGAATCGTGCACCGCGCGCTGCAAGCGCAGCTGCCGGCAGGCGGCACTACTTGTCATTGGTGGAACTAAAACTGACAACACGCTGTTTCAAAGACACAACATGTAGTCTTTTTCCTACACGAAATATCTCGCATTGTAATCATTTTGCCTTGCATCAAAAATTGCTCGGTGGATAGAATTAGGGCCAGAGCTTCATGGCGCTACCTGTTTGCTGCCTTTTCAGCGCCTCCCTTCCCGAGCAGCTTTTGCAACAAGAATGATGATGAAAAAAAGTGTAATTGCTACCCTGCTGGCGTTCCCGCTGGCAGCCGTGACGGCCCATGCGCAAGACGGCAACGGCTTCCCTCCAGTGAAAGTCAGCGGTTTCGGCACCGCCGCCCTGACCTACGCCGACACCGACAAGGCCGAATTCGCCCGCCCGAACCAGGGCAGTGGCTCGTCCAAGAATTTCCGTACCGGCATCGACTCGAACCTCGGCCTGCAGGCCGACATGTCGGTCAACAGCTGGCTCTCGTTCACCGGCCAGGTGCTGGTGCGCCAGGATGCCGAAGACCATTTCGGTGCCGAGCTGGCATGGGCATTTGCCAAGGCACGCCTCAGCGATGAACTGAGCGTGCGCGTGGGCCGTGTCGGCCTGCCGGTGTTCATGATCTCGGACTACCGCAACGTCGGCTATGCCAACACCATGCTGCGTCCGCCGGCCGAGCTGTACTCGCAAATTCCGATGGGCAGCATCGACGGCGCCGACATCACCTGGCAGCACAGCTTCGGCGACACCACCGTGACCTCGCAACTGGCTGCCGGCAACACCAAGGCGCCGCTGAGCCATACGACGCATGCGCGCGGCAAGAACATCCTTGCCCTGAACGTGGTGGCCGAGCACGGCCCCTTCACCCTGCGCGGCGGCTACGCCCGCACCGACATGACCATCAGCGGCAACGCCAACCTCAACGGCCTGGTGGGCGGCCTGCGTGCTGCCGGTACCGGCTATCGCCTGCCGCAGCTGAACGCACTGGCCACCGAAATCGAAGCCGACGAAGACAAGGGCACCTTCAGCTCGCTGGGCCTGCTAATGGACTGGAACAATATTGTCGTCCAATCCGAGTTTGCAAAGCGCAAGAACGAGAGCGGCTACATCAACGACACCACTGCGTGGTACGCGATGGGCGGTTACCGCATCGGCAAGTTCCTGCCCTACGTCAGCCACGCTAACCTGAAGATCGACAATGCCATCGTCAACACCGTGCCGGCAGCCTGCCCGCCCGGCTACCCGGCAGCCTGCACCCCGACCCTGCAGCAGCTCGGCGCCGGCGTGCGCCGCCTGCCGAACACCGGCGTGGGCCAGGGCGAACAGTCGACCAATACCATCGGCGTGCGCTGGGACTTCGCCAGCTCGGTGGCCTTGAAGGTACAGATCGACCGCATCAAGCCGAAGAACGGCACTGGCCTGTTCCTGAACCCGCAGCCGGGCTTCAAGGACACCGTGACCGTCGGCGCCGTCGCCCTCGATTTCGTGTTCTAAGGAGCGGACGATGAACAAGATGATTGCAAAGCTGTTCGCCGTTGCCGCCCTGGGCGCCGCCGTTCCGGCCATGGCCGAGGTGGTCGTGGTAGTGAACAAGGGTGCTGCCGAAAGCAGCATGACCAAGGAGCAGGTCGCCCAGTTCTTCCTCGGTAAGTCCTCGAGCATGACCCCGATCGACCAGGCCGATTCGAGCCCGATCCGCACCGAGTTCTACAAGAAGGTCGCGGACAAGGACGCCTCCCAGGCCAAGGCCCTGTGGTCCAAGTTGGTCTTCACCGGCAAGGCCACGATGCCGAAGGAAGTCGCCGACAGCGCTGCCGTGAAGGCGGCCGTCGCCGCCAACCCGAAGGCCATCGGCTACATCGACAAGAGCGCCGTCGACGGCAGCGTCAAGGTCGTCTACACGGCTCAGTAAGCAAGAGCGTACCTTCGTAGCACCCGCCGACGGCCTTGTGCCGCCGGCGGTTTCTGCATTCTGGAGACAGCACCATGAGCATCAAGCGCAGGATCTGGGCACTGCCCGTCATTTCCGCCATTATTTTCGGCCTCGGCGCCGGCTTCAGCGCGATGATCGCGAACGGCGCGCTGAATTCGATCACCACGACCGCCAGCGTCGACTATCCGGTGCTCGACGCTTCCAAGGCACTCATTCTCGACGTCGCAGCCGTCACCGACGGCCTGCAGGACGCGGTCGCCGAGGGCGACAAGGACAAGATCGGCCAGGTCGGCGAGCAGGCCAACAAGCTGCGCGCCAAGCTGGAAAAATTCAAGCAAATCCCGGGGCAGCAGGAAGTCGGCGCCCGCCTGGGCAAGGAATTCGACGCCTATTACGCACCGGCCCTGTCGGCCGCGCGTATCATGCTCGAGATGGAAGAAGGCGACCCGCAGGCCGTGGTCGGCAAGATGCAGTCGACGCTCGCCACCCTGAACGGCGACCTGGCCAAGGTCAACGAAGCGGCCCAGCGCCAGTTCGCAGCCGGCATCGAAGGCAGCAAGAACAGCGTACAGAACGTCCTGATCTCGATGATCGCGACCGCCTTGATCGTGATCGCTGCCCTGGCGGTAATATCGTGGTTCGTGGTGCGCACCATCTGGCGCCAACTGGGCGGCGAGCCTGAATACGCACGCGAGATTGCGCGTGCCGTCGCCAGCGGCGACCTGTCGACCGAAATCCGCATCGAAGCCGGCGACACAGGCAGCCTGCTGGTGGCGCTGAAGGAAATGCGCGGCCGCCTGGCGACCCTGGTAGCCGAGATCAAGGCCTCGGCCGATACCATCGCCCTGGCCAGCTCGGAAATCGCGAGCGGCAATGCCGACCTGGCGCAACGTACCGAATCGCAGGCGTCGAGCCTGGACCGCACCACGCGTTCGATGGAAGAACTGACTGGCGCGGTGCGCGAGAATGCCACTGCCGCCAGCCAGGCCAACGCGCTGGTGGAAAACGCGACCAGCATCGCAACCCGCGGCGGCCAGGTGGTGGGCGGCGTGGTGAGCACCATGGGCGACATCAACAACTCGGCGAACAAGATCGTCGAGATCATCTCGGTCATCGACGGCATCGCCTTCCAGACCAACATCCTGGCGCTGAACGCCGCGGTGGAAGCCGCACGCGCCGGCGAACAGGGCCGCGGCTTCGCGGTCGTGGCAGGCGAAGTGCGCAACCTGGCGCAGCGTTCGGCGGCCGCGGCCAAGGAGATCAAGGAACTGATCGGCGACTCGGTGTCCAAGGTGGCCGCCGGCAGCGCGCTGGTGGACGAAGCAGGCGTGACCATGGGCCAGATCGTGGAATCGGTGCGCAAGGTGCAGACCATCATGTCTGAAATCAGCGCCGCGGGCGCCCGCCAGAGCGCCGGCATCGATGACATCGGCCGCGCGATCGGCAGCATCGACGAGATGACCCAGCAGAACTCGGCCCTGGTCGAGGAAGCCTCGGCGGCGGCGGAATCGCTGACCGAGCAGACCAGCCAGCTGACGGCGGCGCTGTCGGTGTTCAAGCTGGAGGCCGCGGCCCAGAGCGTGGGCGGGTCGAAGCGCCTGGCGCTGCGCTGATTCGACTTGGACCCCGGCCTGCGCCGGGGTCCAGTTTTGCCACCCACCTCCTCCGCATCCTTGCACCTCCCCCCGGCTTGCCCTAAAATCAACGTCCCGCAAGCTTCCCACGGTGACCCTTGGATACCGTCCCTTTGTGGGTGCTGATCCTCGCACTCGCCCTCCTCATTCTTCTTTCCGCCTTCTTCGCGATGTCGGAAACGGCCCTGATGGCCGCCAACAAGTATCGCCTGCGCCACCTGGCCGGCCGCGGACACCGCGGCGCCATCACCGCCCTGTGGCTGCTGGAACGCACCGACCGCTTCCTGTCGCTGGTGCTGATCTCGAACATCCTGCTCAACGCCATGTGCGCGGCCCTGGTCACGGTGATCGCGATCCGCCTGTTCGGCGCCGAGGAAAGCGTGATCGCCGGCGCCGCCGCCGCCGTGGCCTTTCTCCTGATCGTGTTCGCCGAAGTCTCGCCCAAGATCATCGGCGCGACCTACCCCGAGCCGGTCGCCACCGCCACCAGCCTGCCGCTCAAGGGCCTGATGGGCATCGGCCGCCCGCTGATCTCCTTCGTCAACGTGTTCGTGCGCGCCCTCTTGTGGATCCTGCGCATCCGCACGGGACCCGACGCCGCGCGCCAGCGCCTGTCGCAGGAAGAGCTGCGCTCGGTGGTGCTGGAAGGCGGCAGCTTCATCCCGCAGAAGCACCGCAGTATTTTGCTGAACCTGTTCGACCTGGAATCGGTGAAGGTCGGCGATATCATGAGCCCGCGCGCGCGCATCGAGGCGCTCGACCTCGACGACCCGTTCGACACCATCCTCGAGGGCCTGGCGAACTGCGTGCACAACACCCTGCCCGTCTACGAGGGCGAGATCAACCGCGTGATCGGCATCCTGCACGTGCGCAAGGCGGCGAGCCTGCTGCGCGAGCCGGGCGGCGCCAGCAAGGAAAGCCTGCGCGCCCTGCTCGCCGCGCCCTATTTCATCCTCGAGGACACCCGCGTGCTCGACCAGCTCCAGTACTTCCAGGAGGCGCGCGAACGGCTCGGCGTGGTCGTCGACGAATACGGCGAGGTGCAGGGCCTGCTCACGCTGGACGACATCATCGAGGAGATGATCGGCAGTTTCACGACCCAGCAGGCCGGCGGCGCGCCTGAGGAAACCCTGAGCTGGGACGCGGCAGGCGCCTGCCTGCTCGACGGCGGCACCCCGCTGCGCGATATCAACAAGCAGCTGGGCCTGGACCTGCCGCTGGACGGTCCGCGCACCCTGAACGGCCTGCTGCTCGAAACCCTGCAGGAAATCCCGGAGGCGCCGATCGCGCTGAAGATCGGCGGCTGCGTCATCGAAGTACTGCAAGTGCAGGACCAGGCCGTGAAGCGCGTCAAGCTGCTGCGGCCCGCCCAATCAAGGCGTTTCCTTGTCGCCTGAACCATACTCATTGTCGCCCGATTCACACCCCTTATTTTGCTGATATCGAATCGGCGCGTGACATCCTGTCTACGTGGCGCGCGCGCATCTGCCAAGGCACGGAATCCTTTACAAATTTGATGCCCGTAGGCATCATCCAGTGATCCTTCACCCACGTCGCATCCCCTTTTTCCCTACTTGCGCATATGGCAGCAGTCCTTCCCAACACGACCCAAGGCACGCCGATGGCGGGCCTGGCGCGCGCGCTGGTCCAGGCCGGACGCCTGAGCGTGGGACAGGCCGATGCACTGCAGAAGAAGGCGACGGTCGACAAGACCGCCTTCATCGACACCCTGCTCGACAGCGGCATCATCGATTCCGGCACGCTCGCCAGCTTCTGCGCCGAGACCTTCGGCTATCCGCTGCTCGATTTATCAAGCTTCGCGCCTGACGCCTTCCCCGCGGCCGCCATCGACGCCAAGCTGATGCAGGCGCAGCGCGTCATCGCGCTGGCCAAGCGCGGCAACAAGATGTCGGTGGCCCTGTCCGACCCGACGAATACCCAGGCCCTGGACCAGATCAAGTTCCAGAGCGAGGCCTCGGTCGAGCCGGTGATCGTGGCCCACGACGCCCTCCTGAAGCTCCTGGCCGGATTCGCCAAGAGCGCCGAGGACAGCCTGAACGAGCTGGCCGGCGAGGATGGCGAGATCGAGTTCGCCGAGGAAGAGGCCCAGGCCGCCCCGCCGCCGGACCCGGCCAACGACGTCGAGGACGCGCCCATCGTGCGCTTCCTGAACAAGATCCTGATGGACGCCATGCAGCTGGGCGCCTCGGACATCCACTTCGAGCCCTACGAGAAGTACTACCGCATCCGCATGCGCGTGGACGGCGTGCTGCGCGACCACGCCAATCCGCCGATCGGCATCCGCGACAAGCTGGTCTCGCGCATCAAGGTGCTGGCCAAGCTCGACATCTCGGAAAAACGCGTGCCCCAGGACGGCCGCATGCGCCTCGTGATGGGCCCGACCAAAACCGTCGACTTCCGCGTCTCCACGCTCCCGACCCTGTTCGGCGAGAAGACCGTCATGCGTATCCTGGATGCCACCCAGGCGCAGATGGGCATCGACGCGCTGGGCTACGACCCGGACCAGAAGGCCCTGCTGCTGGACGCGATCTCGCGTCCCTACGGCATGGTCCTGGTGACCGGCCCGACCGGCTCCGGTAAAACGGTGTCGCTGTACACCTGCCTGAACGTGCTGAACAAACCGGGCATCAACATCTCGACCGCGGAAGACCCGGCCGAGATCAACCTGCCCGGCGTGAACCAGGTCAACGTCAACGACAAGGCCGGCCTCACCTTCCCGGTGGCGCTGAAGTCCTTCCTGCGCCAGGATCCGGACATCATCATGGTCGGCGAGATCCGCGACCTGGAAACCGCCGACATCGCGATCAAGGCCGCCCAGACCGGCCACATGGTGTTCTCGACCCTGCACACCAACGATGCGCCTTCGACCCTGACACGCCTGATGAACATGGGCGTGGCGCCCTTCAACATCGCTTCGTCCGTGATCCTGATCACGGCCCAGCGCCTGGCGCGGCGCCTGTGCAGCTGCAAGCAGCCGCTCGAGACCTCGCGCGAGGTGCTGCTGGCGGCGGGCTACCGCGAAAGCGACCTGGAAGGCGACTGGAAACCCTACGGCCCGGTGGGCTGCGATCGCTGCCTCGGCTCCGGCTACAAGGGCCGCGTCGGCATCTACCAGCTGATGCCGATCACCCCGGCGATCGAGGCCCTGATCCTCGCGCACGGCAACGCGATGCAGATCGCCGCACAGGCCGAGAAGGATGGCGTGAATTCGCTGCGCCGCTCGGGCCTCATGAAAGTCAAGCAGGGACTCACGAGCCTCGAAGAAGTCCTCGGCTGCACCAACGAATAGGAAGCGAATAACACGATATGGCAAGCCTCCTCACAAAAGGCCAGGGCAACGCCCAGGTCAAGGAAAAGGTCTATGCCTGGGAAGGCAAGGACCGCACCGGCAAGACCGTGCGCGGCGAGATCCGCGCCGGCGGCGAGGCGATCGTCAACGTCACGCTGCGCCGCCAGGGCATCCTGGTCACCAAGGTCAAGAAGAAGGCCTACCGCAGCGGCAAGAAGATCACCGACAAGGACCTGACCCTGTTCACCCGCCAGCTGGCCACCATGATGAAGGCCGGCGTGCCGCTGCTGCAGGCCTTCGACATCGTCGGCAAGGGCCACGCCAACCCATCGATGTCCAAGCTGATCATGGACCTGCGCAACGACGTCGAGACCGGCACCAGCCTGAACAACGCCTTCCGCAAGTACCCGCTCTACTTCGACCCGCTGTTCTGCAACCTGGTGGGCGCGGGCGAGCAGGCCGGTATTCTCGAAGACTTGCTGACGCGCCTGGCGATCTACAAGGAGAAAACCCTGGCCATCAAGGGCAAGATCAAATCGGCCCTGATGTACCCGATCTCGATCCTCGCAATCGCCTTCGTGGTCACGGCCGTGATCATGATCTGGGTGGTCCCCGCCTTCAAGGAAGTGTTCAAGACTTTTGGGGCCGACCTGCCCACGCCGACCCTGATCGTGATGGCGATCTCGGAATTCTTCGTGTCCTACTGGTGGCTGATCTTCGGCTCCCTGTTCGGCAGCCTGTACTTCTTCTTCCAGTCCTGGCGCCGCTCGCTCAAGCTGCAGCAGGCCATGGACCGCCTGCTGCTGCGCCTGCCGATCTTCGGCTCGGTGATCCGCAAGGCGACCATCGCGCGCTGGACCCGCACCCTGTCGACCATGTTCGCGGCCGGCGTGCCCCTGGTCGAAGCCCTCGACTCGGTCGGCGGCGCCGCGGGCAACTACGTCTACCTGGAAGCGACCCGCAAGATCCAGACCGAAGTCAGCACCGGTACCAGCCTGACGATCTCGATGCAGAACGTGAACGTGTTCCCGAACATGGTCATCCAGATGGTGCAGATCGGCGAGGAATCCGGTTCGCTGGACGCCATGCTGGGCAAGGTGGCGGACTTCTTCGAAGAGGAAGTCGACGAAGCCGTGGCCGCGCTGTCCTCGCTGATGGAGCCGCTCATCATGGTGGTGCTGGGCGTCCTGATTGGCGGCCTGGTGGTGGCGATGTATATGCCGATCTTCAAGCTGGGTTCGGTGGTATAAGCGCAGCTTGCAGGTTTTAATAAGGGCCGGTCCGAAAGACCGGCCCTGTTCATTGTGCGCCCAGCATGGGCGCACTCTTGTGGGTGAAAGTCCCGCCGTAAGCTGACCACAGCGAGCGAAGTGAAGCGCAACTGCGTGAGGGCGACCGAGCGTGGGGAGGAAGCGTGGAGCGAAA
>JBFLVV010000047.1:0-43394 GCA_040758275.1 Pseudomonadota bacterium
TTGTTGACTCTTTCGAGTCATCCGCATTGCTGCGGAGTCGCTCACTCAAAATACTGACGAAACCTTCTTTCGAAGATTTACGTTTAATACTTTGTGCGAACATTTGATAATTTAAGTATGCAGCTGAGCGAACTCAGCCGGCACCTTCATCAAACGCCCACACTTATCGACTGTTGATTGTTAAAGAACCGGTATTCTGTCTTCTGCCATCGCTGCGAATCGTTGTGTTCGTCAGCAGCAGAGAACGAGATTATGCAGTTGTTTTTGACGTGCGTCAAGCCCTCTCAACCACAGGAATCGCCACAAGCTCTTTCTGGCGACGTCGCGGCGGCCAGGCCTTGCCGGTCTTATAAGCGTAGGCTCCCAGCGCCGCGCACGGCACAAGACATGTTAGTACCGCCACGAGGGACGCTTCGACGCCGAACCAGCCGCCCGTCAGCCAGGGGGACCCCGTCAGCTGCGAGATGAACACGCCCTCCTGCGCCCTCCCCGACACGGACAAGGAGAACAGCGCGCCTTGCGTCAGGTTCCAGCCGAAGTGGATGCCGATGCACAGCCATACCCGCCGCGTCACCATATAGGCGACCCCGAGCAGAAGGCCGGCCTCGACAGTGACCGCGATCGCCGCCTGGAAGCTCGATTCCGCTCCACCCATGTGCATCAGGCCGAAAATCGATCCCGAGACCACCAGCGCAGGCCAACTCCCGAACGACTCCTCCAGAGCACGGAACACGATCGCCCTGAACATGATTTCCTCGAATACGGCGACCATCATGGCGCCCGGTATCGCCGCGAGCAGCAGCATCGGGTTCCTCGCCCCGGCAATGGTGAATACGCCCAGGGCGGCAAGGATGCCGATGGCGAGCGTGAACACGGCGGCGCCCAGTGCTGCGCCACCCAGCAATTCAGCGCCGGCCGGCCGCGCCGCCAATTCGGCGGGAGCGCGCCGCTCGACCAGGCGCACGTAGCGCGCGAAGGCGTAGAGGATCAGGGCGGCCATCGCCAGTGCGGAAAGCGCCTTGCCGCCTGGCGCGGAGACAAAGGCCTGGCTCAACCGGGAGGCCAGCATGGCGGGCAGCGCCACCCACGCCAATGCGACGATCATCCGGCACAGCGGCCGATGCGCCAGCCATGCCGCCGCGCCGGACAAGGTGAGGGCCTGACGATGACTGGCCATCGCTTTACTCGGCAAGGAGGTCGACTGCCTGTGGAACATGCGAGAGGATCACTTCCGCATTCGCGGAAGCCAGGCTCTCATCCAGCTTCAGCCGCAGCGCCCCTTGCGCATCGGCGGAAACGACAGTCTCGCCCCTGGCCGAGACGATCCGCGCGCTCGCGCCCTGCCCCGGCGCGTAACGCAGTTCGATGCCGGAGAACGTGGGCAGCAGGAAGCGCATCATGCCGCCCTGCTCCTTGACCAGGGCATTCGACTGCCTGACCCCCGCCATCAGGGCGACGTAGCCGAACCGTGTGCCGGGCGGCACGATGGGCTCGGCCGCGAACGAAAACCGGGCCTTCTCGCCAGGCGGCATATTGGTGAGCACCTTCGGGTTGTCCCTTGCCCAGGCCGGATCGATCGCGGGATCGAAGCGCCCCTCCCGGTCGACGGTGATGCGCTTGACCTGGGCGCCGCGCACGACCGTGAACACGATGTCCTGGGGAGCGATGCCGGCATTGTTCGGCTGGACCGTCCCGAGCAGCCTGACCTTGTCGCGCGCGCTAGCTGGCGCGGCGTAGAACTTGTCCAGCCGGGTGATCTCCAGCAGGCGTTCGTAATCGATCCATTCGCGGTCGCCGGCCGCGGCCGGGCCGCCGCACAGTGCGGCGCAGGCCAGCGCCAGGCAATACAAGGTGTTCTTCATGCGTTGGCCACCTCCTGGGGCACGTCGTGCTGCATCGCGCGCATCTCGCGCAGGACAAAGCGCCATTCGGGCAGGAAGGCATCGAATTGCCCGCTTGCCGCCTCCATCCCGGCCAGCCACTCCTCGTCGCCGCGGGCGTCGACGGCGAGCCGTCCGGCCAGCAGGGTGCCGATGTCCTTTATATAGATCCAGTGCTCGGGATGCCGGCGGATCTGGGCTTCCATTTCCTGGAATATCGCGGCCGTGAGCGTGGCGATGTCGTTTTCCAGGCTGTCGCTGCGCTCGATGCGCAAGGGCTGCCCGAGTTTCAGGGTCGAACCGATGCCCGGGCCCGGGCAGCCGTAGCCGACGATGACGGTCGCCCTGCTCTTCAGCGCGAACAGGGCCGTGCCGGCCATGGCGGGAACCAGCTTGCTGAAGAAGGGTACGTACAGCACGTGCCCATTGATATCGAAGACATCCGGCATCATCGTCAGCGCCTCGCCCCGCTTCAGGACGCGCAGCGCCTTGAGCACCGCCGTGTCGTCGTTGAACAGGGCGTGAAAGCCGTAGCCGAGGCGCGAGAACAGGGTCTCGAACCCTTCCGAGCTGCGGTTCGCGGAAGGCGGATTGTAGAAAGCGTTGATGGTCTTCTCGTGTCCGATTTCCCGGATCAGCTTCAGGCAGGCGGCCGGAAAGCTCCCGTAATGCGGCGTCACGAAAATCACCGGATCCGCGCTCTGCCTGAGCATGTCCAGGGTTTCGCGTCCCTCGACCTGTATGTGGCGGTCCAGGAAGGCGCCGAGCTGGTCGGCACTCAGCGAAGCCAGAAAATCCTTCATCAACGCGAACTTGCGCATCGATGCGCGATAGCGCGCATGCAAGGCATGCGCCTCCCTCTCGGACAGGTCGGGAAAGGCCGAGCGGACCGAGTCGGCAAAGCCGGCCAGGCGCTCGCGCCCCGCGCGGCCAGGCAGGGCGGCCCGGCCCCGCGCCAGCAGGATCCGGGCGCGCACTGCCCATTCTTTCGTGATGTGCATGGCGTGACTCCTCAGTGTGAACCGGCCTGGCTCAGGGCCGCGACCCTGGCTTGCGCGAACTGCGCCAGGCGGTTCGCCTGCCCCGGGGAGGAACGCCCCCACGCCGCGGCCCAGGCCTCGAGCTGCTTGAGCTGGTTGGCGCGCTCGATGCGGTAGAAGTGGAGGCTGGCCCGGTACAGCTGATGCCAGGACAGGGTGAGATCCGGCGCCGCCGCCGCCGAGGTCTGCAGATGCTCGATCAGCCAGTGCAGGCAGGCGTGCATGGCCGCGCCCTGCGCGCCCTCGCGGCTTGGGGGGCGGTTCCATGCCAGCAGCGCGGCGCCGTCGAATGTCGGGGTGAGGACGGCCGCCACACCGGAAATGCCGAGCAGGGGCTCGAGCATGGAGAAGCGGCAGGGCTTGCCCAGGAACGCAATCGATGCGGTCGTCCCATGGCCCAGCGGCTGCAGCTCGGGGAAGCTGACGTACACCGTGCGGCCGCGCCGCGCCGCATCCATCTTGACCTGCGCGACGGCGTTCTGTATCGAGCACAGCGACAGCGGCCGGCGCGCGAGCGGGATCTCGTCGCCGAGCGTGCGCAGCGCGGGGCTCTGGACCAGGACGAGGTGCAGCGCGGGATCGGCGGACAGGCTGCGCAGCAGGCAGATGCCGGTCACGCTGAAGGGCAGCGCGAGCAGGCAGGGGCCGCTCGCGAGCGCCGCGTGCAGACCCTGCCGGGCCGGCTCGAACCCGTGCGATGGCGCCGCCTGCAGGCTGCGCCCGCCGCGCAGGAACTGGCGCTGCCGCAGCGCGCCGTGCGCCAGGGGCTGGGCCTGCGCCTCCTCCAGGCCGAGCAGGTAGACCATCGCCTGCGTCATCTGGTCCTCGAGCTGGGTGTCGTTCCACACCGCGACCGGTCGGCCCGACTGTGCGAACAGGCGCATGAATGGGCCGATCATGATTTCTCCAGGGCTGAACCGGGGGCCAGCGGCAAGGCGCGCGCCGTCCTGACGGCAGCGGCGATGCCGGTCAGCGAACGGCGTAATTTATCGAGGAAGAAGACGGTGCCGAGCATCACCATGGCCGGCCACAGCAGCTTGCCGGCGAAGGCGCCGAGCGCGACGGCCAGTTCCCAGCCTTGTGCGGAAGGGACGGCGCGAAGCGCCGCCCAGCCGGCCGCGATATTGTCCAGGGTGGCGGTCGGCAGCAGGCGCAGTTCGCGCCCCAGGAACAGCGCAAAATAGCCGAAGTAGCCGACGCTGAGCAGGGTGTAGCCATACAGGATCCCGCTGCGCACGGTCGGTGCGCCGACCGCGCGCCTGCCGATCGCGGCCGCGACCAGGGAGGAGACCGAGGACTGCACCTGCTTGTGCAGGTTGTGCAGGCCGCTCAGGTCGGACAGCAGCCAGTAGCCATCGAACTTGAAGACCGGATTGAGCGTGAACAGCATGGTGAAGGTGATCAGCCACGACAGCTTGAGCGCCAGCGCGCTGCCGCTCGCGAGCGCCCAGGCATCGATCGCGATCAGGAAGATGGACTGGAAATACACGCCTCCGAGGTCGACCACCGCGCGCTGCCGCGGCTGCAGCTGCCAGGCTTTGGTGACGTCCGCATACCATGCGGGGAAGATGAAATAGAGGCCGAAACCGATGGCGCCGTGCGGGCACCTGAAATACCGGCAGGCGGCGGTGTGGCCCAGCTCATGGACCAGGCCACTGAGCAGGAACAGGCTAACCAGGCCGACGGCTTCCCGGGCCGACCAGGCGCCATGGGCGCTGTGCATGGCCGAAGGCAGGACCGCGATGTGCAGCGCGGCGAACAGCGCGAGCAGCGCGACCGCGAGGCCGGGCGTGAACAGCCAGGCCAGCCAGCGGGTCACCCGGCTTGCGAGCCGGGTCGGCAGCAGGGTCACGCTGACGACGAAGGGCATGTGCCGTGACGGGAGCGGCGTATCGATGTAGAGTACGTCGGGCAGGGTTTGCCTGGCCAGCGCCAGCAGCTGTTCGGCCGCGAGGAACTGGCCGCTCTCGGCTTCATAGCGCGCTTCCAGCTGCGCCGCATCCAGCGGCTTGCTCAGCAATGCGAGCACCAGCGCGCGCGTCTTGGCCGAAACGAGGAAATGGCTGTCGCCGAGCGCCAGCAGGAAGCGCGGGGATGCGGCTCCCGACTCGAAGCGGGTGAGCGTGATGCCGGCCTTCAGGACAGGGATCGTGGATGTGCTGGGGAGGGACATGAAGATCCTGGTGCGGACTCGAACGAGGGGGCGTGACCGCTGGCGGACGCGCCCCCGGGAGAATGCGATAGCGGGATGGACCCGCTACGCCTGATCCGGCTGGATCAGTTCTCGATGCTGCAGGTGCACTTCCACTCGGTTTCGGCGACCGGTGCGGTCGCTTCCATTTCAAAACGTGCTTCCAGGGCTTCGATCGAGAACTCTTCGCTGGTCAGGTCGAAATCTTGCATGTGATACTCCTTGATAGTTAATTGTTTTAATACACATGTTGCCAACATTGCCGAGATCGGACATCCCTTTGTGTGACCGCTTCCGACAACACACTGGACTTCGCGCTAGCATCCCGCGCCCGCCGGTCCCGCGTCCGCTGGTATCGGAGCGCCTGACCGACTTGACGTCGAGCTGATGGAAATCAGTCTATTCGTGTATTTTCTTAATGTCAAACAATAACTTATTGTTGTTTTACGATAATGCAATATGCATAGCACGCGTCGCGCCGGGGCCTTGGAACGGCTGCGGGCACGCAGCGGGCGGCACGTAAATACCCCGCGGATCGTACAGCAACAAAATCTCGTGAGACAATCATTTTTTTCCTTGAGGCATGTAAAAATGAACGAGAACCAAAGCTCCCCTTCCGACCTGGGCCAGCTGTTCCGCCTTTGCCACGTCATCCGCTGGCTCCTGTTCGTCTTCCTCACGGTCCAGATCGCTTTCTTCATCCTGTCGTGGGCCATGGCCGGTCCGGTGTCGCTCGGCCCCTTGCAGCTGCATATCAATCCCGACGGCATGACGGACAATGCCGTCGAGCAGCTCGGCAACGTGCAGCGGATGGTGGGCATCCTGGTCGGCGCGCCCGGCCTGCTGGCGCTGACGCATGGCATCCGTCATCTCAGCGCCACGCTGATCGCCTTCCAGGCGGGGCAGATCTTCGCCATGAAGACGATCGGCCATCTGCGCACCGCGGCGGGCGCGACGATTGCGGCGGTCGTCCTGTTCAACTTCGAGACGCCACTACGCAATCTGCTGTTCGGCTGGATGGGTGATGGGCAGTCCTATGCGATCGCCATGGACATCACCTCGCACGAGCTGTTGCTGCTGCTGGTCTGCAGCATGTTCTACCTGGTCGTCGGCGTGATGCACGAAGGCCGGCGCCTGAGCGAAGAAAACGAGGGGTTCGTCTGATGGCCATCATCATCAACCTCGACGTCATGCTTGCCAAACGCAAGATCAAATCGAAGGAGCTGGCAAATTACGTCGGCATCACGGAACAGAACCTGTCCCTGCTCAAGTCCGGCAAGGTCAAGGGCATACGCTTTGCGACGCTCGACAAGATCTGCGAGCGGCTGTCGTGCCAGCCCGGCGACATCCTCGAGTGGCGCGAAGAAGGTCCGGAGCCGGACGGCGACGCCGGCGATATCTGAAGGCGCCGCGCTACAACAGCCAGTCGATCGGCAGGAAGGACAGCAGGCGCACGCCGGCCCGTTGCCACCTGCTGGCATGCGGATCGTTTTCATGCCGGGTGACGCTGGCGCCGGAACGCTCGATCCAATACAGCTTGCCGTTGTCGCCAAGCCGCACCTCGTAGGCCCGCTCTAGCACCTCCTCGTCGAGCGTGCGGTCCAGCGCCTGCGCCATGCCCGGGCTGTCGATCACGAAACCCATTTCGGTATTCAGGTCGATCGAGCGGCGGTCCAGGTTGAAGGAGCCGATGAAGACAGTGCGCCCATCCACGCCGAAGGTCTTGGCGTGCAGGCTGGAAGCGGAGCTGCCGAAGCGCCCCTTGCCCGACTCCGGCAGCGCCGGTCTCCAACTGCGGCGCAGCTCGAATAGCGACACGCCGGCTTCGATGAGCTCACGCCGCCACTTCGCGTACCCCGCATGGACGGCGGCGACGTCGGTCGCTTCCAGGGAATTGGTCAGTACCCGCACGCGCACCCCGCTGCGGGCGAGATCGCCGAGCGCCTGCGCCGCTTCCCTGCTGGGCACGAAATAGGGAGAGACCAGGTCGACCTCGCGCTTCGGCTCGCCCAGCAGCTTGCGCATGGCGACCGCCATCCGCTCCTGGGGCGCGGCTTCGCCCAGCACTTTCGACGGCGGATCGCTGACCAGGCGGGTGACGCTCCACTCCAGCGGCAGCCGCTGCTGCACCAGCTGCTCCACGAAAGACGAGGTGGCGATCGCCTCCAGGTAGCGCTGCGCTTCGTCCTGCACGCGGAAAGCAGCGGCCCGTTCGGCCAGCGCCTCCGGACGCTCGGCATCGGCGGCGTCGACCAGGGCCGAGACGGGATAGGCAGAGGCGCTGTTCCAGTATTTGTCGAAGTCTTCGGACACTTCGCGCACCACTGGCCCCACCGCCATGACGTCGAGGTCGACGAACAGCATGTCCCCCATGGCGCCGAAATACTCGTTGCCGATGTTGCGGCCGCCGATGATGGTCGCCTGGTTGTCGGCGGTGAAGGACTTGTTGTGCATGCGCCGGTTCAGCCGGCCGAACTCCGTCAGGTAGCCCAGGCTGCGCCAGCGCCGCATGGCGAAGGGATTGAACAGGCGCACCTCGATGTTCGGCTCGCGGTCGAGCGCGGCGAGGGCGGGATCCAGTCCGCCGGTGTTGTTATCGTCCAGCAGGAGCCGGACGCGCACCCCACGCGCCGCCGCCGTGCGCAGCGCATCGAGCATCAGGGTGCCGGTGAGGTCGTCGCGCCAGATGTAATACTGGACGTCGAGGCTGCGCTGGGCGCCGTGGGTCAGCAGCACGCGGGCCGCGAAGGCATCGCGCCCATCGATCAGGGGATGGACGCCGGAGCGCCCCGGGTGCGCGGCCGCCAGCGGCGCGATCGCCTGCCCGAGCGGCGTGGTCTCGGTTCCCCGCAGCGCCACGCTGGCGCTGCGCTGGCCAAGCGGCGGCAGGGCGCTGCAGCCGTAGCTGGCCGCCGCGACGATGAGGAAGGCCGCCGCTCCCCGCCGCAGCGCCGCCTTCATTTACATGCCTTCGAAGTTCGGCTTGCGCTTCTCGAGGAAGGCCGACATGCCTTCCTTCTGGGCAGGCGTACCGAAGCCGGCGTGGAAGTAGCGGCGCTCGTAGCGCACGCCCTCGTTCAGCGGCATCTGGTAAGCCTGGTTGACGCAATCCTTGATCTGCATGGCGACCGACACCGGCATCTCGGCGATGCCCTGGGCGACCTTGATGGCCTCTTCCATCACGCTCTCCGCCGGATACACGCGCGAGACCAGGCCGGTGCGCTCGGCTTCCGCCGCATCGATCATGCGGGTGGTGAGCAGCATGTCCATCGCCTTCGACTTCGAGATCGCGCGCGGCAGGCGCTGGGTGCCGC
The DNA here is from genome assembly GCA_040758275.1 of Pseudomonadota bacterium. Taxonomy (GTDB): domain Bacteria; phylum Pseudomonadota; class Gammaproteobacteria; order Burkholderiales; family Burkholderiaceae_D; genus Telluria. Next base: position 8,426 of record JBFLVV010000047.1, read on the forward strand.
CCGCGCCCGGGGTGACGCCGACCTTGATCTCCGGCTGGCCGAATTTCGCGCTGTCGGCGGCGATCAGGAAGTCGCACATCATGGCCAGCTCGCAGCCGCCACCGAGGCAGTAGCCGGACACCACGCCGACCACCGGCTTGCGGATGTTCAGGATGTGCTCCCAGTTGCGGCCGATGTAGTTGCCCGGGTAGGTGTCGACGCTGTAGGTGTAGTTGGCCATGGCCGCGATGTCGGCGCCGGCCGCGAAGGCCTTGTCGCTGCCGGTCAGGATGATGACGTTCACTGCCGGGTCGGCGTCGAAGGCGTACAGGGCCTGGCCCAGTTCGTTCATCATATTGTCGTTCAGCGCATTCATCGCCTTCGGGCGGTTCAGGCGGATCACGGCGACCTTGCCGTGGTTTTCGATCAGCAGATCCTGGTATTGCATGCGGTGTCCCCTTGTATGTGAATGGATTGCCGGGATTGTAGCGTCTCACAGCATACCGAACACAGGTATCATTATTTGTTCAGCAATATTCTGCGTGAGATCATCATTTCCTCCCCTGGCAACAACTGGCTGACGAAGCGCGTCCCGCCCGACTCGGTGATGCGCAATCCCGATTTCCGCCGCTTCTGGTTCAGCAGCATCCTGGCCCATTTCGGCGCCCAGATCACCCTGCTGGCCCTGCCGATCTGCGCGGTGCTGATGCTGCATGCCACGCCGGCCCAGATGGGCACGCTGGCGGCCTTCGAATCCCTGCCCTTCCTCCTGTTCGGCCTGCCCTCGGGCGTGCTGCTGGACCGCAACCGGCGCCTGCCGGTCATGATGTCGAGCGACCTCATGGTCGCGATCGCGCTCGCGACCGTCCCGCTGGCCTGGTGGCAGGGCGTCCTGAGCATTCCCTGGCTGTACGCGGTCGGCTTCGTGATCGGCACCGGTTACGTGGTGGGTGGGAGCGCGGAACAGGTGTTCCTGACCTTCCTGGTCGGGCGCGGCGGACTGGTCGACGCGCAGTCGAAATTCGCGGCCACGGAATCGGCGGCGCGGGTGCTCGGCCCCGGCATGGCGGGCGGGCTGGTGCAAGTGCTGGGCGCGCCGCTTGCCATCCTGTGCAACGTGGCCGGCTTCGTCGTCTCCCTGCTCAACCTGCGCCGCATCAGGGCGCGCGAACCGCAGCCGCCGCCATCGCATGCGCACCTGCTCCGCGACATCCAGGAAGGCCTGGCCTTCGTGTGGCGCCATCCCCTGCTGCGCACCCTGGCCTGGGTCTCGGCCGGCTGGCACCTGCTGTTCTACGGTTATACCGCTCTGCACGTGATCTTCGCCACGCGGGTGCTCGGCATGACGGCGGGGACCATGGGAATGGCGAACATGTTCGGCGGCCTGGGCATCCTCGCGGCCTCGCTGCTGGTCAAGCCGCTCTCGAAGCGCTTCGGCACCGGCGGCGGCATCCTGGCCGGCCTGTGCGTGTCGGCACTGGGCTTCGCCCTGGTGCCCGCGATTCCGGCCACCCTGTTCGGCAGCGCCGGGTGGACCCTGGCCGCCTATGCCATGGTGGTGTTCTGGATCGACTGCGGGGCGACCCTGTTCTTCGTGCCCTACAGCGCCCTGCGCCAGCGCGTGACGCCGGACGCCGTGCTCGGGCGCATGGTGGCGACGATGCGCGCGCTCACCGTCGCCGCGGCGCCGCTGGGCGCGCTGCTGGCTGGGGCGCTGGGTGAAGGATTCGGCGTGCGCGCGGGCCTGGCCTGCATCGCCGCCGGCGCCGTCGCCCTGTCGCTTGCCACGGTCATCGGCACCCGCCTGCGCCACGTAAAGGACTGAGAATTACCCAGGATAACTAGACAAACATGTCTACAAGTGCCAGTGTAGGGCTTTCCCGACGAGACAGCCCCTATGCGCTTCGTACTGACGTTCCTCCTGCTTCTCACCGGCAGCCTCGCCCAGGCGGCTGACCGTTTCGAACCGCCCGTTCCAACCGGCCCGATGCCGGTCGGCTTCCGGGTCGTCCAGCAATATGACCAGGCGCGCCCCTTCCCCGGTGAATCCGCCCTTGCCACCGGGCGGCCGGTCCAGACCCTGGTCTGGTATCCCGCCAGCCGTTCGGGCCAGGCGATGCGCTACCGCGACTATCTCGCGCTCATCGGGACCGAACTCGATTTCAGCCGCGACAGGGAAACAGCGCACGCGGCTGCCGACGCGTTCATCAAGAGCGAATACCTCAGCGAGTCCGGCCCGCAGCAAGGGCGGCGCGCGCTGGATGGACCCGTTCGGGCGCGGCGCGACGCCGCCGCTGCGGGCGGCAGCTTCCCCGTCCTCATCTACGCCCCGAGCATCAGCGCGCCCGCGGGCGAGAATCCGGACCTGTGCGAATACCTGGCCAGCCACGGCTACATCGTGATCGCCAGCCCCAGCGTCGGCCCGCGCTCCCGGGAAATGCCGAACGACCTGGAAGGCGCCGAGACCCATGCCGCCGACATCTCCTTCCTCATCACCTATGCCCGCAGCCTGCCCCATGCCGACGCCAGCCGGGTCGGCGTCATCGGCTACAGCTGGGGCGGGATCGCAAACGTGCTCGCGGCGGCCAGGGACAGCCGCATCAAGGCCCTCGTCAACCTGGACGGCTCGGTGCGCTACTACCCCGAGCTGATGGCCGCGGCCGACTACGTGGCGCCGGAGCGCTTCACGACGCCGATGCTCTACGTGGCCGCGCGCCCCCTCGATATCGAGGCGCTGGCCACGCGCGGCAAACCGGCCGCCAGCTTCCTGAACGACATGAAGCATGCGGACTTCTACAAGCTGACCGTCTACCCGATGGAGCACTTCGCGTTTTCGTCGACCTACCTGCGCTTCGCATCGGACCCGCGGTTCAACCAGTACCCGCGCAGCGAAGTGAATCGCGCCCATGGCTGGACGGCGTCGTACGCGAAGCGCTTCCTCGACGCCTACCTCAAGAAAGACGGCGCAGCGCGCGCCTACCTGGGCGCGCCGCCGACCGCGCATGGCATCCCCGCGCACGCCGCGACCATGGAAGTGCGGCCGGCAGCAGCGCCCTAACGCGCCGCCGGCCTGGGCATGAGCACCCAGATCTGGCCGCGCTGCTTCATCTTGCCGGCCCGGTCGACGGCATCCGGGCCGAAGCCGTAGAAGAAGTCCGCGCGCACCGCACCGCGGATCGCACCGCCGGTATCCTGCGCCATCATCAGGCGCTGCATCGGCGCCTCGCTCGCGGCTTCCGTGGTCGCCAGGAAGAGCGGCGCGCCGAGCGGCACGAAGGACGGGTCGATCGCCACCGAGCGGCCCGGCGTCAGCGGCACGCCCAGTGCGCCCTTGGGTCCGAGCGATGGATCGGGCAGCTTCTCTTCGCGGAAGAAAATATAGCTGGGGTTCACATTGAACAGCTCCTGGCGGCGGTCCGGATTGGCCGCGATCCAGGCGCGGATGCCCTGCGCCGTCGCTTCCGCGGACGTCAGGTAGCCCTGGTCTACCAGCCAGCGGCCGATGGCCTTATAGGGATGGCCGTTCTGGTCCGCGTAGGCCACGCGCACGGTCTCGCCGCTATCGAGCTGCACCCTGCCAGAACCCTGCACCTCCAGGAAGAAGGCCTCGACCGGATCGTTCACCCACAGCAGTTCCTTGCCCGCGAAGGGCGCACGCGCGATCTCGGCGCGGGTGCTGTAGGGAACCACGGTCTTGCCGGACAGGCGGCCGCGCAGGCGCATGCCCTTCAGCTGCGGATAGACGCCGCCCAAGTCGACGGTCAAGAGGTCGTCCGGCACCCGGTACAGCGGCGTTTGATACGCACCGCCACGCTTGCGCGAGCCGTACAGCATCGCCTCGTAGTAACCGGTGATGAGGCCCGCATCCGCACCGTCGCTGGCCCGCATCAGGTTGGGCACGAACCAGGTCTCGAAAAAGCTGCGCACCGCGGCCGCATCGCCCGCGTCGATCGTGCGCGCCGCCTCGCAGGCCGCCTTCCAGTCGGTCTTCCTGATGAGGACGCGGCAGGACTGCACGAAAGCCGGCCAGGCCTGGCGCAGGTCGTCCTGCTGCCATCCCGGCAGATCGCTGAAGGCCACCGGCGTCATCAGCGGTGTCGGCGCGGGCGGAGGTACAGGCTGCGCGGGCTCCGGCGGCGGGGGCTGCTGCGGCACATAGACCGGGCCCACCGGTGGCGGCATGCGGGTCGGCTCGGCAGGCTTGGGCGGCTGCGGCGGCGGGGTGGTCGAACAGGCCGCCAAAAAGGCGACGAGGAAGAGGGAAGCGGTTACACTGCGGCGTGTCGGAAACATATGAACTCGAGGACCGGTATGTGGATCTTGATGGTGGAAGCTGGTGTGGCGCTGTTCCTGCTGATCTTTATCGTCTGGTGGACCATGTTCGCCGGCCGCAAGGACGTGCGCGACGAGCCGGCGCACAAGGACGCCGACAAAGACCGGCAATGATCAGTGCAGCGCGCCCGGCTGCGACAGCACGAACTCGGGAATCGGCACTTCGAAGCGGTGGCCGTCCTCGGCCACGCAGAAGTATTCACCGTACATCGAGCCCTGCGGCGTGGCGCTCTGGGTGCCGCTGGTGTACTCGAACTGCTGGCCCGGCTGCAGCAGGGGCTGGTGGCCGATGACACCCAGGCCGCGCACTTCCTGCACCTGGTTGTTGGCGTCGGTGATCACCCAATGACGCGAGATCAGCTGGGCGGCGACGCTGCCGGTGTTCCTGATCGTGATGGTGTAGCTGAACACGTACTGGTCGCGGTCGGGGTTGGACTGCTCCGGCAGGTACTGGGTCCTGACGGAGACAGCGAATTCATAGGCGGCCATGGGATTTCCTTGCGTGATCGACAATATTGGCGGGAGCGCCACGTGTGGCGCAAACGACAATCATACCGCGCAGCGCCCTCCAAAGGCGTCCCGCCACAGCAGCATGGGGGCTCATCGGCGTAAAATAGCGGCTTCCTTTTTATGCCCACCGTCACCATGACCACCTACCGCATCGCCCCCAGCATCCTGTCCGCCGATTTCGCCCGCCTGGGCGAGGAAGTGCGCAATGTCGTCGCCGCCGGCGCCGACATCATCCACTTCGACGTGATGGACAACCACTACGTCCCGAACCTCACCATCGGCCCGCTGGTGTGCCAGGCGATCCGTCCGCACGTGGACGTGCCGATCGATGTGCACCTGATGGTCAAGCCGGTCGACCGCATCATTCCGGACTTCGCCAAGGCCGGCGCCAACATCATCACCTTCCACCCGGAAGCCTCGGAACACGTGGACCGCTCGCTGCAGCTGATCCGCGACCACGGCTGCAAGGCCGGCCTGGTGTTCAACCCGCACACCCCGCTGCACTACCTCGAGCACGTGATGGACAAGATCGACATGATCCTGATCATGTCGGTGAACCCGGGCTTCGGCGGCCAGTCCTTCATCCCGCAGGCACTCAAGAAGATCGAGCAGGCGCGCCGCATGATCGACGAATCGGGCCGCGACATCATGCTGGAGGTCGATGGCGGTATCAAGGCCGACAACATCGCCGCCGCGGCGGCAGCAGGCGCGGATACCTTCGTTGCCGGTTCCGCGATCTTCGGCAAGCCTGACTACAAGGCCGTGATCGACGCCATGCGCGCCGAACTGGCCACCGTGGGCAAGTAATGCGAAGCGGCGCAGCAAGCATCCGGGCCGCCATCATCGACCTGGACGGCACCATGCTCGACACGGTGCCCGACTTCGAGGCGGCCCTGAACGGCATGCGCGCCGAATTCGGCCTCGCGCCCATCACGCAGGAAATCATCAAGCCGCTGGTCGGCAAGGGCTCCGAAAAGCTGGTGCGCGACGCGCTGCTGCTCGACTGGGATGCGGCGCGCGTCGACGCGGCCTTCGATGAAGCGCTGGCCGGCTACCAGCGCCACTACCTCGCGGTCAACGGCGAACGCGCTACCCTCTACCCCGGCGTGATCGAAGGCCTGCAGGCCATGCGGGACGCCGGCCTGCGCCTCGTCTGCGTGACGAACAAGCCGATCGCCTTCGCCGAACCCCTGCTCGAACAGAAAGGCCTGGCCCCGTATTTCGAGCGCGTGTTCGGCGGCGATTCCTTCGCGAAGAAGAAGCCCGATCCGATGCCCCTGCTGGGCGCCTGCGCCGCGCTGGACCTGGCGCCGCCCTGCGTCGTGGCCATCGGCGACTCGTCCAACGATGCCGAGGCCGCGCGTGCCGCCGGGTGTTATGTGCTCACCGTGCCATATGGTTATAACCACGGACGCCCTATACAAGAAATTAATTCTGATGGTATAGTGAGTTCGCTGTTTGAAGCAGCCGCGCTCATAACTGCGCATAACGACACCGCAAAATAAGTCATCTATACATGTTTTTCACCAAAAAACACACTGTCAACCAGACCGGCGCCCTTGAGGCCTGGCTGTGGCGACGCTGGCAATCCTGGGCTAACTGAACCCGTATCGATTGCTGCCGGCGCTCGCGTGTTGCGCTGAACTCCGGCAGGTTTTTTGAAGTGAACCACCGCCCCTCCCCTCCCGTGGGCGGTCTGGAGAAAAGCATGACCGAACTCGAATTCAAATCGCTGGCCAACCAGGGCTACAACCGCATTCCTTTGATCGCGGAAGCCTTCGCCGACCTCGAGACCCCGCTGACGCTCTACCTCAAGCTGGCCCAGTCGCTTCAAGCCGGCAAGAACACCTTCCTGCTCGAGTCGGTGGTCGGCGGCGAGCGCTTCGGACGCTATTCCTTCATCGGCCTGCCGGCATCGACCCTGATCCGCTCGAGCGGCAACCATCTCGACGTCGTGAAGAACGGCGAAGTCGTCGAGACCTTCGAAGGCAACCCGCTCGAGTTCATCGAACAGTACCAGTCGCGCTTCAAGGTCGCGCTGCGCCCCGGCATGCCGCGCTTCTGCGGCGGCCTGGCCGGCTACTTCGGCTACGATACGGTGCGCCACATCGAGCGCAAGCTGGCGGACTCCTGCCCGCCCGACCAGCTCGGCCTGCCGGACATCCAGCTGATGCTGACCGAAGAGCTGGCCGTGATCGACAACCTGTCGGGAAAGCTTTACCTGATCGTCTACGCCGATCCATCGCAGCCGGAGTCCTATGCCAGGGCCCGCCAGCGCCTGAAAGACCTGCGCGTGATGCTGCGCCGGAGCGTCGATGCGCCGGTGACCTCGAGCTCGGTGCGGACCGAGGCGGTGCGCGAATTCAGCAAGGACGACTACCTGAAGGCGGTGGCCAGGGCCCACGAATACGTGATGGCCGGCGACCTGATGCAGGTGCAGATCGGCCAGCGCATCCGCAAGCCCTACGTGGATTCGCCGCTGTCGCTGTACCGCTCGCTGCGCTCGCTGAATCCCTCGCCCTACATGTACTACTACAACTTCGGCGACATGCAGATCGTCGGCGCCTCGCCGGAGATCCTGGTGCGCAACGAAGCGCTTCCCGAGGGCGGCAAGAAGGTCACGCTGCGCCCGATCGCCGGCACCCGCCCGCGCGGCGCGACGCCGGAACGCGATGCCGAGCTGGCGGCCGAACTGCTGGCCGATCCGAAGGAGATCGCCGAGCACGTGATGCTGATCGACCTGGCGCGCAACGACATCGGCCGCATCGCCGACACCGGCAGCGTCAAGGTCACCGACCGCATGGTCATCGAAAAATACTCGCACGTGCAGCACATCGTCTCCAACGTCGAAGGGAAGCTGAAGGACGGCATGTCGAACCTCGACGTGCTGCGCGCCACCTTCCCTGCCGGCACCCTCACCGGTGCGCCGAAGGTGCGGGCGATGGAAGTCATCGACGAGCTGGAACCGAGCAAGCGCGGCATCTACGGCGGCGCCTGCGGCTACCTGTCCTTTGGCGGCGAGATGGACGTGGCGATCGCGATCCGCACCGGCGTGATCAAGGACGGCAACCTCTACGTGCAGGCCGCGGCCGGCATCGTCGCCGACTCCATTCCCGAGATGGAATGGCAGGAAACCGAAAACAAGGCGCGCGCCGTGCTGCGCGCGGCCGAACAGGTGCAAGACGGCCTGGATGGGGAGTTCTGACATGCTGCTCATGATCGACAACTACGATTCCTTCACCTACAACATCGTCCAGTACCTGGGCGAGCTGGGCGAGATTGTTCACACCGTGCGCAACGACGAGATCACCCTTGGCGACATCGAGAAGATGGCGCCGGAGCGCATCTGCATCTCGCCGGGACCGAAGGCGCCGAAGGACGCCGGCATCTCGCTCGACATCCTGCGTGAATTCAAGGGCAAGCTGCCGATCCTCGGCGTGTGCCTGGGCCACCAGGCCATCGGCGAAGCCTTTGGGGGGAAGGTCATCCGCGCCAAGCAGGTCATGCACGGCAAGACCTCGCTGATCGCCCACACCGGCGAAGGCGTGTTCAAGGGACTGCCCAGCCCCTTCACCGTGATCCGCTACCACTCGCTGGCGATCGAGCGGGCTTCGCTGCCGGACTGCCTGGAAGTGACGGCATGGACCGACGACGGCGAAATCATGGGCGTGCGCCACAAGGAATACGATATCGAGGGTGTGCAGTTCCACCCCGAGTCGATCCTGTCGGAACACGGCCACGCGCTGTTCAAGAACTTCCTCGCGCGCTGATGCGCTCCCGTGCACGGGCCGTTTGAACGCGGCGCCGCGCCAGAATTACGTCTAGCCTACTGGAACCGCCATGCCGATCACCCCACAAGAAGCCCTGCTGCGCTGTATCGAACACCGTGAGATCTTCCACGACGAGATGCTGCACTTGTTCCGCCAGATCATGTCGGGCGAGATGTCGCCGACCATGGTCGCCGCCCTGACCATGGGCCTGCGCGTGAAGAAGGAAACCATCGGCGAGATCACCGCCGCCGCGCAAGTGATGCGCGAGTTCTCGACCAAGGTGCCGATGGCCGACACCACCAACCTGCTCGACATCGTCGGCACCGGCGGCGACGGCGCCAACACCTTCAATATTTCCAGCGCCTCGATGTTCGTGGCCGCCGCAGCCGGCGCCCGCGTGGCCAAGCATGGCGGGCGCAGCGTGTCGTCGTCTTCCGGCAGCGCCGACCTGATCGAATCGCTCGGCGCCCAGATCGACCTGAAGCCCGAGCAGATCGCCCAGTCGATCGCCCAGACCGGCATCGGCTTCATGTTCGCGCCGAACCACCACGCGGCCATGAAGCACGTGGCGCCGGTGCGCCGCGAACTGGGCGTGCGCAGCATCTTCAACATCCTCGGGCCGCTGACCAACCCGGCCGGCGCGCCGAACATCCTGATGGGCGTGTTCCACCCCGACCTGGTCGGCATCCAGGTGCGCGTGCTGCAGCGCCTCGGCGCCCAGCATGCAATGGTGGTGTGGGGCCGCGACAATATGGACGAGGTCTCGCTCGGCGCCGGCACCCTGGTGGGTGAACTGGTCAATGGCGAGATCCGCGAATACGAGATCCACCCGGAAGACTTCGGCCTGCAAATGATCTCGAGCCGCAACCTGAAGGTGGCCAACACGGCCGAGTCGAAGGAGCGCGTGCTGGAAGCGCTGCGCGGCGAGCCGGGACCGGCTTGCGACATCGTGGCGCTGAACGCCGGCACCGCCCTGTATGCAGCCGGGGTGGCTTCCTCGATCGAGGAAGGATTGGCCAAGGCGCGTGCTACGATCGCGTCCGGCGCGGCCATGGCCAAACTCGAGCAATTCGTCACCGTCACGCGCCAGCTCGGCGGCCACGCCTGAAAGGACACGCAGCATGTTCGGCATCCATGACCTTCCGCTCTTCATCATTTCCGGACTGCTGCTGAACATCATGCCGGGTCCGGATTCGCTCCTGATCATGACCCGCAGCGCGACCCAGGGCTGGCGCGCCGGCGTCGCCGCTTCGCTGGGCATCGGGACCGGCACCCTGGTGCACATCTTCGCGGCCGCGCTCGGCCTGTCGGCGGTGCTGTCGACCTCGGCGACAGCCTTCACGGTGGTGAAGCTGGTCGGCGCGGCCTATATCCTCTATATGGCGTTTGGCCTGCTGCGCAGCCGCAAGGCCACCAGTGAAACGAAGGCCCCGGTGCTCGCCGTCCTGCCCTACCGGAAGATCTTCGCCCAGGGTTTTCTTACCAATGTGCTCAATCCGAAGGTGGCGCTGTTCTTCCTGGCCTTCGTGCCGCAGTTCATCGCGCTTGACGCGCCCAGCAAGGCCATGGCCTTCATCATCCTGGGCTGCATCTTCAATTTCAACGGCATGCTGTGGTGCTGCGGACTCGCGCTCACCACGGCCAAGGCCAGCGAGCGCATCAAGCTCAACCCTTCCGTCTCGCTGTGGCTCAATCGCGCCACGGGCGGCCTGTTCGTCTGGCTCGGCGTGAAGCTCGCACTGTCCAAGCAAACCTGAGTTTTCCATGTCCGATATCCTCAACAAGATCCTGGCCGTGAAGGCCGACGAAGTGGCCGCCGCGAAGAAGCAGCGCGACCTGTTCTCCCTGCGCCGCGAGGTCGAAAGCGACCTGGAAGCACGCCAGGGCATCCGCGGTTTCGAACAGAGCCTGCGCAACAAGATCTCCGCCGGCCACGCCGGCATCATCGCGGAAGTGAAGAAGGCCTCGCCTTCGAAAGGCGTGCTGCGCCCCGACTTCCAGCCGGCCGCCATCGCCCGGAGCTATGCCGAGCATGGCGCGGCCTGCCTGTCGGTGCTGACCGACGTGCAGTTCTTCCAGGGCTCCGTGGACTACCTGCGTCAGGCGCGCGCGGCATGCAGCCTGCCAGTGATCCGCAAGGATTTCATCGTCGACCCTTATCAGGTCTATGAGGCGCGCGCGATGGGCGCGGATGCGATCCTCCTGATCGTGTCGGCGCTGGACCACGGCCTGATGGCGGAACTCGAAGCCTGCGCGCAGGACCTGGGACTGGACGTGCTGGTCGAAGTGCACGACGGCGAGGAACTGACGGCGGCCCTCAAGCTCAAGACGCCGCTGGTGGGCATCAATAACCGCAACCTGCGCACCTTCGAGGTCTCGCTCGACACCACCCTGGGACTGCTGCCGCGCATCCCCCAGGATCGCCTGGTGGTGACCGAATCGGGGATCATGGGGCCGGCGGACGTGAAGCGCATGCGCGACGCGAACGTGCACGCCTTCCTGGTCGGCGAAGCCTTCATGCGCGCGCCCGAGCCGGGTGTCGAGCTGGAGCGCCTGTTCGGCTGACAGCCTTTTCCGCGCAGCTTGCGGAACTCCGGATGAGCGGAAGCGTCGAAGTTGAGCGCCTTGATGCGCTAACCTGCGACGCTCACTCATCCGCCATGAACACTTTTCTTCGCAGTAAAGCGTTCTTCGTGACGCTGCTGGCACTCCTGTCCGGCTGCGCCAGCCCTCCCCCACCCGTGCCGGTCGAAGAGCGCAGCACCATCTCGGCCGATCCGCCGCCGACTCCCACGGCGGCGCCCGTCCCGCCTCCTTCGCTCACGCTCGACGCCTACAAGACGCACGTGGCGCGCCACATCCTCGAGCGCAATACGGACCGCACCTTCAGCGGCCGCCTGCCGCCGATGCTGCCGGCGATTGTGGTGGTGAACATTACCGTGGACAAGGAAGGCCAGCTGACCGACGTGCGGGTGCAGCGCTCGCGCGACCCGGATGCGTCGCGCGTCGCCCTGGCCTCGATGCTGCGGAGCGGCCCGCTGCCCCGGCCCGAAGGCCTGGTGGCGGCCAATACCGAGGCCGTAACCTTTTCCGAGACCTTCCTGTTCGACCGCGACTACCGCTTCCAGCTGCGCACGCTAGCCGGGCCGCAGGACTGAACTTCAGCGGCCGAGGACGTTCAGGACCGCCAGGCTCATGGCCTGCGCGGCGGTCTTGATCGACGGTTCCGGCACCGGTGCGTAGAAGGGCGAATGGTTGAAGGCGATCGGCTTGCCGCCGGGACGCTCGGCCTCTTGCACCGCCTTCGGATCGTAGACGCCGGTGAAGAAGAACATCGAAGGGATGCCTTCGTTCACGAAGAGCGAAAAATCTTCGCTGGCCGTCATCGCCGGCATGCGCTGGGCGTTGGCGGCGCCGAAGGCGTCCTTGAACACGGCTTCGGTCTTCTTCACCAGCGCTTCGCTGTTGACGATGGCCGCGCCGCCAGAAATCAGCTGCACTTCAGGGGCCGGTGCGCCCGCCATGGCCGCAGAGGCATTGGCCACGCGGCGCACGCCCTCCAGCAGCTTGGCGCGCACGGCCGGGCTGTAGGAACGGATGGTGCCGCGCACCTGCACATTGTCCGGGATGATGTTGCCGACGGTGCCGCCGTTGATGGCGCCGATGGTCACCACACCGAATTCCTTCGGGTCCTTTTCGCGGCTGACGACGGTCTGCACGTCGACCACGAAGCGCGCCGCGATGGTGATCGGGTCGAGCGATTTATCGGGCGCCGAACCGTGGCCGCCGCGGCCCTTGAAGACGATCTCGATGGAATCCGAATTGGACGAGACCGGGCCGTCGTTGAAGCCGACCGTGCCGTGGGCCAGCGGCCAGGAATGCAGGGCGAAAGCGTAGTCCGGCTTCGGGAAACGCTTGAACAGGCCATCGTCGAGCATGGCCTTGGCGCCGGAGACGATTTCTTCTGCCGGCTGGGCGATGAAGACCAGGGTGCCCTTCCATTTGCCTTTCATCTCGACCAGGGTACGCGCGGTGCCGAGCCAGCCCGCCATGTGGATGTCGTGGCCGCAGCTATGGGTCACGAAACTCTCGCCGCCATTGCTGACCGCCCTGGCGCGGCTGGCGTAGGGCAAGCCGGTCTTCTCTTCCATCGGCAGGCCGTCCATCTCGGTGCGCACCAGCACCGTGGGACCGGCGCCGTTCTTCAGGACGGCGACGATGCCGGTCTTGCCGACTTTTTCCGTCACCTCGAAACCGAGCTTGCGCATTTCGCCAGCGAGCTTGCCGGCGGTGCGGACTTCCTGGAAGGCGATTTCAGGGTTGGCGTGCAGGTCCTTGTAGACCGTGTCGAGCCAGGGATACATGCCGTTCACCCGCGTCGTGACGTCGGATTTCAGGGGTGCGGGGAGTTGGGCGGATGCGGAGCCGCACGCGAGTGCGAGGACGGCGGCGATCAGGGTGGATTTCAAGTGTGCCTCGGTGCGGAATCGGTTAAAAAAAACGGCGGCAATGCCGCCGTTGGGATCAGACAGCGCTCGGACGTTTCAGCGCAGTCGACTTCTTGCCGGCGACGGCCTGCGACAGGGTGATGCACGGCACGCGGTCGCCCTGCAGGGTCACGTCGAATTCCATCAGCTCGTCGCGGCGGAAGGCGTGGACCTTGACCTTGTCGCCGACGCGGTAGCGGCACAGCAGGGTGTCGACATTCGAAGGATTGCCGATCACGCGCAGGCCGTCGATCGCGATCACCACGTCGTGCGCCGACAGGCCGGCGCGGTGGGCGGCGCCGCCTTCGTGGACCTGGGTCAGCTTGGCGTCCAACGCATCGCGGCCGATGCCGGCGTCCAGCGAAGGCTTGCCGCCCTTGCGCTCGTCCACCAGCTTGACGCCGAAACCGGCATAGAGCTTGGCCAGCGGCAGGTCTTCGGTGCCGCGCACCCAGCGGTCGAATTGCGTGCGAAGGCGTGCCCCAGCCACTTCATCGAAGATGGCTTCGACTTCGGCATCCGTCACGCCACGCCCGGCGCCCTTGTAGAAGTCGCGTCCGAAGCGTTCCCACAGCGCCAGCATGACGTCGTCGAGCGACTTCGCCCCATTCGTCCTGGCGCGGATGGTCAGGTCGAAGGCCAGGCCGATCAGCGAACCCTTGGTGTAGTAGCTGATGATGGCGTTCGGCGAGTTCTCGTCCTGGCGGTAGTACTTGCTCCACGCATCGAAGCTCGATTCGGCCACGCTTTGCTTGCTGCGGCCGCTGCCGCGCAGCACGCCGCCGATGGTCTTGGACAGCAGCTTGAAATAGGTCGCCTCGCCGATGATCCCGGCGCGCACCAGCATCAGGTCGTCGTAGTAGCTGGTGAAGCCTTCGAACAGCCACAGCAGCGGCGTGTAGTTCTCGACCTGCAGGTCGTAGGGCGCGAACACCGCCGGCTTGATGCGCTTGACGTTCCAGGTGTGGAAGTACTCGTGGCTGCACAGGCCCAGGAAGCGCAGGTAGCCTTCGCCCGGCTCGGCGCTCTTCGGGCTGGCCGTGCTCGGCAGGTCGGCGCGCGCGCAGATCAGGGCAGTGGAGGCGCGGTGTTCGAGGCCGCCGTAGCCGTCGCCGACGGCCATGGTCATGAACACGTAGCGGTCCATCGGCGCTTTTTTCGTCTGCGGCTCGAAGAAGGCGATCTGGGTTTCGCAGATGGCTTTCAGGTCGGCCTGCAGGCGCGCCATGTCCAGGTTCGGCACGCGGCCGGTGATGACGATGTCGTGCGGGATGCCGTGCGCCTTGAAGGTGGCCAGTTCGAAATCGCCCATCTCGACCGGGTGGTCGATCAGCTCGTCGTAGTTCGCGGCGACATAGGTGCCGAAGCCGTAGCGCTTGGCGCCCAGTTCCTTCATCGCGGTGGCCACGCGCCAGCTCTTGGCGACGGGGTCGCCGGGGCGCTGGATGTCGACCTGCTGCATGAATGCCTCCTGGCCGACCACGCGCAGGAACACGCTGGTGCCGTTGAAGAAGCCGTGGGTCTGGTCCAGGTGGGCGGCGCGCACCGACAGGTCCCAGGCGTAGACCTCGTAGTGCAGGGTCAGGGGGCCGCTCGTGCGCGCGGCGCGCCAGGAGTGTTTATCCAGCTTGGTGAGCGCCACGTCCGTCCCGCCGCTTTCGGCGCGGATGCGCACGATGTTGCGGGCGAACTCGCGGATCATGTAGCTGCCCGGAATCCAGGCCGGGAGGGCGAACACCTGTCCTTCAGGGTCGGGGGCCGCAACCGTGACCGTGACGTTGAACAGATGCGCCGCCAGGTCCTTGGGGACGATCGTGTACTGGATGGCTGGCTGCGCAGTGCGCTTTTTTTCGGAAGGTTTTTTCATATTTGTAGGGACGTGCGGCCGGAATATGCTCCCTAGTGTAATCGGATTCGATCACGACTGGAAACATTGACATGCATATGTCAAGCGGGCAGGTCCGAAGGTGTGTCGATATCGCGCAGGATGCCCGGATCCGGAACAGCGATTTCCGTGACGGGATGCGCTTGCAGGAGGCGGCGCGCGCCCTGGTCGCCCCCCAGGCTCAAGAGCGCTTCACGGTGACAGGCCCCGAAGGCGACCGGGTTGCCACGCCGGCCTTCATGCACCGGCACGGCGATGCCGGCCCCGTCCAGGACCGCGTCACGCAGCGCGGCCAGGGTGGCATCCGCAACAAAAGGCATGTCGCCCAGCGCCACCAGCCAGCCCTCGGCCGGCGGCGCATGCCGCAGCGCATGCACGAGCGACGCGCCCATGCCCGTGTCGGCGCCAAGACACACCGTCACCTCGCAGCCGAGTTCTCTCAGGATGTCCCCTACCCCACCGTCGCTTGGTGCAACGACCGCGATCACGCGCGGCAGGCAGGAAAGAAGATGGCGGGCGCTGGCCGCGACGACAGGCTCGCCGCCGGGCAGCGTTTGCAGGAGCTTGTTGCGCGCTCCCGCAGGATCGAAGCGGCGGCCCCGCCCCGCGGCCAGCAAAATGCCGGTCAGGGCCGCCATGGTTTACGCCGACGCCAGGTCGAAAGGCAGCTTGCGCAGGCGCTTGCCGGTCAGGCGGAACACGGCGTTGGCGAAGGCCGGCGCCAGCGGCGGCAGGCCCGGTTCGCCGATGCCGGTCGGCGGGTCGTTCGAGGGCACGATGTGCACCTCGACCTGCGGCATCTCGTGGTGGCGCGCCACCACGTAGTCGCCGAAGTTCTGCTGCTCGACCACGCCGTCCTTGAGCGTGATGGCGGCGCCCGGCAGGGTCATGCCAAGTCCCATCAGCGCCGCGCCCTGGATCTGCGCCTCGATCGAGAGCGGATTCACGGGCTGGTTGCAGTGCACGCCCGCGACCGCGCGGTGCAGCTTCGGTACGCCGTCGACCAGCGAAGCCTCGACCACGTAGGCGACCACCGAGCCGAAGGACTCGTGCACCGCCACGCCCCAGGCGCGCCCTTTCGGCAGCTGCTTCTTGCCGTAGCCTGACTTGCTGACCGCCAGGTCCAGGGCCGCGCGGTGGCGCGCATGCTTCTCGCCCATCAGCTTCTTGCGGTAGGCGACCGGGTCGACCCTGGCGACGTGGGCCGCCTCGTCGATCAGGGTCTCCATCACGTAGGCGGTATGGGTCGAGCCGACCGAACGCCACCACAGCACCGGCACGTTCTGCTTCACGCCTTCGACGACGAGGTTCATCGGCAGGGCATACGGCTCCCCGATACCCTCGATGGTGGTGCCGTCGACGCCGTTCTTCACCATGCCGGCTTCGAACAGGGTGCCGGCCATGATCGACTGGCCGACCACCTTGTGGTCCCAGGCCACGATCTCGCCCTTCGCATCGATGCCGATGTCGGCGCGGTGCACATAGGAGGGACGGTAGTAGCCGCCGCGGATATCGTCCTCGCGGCTCCACACGACCTTCACGGAACCGGCGTGGCCGGCGGCTCGATAGGCCTTGGCGATGCGCACGGCGTCGCCGATCCAGTCCGACGACGGCACCGCGCGCCGGCCGAAGCCGCCGCCCGCCATCATGGTGTTGATGGTGACCTGCTCGGGCTTGAAGCCCAGCAGTGTAGCTGCCACCTGCTGGTCCACGGTCTGGAACTGGGTGCCGGCCCAGATCGTGCAGGCGTCGCCCTTCAGGTCGACCACGCAGTTGAGCGGTTCCATCGGCGCATGCGCCAGATAGGGGAATTCATACACGGCCGAGATGCGGTGCGGCGCACCGGCCAGTGTCGAGACATCGGCCTGGCGCGCGACAGCGCCGCCCGGCGCCTTGGCCAGTTCGCGGTAGCGCGCCAGCTGGGCCTCGCTGCTCACCTTCTCGACCTCGCCCGTATTCCACTCGGCGTTCAGGGCGTCGCGGCCCTGCTTGGCCGGCCAGTAGCCCTTTGCGAACACGGCTACGCCACGCGCGCCGCGGTCCAGGTCCACTTCGAGCACGGCGAGCACGCCCTTCACGGCGCGTGCGGCGCCGGCGTCGAACTTCGCCACCTTGGCGCCGAACACGGGCGGGCGCGCCACCACGACGGTGACGGCATTCTCGGGCTTGAAGTCGATGCCGAACTGCTGGCGGCCGCTCGACTTGGCGCGCGCATCGATGCGGCGCATCGGTTTGCCGATGTAGCGGAAGGCTTTTGCTTCCTTCAGCACGACAGTGGCCGGCACCGGCTGCTTCATCGCGGCCTCGGCCAGGGAACCATAGCTCGACGTCAAGCCGGCCGGGCCGAATACGACGCCCTTCTCGGTCCGGCACTGGCCTGGCGCCACCTTCCACTGCTCGGCGGCGGCGGCCACCAGCATGGCGCGGGCGCGGGCGCCGATCTCGCGGTATTGCGTGAAGCCGCGCGCGATGCTGCCCGAGCCGCCGGTGATCTGGATGCCGAAGGCCGGGTCTTTATAGACGTCGCCGGCCGGCGCCAGCTCGCCGCGCATCTGCGACCAGTCGGCGTCGAGTTCCTCGGCGATCAGCATCGGCAGCGAGGTGTGCACGCCCTGCCCGAATTCCAGGCGGTTGACGATCACGGTGACGGTATTGTCCGGCGCGATGCGCAGGAAAGCGTTGGGGGCGTAGACCTTGCTGTCCGCGGCCTGGGCGAAGCGGTTGGCGCCAGGGACGACGAAGCCCAGCACCAGGCCGCTGGTCGCCAGCGCGCCGGTCTTCAGGAAGCCGCGGCGCGACATGCCGCTGCCGATGGCGCGGGTGAGTGCCGCGCGGTCGATCCAGTCGATGTGCATGGCTTCTCCTTCAGGCCAGGGTCTTGGCGGCGTCCTTGATGGCCGCGCGGATCCGTTGGTAGGTGCCACAGCGGCAGATGTTGCCGCTCATCGCGTTGTCGATGTCGGCGTCGCTCGGGCGCTTGTTGGTGCGCAGCAGGACGACGGCGCTCATCACCTGGCCGCTCTGGCAGTAGCCGCATTGCGGCACGTCGTGCTTGACCCAGGCGTCCTGCACCGCCTTGCCGACGCTGTCGTTTTCCATCGCTTCGATGGTGGTGATCTTTTGCCCCTGCGCCGCCGAGATCGGGGTGATGCAGGAGCGGATCGGGTTGCCGTCCAGGTGCACGGTGCAGGCGCCGCACAGGGCCGCGCCGCAACCGAACTTGGTGCCGGTCATGTTGAGGTTGTCGCGCAGGGCCCAGAGGATGGGCGTGGAAGGATCGGCGTCGACCTGCAAGTCGCGCCCGTTGATGTTCAAGGTCACCATGTACTGCTCCCTAGTTTGGACTACGATCGTTCTTGTTTTTCGTAGGGTGGACGGCTTCGCCGTCCGCGCGTCCAACTCCCGGATGCGCTGTGGTAACGCGTTTTTCAGCTGAACGCGCGGACGGCAGAGCCGCCTTTCGCGGCCCGGTCCACCCTACAACTTCAACAGCATTATTTCAGCGACTGCAGCTTGGCTTCCAGCGTCTTCAGGTCGACCGCGCCGGGAATGCGCGAGCCGTCGGTGAAGAAGATCGCCGGCGTGCCCTGGATCTTGAGTTTCTGGCCGAGGGCGGCGATCTTG
Organism: Pseudomonadota bacterium; assembly: GCA_040758275.1. Taxonomy (GTDB): domain Bacteria; phylum Pseudomonadota; class Gammaproteobacteria; order Burkholderiales; family Burkholderiaceae_D; genus Telluria. The sequence continues at coordinate 27,013 of JBFLVV010000047.1, forward strand.
TCGTTCGGGGTCTCGCAGGCGGCCGGCGCGGTCGGCGGCAGCTTGCCGTTGATCATCCAGTCGTCCCAGGCCTTCACGCGGTCCGGCGCGCACCAGATGTTCTTCGACTTCGCGAAGGAATCCTCGGAGAGGATGTTGTACATGAAGGTGTAGATGGTAACGTTGTCGAGTTCCTTGAGCGTGGTCTGGCGCAGGCGCTTGCAGTAGCCGCAGTTCGGGTCTTCGAACACGGCGATGGTGCGCTTGCCGTCACCCTTGACCTGCTTGAGGGCCATCTCCAGCGGCAGTTCCGAGAACTTGATCTTGTTGATCTCGTCGATGCGGGCGCGGGTCAGGTCGGTCGAGGTCTTGGTGTCGTAGACGTGGCCGATGAAGAGGTAGTCGCCCTTCTTGTCGGTGTACAGGATGTCGCCGGCGACGCGCACCTCGTACAGGCCGCCGTAGGGCGTTTCGCGGACCGATTCGATCTTGGCGCCGCCCAGCTTCGGTTCGAGCGCCTTCTTGATGGTGGCTTCGGTGTTCTGCGCCTCGACGCAGGATGCGAGCAGGCCCGTCGCCAGCAGGACGGCGACCTTGGTTTTCAACATGGTGTGTTCCTTGAGGGTTTACTTGCCCATCGCGTGTGCCATCAGGCGACGCTTAACCATAGGCAATTTATCGAGCAAGTTTAATCCGAAATTGCGGACAATGCGTACCGGTTCGAGGTTGGCGCCGAACAAACGTTCCAGGCCATCGGTTGCCCATTGCATGAGCAGCACGTCTTCCTTGCGCTTGCGGGCATAGCGCGCCAGCACCCGCTCGTCGGCGATGCCGCGCCGGTCTTCGCGCTCGCGCAGCACCTGGAGCAGGTCGTGGATGTCGCCGAAGCCCAGGTTCATGCCATGGCCGGCCAGCGGATGCACGGCGTGGGCGGCGTCGCCCACCAGGGCCACGCGCGGCGCTACCAGGGAGTGCGGGCGCACCAGCGCCAGCGGCACGGCCTTGACGGCTTCCGGCTGCAGGGGGCGCAGGACGCCCAGCTTTTCGTCGGCGTATTCGCCGAGACGGATCGCCAGCTCGCCGAGCGACTCGTCCATGAGGGTGTCGGCCAGGGTCTCGGGCGCCGACCAGACCAGCGAGACCTGGTTGCCCGGCAGCGGCAGCAGCGCGATGATGCCGTCGGCGCAGGTGAACCACTGGTAGGCCACGCCGTGGTGCGGCTTCTCGCAGGCGAAATTGGTGACGATGGCGCGCTGGTGGTACATGCGGTAGTCGACCCCGATGTCGCACTGGCCGCGCACCCAGGATTCGCGCCCGTCCGCGCCGACCACCAGCTCGCAGGCAATCTTCTTGCCGTCTTCCAGCACGATGCCCGCCCCCGCTTCGCTGCACGTCAGGTCCACCGCGCAGCCGGAGACGATCTGCACGTTCGCCGCGAACTTCAGGGCCGCGTCCAGCGCGCCGTTCAGGTTGCTGTCCTCGACGATCCAGGCCAGGGTGCCGACGTGGGCGCCGAAGGCGTCGAAGCCGAGGTTGCCGCCCTGCTGGCCGTCGCCGTGGATGTCCATCGCATCGACCGCCTGCACCCGCGCCAGGTCGAGCGCGCCCCAGACCTTGAGCCCGGCCAGCAGGTCGTGCGCCGTGTGGTTCAGGGCATAGACCCGCACATCCCAGGGCTTTTCCGCGGCCGAGGCCGTGGGAGCTTCCGGCGCCGGGCGCGAGGGCGGCACCAGGAGGGTGACGCTGTACCCCGACTGGGCGAAACCGAGGGCGGCGGTCTTGGCGATGGCGCCATTGCCGACGATGCAGACGTCGCTGCGGTGCTGGGCGGTGGTGGTAGTCATGAAACACATTATAGCGAGATGCCAACAGCGCGCTCGGGCGTGATGGGCCGCGCGCGGGCACGTGATTCCACCAGGGGCTTGCGCAGATGAAAATCGCTGGCTATAATCATGCCTCTCTTGGCCTGGTAGCTCAGTTGGTAGAGCAGAGGATTGAAAATCCTTGTGTCGGTGGTTCGATTCCGCCCCGGGCCACCAAGAATTCGCAAACGCCACCTTCGGGTGGCGTTTTTGTTTTTCAGTCCCCGCCTGTCAGAGGGTTGAGACATTTGTTGCCCCTGAAGGACGCCAAGTGTCAGCTTTTCCGACGCAACTCCATCCGCCTCCCTGCCCCGTTATGATGCAGCGCCGCAGCAGCAGGAGCAGTCACACCTTCGCCACTTTTTTACTCTATCCACCGTATTGCAGCATTTCTTCGTGGAATCCTCCTCGTATTGACACTGCGCCCGTTTCTGCACATTCATGGTGCAAAATGTAAGTGTTTGTCTCGCTTCTGTCGGATAGTTTTACATTCATCTGTATTTCTTTTGTAAGAGGTCAACATTTCTCCGCTAAATCAAGTACCTAGAGAGCTGGCACGTTAAATGCCTAACAGATGTATCGGCTGGAGACATGTAGCCGCTAAGCTCGGGCGGTTCGCCACAAGCGCCCCTGCCCACTGCCCAACTCTATGGAGCGTACTCGATGATAAAGAAAGCACTAGCTGCACTGGTAATGTCGGGAATGATGGCGTCGGCCCAGGCCGGCTTCCTTGTCAAGGAAGGTTTCGAGGATGTGAACACCCTTGCCGGCAAGGGCTGGGTGATGAACAACGCCAGCACGCCACCTGGGTCGATAGACTGGTTCCAGGGCGACGAGTCCCAGTTCCGCGCATTGAACGGTTCGCCCAACAGCTATATCGCCGCGAATTTCAACAGCGCCGAGATGGGCGGGAGCCTCGACAACTGGCTGATCACCCCCGAGTTCTCCCTCGACGAAGGTGTCATCGTCTCGTTCTGGATGCGCGCTGCCGCGGCCGACGGCTACAGCGACCAGGTCTCATTCGGCTTCAGCGACGGCAGCACCGACCTCTCGGCATTCGCCATGATGGCGCCCACGACCGTCTCGACCGACGGCTGGGTGCACTACCAGGCGCGCATCGAGAAAGGCGCCGTCTCCGGCAACGCCCGCTTCGCCGTGCAATACACGGGTGAAGCGGACCTCTCCAACTACATCGGCCTGGACCGCTTCGCGGTCAGCGAGATCCCGGAACCATCGAGCATGCTGATCCTGGGCGCCGGCGTCATGGGCCTGGTCGCGGCGCGCCGCCGCAAGCGCGGCTGACCGATACGCGTCGTTTCGCCATCCGGAGCGCGCCCTGACCCGCGTGCCTCACCGAACCCGATACCAGGAGAATCCCATGTCCCAGAAACACCCTTCCGGCCAGCGCCTGCTGTGCGCCGCCGGCATCACCCTGGCCCTGCTGGGCCTGAGCACCCAGAGCGCGATGGCCCAGGAAGCCTCTGCGCAAGAGGCCGCGCCCCAGGCTACCGAATCGCTGACCGTCGTCAAGGATCCGGAAACCGGCAAGCTGCGCGCCCCGACCGCCGCCGAAGCGGCGGCGCTGCAGGCGCAGGCCGCCTCGGCCAAGAGCATGATGCGCGTGGCGCCCCAGAAGCCGCTGAGCAAGGTCCACCGCAGCGGGCTGCGCGGCTTCCGCGTGACGGACGAGATGATGTCCCAGTCGGTCGCGGTGCGCAAAGCCGACGGCAGCATCGAACGCCAGTGCTTCGACTCGCACGGCGCCGGCGCCGAAGCCGTCGCCAAAGGTCACGTTCACACCAACCAGGCCGTCACGGAGTAACCATGCAGATGAAACCAATTTCGCGCACCGCTGCCCGCTCGCTGATCGCTGCCGCCGCGGCCCTGACCTGCCTGGCCGCCGAAGCCGCCACCATCAAGATCCAGAGCCGCGACCCGGCCGGCTACGGGTTCAATGACCCGACCCCGGTCACGCCGGTCGGCGGCAATATGGGCACCACGCTCGGCGAACAGCGCATGAACGTGTACCGCTACGTCGCCGACGTCTGGGGCCGCAACCTGCAGAGCGACGTCGAGATCACGGTCTCGGCCGGCTGGGAAAACCTGGCCTGCACCTCGACCAGCGCCACCCTCGGCAGTGCCGGCGCCTGGAACATCTGGATCCTCACCGAGCCCGGCCAGCCGGACACCCTCTACCCGCAGGCGCTCGCCAACAAGCTGCTCGGCGAGAACCTGTCCGAAGGCCAGCCGGACGACGGAAGCGGATACGGCAACGTCGACATCAAGACCCAGTTCAATGCCCGCCTTGGCCAGCCTGGCTGCCTCGACGGCAGCCCCTTCTACCTGGGCCTGGACGGCAACAATGGCGACGAAGTCGATTTCGCAGCCACCCTGATGCACGAACTCGGCCACGGTCTGGGCTTCTCGGTACTCGGCGTCAACACTGGAACCGGCGGCTACTACTACGGCTACCCGAGCATCTGGGAACGCTTCATGTACGACAACACGGCCAAGAAGACCTGGCTCGAGATGACTCCTGCAGAGCGCAAGGCGTCGGCGATCAATCCCCTGCAGCTGGCCTGGAATGGCCCCAATGTGCGGGCCGCCGCCGGCATGCTGGCGCCGATGCCGGTGGTGAAGTCGACCAGCCCGGCCGGCGCCATTCCGCTGATCGACTATAGCCCGTCGGTCTTCGGCCCGGCCGCACCGACCAACGGCAAGCTTGGCGCGCTGGCGCTGATCGCCAACCAGGCCGGCGAACTCGGCCATGGCTGCTCGCCGTTCAACGCGGCGAATGCGGCGGCGGCAAGAGGCCGGGTGCCGATCATCAGCCGTGGTGGCTGCAATTTCACCCAGAAGGTCAAAAATGCGCAGGATGCGGGCGCGGTCGGCGTGATCCTGGCGAACAACGCGGCCGGCTCCTTCGCTCCCGGCGGGGCGGATTCCTCGATCCGGATTCCGTCGGTCGGCGTCACCCAGGCCGACGGCGAACGGCTGAAAGCGGCCGTGAACGCGGCCAAGCCCTTCGGCTCACGCGCCCAGCCGGGCCAGGTGACCGCATCGTTCTCCGTCGACCCGAGTCGCCGCGCCGGCGCCGACCTGGCGGGCCGTCCGCTGCTGTACACGCCGAATCCGCTGGTTGGCGGTTCATCTGTCTCGCACTTCGACGTGACGGCGGTCCCGAACCTGCTGATGGAGCCGAGCATCAACGACGACCTGACGCTGGAAGTCGTCCCGCCGAAGGACCTGACCCTGCCGCTGCTGAAGGACCTGGGCTGGTAATCCCTGCCTGAGCCCTCCCGGAACGCCACCGCCCGCGGTGGCGTTTTTCATGGTGAGTCGCTTATTTGCGCAGCGAGGCCGACTGGTCGCGCGCCGCACGGAATTCGGATTCGGCAGCCCAGTTCGGCCACTTGCCGGAGCTGGCCAGGTCGCTGCCCAGCGCGTACAGCAGCTCCAGGTCGCGCGCCATGCCGGTGAAGGACCAGCTCGGATCGAAATTGTCCGAGGGCTGGTGGTAGTTCTTCTCCGTGTAAGCTTCTTCCGAAGCCTTGCCCGCCTTGACGCCGCCCTGGACCCAGTCGTTACCCGAACCGAAGGAGATGGCCGGCACGCCGCGCTTGGCGAAGGGGAAGTGGTCGGAGCGGAAGAAGTAGCCCGCTTCCGGCTTCGGATCCGGCGAATACTGCATCTTCCATCCCTTGGCCTTCTCTACCAGCTGGTCAAGCAATTCCAGCCTGGCGCTGCCCGAGATGGTGAAGTTGTTTGCCGGGCCGTAGGGGCTGAGGGCATCCATATTGATCACCGCCACCGTCGAGGCCAGCGGGTACAGCGGGTTCGAGGCGTAGTATTCCGAGCCGAGCAGGCCCTTTTCTTCGGCCGTCACCGCCAGGAACACGACGCTGCGCGCCGGGGCCGGTCCTTTGCCGTAGGCGCGGGCCAGTTCCAGCATGGCGGCGATGCCGGTGGCGTTGTCGACCGCGCCGTTATAGATCTTGTCGCCCTTCGCATCCGGCTGGCCCACGCCCAGGTGGTCCCAGTGGCCGCTGTAGATCACGACCTGGTCCGGCTGCTTGCTGCCCGGGCGAATGGCGACCACGTTCTTCGACTTGATGACCTGGGCATCGACCGCGTAGTCGGCCGACAGGGTCACGCCCTTGAGTTCGACCGGCTTGAAGTCGCGCGTTTGCGCCTGCTTCTTGAGTGCGTCGAAGTCAAAGCCGGCGCTCTTGAAGATGCTGGCGGCGAGGTCGCGCTGGATCCAGGCTTCCATCGGCGCATGCGACTTGCGCGGCTCCTTGCGCACCACGTCGTACATCACATTGGTATTCGAATTCTTCACCGTCGCCCAGCCGTAGGAAGCCGGCGCGGTCTCGTGCACGATGATGGTGCCCAGCGCCCCGCGGCGCGCCATTTCCTCGTACTTGTAGGTCCAGCGTCCGTAATAGGTCATCGCCTTGCCGCCGAACTCGCCCTGTCCCGTCTCGAAGTCCGGGTCGTTGATCAGGACAACGGCCAGCTTGCCCTTCAGGTCCATGCCTTTGAAGTCGTCCCATTTGCGCTCCGGCGCGGTGACGCCGTAGCCGACGAAGACCAGGGGCGCATTCTTGAAGGAGACCTGCTTCATGCCGCTCATCGAGGCGCGCACCGCCATGTCGTCGCCCTGCTTCAGGTTGCGGGTCTTGCCGGCCTCAACCAGGCTCAGCGCGACCGGTCCCTTGATCTCGAAGCGCCCGAGGGGCACGTCCTGGGTCCAGGCGCGCTTGCCACCCGCCAGGTCGCCGCCCGGCTGCAGGCCGGCCGCCTTGAACTGCTGGACCAGATAATCGACCGTTCTGGTTTCGCCGGCGGTGTTCGGGCTGCGCCCTTCGAATTCGTCCGAGGACAAGGTCTTGACATCCTGGGCCAGGCGCTTGGGATCGAAGCGCGGCCCGTCGGCGGCCTGCGCAGTGGTCACGGCAAGGCCCATCAGAACTAGCGTAGCGTATTTCACACAGTCTCCATGTCGTAGCGAATAGGGATAGAAGGTGTTCAGTCCGCTGCTGGGTAGGTGTAGGTCGATCCAACGCCAAGCGGGATGTCCAGCGCCCAGAAGCCGAGCAGGAAGGCGGTCCAGCATACCAGCATCGCCACCGAATACGGCAGCATCAGGGCGATGAGCGTGCCGATGCCGGTCGACTGCACGTATTTTTGGCAGAACACGATAATCAGCGGGAAGTAAGGCAGCAGCGGCGTGATGATGTTGGTCGAGGAGTCGCCGACGCGGTAGGCAGCCTGGGTCATGTCGGGCGAGACGCCGAGTTCCATCAGCATGGGCACCATGACTGCGCCGATCAGGGCCCATTTCGCGGAGGCCGAACCGACGAACAGGTTGACCGTCGCGGTCAGGAGCACGATGCCGGCCAGGGTGACGCCCATCGGGAAGGCCATCTCCTTGAGCCACAGGGCGCCCTTGATCGCCAGCAGCGCGCCCAGGTTCGACTGCCCGAAGGCGAAGATGAACTGCGCGCAGAAGAAGGCCATGACGACGTAATAGCCCATGCCGCTCATGGCATGGCTCATCCCCTTGACGATGTCGCGGTGGTTCCTCGCGGTGCCGGCGACATAGCCGTACACCACGCCCGGGATCAGGAAGAAGATGAAGATCAGCGGGACGATCGACTGCATCAGGGGTGCGGACGCGTGCGTGATCTCACGAGTGTCCGGCGCACGCCATGCCGAGCCTTCCGGCACGATCGACAGCACCAGCAGCGCCAGGCTGGCGACCATCGCGATGCCGGCCCAGCGCAAGCCCTTGCGCTCGCGGGGCTGCAGCTCGTCCATCTTCGGCAAGCCCGCCGGATCGGCATCGACGATGGCGGTCTTGTTCAGGCGCGGTTCGATGATCCTGTCGGTCAGGAACCAGCCGACGGAGATCACCAGGAACAGCGATGCCGTCGTGAAGTAGTAATTATTCAGGGGATTGATGACGACCGAGGCGGCAGCCGGGTCGGACGAGAGCCGCGCCGCCACTTGGGTCAGGCCGGCCAGCAGCGGATCGAGGCTGGAAGGCAGGAAGAAGGTGGCCGAGAAGCCGCCGGACACGCCGAAGAAGGCAGCCGAGATGCCGGCCAGCGGATGGCGTCCGGCCGCATAGAAGATGACGGCTCCCAGCGGAATCACCAGCACATAGCCGGCGTCGACAGCCACATGGCTCAGCACGCCGACGCCGACCAGCACCGGGGTGAGCAGGCGCCTGGGGGTGACCGACAGGATCTTGCGCAGGCCGGCGTTGATGAAGCCGGTGTATTCCGCCACGCCCAGGCCAAGCATCGCCACCAGCACCACGCCCAGCGGCGGGAAGGTGACGAAGGTATTGACCATGCGCGATGCGAAGTCCGTCAGGGCGGTAGGCGCGAGCAGGTTCTTGATCTGGATGGCCTGGCCGGAACGCGGATCGATCTCGGTAAACACCATGCCCGACATCGCCCACGAGGCCAGCCAGACCACGGCCAGCAGCAGGGCGAACAGGATCGCCGGATCGGGCAGCTTGTTGCCGACCACTTCGACCGCGTTCAGGATGCGATTGAGTCCGCCAGCTTTCCCGGCAGGCATCTGCGTTTGCGTCTTTTCAGCCATGACTTACCCTTGTCGAAGAACAAACGATGAGAGTAGCACAGCAACTCGGCAGTAAAGTGGACTTTGCCGATCACTATGATGGGGTCACGACGGGGGCCAGGCCGGGCGGCGAATGCGATAATACGGCTTCGCCAACACTGCGGAGATTGCCATGCCCCACATCGCCGGTATCGACCATGTTCAGGTCGCCATCCCCCCAGGCGCCGACGAGGCGGCGCGGGCCTTCTATGGCGGCGTGCTGGGCCTGTCCGAGATACCGAAGCCGGCGCCGCTGAACGCCTCGGGAGGCGTGTGGTACACCACCGGCGCCTCCCAGCTGCACATCGGCGCCGAGCAGGGCTTCACGCCGAACAAGAAGGCGCATCCGGCCTTCGTGGTGGAGGAATTCGAGGAGTACTGCGCGCTGCTGCGCGAACGCGGCGTGGCCGTGCGCGAAGAAGTGCAGGTGTATGGCCGGCGCCGCGCGGGCATCGAAGACCCCTTCGGCAACCGCGTCGAGCTGATCGAAGCCGGCCGGCCCTGAGGCGCGCACGCCATCCTTGCCTATTTCGTCTCCTGGACCATACTGGAAGTCCACCACCCTCCAGGAGACGGCCATGAACGAGCAGCAGAATACCGAACTGGTGCGCCAGGCGTATGCGGCATTCGCCCGCGGCGACCTCGAGCACGTCCTTGCCTGCCTGTCGACGGAGGTCGACTGGGAGATTCCCGAGGTGCCCACCCTGCCCTTCACGGGCAAGCGGCATGGCCGCGACCAGGTCCAGGAGTATTTCCGGCTCAACAGCGAGCTGCAGGCCGTGCGCGACTTTGCCCCCCGCGAGTTCATCGCCCAGGGCGACAAGGTCGTGGTACTGGGCCACGGCGCCTGGACTACCCGCGATACCGGGCGTGACTTCGAGAGCGACTGGGTGCACGTCTTCACGGTCGAGAACGGCCAGGTCGTGGCCTTCCGCGAATTCCTCGATGCCCACGTCGCGGTGGATGCCTTCCAGTGCTATCCGCTGGCGGCGACGTCAGGCGCGGGCGACCCGGCCCCACATTGATCCGAGGATGGCGCGGGGGCCGGATGTCACGGGGCGCCATGCATGTCGCCTGTGCGCAGCCAGGCCTTCAGCTCGCGCGGGTCGCGCAGCCCGGCCAGGCCGCGCTCGACCTGGGCGAGTTCCTGACGCAGGTCGTCGGCCGTGGTGTGCATCATGTCTAGCAGGTCGACCGGCGCCAGCGCCGCCACCTGCTCCGGCGGCACCTGCAGCTCCAATTGGACCAGGGTCCAGACCTTGCCGACGAGAAGTTCCTGTTCGGTGAGTTGCAGCGCATTCTTCAGGACCTGCTTGTACCCGGCAATCCGCTTCTCGGAAAAGTGCGCGATGATGCCACCCTGTTCGAACTCGAAGCCGAGCGCCATCAAGTCCGCCAGCGTGCCCTCCGCATGCGCTGCATCTACGCGCCGCAGATGCTCGATCCGGCCGCCTCATCCATGGCTTGCGCGCCGTGCAGGGCCGTCTTCAGCTCCATGACCAGCTCATCTTCCGCCTGCTGCAGATGCGCCAGATTCGCCCTCTGCTGCGCCGCGAGCTGCTCGAACTTGTCCTGGGCCCGAGCCAACTGTGCCAGCTCAGTCTCCGCTGCTTTCGCGACCATGGCATGCAGCGACTTGCTGGTCTCCGAGCTTTCCAGGTCGATGTCGGTGCCAAGGTCGATGCCATGGACCTGGTCGACGCGCTGCCCCGGGGCCGTCATAGGATCCAGGTCGCCGCCCCGGTGACGCTCGTAGATCGCGGCCAGCTCGGGATCGTAGCCGACGACGTTCTCTTCTCCCGCATCGGACTTCTCATCCAGCTCATCGTCGAAGACCTCACCCTCCTCGTCTGCGTCGAGCAGGTCGGAGGCCATGTCGGCGAGGATTCCCGACAGGATCTCGCGTTTCCTATTGTCCAGCTCCGCACTCGGGTGCATGCGGTCGAGCAGCAGGACCAGCTCGCGCAGGCGGCGTCGGACCGACTCGTCCAGGGGGAGCAGGCTGGTCCGGTACACTTCGGTTGCTTCCTCATGTGCCTCGTCCCAGGCCAGCAATTCGGCCCCGACGGCGGCGAGTCTTGCGCCGAGCGCTTCGCATTGCTTGCGTGCGCGCGAACCCTGTGCAGCGTCCGACCTGGAATGACGGTGCGCCACAAGTTTTTTCCTGGACATGATGAAGTCATAACGATGGTAGTGGAGCCGGCCAGTGTAGCGATCGTTAAGCACGGCTTTTTGATCCAGTCGTTAACGACAAACGCCACCGGAAGGTGGCGTTTGCAGATCAATGGCGCTGAAGAAAACAGCGCTTTGTCACGTGGCGCTTACCAGAAGATCACGCGATCCTTCGGATCCAGATACATCTTGTCGCCCGGCTTGACGTCGAAGGCTTCGTAGAAGCCCGGGTGGTTGCGCAGGCTGCCGTTGACGCGGAATTCCGACGGCGAGTGCGGGTCGGTCTTGACCTGCGAGATCAGCGCGGCGTCACGCGCCTTGCCCTTGCGCGCCTGCGACAGGCCCATGAACAGGCGCTGCTCGGCGGTGAAGCCGTCGATCACCGGAGCGGGCTTGCCCTTCAGGTAGATCTTGTAGGCGCGGCTGGCCATGATGGCGCCGGCGTTGTCGGCGATGTTCTCGCCCAGGGTCAGCTCGCCGTTCAGGTGGTAGCCGGGCAGCGGGCTGTAGCCGGCGTACTGGTCCACCAGCACCTTGCCGCGCGCCGCGAACTGCTTCGCGTCTTCCTCGGTCCACCAGTTGCGCAGGTTGCCGTCGCCGTCGTACTGCGAACCCTTGTCATCGAAGGCGTGGCTGATCTCGTGGCCGATCGAGATGCCGACCGAACCGTAGTTCACCGCCGGCTCGGCGTTCGCGTCATACAGCGGATACTGCAGGCGCGCCGCCGGGAACACGACCTCGTTCAGGGTCGGGCTGTAGTAGGCGTTGACGGTCTGCGGCGACATGCCCCAGACGCTGCGGTCGACCGGCTTGCCGAGACGGTTCACCATGTAGTCGTGGCCGAACTCGCGCGCACGGATCACGTTGCCGACCAGGTCGCCGCGCACGATCTTGAGCTTGGAGTAGTCGCGCCATTTGTCCGGGTAGCCGATCTTGACGTTGATCTTGGCCAGCTTGGCATGCGCCTGCTTCTTGGTCTCCGGCGACATCCACTCGAGCTGGTCGATGCCTTCACCGAAAGCGGTGATGAAGTTCTTCGCCATGTCCAGCACCTGCTGCTTGCGCTCCGGCGGGAAGTGCTGGGTCACGTAGGCCTTGCCCACGACTTCGCTCAGGGTGCGGTTCACTTCGGCGATCGCGCGCTTTTCCAGCGGACGGTTTTCCTTCTGGCCCGACAGCACGGCGCCGCGGAAGGCGAAGCTCTCGTCGACGAACGCCTGCGACAGGTAAGGCGCATAGCTGCTGAGCATGCGGAATTCGAAATAGGACTTCCAGGTATCGACCGGGGTGGCGGCGATCAGCTTGTCCAGGCCTTCGAGGTAGGAGGGCTGGCTGACGATGACGGAGGTGACCTTGCCGGCGCCGGCGCCCTTCAGGTAGGCATCCCAGTCGAAGCCGGGCGCCAGGGCGCGCAGCTCGGCCAGGGTCTTCTTGTTGTAGCGCTTGACCGGATCACGGTTCTCGACCTTGGTCCACTGGATGCGGGCGATTTCGGTTTCCAGCGCTACGATTCTCTCTGCCTTGGCAGCCGCGTCCTGGTGGCCGCCAAGAGCCAGCATCTTTTCGACGTGGGTCTGGTACTTGGCGCGGATGTCCTTCAGGCGCGCGTCCTTGTCGTTCAGGTAGTAGTCGCGGTCGGGCATGCCGAGGCCCGACTGCGAGATGCCGACCACGTAGCGGGTGGAATCACGGTTGTCCTGGCCCACGCCCATGCCGACCGGGCCGTCGACGCCGATGCGGTCGAGACGGGCCATCAGGGTCGCCAGGCCGCGCTTGTCCCTCAGCGCCTGGATGCGCGCCAGTTCCGCCTTCAACGGCGCCAGGCCGAGCTGGTCACGGCGCGCCTGGTCGACGTAGCTGGTGTAGAGGTCGCCGATCTTCTGGGCTTCCGAGCCGGCTTTCGCATTCTTCTGGGCGGCGGCGTCGGCGATGATGGCGCTGATCTGCTGCTCGACGCGTTCCTGGGCGATGTTGAAGGCGCCCCAGCTGGAACGGTCCGACGGAATGTCGACGTCCTTCAGCCACTTGCCCTGGGTGTAGCGGAAGAAGTCGTCCTGGGGACGCACTTCGCGGTCCATCGATGCGATTTCGATGCCCGAAGCCGAGCCGGCGACGGCGGACGATGGCGCCGTGGTGGCGGCAGCGCCGCCGTGCGCAAAGGCAGGTGCGGCAACGACGAACAACCCCGCAATCACACTGCTGCACAGGCTACGCTTCATTTCATTCTCCATTGTTGGTGTTAGGAATCAAATGATCCTAATCCAACTGGAAGCGCCATGCCAAGGCCGGATTTGTACAGCTGTTGTTACATACGCTCGTCAATACGCACATGCATCACTTGCCGTGCACCACTTGGAGCTTGACCTTCTTGCCCTGGCGGTAGGTGTACAGCGTCATCGCCGCATCGCGCAGGTCGCCCTTGGCATCGAAGGCGATGCTGCCGGTCACGCCCTCGTGGCGCACGGCGGCCAGCGCCGGCAGGAAGCGCGCCGGCTGGGCCGACCCCGCCTTCTGCATCGCCTGCGCGAACACCATCACCGCATCGTAGGCATAGGGCGCATAGGTCTCGACCGGGATGCCGTAGCGCTGGCGATAGCGTTCGAGGAAGGCGGTGTAGCCGGCTTCGCGCGGCCCTTCGACGCCGCCGGCCACGGCGCACACCACCTTGCCTTCGCCCAGCGCATCGCCCGCCAGCAGCGGCAGCTTTTCCGAGCACACGCCGTCCCCCGACACCATGGTCGCCTGCAAGCCCAGCGTCTTCATCTGCTTGAGCATGGGGCCGGCCACCGCGTCCATGCCGCCGTAGAAGATCACGTCCGGGCGCTTGCCGCGGATCTGGGTCAGGATGGCGCTGAAGTCGGTGGCCTTGTCGTGGGTGAACTGGCGGCTGACGATGGTGGCGCCGCCGCGCTTGCGCACCTCCTTCAGGAATTCGTCGGCCAGGCCCTGGCCGAAGGCGGTGCGGTCGTCGATGACGGCGATGCGTTTCGCCTTCAGGGCCACGAGGGCATGGCCGGCCAGGGTGCGGCCGATCAGGCTGTCGTCGGCCACCACCCGGAACGCCGTCTTGTAGCCCTGCCGGGTGTAGACCGGCGTGGTGGCGGCCGGCGAAATCTGGGGCACGCCCGCGCTCGCATAGATCTTCGATGCCGGCACCGTGGGGCCGGAATTCAGGTGGCCGACCACCGCGGCCACGCGCGCATCGACCAGTTTCTGGGCCACCGCCGTGCCGGTCTTCGGGTCGCTGGCGTCGTCCTCCGCCATCAGGCGCCAGCGCACCTTCTGCCCGTCCAGCACGATGCCCTTGGCGTTCAATTCATCGATGGCCATGCGGGCGCCGTTCTCGATGTCCTTGCCCTGGTGGGCGCCGGGGCCGGACAGGGGCGAGGCGGTGCCGATGATGACATCGCGCTGGGCGCTCGCGGGTGCGGCCGCCAGGGTGAGGAGGAGTGCGGACAACAGTGCGATTGCGCCCATGGCAGCCTTTCTCGAAGAGGTGGCTTCGATTGTACTGCCGGGAAAGATGGGCAGCCAGCGGCAAGCGTGCGGCCCGCCGCGGCGAAGAAAGAACGCGGCAGGCCCTCCCCGGCCTGCCGCGCATGGCTTAGTGCAGGACCTCGGGCAGGCGCTTGATGATCACGGCCTCGAGGTATTCGGCGGGTGCCACCAGCGAGTCGTCGCCGGCCACGTTGAAGCGCTGGAGCATGGCGATGATGTCGGCCTCCAGGGCCTGCTGTCCGTCCGGGTCGAGCGCGGCGAAGGCCTTGTGCAGGGGGCCGTAGTAGTCGCGGAAGACCTGGATCCAGTGCGCCGGCGAGGCGTAGCGGAAGTTGAAGATGCGGCGTGTGCAGCGCACGCTCGCGGCCTCCGCGCCGAAGAGCTGGCGCAGGTAGTCTTCATTGCCCCACAGCGAAGGCGGCGACAGGCCGGCGGGCGGCGCCACGTAGCGGCCCAGGGTCTTGAACAGCTGGCCGATCATGCCCTCCGCCGTCCAGTTGGCGAGGCCGATCCGCCCGCCGGGGCGCACCACCCGCGTCATCTCGCGCGCGCAGCGCTGCTGGTCGGGCGCGAACATGACGCCGAAGGTGGACAGCGCGACGTCGAAGCTGGCGTCCCCAAAAGGCAGCGCCTCGGCATCGGCCTCGCGGAAGTCGATCTGCAGGCCTTCTGCCGCCGCCCGCGCGCGCCCCTTCTCGAGCAGGCTGGGTACGTAGTCGGTGGAGGTGACGCGCGCGAAGCGGTGCGCGGCGGCCAGGCTGGCATTGCCGTTGCCCGCCGCGATGTCGATGACGCGCTCGCCGGCGCGGATGTCGGCCGCCTCGGCCAGCGACTCGCCGACGATCTGCAGGGTGACGCCGACGATGGCGAAGTCGCCGCTGGCCCAGGTGGCCTGCTGGCGCTGCTTGATGGCCGCATAGTCCGGCCCGGCGGCATCCGGCTGGCGCGGCGCCGGTGTGGAAGGAACAGGTTGACTCATCGTAGCTCTCCTTCGAAAAAGCCAGGGAAGCTCGGTTAGACATGCGGACCGTGCAAAAGATCACGCGCGGCTTCAACCCGCGCACGGTAGGCGGCGTCGGTGCGCCGGGCTTCAGGAAGCGGGGCTATACTGGGCTGACACCTGATCGAGTTGCACATGGCCACCGCCATGGGCCGGAGGCCTGCTGTTTGCGTAGGAATTTCCGCCCGTCATGAGCCCTGCTGCAGGCGATCACCAACAACTCACAACCGACAGGGGGTAGCATGCCAACAACCTGGATTATTGCGGCCAATGCGGGCCGTGCACGATTCTTCTCCGAGTCCGACACCAACGAACCCTTGCAGGAAATGCAGGACATGATCAACTCCGCTGCGCAGTTGCGCACGGTGGATACCGAGACCGACCGGCTCGGCCCGACCTCGGCCGCCGGCAGCGCGCACAATATCGGGAGCAATGCCGGCGCCGGCTTTGCGCACAACGCCCAGGCGGGCGCGCCGAACAAGCAATACCAGCCTGCCCAGACGCCGCAGCAGCATGCGACCGACCTGTTCGCCAAGGACGTGGCGGAATTCCTCCTGAAGTCGCACCAGGAAGGCCGCTACCAGCAGCTGATGCTGGCCGCCTCGCCGGAATTCCTGGGCGTGCTGCGCACCAAGCTCAACCCGCAGATCCAGCAGTTGATCAAGACCGAGGTCAACAAGGACTACACGCACTCGAGCGCCCAGCAGCTGCGCGAGCAACTGTACGCGCAGCAAACCAGGCCGCACTGAGGCATCGCCGCTTTGACCACGCCAGGCAGGACGCCTGGCGTTTTTTTTGGCTGTGTTCGCGTTGATTAAGCTTTCGCAGCTGCCTTCACGATGCTTGTCGTACCGCAGAGCACAGCCATTGCGCTGGTGTACGCAACACTTGCGCGTCCAATAAACGCTGCCACCCGGAATAGTTCGCCAGGTAGCGGCTGGCCACGCCCTTGAAGCGCACGAGCCAGCTCTTGAAGCGGCTGTGCCAGCTGTTGACGTTCTGGATGTGGATGGCGCCGCGTACGCGCCGGCCCGCCCGGACATTGACGGGCTCATGCATGATCCCGGCGTCGGCGGCAAACCGGGCATATGCCGCAGCGCTATCGCTGATGAGCAGTCCGTCGCTGGGCAGCACCGGTTGCAGGCAGGTACGCAATTGCAGCGCGGTCACCGGACCACGTCCCGTATGAAAATCGAGCGTCGCGCCACTGCGGTCGCGCGCCACCAGCAGGCAAT
>JBFLVV010000048.1:0-43243 GCA_040758275.1 Pseudomonadota bacterium
CCTGGTGGAAGCCGGCTATGCGCCCGAGATGGCCTATTTCGAGTGCCTGCACGAACTGAAGCTGATCGTCGACCTGATCTACGAAGGCGGCATCGCCAACATGAACTACTCGATCTCGAACAACGCCGAGTACGGCGAGTACGTCACCGGCCCGAAAGTCGTCACCTCGGCGACCAAGGATGCGATGCGCCAGTGCCTGAAGGACATCCAGACCGGCGAATACGCGAAGAGCTTCATCCTCGAGAACAAGGCCGGCGCCCCGACCCTGATCTCGCGCCGTCGCCTGACCTCGGAACACCAGATCGAGGAAGTCGGCGCCAAGCTGCGCGCGATGATGCCGTGGATTGCGAAGAACAAGCTGGTGGACCAGTCGAAGAACTAAGCTTCCTGTTTCTACCCGAAGGGCGGCAAGCGCTGTGCAGGCGCTTGCCGCCTTTTTTTCATCGTGGACGCATCCTGGACAGCAAAGGCGCGATGTCGATGGCCTCGGCCATGGCGCGGTAGCCGGCATCGCCCGGATGCAGGTGGTCGCCCGAATCGAACTCAGTGCGCATGCGCTGCGGCCGCTGCGGGTCGCGCAGCACGGCATCGAAGTCGACGACCGCATCGAACAGGCCGGCGCTGCGCAGCCAGTCGTTCAGCTGCAGGCGCAGCTTTTCCTTGGCGGGGCTGTAGTGGCCGGCGAAGGGCGTGCCTTCGAGTGCGCCTTCGAAGGGCGGCAGGGTGCCGACCGTAATGCGCAGGCCGCGTGCATGGGCCGCCGCGGCCAGCCTTTGGTAACCGGCGCGCAGTTCGTCCAGCGTCACGGCCTGTTCACCCGGCGCGAAGGGACTGCCCGGCCAGCCGATGTCGTTGATGCCGAGCAGGACGATGACGTCCGAGACGCCCGGCTGGCTCAGTACATCCTGCTCGAAGCGCGCCAGCGCGCTTTCGCCCATGCCGTCCTTGAGCAGGCGGCCTCCGGAGATGCCCGCATTGGCGACGGCGACACCGTGCGGCGCCAAGCGCTGCGCCAGGAAGTCGGGCCAGCGGCGGTCGGCATCCAGAGTCGAGCCGTTGCCGTCCGTGATCGAGTCGCCCAGGGCGACGACGGTACGCGCGCCCGGTCCGGCATCGACCTGCACGGCGCTCAGGAAGAGGCGGCCCTCGCCTCGCTGCGGAGCGTTCTTGCCATCGCTTAGCCGGAAAGTCTGCTGTCCGCCCCAGTGAAAGCTCGTGACCGGGGTGCGTGCGGGCAGCCAGGTGCTCACGTCCAGGCGTGCCAGCGCCGGGACGGAAAGTGGAACCGGATCGCTCACGAGGCTGCCGCCCGGCGCAATCGTCGCAGCGGTCTTGCCCGAGAAGCGCACGAGCTGCGGCTGCACTTCCTGCCCGGCCAGCCCCACGCGGACTTCGCCGAGCGCGAGCGCATCGCGGCCGTAGCGGTTCGAGAAGACCAGCCTGACGCGCTTGCCTCCGGTGCTCAGGCGCAGGGATTCCTGCACGGCCTGCTTCTCCAGCAGGGCGGGGACGTTCATCGGCAGGACGAAATGCTGGTCCCAGCCGGGCTGTGGCGCCGCGTACCAGGAGGTGGCCCAGGTTTCGGCAGAAGCATTGTTGCCGAGTGCAAGCGTCAGGCCAAGCAGGGCAATCAACGTGCGTAGGGTAGTCATCGTGTTCTCCATCATTAAGGTGGTTCCACGATAGGTCATTCGAGATTCGAAATGAAGATGGTAGGATGGAAGGTCTGATATTCCAAATTGGAATGAATGGTGGATACCTTGCGCGCCATGCGCGTTTTTGTGCGTACCCTGGAACTGGGCAGCCTGTCAGCGGCCGCGCGGGAGGCGGGCACGACCCAGCCGACCGTCAGCAAACTGCTGGCCCAGCTCGAGAGCGACCTGACCGTGCGCCTGTTCGAGCGCAGCACGCGCGGCCTGTCGCCGACCGAGCAGGGACAGCAGTTCTACCGCGATGCCAGGCTGGTGCTCGAACAATACGACGCCGCGGTCAGCGCGGTGCAGGGCATGAGCGGCAAGCCCTCCGGCGTCCTGCGCATCAATGCGCCGGTCGCGCTGGGGCAATACCGCCTCAATGCGATCGTCCAGCAATTCCTGGCGGCGCATCCGGCGATCGAGATCGAACTGATCCTCAACGACCGCTTCGTCGACCTCGTGGAAGAGGGTGTCGACATTGCCTTCCGCCTTGGCGGTGCGCTGCCGCCGGAGGCGGTCGGCCGGCACCTGGCGACGATTCCGCGCATGCTGGTCGCGTCAAGCGGCTACCTGGCGGCACGGGGGACGCCCGCCGCGCCCCAGGATTTGCCCGGGCACGACTTCGTACGTTTCGCCTGGACGCCGGGAAACGCGCTCGCGCTGTTCCGCGAGGGCGAAGAGCTGCAGGTATCGACCTCGAGCCGCTACCGCGTGAACAATGCGCTGGCGATACGCGAAGCACTGACGCTCGGCAGCGGCATCGGCGTGTGTCCGGAGTGGCTAGTGCGTGACCTGCTGGATAGCGGCGAGCTGGTCCGCGTGCTGCCGGACTGGTCGGCCAGCTCCCAGGACCTGTATCTCCTGTACCCCTCGCGCCGCTTCCAGCCCCTGCGCGCGCGGCTCTTCATCGATTTCGCGATCGAACAGATACGCTCCCTGCCGGGCTTCGAGGCGCCGGGCCCCGCCTTGTAATGAATTGCAATCGCAGCGAGACAATTCAAGACAGCTGTTACGACCCTTGGCGTTTTGCAACTGTTCATTACAAAATCACGATAGATGTCCCAAGCCCGGTATCGTATAAGTGACGCCGACATTCGTCATACATACTGGAGAACAACAATGAAACTTTCGAAATCCCTCGTCGCCGCAGCCCTGGTGCTGGCTTTCCAGGCACAGGTCCAGGCCCAGACCCAGGCCGCCGCCCCGGCCACCACCGGCACCCTGGTCGTGGTTCCCGCTTTCGGTGAGGTGAAGCACGCCAACGACCAGGCGACCATGATGTTCGCCGTCGAGGAACACGACAAGGACAAGGCGGCCGCCAGCGCCCGCGTGAACCGCAAGATGAAGGAAGGCACGGAGATCGTGCGCCGCGCCGACCCGCAGGCCGAGCTGAAGACCATGGGTTACTACACCTATCCGGTCTACCCGGAGGTGCCGCCAATGCCGCAGCCGGCCACCCGCGCTCCCGCGAAACCGGTGCCGATCGCCTGGCGCGTCGGCCAGTACCTGGAAGTCAAGACGAAGAACCTGGCCGCGCTGCCGAAGACCGCTGCTGCCGCGCAGAAAGTTTTGCAGATCAACGGCGTGAACTTCGGCCTGAGCCCGGAACTGGAAAAGCGCCTGGATGACCAGCGCATCGCCGCCACCTACCGCAACCTGAATGAGCGCATCGTCTCGATCGCCCGCGCCATGGGCCGCCAGCCTCAGGAAGCCGTGCTCGATACGGTCGACTTCGAGGGTTCCGGCAACTACGCGGGCGATGCCCAGGCCGCAGCCGCGCCGCAGATGATGCGCATGAGCGCCAAGCGCGAGATGGCCGACGAGATGCCGGAGCCGAGCTTCGAACCGGGCGAAACCACCCTGCAGATGCGTCTGGTCGGCAAGGTTCGCTTCAAATAATGTTCACGCAACAGTAGCGATTCGCTAACGAGGGGTCCGCGCCTCTATAATGCAGTTAACTGTATTACTGACACGGACCCCTATGCCAACCTTTCCACGACGCAGGACGCCAGGCGCAGCGCCGAAATCGCCCCGTTTTTCCCGTTTGAAACGCTTCGGGAGGAGGGCGGAAGACCGCATGGAAGGCGAGCGCGGGCGTGGCATCTACCTGCTGCCCAACGCCTTCACGACCGGCGCGCTGTTCTGCGGCTTCTACGCGATCGTGATGGCGATGAACCAGCGCTTCGAGCACGCCTGCTGGGCCGTGTTCATCGCCATGGTCCTCGACGGCCTGGACGGGCGCATCGCCCGCCTGACCAATACCCAGTCCGAATTCGGCGCCCAGTACGACTCGCTGTCCGACATGGTCTCCTTCGGCGCCGCCCCGGCGCTGGTGATCTATGAATGGTCGCTGCGCGGCCTGGGCAAGCTCGGCTGGATCGCGGCCTTCATCTACTGCGCCGGCGCCGCGCTGCGCCTGGCCCGCTTCAACACCAATATCCAGGTGGTCGACAAGCGCTTCTTCCAGGGCTTGCCGAGCCCCGCGGCCGCCGCCCTGGTGGTCGGCTTCATCATGATGATGACGGACCCGGACATCAACGTCAGCTCGCGCCAGGTCGACTGGGTCAGTTGGGCGATCGCCGTGTTCGCCGGCCTGACCATGGTCTCGAACGTGCCCTTCTACAGCTTCAAGGACATCAACTTCCGCAAGTCGGTGCCCTTCATCGTGGTGTTCCTGATCGCGCTCGGCTTCGCGCTGGTGGCGATCGACCCGCCCAAGGTGCTGTGGCCGATCTTCGTGATCTACGGCCTGTCCGGCTACGCCGTGTTCGCATGGCGCGCCGCCAAGGGCAAGCCGGTGAGCATCATCCCGATGGATGACGACGAAGACGATACCGGCGGCGTGCGCCGCTAGGGCGGACGTGGCGAAGATCGATTTCAGGCGGGAGCTGAAGCACCTCTACCAGCCAAAGGCGAAGGAGGTGGTGCAGGTGGAGGTGCCGCCCCTGCGCTTCCTGATGATCGACGGGGAGGGCGACCCGAATACCTCGCCGGCCTACGCCCGGGCGGTGGAAGCATTGTTCTCCGTGTCGTACACGGCCCGGTTCATGCTGAAAAAAGGGCCGGACGCCATCGACTGCGCCGTCATGCCGCTCGAGGGCCTGTGGTGGGCCGACGACCACGCCGCCTTCACCTCCAACGACCGCACGCAATGGAAGTGGACCATGATGATCAACCAGCCCGGCCCCGTTGCGGATTCCCTTGTCCACGCGGCGATCGGGCAGGTGCGAACGAAAAAGGCCTTGCCGGCGCTCGATGCGCTGCGCCTGGAAACCTTCCATGAGGGCTGCTCCGCCCAGGTCCTGCACGTGGGGCCGTTCAGCGAAGAGGGGCCGACGATCGCGCGCGTCCACGCCTTCATCGAGGAGCGCGGCGCCCTGGCGGACAAGCACCACGAGATCTACCTGAGCGACATCCGCCGCGGCGACCCGTCGCGCTGGAAAACCGTCATCCGCCAGCCGATGCGCTGACACCCGGCGCCTTCCAGGCTCTGTCATTTGGCAGAGCGCGTTCGCCTGCCAAACCGGCCGCCACATCGGCCATTCCATGCGCTGTGCATTCCATTCCGCCAATCCGTCCGTCTGTCGCACGGCGGGATGGCAGGCATGCCGCCTTGTCGCAGAATCGCCGTACGACAACGATCATTCGAGGAATGCCATGGAAGTACGCCGCCTGCTGCCGCTCGGCCTTGCCCTGTCCCTGCTCGCCGGAGCCGCCTGGGCGCAGCGGACCTATTCTCCGCCGGTATGGATCACGGTCGGGGCGCCGGCCGCCGAGGCGGGCAGCGGACGCCTGCTCCTGTTCGCCCGCAAGGCCGATTCCGCCACCGCGCCGGCCAGCGTGAGCGCCGATCCCTTCTTCAACAAGGACAACTTCGTCGCGGCGCGCGAAGTGAGCGGCCTGAAGACCGGGGCGACGCTCGCTTTCTATCCGGGCGACCAGGCCTATCCCCAGCCGATCGACCGGCTGCCGGCCGGCGACTACTGGGTGCAGGCCGTGCTCGACCGCGACCACAGCCATGCCTATTCCGGCCGCGGCGCCGGCGACGTGCTGTCGCCGGTCGTCCGGCTCACGCTGCCGGCCGCGGCGCCAGTCACCCTTGCCCTCGACAGCGTGGTCCCCGAACGCCGCAGCTACTGGGAGCGGCCGGACGGCAAGCCGATGTTCTCGGCCGAAGACCGCGCCATCGTCGAGCGCCACGTCAAGCCCTTCGCGTTAGAGAGCAAGGCCCTGAGCGACTTCCATGGCCGCTTGACCCGGATGCAGGGCTTCGTGCTCACGCCGCCCGACTACGACGAGGACACGAACAAGCGCTATCCCGTGGTCTACTTCACCCATGGCTTCCAGGCCGGCATGGCGTCGCTGGCAGACAGTGCGGCGGGCGTGCTCAGCCAGACGGGCAACAAGCGCCTGCCGCCGATGATCTGGGTCTTCCTCGATCAGAGCCTGCCCACCGGCACCCACGAATTCGTGGACAGCGCCAACAACGGCCCCTGGGCCACCGCGCTGACCCAGGAACTGCTGCCCGACATCGACCGCCGCTACCGCACCGACAAGAAAGCGGGCCGCTACCTGATGGGGCACTCGTCCGGCGGCTGGGCCGCGCTGTGGCTGCAGCTGCGCCACCCGAAGCTGTTCCGCGGCGCCTTCGCGACGTCGCCTGACTTCCTCGACTTCAGCGGCTTCGCCGGGTTCGACCTGAACGATCCGCAGGCGGTCAAGAAAGACCTGGAAATGGAGCGCATGGAAGAGGTGCTGGGCGAGTACGGCGGCCAGATGCAGTCCTTCGAATGGGTGTTCTCGCCGCGCGGCGCCGACGGCCGCCCGCTGCGCCTGTACGACCGCCAGACCGGGCAGGTGGACCGCGCCGTGGCTGCGCACTGGCTGGCCAACTACGACCTGTCGCGCCTGGTGCGCAGGCAGTGGGCCGCGCAAAAGGCGGAGCTGGACGGCAAGCTGCACATCTATGTCGGTGACAAGGACGAGTTCCAGCTCGACCAGGGCGTGAGGAAGTTCGAGTCCGCCCTGCACGACGTGCGCGGCAAGGCCAGCATCCACTACGTGCCCGGCAAGGGCCACTTCGACCTGTATGCCGAGGGCAAGGAGCGGATGGCGCTGCGCCGCAAGATGGGCTGGGAGATCTGGAAGATTGCCTATCCGGGGTCGACGCTGGCCGACGTCCCGCCGCCGGCCGCCGCTACGGGCACGATGCGGTAGGCGCAGCGCCGCGCACCGGCCAGCTGGTGCTCGACACGCTCGACCTGCGCGCCGGGGCCCAGCACGCGCCGGAACACATCGAGTTCCGAGCGACAGAAATTCTGGCAGGCGCGCGCGGCGGCGCAGATCGGGCAGTGGTTCTCGACCAGCAGCACGCTGCCGTCCTCCTGCGCCAGGGCCTCGGCCATATAGCCTTCGGCTTCGCGCATGACCGCCAGCGCCGCGGCGCGCTGGACCAGCGGCGCAGCAGGATCGATGACGCCGCGGTAGGCCGCTTCGCTGGCGGCTTCGCGTGCATCGATCATGCGGTCGATCGCTTCCTCGCCGAACAGCGCGCGCACCTGCTGAAGAAGGTCGAGCGTCAGCGCGGCATGGCGGTCCGGGAAGCGCGCGTGGCCCAACTCCGTGAGGCGCCAGCGGCGCACCGGGCGTCCCACCTTGCCCGGCGTGTCTTCCCAGGCCACCAGGCCCTTTTCCTGCGCGCCCTCCAGCTGGCGCCGCGCGGCCATCGAGGTCAGGTGCAGGACCTCGGCCAGGGTTTGCGCGGTCTGCGGACCGCGCGTCTTCAGGAGCATCAGGATCTGGTCGAAGGTATTCATGCAGCGTGGCTTTCGATCGTGGCGGGTTCGCGGCTCCAGCGCCGCATCGCGAAGGCGCCGGTGGCGGCGAAGAGGCCCCCGGCCACCAGCACCAGGCGCGTGTCGACCAGCGCCAGCAGCGCGCCGCCCAGCGCCATCACGACGTTCGCCAGGCAGAAGGTGGTGGACAGCAGGCCCATGACCGAACCCTGGCCATGGTGCGCGAACTGGTCGGCCGACCAGGCCTGGATGGTCGCATTGTAGAAGGCGTGCGGCAAGCCGAACAGCACGATGGCGACCATGCCCACCCACAGGTTGCCCAGCCCCACGCAGACGATCGCCAGCGCCACGGCGCCGGCCTGGCCGGCCACCCGCTGGCGCGGATCGAGGGTGCTTGCGCGTCCCGCGAACAGGGCTGCGAAGGCCATCAGGCCGCACATGCCCATGTTCACGACAGCGATGCCGGCGGCGTCATAGCGGCCCACTTCGACCAGCCACATCGGAAAGAAGCTGTAGAAGGCGGTGACACCGCAGGCGTAGCTGAAGTGGATGAGGAAGAGCATGCGTAGCGGCGAATGGCGCAGCAGGGTGAATGCATGGCGCTTGCGCATCGTGCTCGCCCAGCTTTCGGCATGGACCGCCGCCGTGCGCGCCTCGGGCGCCAGCGCCAGCGAGGAGAGCAGTGCGCCCAGCAGCAGGCCGCCGGCCGCCACGTAGAAGGGCAAGGTCACGCTGTAATGGGCGCTCAGGCCCGACAGCAAGGGGCCCGCCAGCCAGCCGAGGTTGAAGGCGCCGTTCAGCCAGGACAGCGCATGGTTGCGCAGCTGGCCCTGGAGGCGTTCGGCGAGCAGGGCGCGCAGGATCGCCGTGTTGCCTTCCATGAGGCCGGTTGCGAAGCGGGAGGCGACGAGGAGGGGATAGGATTGGATCAGGAGGGCGTAGGCCGTGAGCAGGTGCCCGGCCGCGGCGCCGAAGGTCGTCAGCAGCAGCAGTCGGCGGCGGCCGATCACGTCCGAGGCCGGGCCCAGGATGGCGCTGCCGATCAGCAGGCCGATCGGGTTGACCATCAGGGCGATGCCGAACAGGAACTTGGGCGGCAGGCCGAGGAAGGCGTTGAGCCCGTTCGGCGCCTCGCCGGCGAACAGCGGCGGCAGCAGCGGATAGGCGACCGAGGCCCCGACCGTGGACAGCAGCGCCAGCAGGCAGGCGCTACCGATCAATAAACCATGCTTCATGTGAACCCCAGCCCATGTGTTGGCGATGAGGCATCATACGAAGAACCCTGCAATAAGTAAGCGGAAATGTTTATTTATTGGCCGCTCACGCTACCAGCCCATGTGCTCCTTCGGTTCGTACATCGGATCCGGCCCGTTCATCATCTGCCGCACCACGCCCTGCTGGTCGAAGTGCACGTGCATCAGCGAATTCCACACCCCGGCTTCCTTGTAGCGATAGGACCAGACCTCATAATTGCGCAGCGCCACGCGCGAGGTCTCGGCCGGGCGGCCCACGGTGCGCAAGACCTCTTCCTTGTTCGCCGAATCGATCTTGATGGTCGCGAACTTCTCGCTGGTGAGCGCCTGCTCGTAGGACACCAGCCGCCCGTCGGCGCCGATGCGCGCCATATAGGTCTGCTGCCCCATCGGCCCGGTCGCGTACTCGAAGATGCGGTCGTGGCCGGCGCCGTAGATGGCGGTCGGCGCGCCCATCTTCTGCTGGACCACCTCGGCCGAGTCGCCGATGGTGGGCGCCTGGCGGAGAATGCCGGCGCAGCCGCCGAGCAGCAGCAGGGTGGCAAGTGTTGTAATTCTGAACAATTTATTCATGGTTTGGCCCTCAACAAGCCCGAAAACCCCATGATGCACCATCCAGGCGATGCAAACAGTGGCCGCACGCCGGGTTTTCCCCTATACTGGCGGGTCTGTCCGTTTTGGGCAGGTATTTAAACAATCACGGTACGCTGGGTTTCGACTCATGTACCGCATGTGAAAGGTAACATCATGACCGTAGAAAACATCAACAAAGCCGCGATCATCGCGGACAACGCCCGTGGCCAGAACGACACCGGTTCGCCGGAAGTCCAGGTTGCACTGCTGACCGCACGCATCAACGAGCTGAACGGCCACTTCAAGGCACACCAGAAAGATCACCACTCGCGTCGTGGCCTGATCATGATGGTTAACCGTCGTAAGAGCCTGCTGGCTTACCTGAAGCGCAAAGACGCGAACCGTTACCGCGACCTGATCGCCAAGCTCGGCCTGCGTAAGTAATCGTTGGTCAAGACGATTTAGTCACGAAATGCCTGCGCCAGATACCTGTCGCGGGCATTTTTTGTTTTAGCTGTTTTGTTGTTGTAGCAATGACGGAGACACTCCGTCCGTGGTGAGGTGAACGACAGCTCCTGAAAATCTGTCGGCAAATAGAAAGGGATTACCCATGTTTAACAAAGTTACGAAAACCTTCCAGTACGGTCAACACACGGTCACCCTGGAGACGGGTGAAATCGCGCGCCAGGCAAGCGGCGCCGTCGTCGTGTCGGTCGAAGACACCGTCATCCTGGCCACCGTGGTCGCCAAGAAGGACGCCAAGCCGGGCCAGGATTTCTTCCCGCTGACCGTCGACTACATGGAGAAAACGTACGCAGCCGGTAAGATCCCGGGCGGCTTCTTCAAGCGCGAAGGCCGTCCTTCGGAAAAAGAGACCCTGACCTCGCGCCTGATCGACCGTCCGATCCGCCCGCTGTTCCCGGAAGGCTACCTGAACGAAGTCCAGGTCATCATCCACGTGCTGTCGGTCAACCCTGAGATCGACCCGGACATCCCGTCGATGATCGGCGCCTCGGCTGCGCTGTGCATCGCCGGCATCCCGTTCAACGGCCCGATCGGCGCAGCGCGCGTCGGCTACGCGAACGGCCAGTACATCCTGAACCCGACCACCACCCAGCTCAAGACCTCGCAGATGGACCTGGTCGTGGCCGGTACCGAGACCGCCGTGCTGATGGTGGAATCGGAAGCGCAGCAACTGTCGGAAGAAGTCATGCTGGGCGCGGTCGTCTTCGGCCACGACCAGATGAAGGCCGTCATCGACGCGATCCACGACCTGGTGGCCGAAGGCGGCAAGCCGGAAGTCGAGTGGAGCCCGGCGCCGAAGAACGAAGAACTGATCGCCCGCGTGGGCGACCTGGCTGCCGAAAAGATCCGTGACGCCTACCAGACCCGCGAAAAATCGGCGCGCCAGCAGAAGCTGAAGTCGATCTCGGCCGAAGTGATGGCCGGCCTGGCGACCCAGGGCGTCGAGGCAGATAGCGCCGAAGTCGGCAACATCCTGTTCGACATGGAAGCCAAGGTCGTGCGTTCGCAGATCCTGAACGGCGAGCCGCGTATCGACGGCCGCGACACCCGCACCGTGCGTCCGATCGCGATCCGCACCGGCGTGCTGCCGCGTACCCACGGTTCGGCCCTGTTCACCCGCGGCGAAACCCAGGCGCTCGTGGTCGCCACCCTCGGCACCGCGCGCGACAGCCAGAAGATCGACGCGCTGATGGGCGAGTACACCGACGACTTCATGATGCACTACAACATGCCTCCGTTCGCCACCGGCGAAACCGGTCGCGTGGGCACCCCGAAGCGCCGCGAAGTCGGCCACGGCCGCCTGGCCAAGCGCGCGCTGGTCGCCGCGCTGCCGTCGGCGGAAGAGTTCAGCTACTCGGTGCGCCTGGTCTCGGAAATCACCGAGTCGAACGGCTCCTCGTCGATGGCGTCGGTCTGCGGCGGCTGCCTGGCGCTGATGGACGCCGGCGTGCCGATGAAGGCGCACGTCGCCGGCATCGCCATGGGCCTGATCAAGGAAGGCGGCAAGTTCGCAGTCCTGACCGACATCCTGGGTGACGAAGACCACCTGGGCGACATGGACTTCAAGGTTGCCGGTACCCCGGCAGGCATCACCGCCCTGCAGATGGACATCAAGATCCAGGGCATCACCAAGGAAATCATGCAGGTGGCACTGGCGCAAGCCAAGGAAGCGCGCCAGCACATCCTGGGCGAGATGCAGAAGGCCGTGCCGAGCGTGAAGACCGAGCTGTCGGACTTCGCACCGCGCCTGATCACCATCCGCATCAACCCGGAAAAGATCCGTGACGTGATCGGCAAGGGCGGCGCCGTCATCCGCGCGCTGACCGAAGAAACCGGCACCCAGATCGACATCACCGACGAAGGCATCGTGACCATCGCGTCGGTCGACGCCGCCGCCGGCCAGGAAGCCAAGCGCCGCATCGAAGAGCTGACCGCATCGGTCGAAGTGGGCAAGACCTACGACGGCACCGTGCTCAAGCTGCTGGACTTCGGCGCGATCGTGCAGGTCATGCCGGGCAAGGACGGCCTGCTGCACATCTCGCAGATCGCCAACGAGCGTGTGAACGCCGTCGCCGACTACCTGAAGGAAGGCCAGCAAGTGCGCGTGAAGGTCCTCGAGACCGACGAGCGTGGTCGCCTGAAGCTGTCGATGAAGGCTGCCGATCCGGTGGAAGGCGCGGCGCAGTAATCCTGCGGCTAGCCTGAGCGGTTCGCCGCTCCAGATGAAAACCGCCAGTGCGTGAGCCTGGCGGTTTTTTCATTTGGAGCGCTTGCGGCTTGAGGCGCCACAATATGTCCGAAGGGCAAGATTAGAGAATCGTAGGCTGATGTCCTTTGTTCGAGAGGCAAGCATGCGTTCCCTGCTTACCGTTATCTGCCTGTCGCTATGCCTGCATGCCTGCGGCGGCAACACCGCGGTTGCCCTGCATGCCGAATGGGGTTCCTGCGACTTCGACCGCGAGCGCTGGGCGCAGGCGGACCGGATCGGGCGAGGCTGCATGATGGCTTCCTTCCTCGACAAGCATCCACCCGCAGGGATGACCATCGTCGAACTCAAGCTGTGGCTGGGCGAACCCAACACCTATGCCGACCTCGAGGATCCGGCCTATCTGGTGGCGCAGGCGGGGACGAACGGCCGCCTGGCCGGGGAGCAGCTGCTGGTGTTCCGGATCGACCGGCGCAGCGGGCGCGTCGTCGAGGCCCTGCTGCGGCCCGCATTCTGAGCGGGCTCGCCGCACGCGGCCTGGCGCTCAGTGCAGGGATTCCGGTATGGCTGCAGGTGATTTAGTCCTGCCATTCCCTGACGATCTGCGCAAGTTCCTCGCGCGTCATTTTCCTTGCCTTGAGAATGCGCACCAGTTCGTCCTTCGAGACCGGCGTCTCGGCAAGTAGGCGCGGCACGTCCTCGCGCTGGACTGGATAGGCCCAGATTGGATCGATCAGGTTTGGCTTGTCCGAGTCAATCTTCTCGGCCGCGATGTCGCCCTTGATGTTGAGATAAACGATGTACCGCGTGTGTCCCTCCGGGAAGGACTGGTCCTTGTATAAGGCTGTGCCATGGGGGAGCATGTGGAAGTCCCTGGCTTCTCCTTCGGCTTGCAGCAGCAGGGGCTCTTCCAGTTTGAAATAAGTCGTCTTGGTCATGGCAGATAATCCATATTGTTGGAACAGGACGCCGCAGGAAAATGCCGCGGCCAGCAGGGCCGACAGGCCGAGGAATCGGGAAAGCCTCATCGCTTGCCTCCGTACTTGTTGACGGCCTTGGCCTTCCTGGCCGTCGGACTAAGCAGCATGGCCTGCAAATCGGCCGGCATGAAGATGAAGTCCGGCCACCCTTTGGCAGAGACCAGGCCTTTCTCCATCATCCCGAGGCCGCGGCCTTCCTGGAATTTCTTGCGGTCCCGGTCGATGTCGGGGAAGACGACCTTGGTCGCGCTGACGCTCAAGGTCGTGCAGTTTGGTCCCAAGGCATAGTATGTGTCGATGACGTAGGACTTCTTTACCTTCGACACGTTCTTCGGCTTCTTCCCAGCGATCTTTTGCTCGTAAAAGGCGAGGATCTTGTTCGCGCTTTCTTCCGTGGTCTCGTAGACGAAGCCAGTGGTGACACGCCCGAGTGCATTCTCTCCATTGATGTAGGTCGGAAAGCTGTTCCAGATGTTTAGAATGCCTTCGCCCTCGGAGCTGCCGACGCCCCAGGTCCGGCCATAGCGGCCGTAGTCGAAGACCTGGTCGCCTTCCCGCGTCGTCACGCGCAGCGCGACGTGACCATAGGGATGATCCTCATACGGGCCGCCGACCAGCAGTTCGATCGAGGCCAGCCGGACCTGAATGGTCGTCTGCTGGTTGGTCGCGATCTTGACACCTTGCCTGGCCTTGCTTTCGGGGACGCTCAGCTCTGGCATGCCTGCACCGACATCGAGTGGCCCAAATCCGGGAAATGCACCGTGCACATGCCGGCCTTGACCGGGCTCACCCTGGCATGGCCCTGGGCGTCGAGCGTGCCCTGGTGCTGCTCGCCATTGGGCGTCGTCATGACATAAGGCTGATGCGGTATGGGCGCATTGTCGCCGTCTGTCAGCGTGAACTCCACCCAATGCTCTTCCGCCAGGAGGGCGGCAGTCGCGGGAATCACCGCGATACCGGGATCCATTGCCTTGGGAATCCTTGCTGCGGCAGCAGGGGTCTGGCCGTCTCCATGAAGATCGTTATTCTTCGACAGGCAGGTGCATCCGTTCGAAGTTTGCGAGCCGTGCAAGGCCATGGGGGCACCGTCAATGACCTCGGTCTGATTGCCGCTGATGATGATGCAATTATTACGGCAAGCGATCCGGTCCCCGATACGCGCGATCGGATGGCCATTCACGTCCGAGAAAGGAGAGCCGGTCGCTACCGTTCCGCCGCATGACGTTTTGTCACCCACGCAAATACTTCCAATGATAGAAAACATGCGATTCTCGTTATAGATAGGGCAGGAGCGGAGACAGCCATCCTGCCTATTCCTGAACAATTGATCCTTGTAACTATATCATTGTTAATTGGAAGAAACTGGCTTGAAACAGATCGATTCCTGCCCGTGCCGCATAAAATCGCGCGACCAGCCCGTTATGCCAGGGCAACTGATATGCGCAGGCAGCCGGTGCAAAAGCCGGTGTTTCCGTCGAGGCGGCAGAAAGTGATGAAGGGAGGTTCGACTGCCAATGCCGCGGAGGGCTGTTGAGTCGCGCACGTCATACACAAGGCTCAGCTTGATCGAGCGATCCGGCTACACTGGACGCGACGCCAGCCCATGCCGAGGTCCCCCATGATCGCCAGAATTGCCGCGATGCTCTTGCTTGCTGCCTCGTCCACGGCCCACGCCCAGGACAGCATTTCCGTCATCACCCGCAGCACCGGCACCATGCAGGCCTCCACCGTCGCGCAAAGCGAACTCGGGCTACCTAGCGGTAGCTTCGACTACGAACTGCTTGCCACCTCCACCTTCGCGCGCGCCGCCATGCAGGGCTACGATCCCGCCACATCCTTCTATGCCTCCGGCAGCGGCTCGGTGGTGCTCACCGTGAACGGTGTCAGCCAGACCTTCCGCGACATCACGGGCTGGGCGGTCAGCTCGGGCCAGTTCGGATCGAGTCTTCCCTGGGGCGGCACGACCGAGTTTTTCCAGCATGGCGTGAGCACCGGCACTTATTACGGCATCGGCCTGTCCGGCTACCAGCGCGTCAGCTGGCTTCCCGGCAACTTCCCCGGCACGCAAACCTGGGTCGCGCAATCCTGGACCTTCGATGGCAGCGATATTGGCGAGGTCTACTTCAACCTGGAAATGGGTGGCGAACGTGCCGGCTGGATATCGGGAACGGCCGACCATTTCACCATGAGCATCTCGGCAGTCCCCGAGCCAGGCCGCGCACCGCTCCTGCTCGCCGGCCTGGTGGCGCTTATTGCATGGGCTCGTGCTCGGACAGCGCGTGCAGGATGCCGCAGGCCTGTGGGGCTTGCGTCGCCACGCAGCAGCCGCGCAGCTGCTTGAGCTGGCGCTCCAGCGCCGTCAGTTCCGCGATCTTGCCGGCGACCTGCTCGATGTGCCGGTCGAGCAGGGCGTTAACGTCGGTGCAGTCGCCGTCCGGCTGATCGCGCGCATCGAGCAGCAGGCGGATCTCCTCGAGACCCATATCGAGCGCCCGGCAATGACGGATGAACTGCAGCCGCTCCGCATGGCGCTCGCCATAGCTGCGGTAATTGTTGGCGGCCCGTTGCGGCGGCGCCAGCAGGCCGATCCGCTCGTAATAGCGGATCGTCTCCACCGGGCACCCGGAGCGCCCGGCCAGTTCGCCTATCTTCATCGCATCCTCGCTTCACTCCATCGTGCTTGACCCTGTAGCGACTACAGGGTTTTAAATAGCGATCATATATGAACAACGCCTTCCTTGCCGCCGTCCGATGAAACGCTTGCTGGTCCTGCTCCTGCTGGTCCTGATGCCGCTGCAGCTCGTCTGGGCGGCCTCCGGCGCCTGCTGCGCGCCTGACGAAAAGGCGCGCACCCAGCACGTCTGCCTCCAGGCGCAGCAGCAATGCGGCGACGACGACGGGGGCGCCCTGGCGATTGATGAGGGCTGCGACTGCTGCCACCACTTCTGTGGCGGCGCGCTGCTCGCGTCCCCGGCCGTGCTGCCGGCGCCGGAACGCATCGCGGACACCGTCTTCGACGCCTCGCACTACACCTCCTACATCCCCGACCTGCCTCCGCCGCCCAAGCGTCCGTCCCGCGCCTGAAGGGGCGGGACCGTCCAGCTTTCGCGCGCACCAGCGCGCATCGTCCCGCCGTCGACATCGTTTCAACGGAATCGGACCATCATGAAGAACCACATCATTCGCCTGGCACTGGCGGCGTGCGCGCTCGCAGGCAGCGCATCCGCGCTTGAAGCGCCATTGACGCTGCCGGCTGCCATCGACAGGGCGCTGGCGGCCAACCCGGGCCTGCGCGCAGCAGGCAGCGAGGCGCTGGCGCAGGAAGGCGCCATCCGGCAGGCCGGCGCACTGCCCAATCCCGAACTCGAGCTGCTGCGCGAAGGACGCGAGCGCAACAACCAGACCACCACCGCGCAGCTCGGCATTCCATTCGAACTCGGCGGCAAGCGCGCCGCCCGCCTCGACGCCGCGCGGCAGGAGCGCGCGCTGGCCCTCGCCGCCGTCGACGCGCTGCGCGCCCAGGTGCGCGCCGACACGGTCGCCGCCTTCTACGACGTCGTGGCCGCCGGCGAGCGGCAGCGCCTGGCGCAGGAGCTCGTGGCGCTCGCTGAACGTGCGACGCAGGCCGCCGTGCGCCGGGCCGAAACCGGCAAGGCCTCGCCGCTGGACGCCACCCGCGCGAAAGTGGCGCAGTCGGCGCAGCAGATCGAGGCGATCCAGGCGGCCCGCGAGCTGGCCGCGGCCCGGATCCGGCTCGCGGCCCTGTGGGGAGGCGATCCGGCCACGCTCGCCGTCGCCGCGCCTGGCGCCATCGACGCAGCCGCGGTTCCGCCGCTGGCGCAGCTGGAGGCACGCTTGCCGGGCGCGCCGGACCTGCGCCGCGCCCTGGCCGGCGTCGCCCATCGCAGCGCGCTCGTGCGGGTCGAGGAGTCGCGCCGCATGCCCGACGTGACCCTGATCGTCGGCACCCAGCGCGAATCCTCGAACGAGCGTCCGGGCGAGGAACGCCGCGCCGTGCTCGGCGTGTCGGTGCCGCTGCCGCTCTTCAACCGCAACAGCGGGGCGGTGCTGGAATCGCTGCGCCGCGTGGACAAGGCGCGCGACGAACTCGATGCCGAACGCGTGCGCCTGCATGCCGCACTAAGCCAGGCGCATGGCGACCTGACCGCGGCGAGCGAAGAGGCGGCGTTGATCCGCCGCGACATCCTGCCCGGCGCGGAGCAGGCCTACGCAGCGGCCAACCGTGGCTATGAACTCGGCAAGTTCGGCCTGATCGACGTGCTCGACGCCCAGCGCACGCTGGTGCAGTCGCGTCACCAATACCTCAAGGCGGCAGCCGAGAGCTACCGCGCGCTGGCCGACATCGAAAGGCTCGTCGGCCCGGCGCCCCAGGAGAAACCATGAACAAGCAGCAAACGAAGATTATCGGCCTCATGCTGGCCTGCGCGATCGCATTCAGCGGCTACGTCATTCTCAAGGACCGTTCCCCGCCCGCGGCCGACACGCACGGGGAAGCCGGCCACCAGGAAGAAAAACAGGGCGGCCATGCCGAGGACGGCATCGTGCGCTTCAGCGAAGAGCAGGTCGCCAGCAGCGGCATCACGGTCCTGAGCGCGGAGGCGCGCCAGATCGATTCCTTCATCCGCATGCCGGGCCAGATCGCCCTCAATGAGGACCGCACGGCCCACGTCACCCCGCGCGCTGCCGGTGCGGTCGAGAAGGTCGAGGCCAATCTGGGCCAGGTGGTTAGTAAAGGCGATTTGCTGGCGGTGATAGCGAGCAGCGAGGTGGCCGCACAGCGCGCGGCGCTGGCGACGGCGGAACAGCGGCGCGAACTGGCGAGGAGCAGCTACGCCCTCGAAAAGACGCTGTGGGAAGAGAAGATCGGCGCACGCCAGGACTACTTGAGGGCTGAACAGGAACTGCAGGAAGCCGAGGTCAAGGTGCAGGCGGCGCGTCAGTCGCTGCAGGCGCTCGGCACCGGTGGTGCAATGGGAGCGTCGAACCGCCTGCAGGTGCGCTCACCCTTCGACGGCATGGTGGTCGAAAAGCATATCGTTCTTGGCGAGATGGTTGGCGCCGACACCCGCGTGTTCACGGTCAGCGATCTGTCCCAGGTCTGGGCCGATGTCGTCGTGCCCAGCCGCGACCTCGAGATCGTCCGCGTCGGCACCGATGCCGTGATCCGCTCGATCGCCTCGAATACGACGGCGCCCGGCAAGGTGAGTTTTGTCAGCGCCCTGATCGGCGAGGAATCGCGCTCGGCCAAGGCGCGCGTGGTGCTGGCCAATCCGGGCCTGGCATGGCGGCCCGGCCTCGCGGTCAACGTCGACATCGTCACCGGCTCGGCGCGGGTGCCGGTGGCGGTGGCGCGCGAGGCGCTGCAGACGGTCGAGGGACGGCAGGTGGTCTACAAGCGCGTGCCGGAGGGTTTTGTTGCGCAGCCGGTCGCCACCGGGCGCTCGGACGAGCGCTTCGTCGAGATCGTGAACGGCTTGAAGCCGGGCGAACGCTATGCCGCATCGGGCTCCTTCGGCGTCAAGGCCGAACAGGGCAAGGGCGAAGCCGGCCATCACGACTGAAGGAGACGCCATGTTCAACCGCATCATCCAGGCCGCGATCGCGCAGCGCTGGCTCGTCATGGCCTTCGTCGTGGCGATGGCCCTGCTGGGCGTCTACAACTACGGGCGGCTGCCGATCGACGCCGTCCCCGACGTCACCAATGTGCAGGTGCAGATCAACACGGCGGCGCCAGGCTACTCGCCCCTGGAAACCGAGCAGCGCATCACCTACCCGGTCGAGGCCCAGCTGGCCGGGCTGCCGCGGCTGGAGAGCTTCCGCTCGCTGTCGCGTTATGGCCTGTCCCAGGTCACCGTCGTGTTCAAGGAGGGCACCGACATCCACTTCGCGCGCCAGCAGGTAGGCCAGCGCCTGCAGGACGCCCGCGAGCAGCTGCCAGGCGGCGTGGTGCCGACCATGGGGCCGATCGCCACCGGCCTGTCCGAGATCTATTCCTGGACCGTGGAAACCGTGCCCGGCGCGAAGAAGCCGGATGGTTCAGCTTATACGCCGACCGACCTGCGCGAGATCCAGGACTGGATCATCAAGCCGCAGCTGCGCAGCGTACCCGGCGTCACCGAGATCAACTCGATCGGCGGCTTCGACAAGGAATACCTGGTCGCGCCCGAGATGGCGACCCTGTCCGCCTATGGCCTGGACCTGGGCGACATCGTGAGCGCCATCGAGAAGAACAACGGCAACGTCGGCGCCGGCTACATCGAGCGGGCAGGGGAGCAGTACCTGGTGCGCGCGCCAGGCCAGGTGGCGTCCAGCGAGGACATCGCCAACATCGTGGTGGCGACCATCCGCGGCATGCCGGTGCGCATCCGCGACGTCGCCACCGTCTCGCTGGGGCGCGAGCTGCGCACCGGCGCGGCAACCGAGAACGGCCAGGAGGTGGTGCTGGGTACGGTCTTCATGCTGATGGGCGAGAACAGCCGGGAGGTGTCGCGCGCCGTGGACCGCCGCATGGTGGAGATCAACCGCACCCTGCCGCCGGGCGTGAAGGCGGTCACGGTCTACGACCGCACCGTGCTGGTGGAAAAGGCCATCGCCACGGTGCGCAACAACCTGCT
Organism: Pseudomonadota bacterium; assembly: GCA_040758275.1. GTDB lineage: Bacteria > Pseudomonadota > Gammaproteobacteria > Burkholderiales > Burkholderiaceae_D > Telluria. Next base: position 19,662 of record JBFLVV010000048.1, read on the forward strand.
GGAGGGCGCGGTGCTGGTGGTGGCCGTGCTGTTCGCCTTCCTGGGGAACATCCGGGCCGCCCTGATCACCGCGATGGTGATCCCGTTGGCCATGCTGTTCACCTTCTCGGGCATGGTGGTGAACCGGGTCAGCGCCAACCTGCTGAGCCTCGGCGCGCTCGACTTCGGCATCATCGTCGACGGCGCCGTGGTCATTGTCGAGAACTGCGTGCGCCGGCTGTCGCATGCCCAGGCGCGGCTGGGGCGCACCTTGAGCTTGCAGGAGCGCTTCCACGAGGTCTTCGAGGCCGCGCGCGAGGCGCGCCGTCCGCTGGTGTTCGGCCAGCTCATCATCATGATCGTCTATCTGCCGATCTTTGCCCTGACCGGCATCGAGGGCAAGATGTTCCACCCGATGGCGATCACCGTCGTCACCGCGCTGCTGGGCGCGATGATCCTGTCGCTCACCTTCGTGCCGGCGGCGGTGGCCCTGTTCATCGGCGAGAAGGTGGAAGAGAAGGAGAACCGCCTGATGCACGCGGCGCGGCGCGCCTACGCGCCAGCCCTGCGCTACACGCTGGCCAATAAACCGGTGGCGCTGGCGTTTGCCGGCATCGTGCTGGCCGTCTCGACCCTGCTCGCGGGCCGCCTCGGCACGGAATTCGTGCCGACCCTGGACGAGGGTGACATCGCCGTGCTGACCATGCGCGTGCCCGGCACCAGCCTGTCGCAGTCGGTCAAGATGCAGCAGCAGATCGAGCTTGAACTGGTACGGCGTTTCCCCGAGATCGAGCGCGTGTTCGCCCGCATCGGCACCGCGGAAATCGCCTCCGACCCGATGCCGCCGAACGTCGCCGACGGCATCATCATGCTGCGCCCCGAGCGCGACTGGCCGAAGCCGAAGAAGACCCGCGCCGAGCTCCTGGCGGCGATCCGGGAAACCCTCGAGCGCCTGCCCGGCAACAGCTACGAGTTCAGCCAGCCGATCCAGCTGCGCGTGAACGAACTGATCTCCGGCGTGCGCAGCGACGTGGCCGTGAAGGTGTTCGGCGACGACCTGGATACCCTGAACGCGGCCGCCGCCAGGGTGGCGGACGTGCTGCGGGGTGTGCCGGGCGCGAGCGAGGTGAACGTCGAGCAGACCACCGGACTGCCGATGCTGCAGGTGCGGGTCGACCGCGAACGGGCGGCGCGCATGGGCCTGAACATCGGCGACGTGCAGGACCTGGTCGCGACCGCCGCTGCCGGGCGCGAAGCCGGCACCCTGTTCGAAGGCGACCGCCGCTTCGGCATCGTGGTGCGCCTGCCGGATCCACAGCGCGGCGACATCGACTACCTGGCGCGCCTGCCGGTGCCGCTGCCGGCAGGAAGCGGAGAGACCCAGCGCTTCATCACCCTCGGCGAAATCGCCGCCTTCGAGGTAGCGCCGGGCCCGAACCAGTTCAGCCGCGAGGGCGGCAAGCGCCGCGTGGTGGTGACGGCCAATGTGCGCGGGCGCGACATCGGCTCCTTCGTGGCCGAGGCGCAGGACAAGGTGGCCGCGCAGGTGAAGACGGCGCCGGGCTACTGGATCGGCTGGGGCGGGCAGTTCGAGCACCTCGAGGCGGCCGCGCAGCGCCTGCAGGTGGTGGTGCCGGCCGCCCTCGCGCTGGTGTTCATGCTGCTCTACCTGGTCTTCAACAACCTCAAGGATGGGCTGCTGGTCTTTTCCGGCATCCCCTTCGCCCTGAGCGGCGGCGTGTTCGCGCTCTGGCTGCGCGGGATCCCGCTGTCGATCTCGGCCGCCGTCGGCTTCATCGCCCTGTCCGGGGTGGCGGTGCTCAACGGCCTGGTGATGCTCACCTTTATCCGCAAGCTGCGCGAGGAGGGGCTTCCCCTGGCGCGGGCGATCGAGGAGGGCGCGTTGGGGCGGCTGCGGCCGGTCCTGATGACGGCCCTGGTGGCCTCGCTCGGCTTCGTGCCGATGGCGCTGGCGACCGGGACCGGGGCCGAGGTCCAGCGGCCGCTGGCGACGGTCGTCATTGGCGGCATCCTGTCCTCGACCGCACTGACCCTGCTCCTGCTGCCGCTGCTGGTCGAATTGGCGCACCGGGAGCGCAGGCCCGTGGCGGCTCTGGTGGGTTGAAGTAGGGTGGTCGGCTTCGCCGACCGCGCGTTCAACCAGCGTGGAAACGGCCGATATGTGTCAATTCACCGTGTGTTTGGACGCGCGGTCGGCAGAGCCGACCACCCTACGAAGCCCCGTTGCCGCGTTTGAAATAAGTATTTCCCAAAACAACTCAACTGTGTCCTGTCCCTTCTTGCAGAAGTGATATAGTTGGCCATTTTGCAGAATTTGCCTTTGCCGCTGACCGCATCCGGCGGCAAGGTGTCAACCAAACGTTAGAATAGGGATGGAACGATGACGACCATGGATTACGCGACCCGAATCAGCCAGTTGATCCAGGACCAGCAAGGTGCGATCGCAGCCGAGTGGCTGGGACAGCTGGAAGCCCTGCTCGTGCGCAGCAATCCCGGCGCCAGGGAGCAACTGCGTAGCCATACCCAGCAATTCCTGAGCGCCCTCGCGACCGCCGCCCGCAGCGGCGAGCTGGACAACATCGACCACCGTTCATGGGACGAGGTGCGCGACCTGCTGGCCGAAATCTCCTCCAGCCGCGCCAAGGCCGGCTCGACCCCGAGCGAAACCGCAACCTTCATCTTCTCGCTGAAGCAGCCGCTGTTCGCGCGCCTGCGCCAGGGCTTCGACGGCGACGCCGAGGCGGTCGCATCGGCTTCCTGGACCATCAGCACGCTGCTCGACAAGCTGGGCCTGTACACCATCGAGGTGTTCCAGAAGACCAAGGACCAGATCATCGTGCGCCAGCAGCAGGAGCTGCTCGAGCTGTCGACGCCGGTGGTCAAGCTGTGGAACGGCATCCTGGCGCTGCCGCTGATCGGCACCCTGGATTCGGCCCGCACCCAGGTGGTGATGGAGAACATCCTGCAGAAGATCGTCGACACGGGCGCCTCGATCGCCATCATCGACATCACCGGCGTGCCGACCGTCGACACCCTGGTCGCCCAGCACCTGATGAAGACCATCGCCGCCGCGCGCCTGATGGGCGCCGACTGCATCATCTCCGGCATCCGCCCGCAGATCGCCCAGACCATCGTGCACCTCGGCGTGAACCTGGAAGACGTCACCACCAAGGCGACCCTGGCGGACGCCTTCGTGGTCGCGCTCGAGCGCACCGGCACCGCCGTCGTCAGCAAGGCATAAGCGTACGATTATGGAACGCATCCCTATCCTGCGCATGGGCGACCTGCTCCTGGTGACGATCCAGGTCGACATGCACGACCGTCTCGCCATGCAGCTGCAGGACGACCTCACCGAGCGCATCGTCGCGGACGGCGCCAAGGGCGTCCTGATCGACATCTCGGCGCTCGACCTGGTCGACTCCTTCATCGGCCGCATGATCAGCAATACCGCCGCCATGGCGCGCGTGCTCGACGCCCGTACCGTGGTGGTCGGCATGCAGCCGGCGGTGGCGATCACCCTCGTCGAGCTGGGCCTGACCCTGCACGGCGTGAAGACCGCCCTGAACGTCGAAAAGGGCATGGCCCTGCTCGGAAAGAACTTCCAGTGATGATCGACGCGCAATCCAGTGCAGTCCTGTTCGAGACCGCCTTGCTGGACCGCCACCGCCAGCTTCGCACCGCACGCGTGACCCTGCGCCTGCGCTCGGACGAGGATGTCGTGGGCCTGCGCAAGCAGGTGCGCGAACGGGCGGTGGCGATTGCCTTGTCCCTGGTCGACCAGACCAAGCTGGTCACGGCGGCCAGCGAACTGGCGCGCAATACCATCAAGTATGGCGGCGGCGGCGAGGTCCATCTCGACAGCCTGGCCGACGGCATCCGCATTGGCGTGGGCCTGCTGTTCGTCGATGCCGGCCCCGGCATTGCCGACGTCGACAGCGCGCTGCGCGACGGTTTCACCACCGGCGGCGGCCTGGGCCTCGGCCTGGGCGGCTCGAAGCGCCTGGTCGACGAATTCGAAATAGACAGCCGTCCTGGCGAGGGCACTGCCGTACTGGTAGTCAAATGGAAGCGCTGATCAGTTCCCTCACGCGGCAGCAGGTGTTCGTCATCACCCATGCCAGTGACATCGCTTGCGCCCGGCGCGCCGGGCAGCGCCTGGCCGACGAACTCGGCTTCAACGAGACCCGGGCCGGCCAGCTGGCCCTGATCGTCACCGAGGCCGGCACCAACATCCTCAAGCATGCTGGCGAGGGCGAGATCCACATCGGGCCGGCGCAGTCGGCCGCCGGCGTCGGCGTCGACGTGCTGGCGATCGACAGCGGGCCGGGCATCATCGATGTCGACGCCTGCCTGGTCGACGGCATGTCCACCACCGGCACCTCGGGCACCGGCCTGGGTGCGCTGCGCCGCCTGTCCGACGAGTTCGACGTCTACACGCAGGCGGGGCGCGGCGCCGCCTTCTTCATGCGCTTGTGGCGCGACGTCCCGCCGCCGGAGCCCTGCGGCGTCGAGATCGGCGCCCTGTGGACGCCGATGGCGGGCGAGGACGAATGCGGCGACGGCTGGGCGGTGCGCTGCGACGCGCGCGGCGCCACCCTGCTGGCCGCGGACGGGCTGGGACACGGCCCCGAAGCCGCGCGTGCGGCCGCCGCGGCGATCAAGGCGCTCGGTCGCCACCCGGCGCTTCCTGCGGGTGAACTGATGCATGCCGCCCACGAGGCGCTGCGTCCGACCCGCGGCGCAGCCCTGGCCACCGCGCGCATCGAGTTCGACGCGGATGAGCTGCGCTTCGCGGGCGTCGGCAACATCGCCGGCAGCGTCATCGGCGACAGCCGCCGGCCGCTGGTCTCGCACAACGGCATCGTCGGCCACAATATCCGCAAGGTGCAGGAGTTCGCGCTGCCTTTCGAGCCTGGCGCCCTGTGCATCATGCATTCGGACGGCATCCAGACCCAGTGGGACCTGGCCCAGTATCCGGGCCTTACCGGGCGCAGCGCGGTGCTGATCGCGGCCATGCTGATGCGCGACTTCATCCGCCGCCGCGACGACGCCATGGTGCTGGTGGTGCGCCGCCATCAAGGAGGTCAAGCGTGAACGTGCAACGCATCCTGAGCGTGGCCCTGGACAGCGACCAGGACGTGGTCCTGGTGCGCCAGCGCGCGCGCCAGCTCTCGGAACTGCTCGGCTTCTCGCAGCAGGACCAGGTACGCATCGCCACCGCCGTGTCGGAAGTGGCGCGCGTGGCCTGCCACCGGGGCTCCGGCGGCCGCGCCGCTTTCTCCCTGGCCAGGCTGGGGCCGCACCAGCACCTCGAAGTGACGATCAACCCTGGCACCGGGCCGCGCAAGGCCTCGAGCCCCGCCGGCCTGCAGGAAGCCATCACCCGTTCGCTGCCGGAACTGGCCCTGATCACGGCGAACCGCCTGATGGATTCCTGCGACGTCGAGCCGGAGCAGGGCGTGGCCACCGCGATCACCATGCGCAAGGCGCTGCCGCCGCAGGCCATGGTGCAGTCGGCGAAACTGGCCGAGATCAGCGAGCGCCTGGCGGCCAGCCCGGTGTCCAACACCCTGCATGAACTGCAGCTGCAGAACCAGGAGCTGGTGGCGACCATGGCCGAGCTGCGCGAGCGCCAGGAAGACCTGCTGTCCCTGACGCGCGAACTGGAAGACACCAACCGCGGCATCGTCGCCCTGTACGCCGAGATCGAGGACAAGGCCGAGCGCCTGCGCCGCGCCGACGAGATGAAGTCGCGCTTCCTGTCGAACACCAGCCACGAGCTGCGCACGCCGCTGTCCTCGATCCGCGCCCTGGCCCAGCTGCTGCTGGACCGCATGGACGGCGACCTCACCACCGAGCAGGAGCGCCAGGTGCAGTTCATTGCCAGGGCCGCCAACGACCTGTCGGAGCTGGTCAACGACCTGCTCGACCTGGCCAAGATCGAGGCCGGCAAGGTCGAGGTGCAACTGGCCCCGGTGGTGGTGGAGAACCTGTTCCGCGCCCTGAAGGGCATGTTGCGTCCGCTGGTGGACGAGGGGCGGGTGGAGCTGGTGTTCGAGCCCGCCGAGGTGGTGGAGGCCTTCGATTCGGACGAGGGCAAGATCTCCCAGATCCTGCGCAACTTCATTTCGAACGCCCTGAAGTTCACCGAGCGTGGTAGCGTGACGGTGAGCGCCACGCACAACGCGGCGGACGACACGATCGCGTTCGCGGTCGCCGACACCGGGATCGGCATCAGCCCGGACAACCTGCAACTGATTTTCGAAGAGTTCAGCCAGATCGAGCATCCGCTGCAGCGGCGCAGCAAGGGCACCGGTCTCGGCCTGCCGCTGTGCCGCAAGCTGGCCGACCTGCTGCATGGTCGGGTGGAAGTGGTGAGCACGCCAGGCGCCGGTTCCACCTTCACGCTGATCCTTCCGCGACGCTTCCCGGAGCCTGATCAAGACGGAAACGAATCATGAAACCGCAATCGACCCTGATCCTCAACGTTGACGACAACGACGGCGCCCGCTACGCCAAGAACCGCATCCTGCAGGGCGCCGGCTACGAAGTGGTGGAGGCGACCAACGGGACCGACGCGCTGGAGATGGTCAAGCGCCTGTCGCCGGCGCTGGTGCTGCTCGACGTGAAGCTCCCCGACATCAACGGCATCGAGGTGTGCCGCCGCATCAAGTCCAGCCCCGACAGCAGCATGGTGCTGGTGCTGCAGACTTCGGCCGCGCTGACCGGGCGCGCCGACAAGATCCGCGGCCTGGAGGGCGGCGCCGACAACTACCTGGCCGCGCCGATCGAGGCCGACGAACTGATCGCCAACGTCAATGCGCTAGTGCGCATGCGCCAGACCCAGGGCCAGCTGCGTGACAGCGAAGAGCGCTTCCGCCAGCTCACCGACAACATCGACGACGTGTTCTGGATGTTCTCCGTGCCCGAGGGCAGCCTGGTCTACGTCAGCCCGGCCTATGCCGACATCTGGGGCAGAAGCGTGGAATCGCTGCGCCAGGAGCCCGGCGGCTGGCTCGACGCCGTGTATCCGGGCGACCGCGACCGCGTCAGGGAGCGCTGGAGCCGCCTGGCTGACGCGCCGCACTACGACGACGAATTCCGCATCAGCGCCCCGAGTGGCGGCACGCGCTGGGTGCGCGACCGCCTGTTCCCGGTGCGCGACACGCGCGGCGCGGTCTACCGCGTGGCGCGCGTGACCAGCGACATCACGGCGCGCAAGGAGATGGAAGCGCTGCTGCGCGCCGCCGACCGCAACAAGAACCAGTTCCTGGCCACGCTCGCGCACGAGCTGCGCAACCCGCTCAGCCCGATCCGCAACGCCGCCGCGCTGCTCGGCGCCACGGGCGACGGCCCCGGCGCCGGCGAACGCCAGGCGCGCGCCCGCGAAGTCATCACGCGCCAGGTCGACCACCTGGCGCACTTGGTCGACGACCTGCTCGACGTGGCCCGCATCTCGGAGGGCAAGATCGTGCTGCGCACCGAGGACGTGGACCTGGGCGCCGTGATCAACCAGGCGATCGAGACCGCCAGCCCCCTGATCGCCGCGCGCGAGCACCAGCTCGACGTGCAGCTGCCGCAGGAAGAGGTATGGGTCTCGGGCGACCCGGTGCGCCTGGCCCAGTCGATCGGCAACCTGCTGCACAATGCCGCCAAGTTCACGCCCAAGGGCGGGCGAATCAACCTGTCCGTCAGCCTCGCGCACGAGGGCCGCGTGCGCATCGCCGTGCGCGACAACGGCATCGGCATCGCCGAGGACAACCTGCCGCGCATCTTCGGCATGTTCACCCAGGTCGAGGTGCCGCCGGACCGCGCGCCGGAAGGCCTGGGCATCGGCCTGTCGCTGGTCTCGCATCTGCTGGAACTGCACGGCGGCCGCCTGGAGGCGAGCAGCCCCGGCATCGGCCTGGGCAGTACCTTCACCATGGACCTGCCGCTGCTGCGCATCACCTCCACGCAGGGCGAGCAGCTGCACTGCACCCAGCCCGGGAGCGACGGCAGCGGCATGCGCGTGCTGCTGGTCGACGACAACGTCGACGCCATGGAAATGATGGGCTTCCTGCTGGCCGAGATGGGCTACGAGACCTGCACCACCTCGGACGCCTCCCAGATCGAGGAACTGGTGCTGCGCCACAGGCCGCAGGTGATCGTACTCGACATCGGCCTGCCCGGCGTGGACGGCTACGAGGTCGCGCGCCGCATCAAGAAGAACCCGGCCTTGTCCGGAATCCGCCTGGTGGCGCACACCGGCTACGGTTCCCCCGAAGACCGCCGCCGCGCCCAGGAAGCAGGCTTCGACGCCCACCTTGTCAAGCCGGCCGAGCTGGATGACCTGGAGAAGGCGCTGAAAGGCTGATTCGGCTAGAATAGGGGGACAGGAGGAACGACCTCCCCCGCAGTGGGCACAATGACCGGGACGGCCCGGCTTTTCGAAAGGAGAGCCGGTCAATGGCTTGGTTGATGTTGTTTGTTGCGGGTATCTTCGAAGTGGTGTGGGCGGTGGCGATGAAGCAGTCGGCAGGTTTCACGCGGCTCATGCCCACCCTCGTCACGCTGGCCGGTATGGTGGTCAGCTTCGTGCTGCTGTCCGCGGCGATGCGCACGATTCCCCTTGGTACCGCTTATACGATCTGGACCGGCATCGGTGCGGTCGGGGCCTTCCTCGTCGGGGTCACGATGCTGGGCGAGCAGCTCAGCGCGATGCGGGTCATCGCGGCGGTGCTGATCGTGAGTGGGCTGGTCTTGATGAAGCTGTCGGCTGACTGATGCCTTTGTAGGGTGGGCGGATTCCGCCCACGCGGTCAAATCACGTGACATGGCCCGCTCCGTGGCTCACACCCGTACGTTGACCGCGTGGGCAGAAAATCTGCCCACCCTACGAAACACAAGAAACGGATCTTACTTGTCCGTCACCGTGAACTCACCAAACGCCTTGAGCTGCTCGCCCACCGCCTTCTGGTCGCCCACCACCACGATCGACTGGTTCTCCGGCGCGTAGTACTTCTTCGACACGTCGCGCACCTGTTCCGGCGTGACCTTCAGGATACGCGGCACGTATTCGCCGAGGAACTCGGCGGGCAGGCCGACCAGCCAGTTGGAGGCCAGGGTGCCGGCGACGGCGCGCTGGAGCTGGTTGCTGATCATGTAGCCGCCGGCCACATAACGCTTGTTCATCTCCATTTCCTTGGCCGGCACCAGCTCGCTGCCGATGCGCTTGTACTCGCTGAAGAACTCGTTCAGCGCCGCGCCGGTCACCTCGTTGCGCACGTCGGCGCCGCCGATGATCGAGCCGCCCGCGCGGTTCAGGCGCGCACCGGCCGAGGCGCCGTAGGTGTAGCCCTTGGCCTCGCGCAGGTTGATGTTCACGCGGCTCGAGAAGCCGCCGCCGAGGATGGTGCTGGCCAGGCGCAGCGGGATCTGGTCCTGGGCGCTGGCAGCGATGCCGGGGCTGCCCAGGCGCAGGGTCGACTGCACGCTGCCGTCGCGCTGCAGCAGGATGCGCGCCGGCTTGGCGCTAGCGGGCGCCGGCGCGGTGTCGGCGATCGACGGGCCGCTGGCCTTCCAGTCGCCGAAGGCTTGCTCGGCAAGCTTGAGCGCATCAAGCTCCTTGACCGGGCCGGTGATCACCAGGAGGGCGTGGTCAGGACGCATGCGCTTGGCGTGTTCGCTGCGCAGCATGTCCTGGGTCACGGCGTTGATCGCTTCCACCGTCGGGGTGGTGCGGCTGTACGGGTGCTCGCCGTACACGGCGCGGCTGATCGCGCGCTCGGCGCGGAAGGTCGGCTGGGTCTCGGAGACGCGCAGCGACTGCAGCGCATTGGCCTTGGCCAGCTTGACTTCGCTCTCCGGGAAGGAGGGCGCGCGCGCGACTTCGGCCAGCAGCTGCATCATCGGGGCCGAGTGCGAGAGCAGGGCGTTGGCCGAGACGATGATGCCGTCCGAGGTGGCGCTGGCGGCGACCGAGCCGCCCATGCCCTGGGCCGCTTCGGCGATCGCGCGCGAGTCGCGTTTGTCGGTGCCTTCGTTGATCAGGCCCGCCAGCATGTTGGCGAAGGCCGGCGTGCCGGGTGCGTCGGCCGCGAAGCCGGCGCCGCGCACGGCCAGCACGTAGTCCACGCGCGGCAGACCCTGGCGCGGCACGACCCAGACGGTCAGGCCGTTTTTCAGGGTGCTCTTGGTGATCTTCGGGACCGGGATCGGCTTGTCCTTGCCGTAGGCCGGCATGGCCAGTTCTTTCGCAGGGGCGGGGGCCGCGGCGTAGGCCACCGGCGCGAAGGCGGCGGTGACGGCGAGTGCGAGCATCAGTTTTTTCATGATGTGCTCCTTATTGTTTTGCAGCGGCCGGGGCGGCTGCGGCGGTCGGGGCCGCGAGCATCGCGGCCGGCTTGCGGTCGATGACGGTGCGGTTGCTCGGCACCAGATAGGTGCGCACCGCGCGCTGGATGTCTTCCGAGGTCACGGCTTCGATCCAGCCCGGGATCTGGTTGACCACCTTGGCGTCACCCCACAGCACCTGCATCTTCGCCAGGGTGTCGGCGCGGTTGATGAAACTTTCCAGCTGGTTGTTCCAGTCGGCCAGGATGCGGGTCTTCACGCGCTTCAGGGTTGCGTCGTCGACGCCGTCCTTGGCGACCTTGGCGATCTCCTCGTCCATGGCCTTGAGCATGGCGTCGGCGCTGCTGTTCGGCTTGTACAGCGCGAACACGGTCATCACGGTCGGGCCGTCGTATTCGAAGGGACCGGTCAGGCCGAACAGGGTGTCGACGTTCAGCGCGATCTCGCGGCCCTTCACCAGGCCCTGGTAGAACAGGGAAGCGTCGCCGCCGCCCAGCAGTTCACCGACCACGGCCATGGCGGCCTGGTCGCGGTGGCCGCGCGGCGGCACCTTCCAGGCCGCGGCGATGGCCGGCACCTGGGCCAGGGCGTCGCTCTGCACCACGCGTTTTTCCGCGGTGTTGAGGCCTTCGCTGAAGTCGGTGGCTTTTGGCGTCGGACGGGCCTTGATGCCGCCGAAGTACTTCTGCGCCAGCGCGAAGCCTTGGCTAGCGGTGATGTCGCCGGCGATCGCCAGCACGGCATTGTTCGGGCCGTAGTAGTCGCGGTGGAAGGCGCGCACGTCGTCCAGGCTGGCGTTCTCCAGGTCCTGGAAGCTGCCGTAGCCGTCGTGGTTGTTTTCCCACTTCTGGAAGGCGTGCTGGCCGATGTCGATCCAGTAGAAGCCGCCGTAGGGCTGGTTCTTCACGTTCACGCGGATCTCTTCCTTCACCACGTCCTGCTGGTTTTTCAGCGTGGCCGGGCTGAAGTCGAGGGTCTTCATGCGGTCCGCTTCCAGCCACAGGATCGGTTCCAGCGCGGACACCGGCGCGGTCTCGATGTAGTTGGTGTAGTCGGGGCGGGTCGAGCCGTTGTTGCGGCCGCCGCCGGCGGTGATGGTGGTGTCGAACACGCCCTTCTTTGCATTCGGGGTGCCCTGGAACATCAGGTGCTCGAACAGGTGGGCGAAGCCGGTGCGGTTCTTCGGTTCCAGGCGCATGCCCACGTGGTAGACGACCGACACGCCGACCGTCGGCGAACTGTGGTCTTCGGTGACGATGACGGTCAGGCCGTTGTCGAGCTTCTTGACGTTGATCGGCAGGGTCCACTGGTCGCTTGATGCGGCGAACGCCGACAGCGAAAAGGTGAGCCCGGCCAGCAGAACAGGTAATTGGCGCATGCGCATGGGTGACCTCGAGAATGAACGCAGAACATGACTGCGAAGTGAATTGTTACCCATTTGTCTCCATGGGTTTGTACAGACGGCGGTGGCCGTCGTGCGCTGCATCTTAGCGTAGTGGCATGCCAATAAGTAATTTTTTTTCGCATGCATATTCGCGATTTTTTGCGATAAATCTATTGTTGTGTCGATATTGCGCAACAAGCATCCGTCCACGCATACGTCACCCTGGACCGCGATTTGTGCAGTTCATCGCAGACAGATAGGTATGTGATGACAAAATCGATATAGTTGCAACATGCCAAGATCGGCTAGGGCTTCACGCCCCCAACCGTCGCCAAACCAAAGAACATGTATTCGGAGAATCAAATGACAAACCTTTCCAAGCCGGGCCTCGCCTTCATGGCCCTGTGCGCCTCGCTGCTCGCCTGCATCGGCGTCGCCCAGGCGGCTCCGGAAACGGCGACCGAGACCCGGCCGATCGACGCGCGCGTGGTGCGCGTCAAGCTGGATGGGGTGGTGGACATGAAGATTCGCCAGGGGGCGACGCCGATGCTGGTGCTCACCGGCGACCCGCGCCTGCTGGGCAAGACCACCACGATGCAGAGCGGCGACACCCTCAACATCGGCACCGAGACCAAGGGCGTGAGCATCAACCTCGGCCGCAGCATGGGGCTGCACGCGGAGCTGACCCTGCCGAACCTGCGCGAGGTGACCTCCGAGAGCGTGGGCGGCACCGTGGTCAGCGGCTTCTCGGGCGACGAACTCGAGCTCAACCTCGATGGGGCCGGCTCAATGAATGTATCATGTAATTACAGGAGCCTGACTGCCAACCTGGGCGGCGTCGGCAGCATGCGCGTCAACGGCATCAACAGCGAGAGCGTCGAACTGAACCTGCGCGGCGCCGGCTACGTGACCCTGTCCGGCCGCAGCCGCCAGCTCAAGGCCGAACTCGGCGGACTGGGTGGCCTCGATGCCCAGGCCTTCTCGGCCGAGAACGTGACCCTCGAGCTGTCGGGACTGGGCAATGCGACCATCACCGCCAAGGAAAGCGCCAACCTGACGTTGTCGGGCCTGGGCTCGGTGACGGTGCACGGCAAGCCGGTCAACCGCAAGGTCAGCGTCGACGGTCTCGGCAAGGTGAGCTGGAAGTAAAGACCAGAACAAGAACACGCTGTACAACAAGAACAAGGTGAGTCCTTACGAGGACAAGGGTACGTAGAGATCCTGAATTCCCTGCACGAGACATGAAAAAACTATTCGTAGCGTTCGCGTTCGCCCTGGGCCTGCAGGCCGGTGCGCATGCGGGCTTCGCGGAAGGAGCCAGCGCCTACAACGCGCGGAACTACGCGACAGCACTGAAAGAGATCGTCCCGCTCGCCAAGTCCGGCCATGCGGACGCCCAGCATTTGCTGGGCCTGATGTATTACATGGGCCGCGGCGTCACGCGCGACTACAAGCAGGCCTTCGCCTGGCACCACAAGGCCGCCCTGCAGGGCAAGTCCGACGCGCAGTACGTCGTCGGCGCCATGTACTACACCGGCAACGCCGTCCCGCAGGACCAGCGGCACGCCGTTACCTGGTTCCGCAGGGCGGCCGAGCAGGGCCACGCCGAGGCCCAGCACGCGCTCGGCCTGATGTACCGCTACCACCAGGCCGGCATGCCGCAGGACATGGTGCTGGCCTATATGCTGTGGAACCTCGCCGCCGCCAGCGGCAACCACAACGCGATCGAGCAGCGCGCCGCGATCTCGCGCCAGATGACGCAGGAGCAGATCGAGGAAGCGCAGTCGCTGTCGCGCACGTGGAGGCCGGGCAGGCCGCTGCCGACGACGTCGCGCACGGGCACCAATTCTTGATGTTGTAGGGTGGGCGGCTGTGCCGCCCACGCGGTCAACCTACGTGTCCCGGCCTGTTCCGTGGCTCACCACCGTGCGTTGACCGCGTGGGCAGAATCTGCCCACCCTACTTGATGGCGGCCGGTGCCTTGGCCGCGCTGCGGAACAAACTCAAGGGCACCGCATTCCCCATCGCCTGGTAACCAAGATCGTTCGGATGCAAATGGTCCCCGCTGTCATACGCCGGCAGGATACGCGTCGGATGCGCCGGGTCGCGGGTGGCGCGGTCGAAGTCGATCACGGCGTCGAACTCGTCGTTGTTGCGGATCCAGTTGTTCACGGCCTGGCGCACGACCTCCTTCTCGGGCGAGTAGTAGCCCGCTCCTTCGAACGGCGTCAGGGTGGCGCCGATCACGCTGATGCCCTTGGCGCGCGCACGCAGGATCAGCTGGCGGTAGCCGGCGATCAGGTCTTCCCTTGTTACCGGACTGGTGGCCGAGCTGTTGCCGATGTCGTTAATCCCGATCAGGATCACCAGGTAGCGCACACCGGCGGTCGCCAGCACGTCGCGGTCGAAACGCTCCTGGGCGCTGCGCCCGGCCAGGGTGTTCGGCGAATTGCTCAGCAGGCGGTTGCCGCTGATGCCCCGGTTGACCACGCCGAAGCGGGCATTGATGCCGAGCACCGGGTCGCGCTCGGTCTGCAGGCGGCGCGCCAGCCAGTCGGGCCAGCGGTTGTTGGTGTCGGGCGTGCTGCGGGTGCCGTCCGTGATCGAGTCGCCGAGGGTGACGATGGTGGGCCCTAGCGAATCGACGTCGACTTCGGTCAGGAAGGGCCAGACCTGGATGGTGCGCTGCACGGGCAGCGTCGGCGCAGCCGTGAAGTTGCCGGGCAGGGAGACGTAGTTGGTCTGCAGCGCCAGCTGGTGCACGGTCGTTGCCTGCACGGTGCCCGGCAGGTACAGGCTCACGGCCAGGTCGGATAGTGGCGGGACGTTCAGCTCCACCGGGTCGGACACCGCCGGCGCGCCGGGCGGGATGGTGACGAAGCTGCGCCCCCCGAAGGTGAGGGCGCGGTCGGTGCCGGCCGCTACGTCCGAACCGGCTGCGCGCAGGCCGATGCGCGCGGCGCCGATCGTCAGTGGCGTGCTGCCCAGCTCATTCGAGACCCGGATGCGTACCCGGTTGCCACCGATGCTGGTGTGGACGATCAGGCGCAGCGTCTGGTCGGTGAAGGTCTGCAGGCTGGTGTCCGGCGGCGGGCCGGCCGGCGCGGTGCCCCAGGCACCAAGCCAGTGTTCGTTCTGCCAGGCCTGTGCGCCGGCCGGCTGGCTGGTGAAGGCGATGGCGGCGGCCAGCATGGCGCCGGACAGGAAGAGCCGGCGCCGCGGCGGCTGGACGGCCGACGGGGTGACAGTGAAGGCGGCCGCCAGGCGCTGCGCGGCGTGGAGAAGGGTGGGCAAGATGCGGTTCATCGTGTGCTCCCGAAAAAGGCGCCCATGCGATACGCATGAGCTCGCATGACCAATCTACCCAGCGCCGCCGGCGTGGACAAGAAGGCAACAACCCTCGCCTTTGCGCCGCATCGAAAGCTGCAAAGATTAACATTCCTGCAAGAATTTTCCATGGCGCTGAGGGAAATCTTGTACCCCGCTTGACCCGGCGATTGCCTCCGACTGTTCGGCGGCGCACCGAGCATTGCCCTTGACGCGGCTACGGTAGGCCATCGACGCGCAAGGAGCAGACATGAGCAATCACTCGGGTAAGGACGTGAAGATCGGCCACGCAACCATGCCGGCAGGCGGCTGGGGCTCGCTGGCCAAGGTGTCGACGATCCTGCTGGACCAGCGCGTGCCGATCAAGGACAGCCGCCTGCTGCTCAAGCAGAACAAGCCCGACGGCTACGCCTGCGTCAGCTGCGCCTGGGCCAAGCCCGCCAACCCGCATCCCTTCGAGTTCTGCGAGAGCGGAGCCAAGGCCACCGCCTGGGAAACCACCAGCAAGACCATTAACGCCGACTTCTTCCAGCAGCACACGGTCACCGAGCTGGAAGCCTGGGACGACCACACGCTGGAAGACCAGGGCCGCCTGACCGTGCCGCTGCGCTGGGACGCCGCCAGCGACACCTACCGCGAGGTGAGCTGGGAGACGGCGTTTGCCGAGATCGGCGCCACCTTGCGCGGCATGGCCAGGGAACAGGTGGTGTTCTACGCATCGGGCCGCGCCTCGCTCGAGACCTCCTATATGTATTCGCTGTTCGCCCGCATGTACGGCAATAACAACCTGCCGGACAGCTCCAACATGTGCCACGAAAGCACCTCGGTCGGGCTGCAGAAGACCATCGGCGTGCCGGTCGGCACCGTGGTGCTGCACGATTTCGAAGAAACCGACTGCATCTTCTTCTTCGGCCAGAACGTCGGCGTGAACAGTCCGCGCATGCTGCACCAGCTGCAGGAGGCGCGCTCGCGCGGCGTACCCATCATCACCTTCAACCCCTTGCGCGAGCGCGGCCTGGTCAGCTTCACCAATCCGCAGTCGCCCGTCGAGATGCTGACCGGGCACGAGACCCCGATCAGCACCCAGTACCACCAGGTTAGACCGGGCGGCGACACTGCGGCCATCATGGGCCTGTGCAAGGCGATCTTCGACCGCGACGACGCGGCCCTGACGGCCGGCGAGCAGCGCGTGCTCGATGTCGCCTTCATCCAGGAGCACACCCAGGGCTTCGCCGAGTTCGAGCAATCGGTGCGCGCCTGCGGCTGGATTGACATCGAGCGCGAATCCGGCCTGCGGCGCGCCGACCTGGAGGCGGCGGCGGAGGTCTATTGCGAGGCGGGCGCCGTGATGGGCATCTACGGCATGGGCCTGACCCAGCACCGCAATGGGGTGCAGAACGTGACCATGATCGTCAACCTGCTGCTCCTGCGTGGGAACATCGGCAAGTCCGGCGCCGGCGTGTGCCCGGTGCGCGGCCACTCCAATGTGCAGGGCCAGCGCACCGTCGGCATCACCGAGAAGCCGGAACTGGCGCCGCTCGACAAGCTCAAGGAACAATACGGCTTCGAGCCGCCGCGCAAGGCCGGCATGAACACGGTCGAGGCCTGCGAGGCCATCCTGGCCGGCAAGGTAGAGGCCTTCGTCGGCCTGGGCGGCAATTTCGTGCGCGCGGTGCCGGAACGCGGCCTGATGGAAAAGGCCTGGCGCGAGATCCCGCTGACGGTGCAGATCGCAACCAAGCTCAATCGCAATCACATCATCCACGGCAAGGCATCCTACCTGCTGCCTTGTTTGGGCCGGATCGAGATCGACCGCCAGGCCGGCGGAGAGCAGGACGTGACGGTCGAGGACAGCACCGGTTGCATGCACGGCTCGCGCGGGCGCGCCGAACCCGTGGCGTCCACGCTGCTGTCGGAACCTGCCATCGTGGCCGGCATCGCCAAGGCCACGCTCGACCCGAATCCGCGCGTCGATTGGGACCGTTGGGTGGGCGACTATTCCCTGGTGCGCAAGGCCATCGCCGAGACCTATCCCGACATCTTCCACGACTTCAATGCACGCATGTGGACGCCGGGTGGCTTTCGCCGGCCGCTGGGCGCCGCGCACCGGGTCTGGAAGACCGAATCCGGCAAGGCCCACTTCACGGCGCTAGATGCCCTGCAGGGCAATCCGGACCTGCGCGGCGGACCGCAAACGCTGCGCCTCTTCACCGTGCGCAGCGACGGCCAGTTCAACACCACCATCTACAACTACGACGACCACTTCCGCGGCGTGCAGGGCAGCCGCATGGTGCTGTTCATGGCGCGCGCGGACGTGGCGCGTTACGCGCTGCGCGAGGGCGAACTCGTATCGCTGCGCACGGCGGCCGACGATGGCGTCGAGCGACGCGTCGACGGCCTGGCGGTCGTGCCCTACGACGTGCCCGAGGGCTGCATCGCCGGCTACTACCCGGAACTGAATGCCCTGATCCCGCTGTGGCACCACGCGAAGGAGAGCAAGGTGCCGGCGGCGAAGGCGATCGACGTTGTGCTCGAGCGCGGCGGGAGGCTGTCATGAACGCGGGCGAGGGTTTCTTCGCGCCGCCGGGCGCCAGCCGCCTGCCGGCCGCGCACTGGCGCGAGGGCGTACTCGAAGACGGTGCGGAGCTGGTGGCCGAGGAAGTGCCGGTGGCCCTGGTGTACAACGGCATCAGCCATGCGGTGATGCTGGCTTCTCCGCTGGACCTGGAAGATTTCGCGATCGGCTTCTCGCTGGGCGAGCGCATCGTGCGCAGCGCGCGCGATATCTACGAGATCGAGGTGGAAGAGGGCGCCCACGGCATCGCGATCGAGATGCGGATAGCCGGCGGCGCCATGATGCGGCTGAAGGAAACGCGGCGCGCCCGTACGGGCCGTACCGGCTGCGGGCTGTGCGGCGTCGAGAGCCTGGCCTGTTTCGAGGATGAGGCCTTCGATCCGCCACGCGATGGATCGACTGTGCGCTTCGAAGCGGACGCGCTGCACCGGGCCATGGCCGCGATGGCCGCGCACCAGGACCTGCACCACGCGACCGGCGCCGTGCACGCCGCCGGCTGGGCCGGCCGCGACGGAGAACTGCGCTGCGTGCGCGAAGACGTGGGCCGCCACAATGCGCTCGACAAGCTGGTGGGCGCACTGGCGCGCGACGGTATCGACACGGCGCAGGGCTTCGCGGTGGTGACCAGCCGCGCCAGCTTCGAGATGGTGCAGAAGGCCGCGCGCGCAGGCATCCCGCTGCTGGGCGCGATCTCGGCGCCGACCGCGCTGGCTGTGCAGCTGGCGCAGCAGGCCGGCCTCACGCTGGCTGGTTTCGTGCGCGGCGGGCGGCACGTTATTTATAGTCATGCCGAGCGTCTTTCGTAGGGTGGGCGGTCCTCCGCCCACGCGTTCAACTCCGGGGAAAGCAGACGTATCGTCCATTCGCGAGCTGGCTGAACGCGTGGGCGGCGAAGCCGCCCACCCTACAAAGGCGCCACGCGACCGGGTGGCCTCGATCGGAGTATGATGCCACCCTTCGCACTGCGCATTCTGGAGTTTTCATGGTCATCGTGACCCACAACGGCAAGTTCCACGCCGACGACGCATGGGCGGTGGCCGTCCTGCACATCCTGTTCCCTGAAGCGGAGATCGTCCGCACCCGCGACCCGGCGTCAATCGAGGCGGGCGACTTCGCCGTCGACGTCGGCGGCATCTGGGACCCGGCCACCGGCCGCTTCGACCATCACCAGAAAGGCTTCGACGGCGCCCGCATGTCCGGCGTGCCCTATGCCAGCGCCGGCCTGGTCTGGCGCGAGTACGGCGCGCGCTGCGTGGCCGCGCTGGCGCTCGCGCATACCGGCCAGCAGCTCGACGAGGAGACGGCCCAGCAGATGGCCTATGCCATCGATGGCGACATCGTGCAGTACCTGGACCTGTCGGACGTCGGCGCCGCCAAGAATGCGCCGGGCGGCTACGGCCTGTCGGCGGTGGTGTCGGGCTATAACCCGAACTGGATGGACGAGGAACGCCTCGGTTACGGCGCGGAGGCAGAGGCCTTCCGCCTGGCCCAGTTCCGCAAGGTGATGGCTTTCCTCACCGACGTGATGGCGAACGCCGTCAAGTACCGCGTCGGCGCGACGCTGGCCCTGTCGCAGGTGCGCCAGGCCGAGGTGCTGGAGAACGGCCGCCTGCTGTTCCTGAAGAACGCGGCGCTGCCCTGGACCTCGGTGGTGCGCAAGGAGATGCCGAAGGTGCTGTTCGTGATCAGCTACAGCCGCTCGGAAGACCGCCACATGCTGCACACGGTGCCGGCGACCGTCGACACCTTTGATGCGCGCGCCGACCTGCCGCAGAGCTGGGCCGGCCTGCGCGACGCCGACCTGGCGGCGGTCACGGGCGTGGCGGATGCCAAGTTCTGCCACAACGGCCGCTTCATCGCCGCGGCCAAGTCCTACAACGGCGCCTACGCAATGGCGCTGCAGGCCCTGCAAGCGGTCGACAGCGGCGAGACGCCGCTCTTCGTGCCGCGCCCGCCCGTGACTCCCATGAGTTAAGTACGGCACCGTCACCGCGATGTGGAGACCGTATCTTGGACCCATGGCCAAGATCGTTTCCACCAAAAAGCTCTACGCCATGCAGCGTATGTCGGCCGCCCTCAAGCGGGCATCGGCGGCCCGGCCCTTCGGTCCGGACACCGACCGCGCGCTGCGCTGGGCCGCGGCCTGGGGCATGAGCGCGGGCATCCGGACGCCGCACACGCGGCTGCGGCTGCGCCGCGATACCTTGCTGGGCGTCGGTCCGGGACTGCATCGCGGAGCTTGATACACTGTCGTTCCACAGGGGGACAGACATGATCGCCAAACGCTGGCTCAAGCATACCGCGGCGGGGCTGCTCGACAGCTTTGTCAGCCGTAACAACGACTTCATCGGCTACTGGGCGCCGGGCGTGCTCTATACGGAAACGCGCGCGACCGGCATGCGGGCAGAGCTCGACCTGATCCGTGCCGCCGCGCGGCCCGACACGCCCGCCGCCCTCGCTGCTGCGCATTACTGGTCCGGCTATCTGCGCGAGGCGCTGCGTCGGCACGGCAGCACCATCGACGACCTCGAGACCGCGACCGTGTCCCTGGCCTTCGGACTGCCTCTCTTGCCGCTTCCGAGCTATCACATGTGCGGCGGCGATCCCTTTTCCTGCTCCGTGCGCCTGGTGTCGCGCGGCGGCGACGCCGTCGAGCGGGAAGCCCTGCGTTCCTGCCTGCCGCACCTGACGCACGACGGCCGGCGCAGCACCCGCTATCGCGCTTGAGACGAAACCGGGCGCGCAGGTTTTCCTTCCCTCCCTTACAATTGCGGTTTTTTCAACACGGGAGTGGACATGCGCGCCATCGAAATCACGCAGCCGGGCAAGCCCGACGTCCTGCAATTGTGCGAGCGCCCGGTGCCGACCCTGAAGCCGGGCGAAGTCCTGATCAAGGTGCACGCGGCCGGCATCAACCGGCCCGACGTGCTGCAGCGCCTGGGTAAATACCCGGTGCCGCCGGGCGCCTCCGATCTGCCGGGCCTGGAAGTGGCGGGCGAGATCGTCGACGGCGACTATGCCGCAGCGGGATTCGCCAAGGGCGACATGGTCTGCGCGCTGGTGCAGGGCGGCGGCTACGCCGAATACTGCGCCGCGCCGGCCGAGCAGTGCCTGCCGATCCCGCAAGGCCTGTCGCCGCTGGAAGCGGCCTCGCTGCCCGAAACCTTCTTCACTGTCTGGACCAATGTCTTCGACCGCGCGCAATTGTCGCCAGGCGAAACCCTGCTGGTGCAGGGCGGCACCTCCGGCATCGGCGTGACCGCGATCCAGCTGGCGGCGGCCCTTGGCCACCGTGTCTTCGCGACCGCCGGTTCCGACGAGAAATGCCGCGCCTGCGAAGGGCTGGGCGCCGAGCGCGCCATCAATTACAAGACCGAGGACTTTGCCGCGGTCGTCAAAGAGCTGACGGGCGGGAAGGGCGTCGACGTCATCCTCGACATGGTCGCCGGCGACTACATCCCGCGCGAGATCGACTGCCTGGCCGACGACGGCCGCATCGCCCTGATCGCGCTGCTGGGCGGCGCCAAGGCCGAGATCGACCTCGGCCAGGTGCTGCGCCGGCGCCTGCACATCAGCGGTTCGACCCTGCGTCCGCGCCCGGTGGCGTTCAAGGCGGCAATCGCCCGCGATTTGCGCGAGCGCGTGTGGCCGCTGTTCGAGCAGGGCAAACTCAAGCCGGTCATCTTCAAGATCTTCCCGCTCGCGCAGGCGGCCGAGGCGCACGCGCTGATGGAGTCGAGCACGCACGTCGGCAAGATCGTGCTGGAAGTGCGCTAAGCGATTGATGCAAAAGGGAAGTGGTGAGCTCAGCCATTGTTTGACCGCCACATATTCGACCGCTAGAATAGCGGGTTATTTATCTGTAGGATCGTATGCGTCCAAAACTCGTGGTCGGTAACTGGAAAATGAACGGCAGCCGCGCGGCCAATGCCACGCTCCTGACCGGTATCCTCGAAGGCTTGCAGGATGCGAAGGCCGCCACCGCGGTCTGCGTGCCGGCGCCTTATCTTCATCAGTGCCAGGATATCCTGACCGGCTCCCAGCTGGCCTGGGGCGCGCAGGACGTGTCCTGCCAGCAGCCCGGCGCCTATACCGGCGAGGTGTGCGCATCGATGCTGCAGGATTTCGGTTGCCGCTACGTGATCGTCGGCCACTCCGAGCGCCGCGCCTACCATGGCGAGACGAACGAGCTGGTGGCGCGCAAGGCGCAGTCGGCGCTGGACGCCGGTCTGACGCCGATCGTCTGCGTCGGCGAAACGCTGGCGCAGCGCGAAGCAGGGCAGACCATGGAAGTGGTCGGCGCCCAGCTGGATGCGGTGCTGGCGCAGGTCGGCGCGGCCTCGGTCGGCAAGCTGGTGGTAGCCTACGAACCCGTATGGGCGATCGGCACCGGCAAGACGGCGACCCCGGCCATGGCCCAGGAAGTGCACGCCGCCCTGCGCGAAAAACTGCGCGCATGCAACGCCGAGGCGGCGGAAAACGTGCTGCTGCTGTACGGCGGCAGCATGAAGCCGGATAATGCGGCGGACCTGATGGCGCAGCCGGACATCGACGGCGGCCTGATCGGTGGTGCAGCCCTGAAGGCGGCGGACTTCCTGGCGATCATCCGCGCCGCGCAGTAAAGAATAATCAATAAGTATTTGAACCGTCGTTAACTTGGAAATGGAATTGCAATGAGCACCTTCTTTAATCTGATTATTGTTGTGCAGGTCATTTCGGCCCTGGCCATCATCGGCCTGGTGCTGGTCCAGCACGGCAAGGGCGCCGACATGGGCGCCGCCTTTGGTTCGGGTGCTTCGGGCAGCCTGTTCGGCGCCTCCGGTTCGTCGAACTTCCTGTCGAAGTCGACCGCCGTCGCCGCCGCCGTCTTCTTCGCCTCGACCCTGGCCCTGGCCTGGGTGGGTAACGACCGCGCCCGTCCGGGCACCGACGGTGGTGTGATGGAGCGCGTGACCGTGCCGTCCTCGCAGGCGCCGGCCACCGGCATCCCGAGCGACGTGCCGGGCGCAGGCCCGAACGCCGGCGCCGCTACCGCCCCGGCCGTCCCGGTCAACGACATCCCGCAGACCCCGGGCGTGTCGAATCCTGCGCCGAGCACTGCCGCCCCAGCTGCTGCTGCACCGGCCGCACCGGCTCCGGCCACCAAGTAATTACGATCCTCCATCGCCAACCAGGCGTCGCACGCCTGTTCGCGATTAGCGGTAGAATGCGGCTCGCTGCGGGCCGCTCTCCCGCACAGCAGTAGATTAGCCTCGCTAAATAGCACTCATTCTCGATAGCACTGCAGGAAGGTTTGCAGTCATCAAAGAAATGTTGAGTAATTGTGTAAATTCCTTGTGATAGCGCAATTTGTGCATTGAAAAGTAGTGCTAAAGCAGGTTAAAATACTGGTCTCCAGCCGACGTGGTGAAATTGGTAGACACGCTATCTTGAGGGGGTAGTGGCGCAAGCTGTGCGAGTTCGAGTCTCGCCGTCGGCACCAAGATAAATGAAAGAGCCAGCAAGGGCGCATGAGCGATCGCTCTCCTGCCTGAGCTGGCTTTTTTACGAGGATCAGTCGTACGGTCCTGGTGGCAATCTTCGGGAGGCGCCGCAAACCGGCCGCGCAACGCGCCGTAGGTTTGCGAGGCCATCCGGCCAGGTTCGCGCGATTCGGCGCTGCAGCCCTGCAGTGTTTCTTTAACCGATCGTTCAAATAGGCTTCACGTGAACCTCGAAAATTACTTCCCCGTCCTTCTCTTTATCCTGATTGGCATCGGCGTCGGCGTTGCCCCGCAGGTGCTCGGTCGCATCCTCGGCCCGCACCGTCCCGACGCAGCCAAGCTCTCCCCGTATGAATGCGGCTTCGAAGCCTTCGAAGACGCCCGCATGAAGTTCGACGTTCGCTACTACCTGGTGGCGATCCTGTTTATTTTGTTTGATCTGGAAACGGCATTCTTCTTCCCATGGGGCGTCTCGATG